>JAKVBI010000016.1:177500-180373 GCA_022447545.1 Myxococcota bacterium
AACCAGAAGTCGGTGAACCAACCTCTTTCGGGAGGAGGGAGCCGCCCAAGGTATGGGTGGTGATTGGGGTGAAGTCGTAACAAGGTAGCCGTAGGGGAACCTGCGGCTGGATCACCTCCTTTCTAGGGAGCTATCACGTTGATCCTTGAGTGTTGAAGTCAGCAGACGGAGGCACGAGAGGGGAGTGATTGCACACCAGGTCAAAGGCGATCCTGGTGGCCTGAACAGTTTTTCGGAATCGTTCACGGTGCACCACGAGGGATTGAATCCCGGGTTTTCCCGGTCACTCGTTCAATCGGGGATCTCTTCGATCGCCTCCCACCGTCCGCCGCACGCTATTCAGTTTTGAGGGACCGGAGCGGGACCTTTCCGGGCTCGAGGTCTACGGGCCTGTAGCTCAGTTGGTTAGAGCGTCCGCCTGATAAGCGGGAGGTCGGTAGTTCGAATCTACCCAGGCCCACCAGCGAGTCGTGCGACGTGCCGACGAACTACGTGGTTCGTTCTTCTCGAGCTCATCCGGAAAGGATCCCGAATCCGTGGGTGCTGGTTGGCACATGTTCTCTCCAAAGCGTGGGGCTGTAGCTCAGCTGGGAGAGCGCGGGCTTTGCAAGCCTGAGGTCGTCGGTTCGATCCCGATCAGCTCCACCATGGTCTCTTTTTGTTTGTATGAATTCACCCCTTGAGGGTGGCTGGCTCGAAACAGGCCAGTATCGGTTGGACTTTGATCCTCCGGTGTTCTTTGACAATCGAATCTTCTTTTTCTTTCTATGTCCAAGATAGAAAGCGTTTTGTGCATGCATACGAACGCAACCGCTTCGGCGGAAGCGTTCACGGCGAGATTTGGTCAAGCAATGAAGGGCAGATGGTGAATGCCTTGGCGCCAAGAGGCGATGAAGGACGTGGTAAGCTGCGAAATGCTTCGGGGAGCTGCTAAACGAGCTTTGATCCGAAGATGTCCGAATGGGGAAACCCGGCCGGGGTCATGCCCGGTCATCCGGTTCTGAATTCATAGGGGCCGGAGGCAAACTCGGGGAACTGAAACATCTCAGTACCCGGAGGAAAGGAAATCAACCGAGACTCCCTAAGTAGCGGCGAGCGAACGGGGAATAGCCTAAACCGGTGGGAAGCAATTCCTACCGGGGTCGTGGGACTCCAACGTGGGACTCGAACGGATAGTGGAAGGGTCTGGAAAGGCCCGCCAAAGAGGGTGAAAGCCCCGTATACGAAATTCGAACGAGCTCTAGGAGATTCCCGAGTACCTCGGGACACGAGAAATCCTGAGGGAATCTGGGTGGACCATCATCCAAGGCTAAGTACTACTTGGCGACCGATAGTGAACCAGTACCGTGAGGGAAAGGTGAAAAGAACCCCGGCGAGGGGAGTGAAATAGACCTGAAACCATTTGCCTACATCCAGTGGGAGCTCTATGCCTGGGACTTCGGTCCCATGGAAAGAGTGACCGCGTACCTTTTGTTTAATGGGTCCGCGAGTTACTCCTCGGCAGCAAGGTTAAGCCGTCAGGTGGAACCGAAGCGAAAGCAAGTCTGAATAGGGCGCTTAGTTGCCGGGGGTAGACCCGAAACCGAGTGAGCTACCCATGGCCAGGTTGAAGCTCAGGTAAGACTGAGTGGAGGACCGAACCGTAGAAGGTTGAAAACTTCCCGGATGAGCTGTGGGTAGGGGTGAAAGGCCAATCAAACTCGGAGATAGCTGGTTCTCCCCGAAATATATTGAGGTATAGCCTCGCGTATGACCGCCGGAGGTAGAGCACTGGATGGGCTAGGGGTCCTACCAGATTACCGAACCCAACCAAACTCCGAATACCGGTGAGTCCAGCGCGGGAGTCAGACTGCGGGTGATAAGGTCCGTAGTCGAGAGGGAAACAGCCCAGACCGTCGGCTAAGGTCCCCAAATTCATGCTAAGTGGGAAAGGATGTGGGAGCGCAAAGACAACCAGGATGTTGGCTTAGAAGCAGCCACCATTTAAAAAGTGCGTAATAGCTTACTGGTCTAGTGAACCTGCGCCGAAAATGTATCGGGGCTCAAGCATGATACCGAAGCCACGGGTCCGTTATTTTTAATGGGCGGTAGGGGAGCGTTCCAGGGTCATTGAAGCTCGACGGTAACGACGGGTGGAGGCACTGGAAGTGCTTATGCGGACATGAGTAGCGATAAAGGCGGTGAGAAACCGCCTCGCCGTAAGCCTAAGGGTTCCTGAGTAAAGCTAATCTGCTCAGGGTTAGTCGGTCCCTAAGCCGAGGGCGAAAGCCGTAGGTGATGGGAAACGGGTTAATATTCCCGTACCACTAGATGCGTGTCTGACCCATGGGGGGACGGAGAAGGGTAGCCGGGCCGGGTGCTGGACGCCCTGGTTCAAGCTTGTAGGCGGGAGACGTAGGCAAATCCGCGTTTCCATTCAACGCCGAGAGGTGATGTCGAGAGCCATAAGGCTCATAAAGTCGGTGATCCCATGCTTCCTAGAAAAGCCTCGTAGGGAAATTCATCTGGTGACCGTACCGCAAACCAACACAGGTAGGCGGGCAGAGAATGCCAAGGCGCTTGAGAGAACTCTGGTTAAGGAACTCGGCAAAATGACACCGTAACTTCGGGAGAAGGTGTGCCTCTGGTGGTGAAAGGACTTGCTCCTCGAGCTGCTGGGGGTTGCAGAGACCAGGGGGTAGCGACTGTTTACTAAAAACACAGGACTCTGCGAACTCGATAAGAGGACGTATAGGGTCTGACGCCTGCCCGGTGCCGGAAGGTTAAGGGAACCTGTTAGTTCTTCGGAACGAAGCAGTGAACCGAAGCCCCGGTAAACGGCGGCCGTAACTATAACGGTCCTAAGGTAGCGAAATTCCTTGTCGGGTAAGTTC
>JAKVBI010000017.1 GCA_022447545.1 Myxococcota bacterium
ATCACATCGTTTCGGTGAACCTTTTGCTCAGCTACTAACGGTCGACCCGCGACTCTGGCACCGAAGCCCGGAGGGACCGTCCGTCGAAGGCATCGAGGGACTCGTCCTCTCGGTTTGCTTGTCCGTGGTACTTGTTCGTGGCGGGTTTCGGCGGTGCCGTGGGGCGACGATCTGCTCGGGAGAGCCCTGGCATGGGGCTCGTGTGATTCCGCAACCAGGGAACCAAATAAAACTTCGTTTTGGTTCGCTTCGGCCTGGATCTGGCCCCACGTCTGAATCTCCGGTCCGGATTACGACGAAAGCGGGGGATTCTTCACCTTTTCGCTACACGAATGACACGGGACTTCCCGCATGCGCCCCTATTCTCGTCCTCGGCACGACTCATGGAACGCAAATAGAGGGGGCTTCGGCTTAACGCCTTTCGCTGCCCCGCTCAAAGAAAGAAGGAACGGCAAGTGAAGATTCGGATTCGTAGCGCCAGGGGCTTGTGGGCCACTCTGGGACTCTTCGGCGTATCGATGATCGTCGGGGTTCCAGCTGCAATGGCGGATTCTGGACCCAAGGTGACCACGAACTACAGCGGCCTCAAGGTGGAGTCGGCGGATGGTCGGTTCGATTTTCGAGTGGGGGGCCGAATTCAAGCCGACTGGAACGTCTTCGACAAGGACGTGACTCCGCTGGGGGATGGCCTCGAGATGCGCCGTGCCCGTCTCAAGGGCCAGGGCAAGCTGTACGAGGACTTCAAGTACAAGCTCGAAGTCAACTTCGACCCCGATGGGAAGGCCGCCATCACGGATGGCTGGATGTCCTACAACGGTTTCAAGCCCTTGGGGAGTCCCCTGATTCTGACCTTCGGGCACCAGAAGGTGCCGTTCTCTCAGCAATCGATGACCAGTTCGAACTGGCAGGTCTTTCAGGAACGGTCCATGCAGGATGGTTTCATCGACAACCCCGCGACGGGCCGCCGCCGACTGGGGTTCGTTGCTCGTTCGTACGGGAAACGCTGGCTGGCTTCCGCGGGTGTCTTCGGTGAGGGAGTCGACTATCCGAGCCAAGCGGACGAGAACTTCGGTACCGCCAGTCGTCTGCTCTTCTATCCACTGGCCGAAAAGCGCAAGCTTCTGACGGTGGGTGGTGCCGTGTACTACCGAAAGTGGAGAAGGGACAACGAGCTCAAATTCGGCGCCCGTCCAGAAGCTCACATCTCCGGCGCCAAGCTCGTCTCTACGGGTGATTTGACCAATGTCGAAGACATGATCATGTACAACCTCCAAGTGAGCGGTGTGCTGGGCTCCTTCCATGCCCAGGGCGAGTACACGGGTTCCAACATCCAACGGCGGGGCCCCGCCGGGGATCTGACGCTTGGCGGATGGTACGTCCAGGCCGGTTACTTCCTGACGGGTGAGAACCGGAACTACGACTGGAAATCGGGCAAATACAAGCGAGTGACCCCGAATTCAATGGTGGGCGATGGTGGTTTTGGCGCTTGGGAGATCGCGGCTCGGTACAGCGAGATGGATCTTTCGAGCCAGGAGATTCAGGGTGGCGAGGAGCGCAATGTCACCCTCGGGCTCAACTGGTGGCTCAATCGAAGCCTGATGATGCGACTCAATTACGTCTATGCCAAAACCGACCCGACGACCAGCGAAGGCGGCGCCGCCATCACGGGCGCCGGCAGGGACGAAAGCATCAACATCATCGAAGGGCGATTCCAGGTCGTCTTCTGAGCAAGCCTGCGGGGCAAGTGAGGCTTGAGGCCCATCTGCCCACTGGGCTTCAGGCGAGCGCCTCGACCCCATGACTTGGCGATGAACCGGTCCGTTCCCGCGAATGGGTGGATTCGCGGAAACGGAGGCTTACGTCACGGTCCCCATTCCTGCACTTGGTCCCGCCGGCGGGCATCCGCCCTCAGGGCAGTCGGTAGAGACGCTGGCAGGTGTCTGCGGTCACTTTGCGGACGGCTTCATCACCGAGTCCCGAGAGTGATTCTTCAATTGCATGCCTCGAGTTCGGCCAGGTGCTGTCGGGATGCGGGTAGTCGCATGCCCACATAAAGTGGTCTGCGCCCAGCAAGGGGATCAGCGTCGGGCCTAGCGGCTCTTCTTCGAAGGTTGCGTAGATCTGCCGAGCCCACTGTTCGCTCGGGCGCGTCTGGATGCACTCGTCGCCATACGGCACGCAATGTTTTTCGAACTGGTCATCCATGCGCGAGACGAAGTATGGCAGCCAGCCGATCCCAGACTCCGCGAGCACGAGTTGGAGGGTGGGGTACCGCTCGAGGGCGCCGAAGAAAATCATCGACGCCAGGGGCTCGTCCATCTGCAGGGGAACGACCGAAGAGAACGGCGCTCGCTCGCGCACGCTCGCTGGGTTCAGCTTGGTTCCTTTGCCGATGTGGAAGCTGAGGGGAACCCCGGCTTCACTGACTGCGGCCCAGAGACGGTCCCAGGCCGGATCGGCGATATCGATTTCGAAGGGGTCGATCACCGCGCCCCGGTGCCCGAGCCGCATGCAGCGCTCGAACTCCTCCACGGCGAGGTCGATGGTGCCGGCCGGGAGAAAGGGCAGGGCACTCAGCCGGTCGGGAGCGAATGAATTGAACTCTTCTGCCGCCCATTCGTTCCACGCGCGCAGCACGGCGGCTTTTGCTTCGGGGTCGTCGATCGGGAAGCCGGTCAAGGCACCTGCCCCGTAGACGATGGAGGCATGGATTCCGTCGCTTTCCATGTCTTCGAGGCGGAGTTTCGGATTCGAGGGCCGCAAGCCGTCCTCGTCTGCGAGTTCGGGCCGACGTCCGAGGGCCGTCAATCGTTCGTCGTAGCGGCCCGAGACCCCGATCGGTTGGCCGCCAGCCATCCAGAGGTGCATTCCATTGCGCTCGACCACGTGTGGAGCGATCGATTGGTATTTCTCTGGGACCCGTGAGGACCATAGATCGCGGGGTACGTTGCCAATGTCGAGGTGATCGTCGCATGAGTAGAGCGGATGGTCGTTCACGGTCTCTTGCCTCCTGTCGGTTTGCAACAGACTGAACGCAACGGCTCCGATAAGCAAGTCGAACCGGAGAGCCGAAAGGACTGGCCGGCAACTATTGGGTTGCGTTTTCCGGCGGTCCTCGGGGAAGCCGAGTCGACGGGTCGTCGATGGCCGCTGGCTTTGGAGGAGGGGCCTTGGGGACCCGAGGGCCAGAGTGGTTCGTCGAAGTTCGTGTTCGCCTTTGTCTCGTGGCCGATTCCGGTAGGATCGCGTTGAGATCGAAGAAACCAGGGGGTTGAGCATGAAGGATGAGTTTGGGGGGCGAATTGCACTGGTCACGGGAGCAGCGGGAGAGGGCATCGGCCGCGCCACGGCTCGGCGCTTGGCTGCTGGGGGCGCCCGAGTGGTGGTGACCGACATCCATGCTCGTCGCACTGGAGAGGTCGCCCGGGCGTTGCAGGAGGAGTTTCCCGAGACGACCGTGGTGGGTCACCCCATGGATGCGGGTGATCGCGACCACATCGACGATGTCATCGCAAAGGTGAGCGATTCACTGGGGCCCATCCAGATTCTGGTCAACAACGCTGCGATCAACGTGGTGGGGAGCATCTTCGACTATGACCCCGAAAACTGGGACTGGTGTCTGCGAGTGAACCTCTCGGGACCCTGGTACCTGTGCCGTCGCCTTCTGCCGGTCATGCGCGATGCAGGGGGAGGTGTGGTTGTCAACGTGAGCACCTATGCGCCGGATGTAGGCGGGGGTGGCGTCGAGGCTCCCTATGCGATCACCAAGGGGGGCCTGAATACACTGACGCGTTGCATTGCCTACGAGGGCGGGCCGCACAAGATTCGAGCCGTCACCGTCTCCATGGGAATGGTGCAGGGCACACGCTTTGCAGAACAGAACCCCCAACTGTTCGACATGCCGGAGTCCCAGGGCGTGCTCGAAGGGTATCCCGATGCAGCTGACATCGCGGAATCGATCGCCTTTCTGGCGTCTGAGAAGGCGAGCCAGGTCACCGGCGAGACGTTGAACGTCGCAGGTGGCGCGTACATGAGAAACTAGGGTTGCTGCAATCGGGGCATGGAGGACTTGATGGCTGAGCGCTACCCGATCTTTGACGCGGACAATCACTACTACGAGGCGCACGATTGCTTCACGCGTCACATGGAGCCGAAGTACCGGGATCTGGCGATCCGCTATTTGGAGTTGGACGGGCGCCCCACGGTTCGCATTGGTGATACGCCCTACACTTATGGCGCTGTGTACAAGGACCGATGCCCGGCTCCCGGCTCCCTGGTCGAGTTTCTTCGCAGTCTGAAAAAGGGGGGCGATATCGAGTCGGGGGTCGACGTGGCCCTGCCGGCGGCCTTCCGCGAGCGGGGTGCGCGCCTGGCGCTGATGGACGAGCAGGGGGTCGAAGCGGCCATCATGCTCCCCACATTGGGAGTTACGGTGGAGCATTTCATGCGCGACGATCCGGTCCAGACCTTCGCGAATCTGACCTCTTTCAATAAATGGGTCGACGAAGACTGGGGCTTCGACCACGAGAGCCGCATTTTTTCGCCGGCGATGCTCTCGCTCCTCGACCTCGATCTGGCTGTGGCCGAGTTGGAGCGAGTGCTCGCGGCCGGTGCAAAGATCGTCCATCTGGTTGCCGGGCCGCAGGGGCGCCGTTCTCCCGCCGATCCGATCTTCGACCCCTTCTGGGCTCGTATCGAGGAGGCTGGCGCTGTTGTGGCCTTTCACAGCGCCGAGTCGGGGTACAACGAACTCTTCTCCACAGCATGGGGCGAAAACCCGAATCCGACACCCTTCGAACAGTCGGCCTTCCAGTGGATGAACTTCTTTGGCGACCGGCCGATCATGGAGACCCTCACCTCTTTGATCTTCATGAATCTTTTTGATCGTTTCCCCTCTCTCAGTGTGGCGAGCCTCGAGCACGGAAGTATCTGGGTGCGCTACGTGCTTGAATCGATCGACAAGAAGAAGGGCATGGGACGCAATGGTCCGTGGCCGGGAGGACGCTTGAATCGGCGGCCCAGTGAGATCTTCCGTGAGCATATCTACGTGGCGCCCTTTCCCGAAGACGATGTACTGGCGTTGGTCGAGTGGCTCGGGGCGGATCGTGTGCTCTGCGGATCGGATTTCCCCCATGCCGAGGGCTTGAAGGCGCCAGGCGATTTCTGGGGCCTGGTGGAAGATGCGCATACCGGGGTGCAACGCTTGGTGATGCGCGACAATGGTCGACGGTTGCTGGGTCTCGACGCTTGACGATCCGCCTCGACGGCCGGGTTGCGCTCGTGACGGGCGCCGGCAATGGGATCGGTCGTGCCCACGCCCAGTGCCTGGCCGCGCGAGGGGCTCGCGTACTGGTGAACAATCGGCATCACGAAGAGCCGGATCCGGCGGATCGTTCAGCGGATCAGGTGGTCGCCGCGATCCGCGAGACTGGGGGCGAGGCGGTGGCCGACCACAGCGACGTGGGCGAGCCGGGGGCAGGCTCGCGAATGGTCGAGCATGCCCTTGATGTCTTCGGTCAACTCGACATCGTGATCGCAAACGCCGGGGTCGCCCACGTTGGGATCTTCCACAAACTGTCCCTGGAGGTGATTCGGGAGACGGTTGCGATCAATGTGCTGGGTACTCTTGAACTGGTCCACGCGGCTCTACCGGGAATGCGATCCGCGGGATGGGGCCGGATCCTGGTAACCCACTCGACCTCGGCCCTTGGGGATGTCACCTACGCGGCCTACGCGGCATCGAAGAGCGCCATGGATGGGTTTGTCCGTTGCATCGATCTCGAAAATCGGGGGCGGAACGTGCTCGCCAATGCGCTGGTTCCCTTCGCCCATACGGCCATGACGGATCGCCACTTCGAGAGTGGAGTCTTCTCGCGGGAGGCCTCACCTCACGTGAGTCCCGACAAGGTGGCTGAGTTGGCCGCGCTGCTGGTTTCCGATGCGTGCCCTGTGAGCGGTGAGCTCATTGCGGTCGTTGGCGGCACCGTGCGTCGTTTGGAGTTGCTTCAAGGGAGGGGGCTAGAACTCGACCCCCGGGAGATCTCTGCAGAGCGCATTCTGGAAGGCTTCTCGCAGGTGGTCGAGATCGGTCAACCCATCTCGTACGCTTCCGGCGGCGAGATGCTCCTCGACCTGATTCATCAGAGTGCGGAGAAGGCTCGCGAATAGCGAGATTCGATTCCCCTTCGACAACTCCTGTGATTTACGGCGGCTTGGCTCGTTGTGCACGTGTCGGCGACACGCGATGGGGATCCGGATCCTTGCTGCAGTCCCGCCCAATGAGTGACTGGCGGTGGAACGTGGGGGGGAGTTCTACGACTGCAAGAAGACCATGGAGGAACGCTTCCTCGCGTACGCCTCTCTGGGTGGCGTCCTCCACCGACACTTCGACGTCGAGGGATACTGCTGGGTTCCCTGGCGGGGGCGCCCGATGATCGGGGTCCGCTAGTCGGAGTTGGTCTTTGTCGGGAGCGGGGTTGGAGCTGAATGATTCGAGCGAATGCTAGAATACGGGATCCCCTTTGCGGGAGTTCGGCAGGGGAATAGGGGCATTCAGGGCGCCATGGTGGCCGGTGGGAGTTCTGCCGAGTTCTACAACGAAAACGGTATGTGGGTCGGTGGGCCGGAGAAGATTCTCGCGACGATACGGAGCTTCGAGGTGATGGGCATCGACCAAGTCGTCACCTGTCCCGCATGCTGTGGTTCATGCAGGCTGGGCTGCGAAGTCGACTTGCTCGGTGCTCCGTTGGGAATGCAGTCTCAGGACCAGAGTCCAATAGGCAGCCAGTCAGGGGTGATTGCAGGGAGGAAGCCATGACCGTGCCCAAGATCGAATGCCTTGACCCGGACGCCCCTCACGAGAAACTCATCGAGCTTCTCGACCAGGATGGCGTTGCCATCGTCGAAGGAGCGCTGGTGCCTGAGCAGTTAGAAGGCCTGAGCGCGGACCTCGATGCTCTGGTCGATGGCACCGCCCCGGGTACACCCGATCACATGGAGGTCATGCAACCCTTCTATGGCTTCGACACGATCCGGATCGATGGGCTCCCGGGAAAGTCCGCCACCTACGTCGACGTGCTCCAGAATGAGCGGCTCCTCGCAGTTGCCGACCACTACCTGAAACCCCACTGTCTCCACTACTTGTTGAACACGGCCCAGTTGATCCAGATCGGTCCGGGCGAATCCGCGCAGGACCTGCATCGCGACGACCAGGCCTGGATGCATCATCCGAAGCACGCCCATGTCGACCCTTTCAGCCAGCCGCAAATCGAGGTCGAGGTCATCTACGCTCTGTCCGACTTCAGGGCCGACAACGGAGGGACCCGGGTCGTTCCTGGCAGCCACCGCTGGCCACTGGATCGGCAGCCTGAAACCCATGAGATCGTTTCAGTCGAGATGCCTCGGGGCTCGGCCGTCTACTTCCTGGGCTCAACGATCCATGGAGGTGGCGCCAACTCCACGACGGATCAGTCCCGTCGGGGTTTATTCACGGGGTTCGTCGTTGGCTGGCTCCGGACCGAGGAGAACTTCTTCCTGAGCACACCCATCGAGGCGGTTCGAGAGATGCCCGAACGGGTACAAGGATGGCTTGGGTATGACAGTTATCTCGGCATCGGCGTCGTCAACGTGGGAAGCCCGCGCGCGCTCCTCTAGTCGGAGTGCGAGCGCATAGTGCCTGCAGGAAGACCCCTCGCATGAGGTTGTAGACCGCGGGAAAGCCCTGGTTCCCCGTGGGGGGGCGTCGAGTCGTCGTTCGTGGGTTCGATTCGGGGTCGCGGGCACAGTAGTATCGGGGACTTCATTTTGGAAGTAAGTCAGGTGGTGCAGGAGCCGAGAATGACCGGTGAAAATCAATCTCCGCAAACGGGCGGAACGATCGAACAATACGACGCGGTGATCATTGGTGCAGGTGTCAGCGGGATGTACGCCCTGCATCATCTGCGCGAAATGGGGCTCTCAGTCCGCGTGTACGACGGCGCGACCGATGTCGGTGGGACCTGGTGGTACAACCGCTACCCGGGTGCGCGGGTTGATGGCCCGGGTAGCCCCTTCTACGGGTACACCTTCTCGGATGAACTCATGAAGGAGTGGGACTGGGCCGAGACCCAGTCCAAACAGTCCGACGTTCTGGAGTACCTCGAGTATGTCGCGGACCGCTTTGATCTCCGCCGAGACATCCAGTTCGAGACCTGGGTAGAGGACGCTCGGTACGATGAAACCACCCAGCGCTGGACCGTCGAGACCAGCACTGGCGTGCGCGCTTCGTCCCAGTATCTGATCTGTGCGGTGGGAGCTCTGTCGACGGCAAACATGCCCGACATTCCCGGGATCCATGACTTTGCGGGTGAGACCTACCACACGGGCCGCTGGCCCCATGAACCCATTTCATTCGAGGGCAAGCGTGTGGCCGTGATTGGGACGGGTTCCTCGGGGATTCAGTCGATTCCCGAGATCGCCAAGGAAGCGGCACATGTAACGGTGCTCCAGCGCACTGCTCAATATTCCGTCCCAGCGGGGAACCGGCCCATTCAGCCCGATGAGATGACGGATGCGAGGGACAACTGGGAGAGCTTTCGCACACAGATGAACGTGCATCCGGGCGGTTTTCCCTTCGAGACCCATGAGCGGATGGCCCTGGACGACACCCCTGAGCAGCGTCGCGAGCGGTACGAGGCGCTATGGCAACGGGGGGGATTCCGCTTCTTCCTGGACGGCTACAACGACGTCGCCATGAGTGAGGAGGCGAATGCATCTCTTGCGGATTTCATCCGAGACAAGATTCGCGGAATCGTGCGAGACCCGGAGACCGCCGACAAGTTGATGCCCGAGTTCTTCGTGATGACGAAGCGTCCGATCCTCGACAACGGTTACTTCGAGACTTTCAACCGCGACAATGTCACGTTGGTCGATCTTCGCGAGGATCCCATTGAGTGCTTTACTGCAACGAGCGTACGGACCCAGAAGGGCGAACATCCCATCGACGTGCTGGTGTTGGCAACGGGCTTCGACGCCATCAGTGGATCGATGCTGCGCCTGAATCCCAAGGGACGCGGTGGAGTCAGTCTTGAGGAACGATGGAGCGACCGATTTCATAACTACCTGGGTCTTACGATCGGCGGATTTCCCAACCTGTTCATGATCCACGGTCCCGGATCTCCCGGCGTGTTCTATAACATGCCCCTGGGTGCTGAGCGGCAGATGGAATGGATCGGTAACTGTATGCGTTACCTGAGTGATCAGGGCATGGGAGCAGTGGAGCCAACGAACCAGAGCGAGGAAGCCTGGGATGCCGAGGTCAGCGGGATCGCCAATGCGACACTCTTCCCCCGCACGGACTCGTGGTGGACGGGCGCGAACATTCCGGGTAAGCCCCGTTACTTTTCTGCGTATCTCGGGGGCAGCCTCTATTACCACCGCATCGCAGATGTCGCAGCCAAGAATTACGAGGGCTTCTTGTTGGAGCAAGCTCATCGAGCGGGTGACGTCGAAGCGTCGTGAGCGGGCGACGCTGTTTGGGCTGTGGGGTTCGAGAAGGCTCGAGGGAACGTGGAAATCCGCCACGAACGTGTCAAGGCGAACGGTCTCGACTTTCATGTAAACGTCTGCGGGGAGGGCGATCGATTTGCGCTTTGTCTCCATGGGTTTCCTGAGCTCGGTCTTTCCTGGAACGCGCAACTGCCGGCCCTGGCGGCTGCTGGCTACCGTGTTTGGGCCCCCGACCTGCGCGGGTACGGGGACACGACTCGGCCGACTGACCTTGCCGACTATAGGATCGAATCCCTCATGGACGACGTGGCGTGTCTCATCGACGCCGCGGGCGCCGAGAAGACGGTGCTTCTTGGCCACGACTGGGGGGCTTTGATTGCATGGGAGTTCGCAGCCCAACGCCTACGTGATCTGGATCGGCTCGTGATTCTGAATGGGCCTCCACCTGGCGTTGCCGTACGCCCAAGGCCCAGGTTTTTTTCACGTGCTTTCTGGCGCAGCTTCTACGTATTGCCCCTACAGCTGCCGCGTTTTCCCGAGTATATGCTTGCACGAAATGATGGTCGGGCACTGGCCGAGGTGTTTACCGGCCGGATGGCTGGTCGCCCTGGCAGGATCGCCCCCGACCACCTCGCGGCCTTCCGCGCGGCCGCCGCGAAGCCCGGCGCTTTGACCGCGATGCTGAATTACTACCGGAGCCTGATTCGAGGCCGTGGCATTGCGCGCCTCGCAGCTGCTGGCTTTCCGAGGATCGAGACTCCGACGTTACTCATCTGGGGCGACGCAGATCCGGTCCTTGTCCCCGAGACTCTGGAGGACTTGGAGCAATGGGTCGGCGATGCCACGGTTCGATACCTTCACGGCGTTGGCCATTGGGTGCAACAGGAGGCGCCGGACGAAGTGAACGAGATCCTGACTGCATGGCTTCTGAACGAGGGTGTCCCCGGAGCCTTGACGCCATCTTCGAAGAGAGACGCGTGAGTTCGAAAGATTCCGCGGTCGTTTCTGGGGGATGGATCCATGGCCGCTCGGCATCAATCCAGGTCGTGGATTTGCCGGAACTTGAGGTCAAGGTCTATTCGAAGCCGACGTGGGACGTGCAGGCAAGGAGTTCCGTACGCGAGAGCCCTGCATCACGGTGCCGGATACCGACCTTGTAGGCCTCGTCGCGGACCATTCCAAGGAAGTGCGCTCGCGAGGGATACTCCATGAGCGCAATCTGCCGCCACGCTTGCTCGGTTCCCTCGCTGATCCGTCGCGCTCGGAAACCAGCCCAGCGGAGTCGGCCCCCCAGGCGTCCGACGAGTTTGATCGTGTTGGCGCTGTAGCGCCCGTAGGCCCTGCTGCCGCTCCCGTGGGTATGTGCCTTGGTGGATTGATGAGGCCGGGGCTGAGGGTTGCTCTCGGGCTCGCGGTAATTGGCATGATCACGAAAGTCGAGAAAGTTCACCATCACCACGCGCGTCTCGAGGCTGCCCCTTTCTAGGGCCTGGTACTGCTCGGGTGTGGGTCCGAACTCCTGGGCACCCATCTCGAGTTCTGTGAAGGAGGGTGGTGGCTCATTTGATGGATCGTAGGGCGGAGGCCCGCCGCCGAGGAGTCCACGGAAGCGAAAGGTGGTGCGAGCGATCCAGCGGATTGGGGATGGCCACGGGGTGACCACATAGCTCTGAATGTCTCTGACGCGCATTTCGGGCGCCGACTCGTAGCGTTTCTCCAGCGCCGTGGCGCAGGCCTCTCGGTTGGGGAACTCGCTGATCCATACACTGTCGACGTCTTCCGAGCCTGTGCCGATCAATTGCTGATCCATAGATCCTGCCCAGGCCAGTCGGCCTTGGCAGGAGTGCAGAATGCGCTTCATTGGGTCTGAAAACGCGCAATGAGTCTCATCACCAGCAGTCTTGACGAGGTCCAGCAATGCGACCCGTCCGCGGTGGTCGATTCGCATAAGTTGCTCCCGCGCATGAACGAAGCGGGGCTCTAGCGTGCTTTTGTTTTCGCATCCCATCGTGAGAGACCCTTTCTGGAAGATTTTGGGGGCCAGTCTCTTGCTTTCGCGGAGATCCGATGGATTGACGTTGCGATTCTTCGGCTCACAGTTTCTTTGCCGATCGTCCCATCGCATATTTTCTCTCATCAAACAAATACCACGCCGTTGATGGTGAGGCCGGTGAGAGCAGGCATCCGACCGAATTTTCCGTACTCTATGCCGGACCCTTCGGGAGAGTCTGGCGTGCCCTCTCATCAATTATCAGGAGCCTGCTTGAATCGGAGCTTCGATTCGGTCGATGCGAACACGGTCGAGGCGTTTGATCGCGACGGCTTCGTTGTGGTCGAGGGGCTTCTTGCTCGAGATGAGTTGGTGCGTTACGGCAATGCTGTGGATCGCGCTGTGGCTCGCCGGAGCCAGGGTGACGGCCGAACGCTCGCGGAAAAGTCGCTCTACGAGCAGTCGTTCATCCAGTGCATGCGTCTTTGGGAAGATGATGCGGATGTGAGGCCTCTCACGTTTCACCCACGGATTGGCGCGACCGCGGCGGCACTGTTGGGGGTCGACGTGGTTCGCCTCTGGCAGGATCAAGCCCTCTATAAGGAGTCGGGAGGTCGGGAAACCGACGCTCATCAGGATCTCCCGTTTTGGCCGATCCGTGAGCCTCATCTGGTATCGGCTTGGATCCCCTTCGATGGTTCGATCCGCGCCGCGGGCGCCACGGGATATGTGCCGGGCTCGCATCGTACGGGATTGAGTCGCTTCGTCGACATCACGCATCTGCTCCACCCTGAGCCTTACGACATTCTCTCGGATCCCGCGATTGCCGGTGTCGATCCAGTTTGGGTTGAGGCGCCGGCTGGTTCAGTCGTCTTTCATCACGCGCTTACCGTTCATTTGGCCGGCCCCAACCTCACGGATCGAACCCGGCGAGTCTTCACGATCGTGTACCTCGCTGATGGATGTGTTCGCTCCAACAGCCGTCCGGTGCTGAGTCTCGAACGTGACGGCATCGGCGTGGGCGAGAAGATCGCTGGTCCGGGGCTTCCCGTCGCGTGGCCGAGGTCCGAGGGAGATCTTCCCGAACCGCCCACACAATTGGGTCCTGTGACGGGTTTTCTGTAGAACTCCGAAGCTACGAGAATCATTCAGTTTCCTGTTGAGAGCGGGTTGGTCGCTTTTGCACTGAGGTCGGTGGAGATTCCAAGAGGCCGCCTTGCTTTAGTGACAACGGCGTTTTCACTAATGGTGGATTCGGAGGTCGGCGTCTAGCGAGTCTTGGAAGGGTTGCCTGGGGCACGTTGTCGCTGGGAAGCGGCGTCACCGCAACCCTCTAGGATGGCAATGCGACGCCGGGGGGGCGCTCTATGTCTCTGTGCTCGAGACCGTCGATTCCCTCGAATTGAGCGGCGGTGGCATCTCTGTTCTAGACAGCGTCTACAACATTTACTACGACTCGAATCTCACCGACAACTCCTGGCCGAGCTGTGCGAGTTACGACCTTGCCGGGGGCGGATCTCTGATCCCCATCGCGGTTCCCGATACGGATGGAGGTTGTATCACTGATGGCGACGAGATCGCTGGGGGTAGCGATCCCCTCGATATAAACGACCCGAGTCCATTGTCGGTACCGGTACTACCAGCCCTGGGCTATGTGCTTCTAGCCTCATGGGTCATGGCGAGGGTCCAGCGAGCCCATCGATTCTGAGCGGGGCTCTAAGAGTGAATGAACTTCGCTGCACGTTCGGTGTGGTCAAAAGTCGCCGGGGCCGGTCTCGGTTTTGGGGAGGATCCCCAAGCGAGCGCGAGCCTCTTCAAGGGAAAGTTCTACGTATTCCCAGAAGTTCCAGTCGTCCGAGAGGTCTTCTCGGAGGGCTGAGCCTCGCTGAATCGCAAGCAGGAAGCGCTCGGCTACATCCCCCACGGTACCGGTGGAGGATCCTACCCCGATGGGTGTCACGTCGACTCCTGCACTGAAAATGCTCAATACGAAAAGAGCGGTGAACAGTCCGTGATCCGGTCGGTTTTCGCGATAACCGGCTATGAATCCACCGACCAGGGTTTCGCCCTCGGGGGTCGTGTCGTACCCACCTAGGATGTGACTGAGGTCATGATAGAGGCCGGCCTCTGGGAATCCTCCCTTTTCGCCTGGCAAAGCGAAGCCATTGTCGCGGTAGAAGCGGATCAGATGTGACCCTAGCGATTCGGGTGGGAGCTTTTCCCATGCTCGGAATCGTGCCGCAACTTCTGGATCTTCTCGAAGTCCTCGGAGTCCCGCCAAAGCCTTGGCGACTCCCATGGCTCCGTGATGGTGATACTCGTTCTTGATCATGTCGGGCATGTGGCCGTTGCGGAGAACGCAGAGCTTGAAGAACAGCACGTCGTGGTTCCCGATTTTTTCGATTGCGGAAAGTTGAGGCCCGCTGACTTCGAGTGCTTTCGCAAAACCCTGAACGGTTTGGGTCTGTTTAGCGGGTGGCTCCCCGGCCGAAAGGCTGGCAATGACCATGCCGCTAACCAGTTGCTGTCGAATCTCCGGGCGTGTGATCGCGGCTGCTAATTCCTCGGGTGAAATGGGTGCCAGGTTTTCCAGTGGCTCGGAAGATCCAAGTAAAACTTTCTGGCCGGCTTCGATCAGGCGTTGGGTCGGGCCCGGAATTTTTCCGCGGCTTCTGGCTACCGTCGTCATTGCACGAAGTCCAGCAGCGCCTTCCTCGGGTGTCGGTCGGATCAGCTTCATCGGGACTCACCTTTGTGTTTAGGAAGCCAAGAGTCGCAAGGCTGGTGATTGGTTTTTCTATTCATTGGACGATACCGGCCTTGGTTGGGGTCCAGACCGAGTTGAAAGAGTTGTCCAACGAAATGGCGTCGCGAGCAAGGAGACATAGTCCTGTGGGAAATTCGGTAACTCCGCAATGCCGATCTCGACCGGTGGTTCGCGATCTTTTGGGAGAAAGCGGGTTCCGAACACGATATCCCAGAAGATCAGATT
Source organism: Myxococcota bacterium (assembly GCA_022447545.1). Classification (GTDB taxonomy): domain Bacteria; phylum Myxococcota_A; class UBA9160; order UBA9160; family SMWR01; genus JAKVBI01. The sequence continues at coordinate 14,469 of JAKVBI010000017.1, forward strand.
GCCCCCGTAATTGTGGTTTGCCTCAACGCGATTCGGGGAATGATGCCAGCGGTGCAGTTCGGCCATGCTGAAAACCCAGTTCAGAGGGCCAAGACGGCATGGGAGGTTTGCGTGTTGATAGATGCCGTGAACAGCGGAGAAGACCCCGACGAGCGCAATGACTCCACCGTCGGCACCTAGGATTACGAGGGGAATCAATTTTCCCGGACCGATGGCAAGGATGTCGATCGGGTGAAAGCGGAGGGCGTTGAACCAATAAAGGCGATTTGCGCTGTGGTGTGGGGCGTGAATTGGCCATAACCAGGAAACTTCGTGATAGGCGCGGTGGAAGCTGTACTCGATGAGTTCACCGAGGAGGAGCGCAGGAATCAACTGAACAATAAGGGGCAGGTCGTCGGGCCAGACCTGTGCGCCGTAGTGGGTGGCCAGCCAGGTTCCGATGCCCACCGAGAAGGCGACAAAGAGGGGTTGCGCAATGCCGTTCAGTGCGGCGTTGGTCAATCCCAGGCCAATGTCGGCTTTCAGGTCACCTTTGTCATGTGACCACTCAGGGTGAAGTGGGCATAGGCGTTCCAACAGGGCGATCCAAAAATATGATCCGGCGATCACGACTACAGTCACTGTATCTGGAGCCATGCCGCCGTTCAGGAGTGTGATCGATGTCCCGATGGCCGCAATGATCGCCAGTGGAAAAGCGGTCCGAGCCACCAGGGGCTGGAGGTTTTCAAGCATTGCGAGACTCTAATGTAAACTGGCCTTGCTGGGTATGGATCTCGAATGGGGGGGAGAACGTTCGAACACAATGAGAGACCCCAGAAAGTTCAAGAAATGGCTGATCGCTCTGGCCTTACTCTATCTCGTCTTTCCACGAGACTTGGTCCCCGACTTTCTGGGTTCGGGGCTTGGTTTGATCGACGACCTTCTGCTGGCGGCATGGTTGGCGTATTTTTATCGAAAGCGGCTTCGGAAATATGACGAGTTCGACTCCCGATATGAATCAGGAGAGAACCAGTGGGAGAACTCGGACCCAGAACCAGAAGGTGGGGCTCAGAACGCTCTGGACCCCTATGAGGTGTTGGAGATCGATGCGACGGCATCACGCGACGAGATCCAAGCCGCATACAAAGCACGAATGCACGAATACCATCCTGATAAGGTCGCTCACCTGGGTGAAGAGTTGCAGAGGGTCGCTCACCGCAAGGCATTGGAGATTCAGCACGCTTACGAGAGGCTGAAGTAGCAGAAACTCGAGACTATGTTCGAACGTGCCAACTTGGATTTGCGATATCAGAAACGGTAGCCAACTCGGATACCCCAAACGCGTGGTGGGAGGTACTGCGCGATTACGGGAGAGCCTGTCGCAATCGTCCCGACAATGATGCTGTTGATGGTGTTTGTGTTCGTGATGTTGTTGACAAACCCCTCGAGCGATAGGCGGTCGTCTTCGCTTCTCCAGGTCACCTTGAAGTCGATCATATTGAACGGCTTCTGGCTGAACTTCTCGAGGTTGAACACCCGGTAGTAGGTGCGTGTCTGGAAGCGATACTGAAATCGAGGTGTGAGGTACCCGAAAAGACCGTAGTTAGCGAGATCGAACTCGTACTGACCTCCCAGGGTGAGGCTGAATTTCGGTGCTTTGGTGAGCTGGTTTCCACTGACGTCGATGGGCTCAAGGAAGAGTGGGTTGGGCGAACCCTGTTCCGTGACGATACGTTCGGTGGGGTCGACGAGTCGTAATTTCTCCACCTTTGAATCGAGGAAGTTGAAGATCGTGTCGAAGCGAAGTCCGGGAGTTGCCTGCCAGTGGCTTTCAACCTCAATCCCTCGTGTCTGAGCATCGCCAACGTCGCACTGAAAGCCTTCGGCCGCGACGACACAAGTCTGGTAGGAGCTGTAGTCCACCCAGAACAAGGAAAGGTTGAGGGTGAGTTCACCGTTTAGAAATATGTTCTTCGAGAGGAATTCATAGCTCCAGACACTCTCTGCATCGTAGAGTTCCACGGGTAGTTGTCCTTCTTCGTCGAGTATTCGCTCGGATCCGAGAAGAACGCGAGGGATTGAGAATCCACCGAGTTTGAACCCTCGTGTAGCACTCACGGCTAGTGAGTTGTCGTCGGTTACGTCCCAACGCATAAGAGCCATGGGGGTCCAGCCACTCCACGTCGTAGCGCGTAGTTCTTTACTGCCTTCGTTGTTCTTGATCTGCCGCGAAATGGATTTCGAACCACGCGTGTAGCGAATCCCCGTTTTGAGTTGAAGGTTGTCGAGGAGCCAATATTCGATTTCCCCATAACCGGCCTTGGTATCCGTGACCACTCTCTGCCGGCTTTCCGCAGAAGCAAAACTATCGGCGAGGGTCTGGGGAGATTGAACGACGCCGACCAAGGAATCTCCGTAGATGGTTTCTTTCAAATGAAACATTCCTACTTTCCATGAGAAGACGTCGGCGTCACGCGATTCCAGCCAGACCTCGAAGGAGTTTTGATCTGCGCGCTGCTCGGTGTCTACGAAGGAGATGTAGCTGTTGGTGGCATCCAGATCGATTCCGTAATTGACTACGGCGCACGGTTCAGCGGGATTCGCGAAGCAGAAGAAGTTCTTCCCATCTCCGTTTCGGTTCTCCGTGAACTGGTATGACATGATGGTGCCGAGACTGATGCCTCCGATCTCATCAATTTCTGGAAAGTCGTAATTGAGGTGTCCTGTGAACCCGTATTGTCGATCATTGAGTTGTCCAACGACATTCGCAGTCGTCTCGCGTGGGTCGCCCGGGTTGACGACGGTAGGGAGTCCGTTCAGGGTCGAGACTGGGCAGAAGGGGCGGCCCCATCGCCGTCCGTTGTCGGGGCAGTAGAGCGCTTGCCTAAAGAGAGGCCCTATGGTTTTGTACGCAGGTCCCACTCCTTTTTGATGGGAGTAGTTCGCGAACCCGCGCACCTGAAAGCTGTCTGTGATCTGGGACAGGAGTTGCCCGCGAAACGCGAATTCGTCAGCGTCGTCGGCCCAGTATTTGGAATCGCTGTAGATGGGCAGAATGTTGCGCTGGTAACCATCGCGATTTTGATAGATGAAACTCATGCGCGACATCAGGTACTCGTCCCAGATGGGGACGTTGAGTACCGCGCGTTGGATGATCTGGCTCGCTGTCCCGATTTGTGTGTCGCCGAAGACCTCCAGGTCTGGAACCGGGCGAGCTGAACTGATTGCGATTCGCCCTGCCGTGGAATTTCGGCCGCCCTGGGTTCCCTGGGGTCCGCGAAGGATCTCGACGTTTTCTACGTCGTAGAAGGCAGCATTGGCGGAAGAGGGCCTTGAAAGTGGGACTCCGTCGATCTGGAAGAGGACGCCTGGTTCTCCGAGAATGGTCAAATTGTCGAAACCGATTCCCCTCAAGGTGATGACGGCGCTCGTCCCTACCTGACCAATGTGCAGGGACGGTACGAATTGCTGCAGAGAGTCGATGTCCTGGATTCCGAGTTCGTCGAGGCTCGCTTGGTCGAAGGAAGTGACCGAGAGCGTTTCGAGCTTTGCAGCCTTGCCCCGCTCTCCGAGGACGTGAATGACTTCAACTGCCTCGTCCGGGAAAGCGGTGTCAGGGCTAGCACCGGGCGCAGTTTCTGGCTCTTCGTTGGAATCCGCGGATGTGACTCCATGGGCCGGGCTCGGTATTCCGGGAGGCATGGTTGCGGTTTTGGGACGGGTGGGAACCGTATCCTCGGACTGTGCGTGGCTCGGATTTTCGAAGAGAGTGCACGCCAAAAGCAGTGAAAGAGGTACCCATCGCAGGAACAAACACTGCTGGAAAAGGGATGCTCGCCTGTAGAAATCGCCGACTGTGGAGTTCACCTGATGGATCGTAAACGGGTCATCCCCTCTGGGGCAATCTGGGAATTGCGCGGTTGAAGGTGTGGGGATCCGAATTTGCAAAAATTTGGATTTTCGGCTCGGTCGGAGCTGGTTGTTCGCTTCGGTACGGCGTTTGACTTCTGGTCGGGGCTGACGTTGGAGAGTTCACCAGGGAGGGGAGCTTGCGGCAGAGGAACCGGCCTGGCGCCCAAAGAATGTTGCGTCCCCAATGCTTTGCCCGCTGCAATAGGTGCTGGCAGAACGGGTGATTCCACTGGAATTCGCGCCCGCGGCGAACAAGCCCGGAATCGTTTCGCCTTCTTCGCTGAGGACCTGGCCTCCCGGCGCTGTTCGAAGACCTCCCAGGGTGAATGCGTAGTAGGGGGAGCTTCCGACCGAACAGTCGATGGCTGCGAATGGAGAAGCCTCCAAGGGGCGGAGCCAGGCTGATTGTTTTCGGAAGAGGGGGTCGATTCCTCGTGAGGCCTGTTCGTTGTAGTGCATTACGGTATGCATCAGGTTTCCCGTCGGCATGTCGAGCGCGCGTTCCATTTCGGGAATCGATTCTTCGGTTGCTGCCAATCGGGTGTCGGATTCGGGGAAGCCAAAGGCTTGATGATCGACGATCAGGTAGGCCTTGCCTTCAGGTTGCTCGAAGGCCCCAGCTGAAACTCGGCCGTGGTAGCAATCTTCGTTGATGAACCGTTCGCCACGGATGTTGACCATGATTCCAAACGTGAAGCTGGACGGCGGATACCAGGGCGTGGTCAGGAACATTTCTGACATTCGAATGGCTGCTCCTCCCGCCGCCGCTCCCATTTGGATGCCCGAGCCGTCGTCTTTCGGGTTTCCGTGGAGTTCGATGTCATCGATCCGTGCATACAGGCGGGGGATGTGATTGGCGAGCATCTTCATGTTCATGATGAAGCCGCCACTGGTGAGAATCACGCCGCGATGGGCCTTTACGAACAGCTCCTTGCCTTCTTTTCGCGCGACGACGCCTACGACGCGACCGGAATCATTGGTCACAAGCGCGCGGCCCGCCGTGTCGTAGAGGATTTCGGTTTCACTTGCCTCCACTGCTTTGGAGAGATGTTTCCATAGTTCGATGCCGGCATCTCCTTCCCGAGCCACTTTGTGACCGCGTGGTGCTGGACGCGCGGATTCGACGAAGGGGTAGGCTTTTTCGTTTCCGGACCAGATAAGACAGGCGTCCGTGGGTTGGATCGTGTGTCGGTCCTCCCAGATGGTGTCTGTGAAGGGGACACCCAGTGAGACCAACCAGTTGAAATGGGAGACGCTCTCATTGGCATATAGCCGAGCTTTGTGCTCATCGGGACCATCGCCACCGGCCATCAAGTATCGGAACATCTGTTCCGGGGAATCGTCCGAGCCGATGGCTTTCTGTGGGCGAGTCCCACCGCCGAGGTAGAGGTGGCCGCCCGAAAGGGCGGTGGAGCCCCCACCGCCGCCAGTCGCCTCGAGAAGGAGAACCCGCGCACCCGCACGCGACGCTTCAATGGCTGCACAAGCCCCGGCGCCTCCATACCCAACGACGACCACGTCGGCTTCATGTTCCCATTCGTCGACGGTTTTCAGAGACTTCGTACGAGGGTCGGCCATTGGGCCCTCCTGTTTTTATCGAGTCGAGGCCCAACGAATCCCCGTCCGGGCCATCCGGGCGAGTTCAGCGTTGGAAGGGATGGTAGACTCTCTCGAGCCATAGGAGAATCGAGGATGAGCGATGCAGTCCGTTTTCCTGATCCGAACACCGAGATCGAAACCATTCCGCTTGAGATTGATCGCCTGCGACGGTCTTTCGAAAACGGCCGGACCCGGCCTCTGGAATGGCGACGAGAGCAATTAAAACGCCTCATCCGCATGCACGAGATCCATGCGGACGAATTCGTCGGTGCTCTGCAAGCAGACTTCGGGAAGCCGACCTTCGAAGCGTTCACCAGCGATGTCTCGCAGGGGAAACTCGAGGCCAAGAGTGCTTTGAAGAATCTGAAGAAGTGGACGCGACCTGAACGCGTAGGAGGACTTCCGGTCATGGGCAGGGCGCGAGTGATTCGCGAGCCCCTTGGAGTCGTGCTGATCATCTCGCCCTGGAACTATCCCGTGGGTCTCCTGCTCTCGCCTCTGGCGGGTGCGATCGCGGCCGGGAATGCGGTCGTGCTGAAACCTTCGGAAGTGACCCCGCACGTGTCCGCAGTTCTCGCGAAGCGACTTCCCGAGTATATGGATCCCGAGGCGATCACACTGGTGGAAGGGGGCGTCGAAGAGACAACGGTGCTGCTCGAGCAACGATTCGATCACATCTTCTATACGGGCAACGGACAGGTGGCGCAGGTCGTCATGGAGGCTGCGGCGAAAAATCTGACACCCGTCACCCTCGAACTTGGCGGGAAAAGCCCTTGTATCGTTCATGAAGACGCCGATATCGAAACAGCGGCGCGTCGGATTGCCTGGGGCAAATTTGTGAACGCGGGCCAGACCTGCATCGCACCCGACTATGTGCTCGTCCACGAGTCGCGAGAGGAGGCTCTCGTCACCGCTTTGGGGAAAGCGGTACGAGATTTCTACGGAGACAATCCGAAAAACACGGCAGACTACGCACGCATCGTCAACCGTCGACACCACGAGCGGTTGGCAACCTTGATGAAGGATGGGACCCCCGCCTTCGGTGGCGAGGTCGACGATGACCAGTGTTACGTCGCGCCCACCGTTTTGCGTGATGCAGATGATGAGTCGTCGCTCATGCGGGATGAGATTTTTGGGCCGATTTTGCCAGTACGTAAGGTTCGAAACATCGATGAAGCTGTGCAATTCGTCAATTCGCGTGAAAAGCCATTGGCCCTCTATCTATTCACCAAAGATGGGAAGGTGGAAGATGATGTGCTGAGTCGAACGAGCTCCGGTGGTGCCTGTGTGAATGGCACGCTGTTCCACATCATGGATTCGCGACTCCCCTTCGGCGGCGTAGGTTCTTCGGGAACGGGTGCATATCACGGGCGACATACCTTCGAGACATTCAGCCATCGGAAATCGGTACTCACGCGAGGAACTCGTTTCGATCCGAAAATCATGTACCCACCTTATGGGGAGAAGCTGACAAAATTCGTCAAGCGCTTCATGTAGTCGCGGGTCAGAGGACCAGGACGGAAAGAGCGGGATCTCGCTCTCGATAGTTTAGGTCCCAACGCGCCAGTTGCTCGGGCAGGTCGAACTTGATTTTTCCGTACCGTCCGAACTGAAGGCCTGCCTGCAGCGTGCAATCTGCGATGGTGGGGCAATCTCCCGCGAGAAAGGCGCGCCCATCGGAGAGTTTGTCGTTCAGAAGCCCAAGTCCTTCGGGCAGTAGTTTGTCGAAGAGCGCCGCGATTTCCGGATTGGGTGGAAGCCCGAGTGGCGATTTTGTGGCGTGGACGATTCGTGCAATGGGGACGAGGACCCCCAGTTCGGCGATTCTCTCCAGTTCGCGAACCCGAGCTCTCTCCTCGGCGGTTGTTCCGATCATGGGTGGATCGGGATGAAGCTCCTCCAGATATTCCACGATGACCGTTGATTCGGTCAGAAAACTCCCATTGTCCAGTTCGAGGACAGGTAGTCGTCCGAGTGGGTTTCGAGCGATGTGTTCGCTCGAACGATGTTCCCGCTTTGCAAGATTCACGATTACATTTTCGACGTTCATTGCCGCCCCTGCCGCGGTTTTCTCTGCGAGATAGAGCCCAACACGTGTCGGGTTGGGTGCGACTTGAAAGGTGTAGAACCTCATGAGGCGGATCCTAGCAGGTGCGTGGGGGCTCGTTGGAAGAGCGGATGGGGGGAGCGTGGTCCGGAACGTGATGCGCCTGGTTTAATTCATGGCCTCGAACGCCTCGGGTTGAGGAGCGGGCCCGCCAGATTGTTCACGGGCAAGGAGCAGGTAGAAGGCGGGCACGACGAACAAAGTAAAGAGTGTGCCAACCAACATTCCGGCCGCGATCATCAAACCGATCCCAAAACGGCTGTTACTGCCGGCGCCCGAAGCGATCAAAAGAGGGGCTACGCCAATGACTGTGGCGGCAGTCGTCATCAAAATGGGTCGAAGCCGTAGGGATGCGGCATCAATGACGGCGCTTCGGTGGGTGGCTCCTTCCGAGGCCAAGTGGTTCGCGAAGTCAACAATCAGAATCCCGTGTTTGCTGATCAATCCGATCAGGGTCAGCAAGCCGATCTGGGTATAGATGTTGAGCGAAACGATCCCCAATGCGATGGGAACCACTGCGCCGAAGATAGACATGGGCACAGCGATGAGAACCACGAGAGGGTCTCGAAAGCGGTTGAATTGGGCAGCGAGCACGAGAAAGATGACGACGAGTGACAGTCCGAACAGCAGCGCAAAGCTTGATCGCTCTTTGATGAAGCGCCGAGCTTCACCCTCGTAACCCGCTCGGAACCCCGTAGGGGCGACTTCGCTCAGTGTCTTTTTAAGGAACTCCAGGCCGTCGCCCAGAGAGTGGGGAGGCATCATCATGCCCTGGATGTTGGTGGAATGAAGCTGTTGGTATTGCGTTAAGGAGTTGGGTTCGACCTTTTGAGTAAGACTCACGAGAGTCGACAACGGAACCAGGCTCCCTGCAGACGTTCGCAGGTAATACTTTTCGAGTTGCTTTCGGGTGAGTCGAAAATCAGCTGCGGCCTGGGGGATCACCTTGTAGCTTCGGCCTTCCATGCTGAATCGATTGACCTCCGCCTCGCCAAGCATAATGGATAGGGTGTCGCCGATGGATCGCATGGAAACACCCAGGCGAGCGGCTTTGGGGCGATCAATTGCCACCGCCACCTCTGGTCGAGTGAACTTCAGTGTCTTGCTGACGAAGATGAAGAGTCCGGAGTCCCGAGCTTTTCGCATGACCTCTTCGGCCACGGCGTCGAGGTTTCGGTAATTGTCGTTGGTTGCGATGACGAAGTTGACCGGGAGGCCCGACTCTGCACCGGGAAGACCGGAATCGGAAAACGTGAAGATTTCCAATCCGGCAATCTCATCGAAGCGAGGCTGCAATTCTGTCATGATGTCAGCCTCCGTTCGGTCTCGGTCATCCCAGTGCAGCAGGGAGAGTCCGCCCATGATGAACTGAGTGGAGCTCACCTGCCATGAATGCACGACTTCCGGTACCTGTTTCCAGATGCCTACGATTTGATCGAGGAAGTGGTTGATGTATTCGAGATTTGCGTACTGGGGGGCGTTGGCGAAGACCATGATCCCCCCTGAGTCCTCCTTTGGGGCGAGTTCCTCCTGGGTCAAGCTGAAGAGGATCGGGAGGCTCCCGATGATGGCCAGGCTGAAGAGGAGGACGGCGCCGAGGTTGGCAAGGCTGTAGGACAAGAGGCTCTTGTAACTTTCTTTGAGCGAGTGGAAGCGGTTGTCCAACCAGTCGGAAAAACGGCCCTGATCCTTCTGTTCACGAAGCACATGGGCGCACATCATCGGGCTGAGGGTCAGTGCGACGAAACCCGACACCAAAACCGCACCGGCGAGCGTCAGGGCAAATTCAGTGAAGAGGGCACCCGTGAGTCCTCCGAGGAATCCAATGGGTGCATAGACGGCGATCAGCGTGAGGGTCATGGCGACGACGGGGAGCGCTACCTGACGCGCGCCGCGGAGAGCAGCCTGGCGGGGGGTCGCTCCATTTTCGATGTGCCGGTGTACGTTTTCCACCACTACGATGGCATCGTCGACCACGAGACCAATGGCGATGACCATGGCCAACAATGTCAATAGATTGATGGAAAACCCAATGACGTACATCAAGAAGAAAGTGCCGATGAGTGACAGGGGAATCGCAACGAGTGGTATGGCAACTACGCGCAAAGAACCCAGGAAGAGATAGATGATCAAAATGACGATGAGGGATGCCTCGAGCATCGTCTTCATGACTTCGTATAGAGCCTCATCGATGTAAATCGATCCGTCGTAGTCGATGAAAGTCTCCATTTCCGCGGGGAGTTGCTCGGCCAGGGCGGGCAGAGCGGCATGCACCCGTCTCGCAACGTCGAGAGGGTTCGCACCCGGGGCCACCTTGATCGAGATGAACACAGTCGGTCTGCCGCTGGAAAATGAAGAGAATTCGATGTTCTGGTCCGAGAGTTCGAGGTCGGCGACGTCTTGGAGAACGACTCTTTGCTCTCCTTCTTGCCGGACGACGATCGTCTCGAATTCCGATGGGCGAGAGATGTCTGTGGCTGCTTCCACGCTGGTGATCACCCAGGTGCCTTCAGTCGTGCCTCCCGCGGATATGTAGTTCTCGCGTCGCAGGGCGTCTCGAACGTCCTCGGCGGTGACTCCGTGAGCGGCCATCTTTTCGGGGTCAAGCCATATCCGCATGGCGAGATTCTTGTTGCCGAGCAGGTCCGCTTCGCCAACTCCCTCGATCGTCGTCAGGACGGGTTGGACAGACCGGGCAAGGTAGTCGTGGACCTGGGGAATCGACAGTTCGCTGCTGAAGAATGCGATGTACATGAGGGCAGTCCCCGCAGCCTCGGTGCTGATGATCGGGTCTTCGATGGCGCTCGGTAGTTCGTAACGAGCTTCGTTGACCTTGGCGATTACTTCAGAGAGGACGGCGCGTGTGTCCTCTCCCAGGCGGAGGTGAAGCACGATGTTGGAATTGCCTGGCCGACTGCTCGAAGTGATGTAATCGATTCCATCGGCTTTTGCGATGTATCGTTGGAGGGGAGTCGTTACGAATCCAAGGACGGTTCTCGCGCTCGCACCCGGGTAGTGGGTCGACACGTTGATGACACCAGTTTCCAGCTCAGGATACTCTCGAACCTTCAGTTCTCGGGCCGATTGCAACCCCAAGAGAAGAAGAAAGAGACTCGCGACGATGGAAAGAACAGGTTTGCGTATGAAGACGTCGGTGAAGGCCATCGAGTCAATCGCTAGAGTACGACGTCTTCGTCGACTGCAACGCGAACGCCACGGTAGAGTTTGTTCTGGCCGGCGGTGACGACGCGGCTCCGAGCATCCAGTCCGGCGAGAATGCTCGTTCGCCCCTCGCGAGTCTCACCAGTTTCGACGACCTTCGACGTGGCCGTCAGTCCTCCGTCGGGTCCCGGTTCGATTAGATAAACGATATTGCCGTGAAGAGAGTAGGTGACTGCCGTTTCCGGAACTGTGACCAAGTCTTCGCTGCTGCCAGGATAGAGGCGCAAGTAGGCGAACATGCCAGGAAGAAGCCCTTCGCCTTCAGAGATCTTGGCTCTCGCGAGGAGGTTGCGTGTATTAGGGTCAATTTGTGAGTCGAGGGCCATCAGGTGGGCAATGAAGATGCGACCCGGGTAGGCGTCGACTTCGAGTTCAATGCGTTGTCCGGCCCGCAGGCGGGGGGCGCTCTGCGCGGGAAGACTGAAGTCGATCTGAAGTTCGGTTAGGTCCTGGAGCGTCGCAACGACGGTACCCGGAGAGACGTAATCTCCTAGTTCCACCTGGCGGATGCCGGCGACACCGGAAAACGGGGCGCGGATTCTCTTGTTGGAGAGGATCGCTTCGGTTTCCGCTAGGTCGGCACGGGCGCGGTCGAGATCTGCCTTTGAGCGATCATAGTCGGAGTGGGAAACGGAGTTCTTGAGTAGGAGTTCTTTGTTACGGGTGAATTGGAGATCTGCCAATTCAAGTGTTGCCCGTTGACTCTCACGGCGTGCAATTTCGACGCGGTCATTGAGGACGACCATCAATTGATTCGACTCGACGGAATCACCAGAGGCGAAGTTGATGGCGATGACCTCGCCGCTTTCTTCCGAAGTGAGGTTGATGCCGCGAGCCGCCTTGATGGTGCCCACTGCATCGATGTATTGGCTCCAGCTTTCAAGCGTCGCCGTGGCAGCCGCTACCGTGACCGGTGGGCGTTCGAAGGAGGCATTGGCCAAAGCCGAAATCTGGACGTATTTGTAGGTCCCGATGGAAACGAAGATTGCGGCCAACAGAGCAACCACAAATAAGTACGCTCTCAAGGTGCTGCTCCCAACGGTAGGTCCAAGGCAGGTTTCGAATTGGAGGGGGGGGTCTCAATAGAGCACCTGCGTCCGGATGAGGTATGGATCCTCTCATGAGGATCACACGCGGGGTGCTCGTTGGTGTTCTCAGGGAGCCATACTATAGGCGCCAGAGTGAGGCTACCACGGTGAAATTCCGACCCGTCCTTTGTCGAAGCTTGCGTTGGAGCGTGGGACGGTGGAGTTTTCAGAGTTTGAGTTGTTCCTATGGACTTGTATCGCCTGGGTCGTTCAGCGTTACGCACTCATGCACGATACTGCCCTTCCGGAAGGAAGGAGCATCGCTATCCAAGCGCGCCGTCGAAGTCTTTTCCGTCCATGCCCGAATTGAGGCGCGCCCGGTTGACGAGGTCACGAACGACCGGTCCGAGGAGAGTTGGATCTTCCACCGGATCCGTGGTGGGTCCCCGGTGCCAGCCTTCGGCTACGGCGAGAACTCCACCTGTGGATTCAAAAATGCGGCCCGTTACATCGGCGGATTCGCGGCTCGCGAGCCAGGTCACGATAGGTGCGATCCATCGGGGGCTCTGGGCTTCTCGAATCTCGTCGGTGATCTCTCCGGGTTGCAGGTCTTCGGTCAATCGGGTGAGGGCCCCCGGAGCAATGCAATTGACGGTGGCACCGTAGCGCGCGAGTTCTCGCGAAGCGATGATCGAAAACGCGGCGATTCCGGCCTTGGCGGCACCATAGTTGGTTTGACCGGGGTTGCCGTAGATGCCGGAGACGGACGTGGTGTTGATCAGGCGTGCGTCTATGGGTTGGCCGGCCTTGGTCTGCTCTCTCCAGTAGGAGGCTGCGTGATGGGCAGGTGCGAAAGTGCCCTTCATGTGAACCTGGATAACCGCATCCCATTCACTCTCTTTCATGTTGACGAGCATTCGGTCGCGCAGGATGCCGGCGTTATTGACGAGAACATCGAGCCGGCCGAAGGTGTCAATGGCAGTCTGGATCATTTGCTTGGCGGAATCGAAGTCGCTGACGTCGGATCCGTCCGCCACGGCGGTACCGCCCTTGCTCTTGATTTCCGCGACGACTTCATCGGCCGGCCCCAGGTCTGATCCGATTCCATCGCGTGCACCTCCGAGGTCGTTGACGACGACTTTCGCGCCATGCTCGGCCAGCATCAAGGCGTACTCTCGGCCGATTCCGCGGCCGGCCCCGGTGACGATGACGATGCGGTCTTCGCAGAAATTGGTCATTTGGGCCTCTCGTAATTTGGAAGGGGTTTGGGAGCGCATTTTGCCCCGATCGACACGGTATTTCCATGGGCATCTCGTGGAGAGGACTCGGACGGAGCGTACGATGGATCTTGCCCACCCTTGAGCGGACCCGAGAGCGCTATGCTTTTCTGCGATGAGGTTTGTGGGTGCGAGGGTCTTTACCGAATTCGGAGGTTCCATTGAGGGGTCATTCAGTCGGGCGAGGGGGATCTGCTCGAGGTCGTAACGCGAGAGTGAGGTCCTCGGCGAGGCTTGCGTTGGTCTTGGCCGTCGGAGCGAATCTGGCCCTCTTAGCGTGTGCGAAATCGCCGAAACAGATCCCCGAAGGTCCTGCGGACGTCGTGTTTCTCGGCGATCACATCTACACCGTGGATGAATCGACGGCCGGAGCCTCGGCGGTGGCGGTTCGGGGGACCGAGATCGTGGCAGTGGGGGGCCGCAAGGACGTAGAGCCTCTGATGGGGGATTCGACGCGTGTGGTGAATCTCGGCCATCGAGCCCTCGTGCCGGGTTTCATCGATGCGCATGGTCACCTCGGTATGACGGCGCAGATGTTGGATTTGCTGAATGCATCGTCTCCGCCGGTTGGGCCGATGACCTCGGTCGAAGACATCGTGGGTGGCTTGAAGTCCCGCATTCGAGACGAACAGATTCCTGTCGGCGAATTCGTCATGGGGTATGGGTACGACGATTCGCTGCTGGCGGAAGGAAGGCACCCGAATCGAGACGACCTGGATCGCGCGTCCAGCGAACATCCGATTCTTCTTCTGCATGTGTCCGGGCACCTCGCGACCGTCAACTCGGAAGCTCTTGCTATGTTGGGCTATGACGAGACCACGGAAGATCCGTATGGGGGCGTCATTCGACGACGCCCGGGAACCCGGATCCCCAATGGAGTGCTCGAGGAGACTGCTGTGCACGGGGCCTTGGCCCCGATGTTCGAAAGTAGTGGAGACTCGGATCCGAGGGCATTCGCCGACCGGATCCGGCGTGCCATCGAATACAATGCGAGTTACGGAGTGACGACCATCCAAGATGGGGCGTCCAATCCGACATTGGTGCAGGGGCTTCGAGCGATCGCTCGTCATGAGCCGCTGGCGGTGGATGTCGCTCTGTTCCCCGCTGTACAGGGCGTGGGGGAGTCGTTGAGTCTGGAGTCCATCGGCTATTCGCCGGTCTATACCGATGGAGTGCGTGTCGCGGGAGTGAAGTTCGTTCTCGATGGTTCTCCCCAGGGTCGTACCGCTTGGCTCACTCGCCCCTATGACGAAGGTCCGCCCGGGGCGCCGGCGAATTACGTCGCCTACTCGATGGTAGAGCCGGAGGCCTACAAGAAGCAGGTGAAGAAGATGCTCGATGCGGGAATTCCCGTGCTCGTTCACGCCAATGGTGACGCCGCGATCGATCTCATGATTGAGGGTGTGGAGGAGGGGCTTGATGGGGAAACCAGGGATCATCGCTCGGTCACCATCCACGCCCAACTGGCCCGAGAAGACCAACTGGACGCGATGAAGCGACTTGGAATCGTTCCATCGTTCTTCGCGGCCCATCCCTTTTTTTGGGGCGACTGGCATCGACTGAGTTTTGGAGACGACCGGGCGATGGGGATCAGCCCGCTTCGTTCGGCTGAAAAACGAGACCTCGCGTTCACGATTCACAATGACGCACCGGTCGTGCCTCCGGATGTGATGTTGTTGATGGAAATCGCGATCGGCCGAAAGACCCGAGCAGGCGTCGTACTCGGTGCGGATCAGCGGATCGACTTCGACGAGGCACTGTATGCGGTCACGCTCGGGTCGGCGTATCAGTACTTCGAAGAGGATCGAAAAGGCTCGATCCGTGTGGGAAAGCAGGCGGATCTTGTGGTTCTGGAAAGAGACCCCAAGAGTGTTCCCGTCGATGAATTGAGCGAAATCGCCGTGGTTGAAACCATGGCTCGGGGGGAAACGGTCTTCTCTGCACCTTGAGCGACTTCGGGTCTTGCGCATCCGTATTCCTGGAGCGCTGGATCTAAGTCATCACCTTCCGATGCACGAACTGATCGTAGAATACGCGGAAATCCAATCGGAGTTGACTCCCGCGCCGGTTCCCTGCTCAACTTTGCGGCCTTCGGTTTGCGACCTTGGCAGGAGTGGGTAGCGAATGGTTTTGCGGGCCATCCGCCCACTGAGATGCTCGACATGGCAAGCGAAGAAGCGATCGCGGTATTTCTGGAACAGTTTTTGGCGAGTCGGCAATAGGCGTTGAAGCTCAACTCGGCGACCTCTCGGCGCCTTGTTGTCATGCCGAAGACGATCTTCTGAGTCGGGATCGGGGGCGGTTCGGAGCCTTCCTCGAGGTTTGAATTCACATCAGACTGGGGAATTTCTCGGCAAGCCCGCCTGTCATGAATTCGACCGCAACCGCAAGCATGATCAGCCCCATGATGCGAGTGACGACGTTCATTCCCGTGGTTCCCAGCAGTCGCTGGATTCTTTCGGCTGTGGTGAGGATGAACCAGATGGAGATGCACACCAGGAAGACAGCCAGAAGGATCGCGATCTTGCCTTCGATGGGGTTCGGGTAGGTGGCGGCGATGATCATGAGGCTGATGGATCCCGGGCCGGCAATGACCGGGATGGCCAGGGGGACAATGGCGATCGATCCCCGGTTGGCCGAGTCTTCCGCCTCTTCACGGGTATGGCGCGTGCGGCTGGTTTGAGCCTGAAGCATGGACCAGGCCATCGACGCGAGGACCAGTCCCCCCGCGATACGAAGGGCGGGAATGCTTACGGAGAAGAGGCTGAGAATCGTTTCTCCGAGAAAGAATGCGGTGGCGAGAATTACGAAGGCTGCGGTTGCTGTCCGTCGGGGAATCCTGCGACGAGTTTCTGCGGGGAGGTCCGCGGCCAGCGAGGCATACACGGGGATCGCAACCAGGGGATTTGTAACGGCGAAGACCGACACGACGAACGCCAGGTAGGAGGCGAGTTCAGCCTGGTTCATGATGCCCCCTCATTGAAACTCTCGAGTTTACGTGTCGATCAATATGCGCGGACGAATCAGCGAGGGCAAGAATTCCAGCAGAGCGTTTTTCCACCTCGGGTCCAGCCGTGGGTGGGCCGATGGAGTCGCTTCTCCGGGCCTGCTCCTTTCCCGGAGAGGGCCTCACGAATTCTGCTCGATGACCTCGGCCAGACGGTAGAGGACGGGTTCTTCGAAGTGCCGTCCCACGAGCATGCAACCCGTCGGGAGGCCGTCGACCCAGCCGCAGGGCACGCTGAGGGCGGGATGACCGCTGACATCGAATTGGGCGGTGTTCGCCACGCCCGCGCCGCCCGCTGCAAACAAGTCCGCGAGTTCGGCACCGGGTTCCGGAAGGGGGGGAGCCGTGTGGGGCGTGGTCGGCATGAGCAGAACATCGACCTCAGCCAGGGCTTCGTCATAGGCGGCTCGAACGGCTCGACGGGCGCGCAACGCCTTTGCGTAGAGGGCCCGTGAGCCATGACGTGCGCCGTGAACTCCTGCGAGAAGCATGACCTGGACGTTGGGAGGGAATTGGGCGGCGTGTCTCCGCCAACCTTCGAAGGCCTCGGGTAGACCCACGGGAACATCGGATTCGCTGTGGGTCGCAAAGCCTCCGCCTCGCAACAATTCGATCCCCCCGACCACCAGGAAGGTTCCTACCAAGGCGCCTGCCACGGCGTGAAGCGGAACGGAAAGACTCCTGACTTCGGCCCCGGCGGCTTCGAGGCATTCGGCGGCGCTTCGTACACTTTCTTCCACGCTGGGGTCCGCGGTGGCACCACCGAAGCCTTCTTCGAGTATGCCGATTCTCAACCCTTGGGCCCCTCGGCCCAGGGCCCGGGTGTATTGGTGAGTCTGGCAGGTGAGCTGGCGCGGGTCGGTGCCGTCGGGACCCGCGAGCACTTCCAACAGCAATGCGTTGTCGGCGACGTTGGCGGTCATGGGCCCGGTGTGATCAATGTGGGAGTCGATGGAGAGGATGCCCGTGTACGGAACGAGGCCGTGGGTGGGCTTCATGCCGACGATTCCGCAATACGAGGCCGGGAACCGGATCGACCCCCCCTGATCGCCTCCCAGGGCGAGGTCCACCTCACCAGATGCCACGAGGGCTCCGCTCCCGGACGAGGAGCCGCCGGCGCTGTGGCCACGGCGGTGGGGGTTGTGGACGGGACCGGTGTAGCAGGTGTGACTCCCGGCACTGGCCGAAAGGTATTCGCAGGCGGATTTACCGACGATCTCCGCCCCTTCTGCCAGAACCCGAGTCACGACGCTGGCATCGACATCCGGTGAGTACTCGGACAGGAACCCGGTTCCGCCGGACATGGGGACTCCCGCCAGGGCGATGTTGTCCTTCAGGGCGAGGGTCCGACCCGCGAGGCGCCCAGTATCGGAAGTTTGGACCGATGTCCGGGTCACCCACGCCCCCAGTGAGTTCTCTTCGGCGCTCGGTTTCCAGTGCGGGCGGGCCGGGAACTCCGGCTCCGGCACTTCGTTCGCCAGCCCCTCAGCGATCCCAAAGCCTGCGAGGAAAGCGTTGGTCATGCGGTGGAGAGTTTCGATCTGGGCGGTGGGGAGTTCGAGGTCGAGTTGGTCGGCCAATTCTACGAATTGTTCGAGGGTGGGCTCGGGTATGGGCACCGTTGTGGCTCCTCTTGACGGAGATCCCGGTGGGGCCGGTGGGTGTCGAGGCCAAACCGGGGATTGCTGGATCGATGCAGGATTCGGGTCGATTATGACATCTGGCCTGACAACCGGGGCGCCCCGGTTCGCACGCGGCTCGGGAGCGTCTTAGGCAGGGCTTCCACTGCAGGAAGGGGCTCCGTTATGCTCGCGAGAGCATGCATCGCCACTGTGACCTGCGGTGCCGTGGAGGGATCTTCATGTCTCTAGCCATGTCTCCTGCCGAACGGGATGCGTTCCTGGCGGATCTGCACGTGGGCGTGATTTCCATCGAACAGCCGGGTGCGTCGCCATTGTCGGTTCCCATTTGGTACGACTACTCGCCTGAGGTCGGCGTTTGGGTGATCACGGGGGATACGTCCCTCAAGGCAAGGCAGATGCGCGCAGCGGGCCGGTTTACGTTGGTGGCCCAGAGCGAGGTGCCGCCTGTCTATTGCTATGTGAGTGTCGAGGGGCCGGTCATCGAGACCCGTCCCGCGGATCTCGAGGGCGACCTGCGTCCGATGGCACGCCGTTACTTCGGAGAGGAACTCGGCGATCAGTACACGGCTGCTACGGGATCCGAGGGTCAGAGTGTCTACGTCATGCGCCCAGAGCGTTGGCGCACGGTGGATTACCGGAAGTCGGCATTGCTCTGACCTTCGAGGTGCCTAGGCCTGTTCCACGCCCCAGAGCGTGGGGTCGAAATGAAAGTAGTCTCGCCAGGACTGAATTCGGCCGTCCCTGACCTCGAAAACCCCCACGGCTTGCAGTTCGAAGGAGCCCGTACCGTCCTGCCGGGTGAAGTGCTCGGTGCGCTCGGCCATCACCAGGGTCGGGGAGGTTACGAGGTTGTCGATGCGGAGCTTGATCTCGTAGCCCGCGCCGATTGCGCCCAGTACCTCGAAGATGGCGTCCGGGCCGTGGTGGATCCCAGGGATCGGGATGTTCTGGTAGGTGCAATCCTCGGCGAAGATCTCGCGGAAGTCCTCCATGGCGAATTCGTTCCATCCATCACAGACCCGGCGGACCAATTCTTCTGCAGAGGCACTCATGGAAGTCTCCCGGTTGGGGCGTCGAGGGAAAATCCCAGGTCGACGAGGAGAGCATCTTATCCGCATCGGGAGGGGGTAGGGGGCCGAACGAGGCCAAGGCCCCCGCCTATTGCCGTAAACAGGGGGTCTCAGAGGCCGGGAATCCGGTCCGCTCAGCGTCTCGAAATCGATCGAAAGGTCACGTCGCTTGCCCCCTTTGTGAACTGGGGCCCGGGGGGCACCCCGTGGGGGGCGTCTTCGCCTGCCTGGGTGCTGACGTATGCTCGCGGTGGACTGCGTTCGGGAGGACAGCCACCAATGAAGCTCGAAGGCCGGTGTGCTTTGGTGACGGGAGCAGCCACGGGGATCGGAGAGGCGTATGCCCACGCCCTGGCTCGGGAGGGGACAACGGTTGTGATCGCGGACGTCGACGCCGATGGGGCCCAGAGGGTGGCCAGCGACATCAGTGAGGAAGGTGCCCGGGCCGCCTGGGTCGAGGTCGATGTTGCCGATGAGGTGGCGGTGGAAGCCGTCGTGGCGGATCTCGACGCAACCTGGGGAGGCTTTGACGTTCTGGTCAACAACGCGGGGTTGTACATGGACGAGTACAGCGGCCCATGCGCGGCGCTCGAGCGCTCGAAGTGGCGGCGCCTGATCGATGTGAATCTGACGGGTGCGTTGAACTGCGCGTCAGCCGTTCGTCCGGGGATGGCACAACGCGGTGGTGGCGTGATCATCAATCAGAGCTCCGTTGGGGCCTACACGGCGGGGACGACCGCTTATGGGGTCAGTAAGCGGGCCCTCAATGCATTGACGGTCTGTCTCGCTGAGGAGTTCGCGCCGGATCGGATTCGTGTGAACGGGATTGCGCCGAGCTCCATGGAATCGGATTCGCGGCCTGCTCTGCGTTGGTGGCCCGAAGAGCGGCGCCGTGAGTTCTTCGCGCAGCAACTCGTGGACCGCGTGGGGCACTTCGACGACCTGTGCAATGCGCTCGTGTTCTTGTGTTCCGACGATGCGAGCTTCATCACGGCGGAAACGCTTCGTGTCGATGGGGGGCTCACACGAATTCTATGATCTCGATGCCCGGAATCGGGGGAGGTCTGTGGTGGGTGATTCTCTTCTTGTGGGGGCACAGCGCTCCAAGGCGAAGCCGAAACCGTTCTGCCTCTCGAAGAGAAGGCCTATGGGGGGCAGGGGTTACAGCGGTCGCGATCCAGAGGGCAATCTCTGGAGTTTCGGCGACTACGCGGGAGAATCGAGGAGATCGCCTACGTGTCGGCGGAGAACCCCCACGGTCTTCGGGGGTCAGTCGCAGGCACACCTCAGCATCTGCTCTCCGATGCAGCGCTGGTTGCCCGCGGGATCGCTGACTTTCAGTGAGCCGTCGGGATCGCAGACCTTCTGGGCGGCGATCTGACAGGTCGAAGGCTGGGTGAGATTCATGGCCGTGGTGAGTCCGGAGCCCATCCCTACGCCGACCAGGAGGGCGGTGAATAGCTGGTAAATTCTCGACATGTCGTCAGCATAGAGTCATTTTTCGGGCTGCCCAGTCGCTGGTTGCCAACAACGAGCAGGTGGACACCCGGTGCCAAGAGGTGCGTATGCGAGATCAAAGGGCCGTCTTCGATGCCGATGGCCATGTTATTGAGCCCCCCAATGTCTGGACCGACCACCTCGACCCCGCCCTGCGGTCCCAGGTCGAACCGGATGTGGAGCGTCTCGGTCCGCTCTTCGGAGCGCTCCTTCCCATCGTTGACGGTCACCCCACCTTTGCGGGTTCGGACATGATGACCGAGTACCTGCGTAGCGGGGAGGCCGCCAGGATGCAGGATGAGCGCTTCGGAATCGATGCCGAGCGGGGAATCGAATCCCGAACGCTACTGGCCGCCATGGACACCGAGGGCATCGATGTATCGGCCGTCTATCCGAGCTACGGCCTCCATGTTCCCTATTGCCAAGACCTGGACGCGACGGTGGCAACGGGGCTGGCTCGCGCCTACAACCGCTGGCTCGGCGGGTTGTGCGCTGAAACCTCCGGCCGCGTGATTCCCGTGGCACTGGCGCCGCTCCACGCCCCCGAGCTCGCCGCCCGGGAGATCGCCCGTAGCGTGCGAGAGGATGGGGCCCGGGCCGTGATGCTTCGCCCCAATCCAATAGGCGGTCGTCCGCTCCACCACCCCGGCAACGATCAGGTCTTCGAGACTCTGTCGGATCTCAATGTTGCCATGATCGTCCACGAGGGACGCGGGGGAAACGTTCGCTTTCTGGGCGAAGGACGCTTCGATACCTGGTATGCGTCACGGGCGGCCTGTCATCCCATGGAGGCCATGGCGGCTTTCGCCGGCCTCGTGGTCGAGGGCGTGTTCGACCGCTTTCCGAAGCTGCGTGTGGGTTTTCTCGAGTCCGGTACGGGCTGGCTCCCCTACTGGCTCGACCGCCTGGACGAGCACCACGAACTATGGGGCCCCTCCGAGCGACCGAACCTCCAGCACAAACCCAGCGAGTACTTCGCCCGCCAGTGTGTGATCTCTGGGGAGACCGAGGACAAATTTCTGGGACAGGTGGTGGAATGGGTCGGTGCCGAGCGGGTGATGTGGGCGTCGGACTTCCCGCACATGGAATGCGCGTATCCCGATTCGGTCTCGACGCTGTTGTCTTCCACCTCCCTCGCTCCCGACGTTCTTACGCGATTGCTGTGGGATACGCCGAGTCGTCTGTACGGAGTGGAGGAGCGTCCCGCGTTGCCGGAGGCCTGAGCGGTCCGGTTTCAGTCGAGGCTCGCGTCGACCCCCCCCCGGCGCTTGAACTCGGGAGTCGAAAGGTGGATTCTGCCCCGCTTCGAAACCATGAAGGAGTCGCTTGTGACCCGCATCGCCTTGCGTTTCGACCTGAGGGTTCCGCCCTTCGCGAAGACGAGCTTTGCCCAACAGCACGATGCCATGCTCCAGATGGCGAGTTGGGCCGACAAGGTGGGCGCTCAGTCCCTCACGCTTTCCGAGCACCACGGCGATCCCGCCGGTTACAGTTCCGCGCCCATCATCCTGGCGGCGGCCGTGCTCGGGCGCACCGAGCACGTGCAGGTGTCCATCGCGGCCGCCCTGGTTCCACTCCATGATCCCGTTCGGCTGGCCGAGCAATTGGCCAGCGTCGATTGTCTGGCGCCAGGTCGGCTGAGCGTGGTCCTTGGCGCCGGGTACCGACAGGCCGAGTTCGAGATGGCGGGCATCGATCGTAGCCAGCGGGGGCCGCTCCTCGAAGAGTGCGTCTCTGTGCTCCGGGCGGCCTGGACGGGGGAGCCCTTCGAGTGGCGGGGGCGGGAAGTACTCGTCACCCCGCCGCCTGCGACGCCGGGTGGGCCCGCCATTCTGGTGGGGGGCAAGACTGTGGCCGGTGCCCGTCGCGCGGCGCGCCTGCACTGTCCCTTCAGTCCGGCTGTCAGCGACTTCGCCGTCATCGACGCGTACTTCGACGAATGCGAACGGTTGGGATACGCGGGCGCCGATGTCTACGGCGCGACCTCTGCCCAGCAGTATCGGCAACGGCTCGGGCCCGACCGTCCTGCCGCCCCGGGGTTCGTGATGGTGAGTCATGACCCCGAGGTCACTTGGAAGCAGATCGGTCCGCACGCCGAATACGACGCTCGCACTTACGCGGCATGGCAGGAGGACGGTGTGGTCTCGGACTGGGCGGTGCCCGGTGCTGAAAGCTGGCAACAACTGCGCGACAGCGGACGGTATACGGTGGTCACGCCGGCGGAGTGTGTCGCCCTGGCACAGGCTCACGGACAGATCATGTTGCACCCGCTGATGGGGGGGGTCGAGCCCGAACTCGCCTGGCAGAGCCTGCGATTGTTCGAAACCGAGGTATTGCCTCACTTGACCGCCCGGACCTCGTAGAATGCTCGCCACAAAGGGGGACCTCTCGTGAGCGAGACCATCGAGCCTTTTCAGATCTCCGTGGCCCAGGACGTGCTCGACGATTTGCGTCGGCGCCTGGAGGCCACGCGCTTTCCGGATCAGATTCCCGGTACGAATTGGGACTACGGGGCGGAAATCGAAACCGTTCGAGAACTGGTGAGCTACTGGCGCGATTCTTTTGACTGGTCGGCGGTGGAGAAGCAGCTCAACGCCTTCGACCACTTCCGGACGAATCTCGATGGGCAGTCCATTCACTTCATTCACGCCCGCTCGAAAGTCGCCGATGCTCTGCCTGTGGTGATCTCTCATGGTTGGCCGGGGACGGTGGTGGAATTTTTGAAGGTAATCGGACCCCTCACGGACCCCGAGGCCCACGGGGGTTCGCGTGAGGACGCCTTTCACGTGATCTGTCCTTCACTTCCCGGCTACGGATTTTCCGAGCCCACTCGCACGACGGGGTGGGATGCGGTGCGCATCGCCGATGCCTTCGCGGCCCTGATGGCGCGACTCGGCTACCAGCGGTACGGAGCCCAGGGGGGCGACTGGGGGGCGTTGATCACCACCCAACTGGGCCAGCGCGACCCCGAGCACTGCTGCGGGATCCACCTGAACATGGCCTTCGCCACACCTCGGGACGATGGGGACTCATTGAGCGAGGAGGAGAAATCCGCCCTGGCCTACATGGCCGAGTTCAACCGCATGGAGACGGGCTACCAGAGGATTCAGGGCACCCGGCCCCAGACCCTTGGGTTCGGGTTGAACGACTCCCCGGCCGGACTCGCGGCCTGGATCGTGGAAAAATTCCGGGCCTGGAGCGATTGTGGCGGCGACGTCTTCTCGTCCTTCACCCGCGACGAACTGCTCGCCAACATCACCGTCTACTGGGTGACCCAGACCATCACGTCTTCTACGCGCTTGTACTACGAGGTTACCCAGGGCCAAAGCATGAGGCTCGATCAGAAGGTTGAGGTTCCCACGGGCGTGGCGAGGTTCCCCAAAGAGGTCATGCAGTTTCCCCGGCGCTGGCTCGAGCACCATTACAACATCACCCACTGGAGCGAGATGCCGCGCGGCGGACATTTTGCCGCCATGGAGGTGCCCGACCTGTTCGTCGAGGATGTCCGGGCGTTCTTCCGCAGCCTGCGCTGAACATCACGCGTCTAGAGGGGTTGGAGTCGTTGTATGTCGATCTTCGCCAGCATCCGTGGCATCTGCATGTACCGTGAACGGGCCAGCAGCGGGCCGCTGCGACGGCATCGCGCTTCCAGCCAGCATCGAGGCCATCAACATCGAGTCCATCGCGTGCGGGTTGCCCGAGGTGAGGCTCGAGACTTTCTGAGGGAGAGGTCTCTTCCTCCCTCTGGACCCCAAGGCCAACGACAGGATCGTGGCATTCTTCATGGAGGATCGCGGATGAGGCTGAAACTCTTTGTTTTTGTTTTGCTCTTGGCGCCTGCAGCTCTGGCCGAAAGTGCAGGGGGTGAAAAGCTGGGGGTGGGCGTTGCGCGGGAGACGTTCGTCGATTCGTCTCGCCCAACCAAGGCGAGTTCTCCCTTTCAGGGGGCTCCGAGCCGAAGACTCGACACGTGGATCTGGTACCCGGCGGCGATCGCACCCGGGAAGCCCGTGGCCAACGCCCCAGTCGCCGAGGGTGGGCCCTGGCCTCTGATCGTGTACAGCCACGGCACCTATGGTCAGCCTGACAATGCCACCCACTTTGTCCACCACCTGGTCAAGCAGGGCTACGTGGTGGCAGCGCCGGCCTTTCCGTTGACCTCCCGGGTTTCGCATACCCAGCTGCCTGCTGCGGACATCAGCGACGCGGAAAACCAACCCGCTGATGTGAGCTTCGTGATCGACTCGTTACTCGCGCATCCTCGCTTCGGCCCGGTCATCGACGCAGATCAGATCGGAGCCACAGGGATCTCACTCGGGGGAATCACGACCTACTTTGCGAGCTTTGGGGTGCCCACGCTCGATCCGAGAATCAAGGCCAGTGCGCCCATCGCTCCTGGCGACCCCCCGGTTGCGGCCCTGGGCTTCGGTCTTGGCTTCAAGGGTACAGTGCCCGCTCCGGTGTCCGTGCCTGCGATGCTGCTGGTGGGTGACGCCGACATCTTTTCCGCCAGCACCGGCGGGCCGGGGGCTGCCTATGCACGCCTGTGGGGCCCCAAGTACATGGTGGAGATTCGGGACGCTCCCCATGTGTGGTTCGGGGATCGAGACAACGTGCCGCCGGATAATCTCAACCCCGACTGTGTGTGGTTCGAGGAGCACGCAGGAATGATTCCGCCGCTGTGCGCCCAACGTCGACCCCTGATCGATCCCGAACGCCAGAAAGTGATCGTTCGTACTGCGCTGGAGGCCTTCTTCGACGGTTACCTGAAGAACGATGCACGAGCCCGTGCCCAGCTGGGTGCCATGGGCGGGAATTTTGAGGAGGTCACCCTCCATCATGAGCCCGCACCGGAAAGCTGACTCCTCTTCGGCAGCAGGTATATGCGAGCGGCGACTTTCGAGGTTCGGCTTCTTGTTCCTGGCGGTCCATGCGGCATGGATTGGGATCGGTGGACCGATTCAAGCGTTTCCGGGGTCGTACTCCCAACGTCCGGTGGCGGGCACGTAGACGGCGTTGTCCGGTAGCTGCTTGCCGTGCTGGCCCAGGTAGTGCGCCGTCAGGTGAGGGGGGCGGGAAAGCGTCTCGGTGACCTCGTAAACGCGTTCGTATTCGGCAGTCTGGACCTTCCACCGACCCTCGAGTTTCACGTAGTGGTCGCGATACAGCCCCGTGCCGATCAGAAACTCCCGAGTGGAGAAGTTGTAGACCTGATCCGAGAAGTACCACAGACCCTTGGCTTCGCTGGGGCTCAGTATGTCGATCTCCGGGCCGTGGGCGTTGTGCTGGGTGACCATTTGAGAGTTGAAGCTGTCACTCACCATCCCTAGGAATTCGTCTCGGCCAGACGCCACGTATTCGTAGTAGCCGCCGATGCAGCGGCATGTGTAGTCGTGGGTCAGCAGTTCTCTCAGTTCGTCGATGTTGGCCGTGTCGAGGCAACGGAAATAGGCGTTCTTTAAGCGCTGGATCTCTTCGATGTCGGTCAGTCGTTGGACCTGGGCGGCCAGGGCTTCGAATTCGGGCGAGTTCATGTCGGCTCCTGTCAAAAAGGGACTCGGAGCTTGCCAGATCGGTGTTCGAAAGTCTGCCAAGCACCCTGGCAGAGTCCGGGAATAGAATGGTCCTGCAATCAAGCGCCAAATTCACAGAGAGGGACATCATGACCGACACCACCCGTCGCGAACGTGGGCTGGAGATGATCAAAGAGGTCTATGCGGGCGACGTTACGCCTCCGGCCGAGGGGAACGCCTTCATGGACATCATGCTGGAGCAGGTCTTCGCCGAGATCTGGTCGCGTGACGTCATGTCGATCCGCGACCGCCGGCTTCTGATCATTGGCATCATTGCCGAGAAGGGTGAGCCCCTGACCTTTGGTCTCCAGATCAAGTCGGCGCTCAAGAACGGAGAGCTCAGCGTGGACGAGGTCCGGGAGCTCATGTTGATGGTTGCCCAGTACGCCGGCTATCCGCGTGCAGCATCGCTGATGGGTGTAGTCGAGCAGAAGATCGCTGAGGTGGAGAAGGAACGGGTCGCCGAAGGCGCCTAGTGGGGCCACCCTCTCGAAGGTTCGCCCGTCACCAGGGCGGAGGCTGGTTCCAGCGCTCTGCGTAGGTGGTGGTGTTCGTCGGGCGTCGAGAGGTCGGGCCGAAGCGACCCCGGGGATAGCCGAGAGGGATACAGCCGTGGAATTCCGCCTGCTCGGGAACATCGAACAGGGCATACACGCGGTCGATGACCTGGGGGTGGAGTGTGGTCAGGGTCGAGCCGATGCCGAGGGCTCGCGCTGCTAGCATCAGGTTCTGCATGCCGGGAAAGACCGAGTGTGCCATGCCAGCGTGGAGACCGAAGGCGAGAACGATCAGGGGAGCATTGCGCATCTCATCGGCAAGGAGGGCGGGCATGCGAAACACCGAATCGTCGGGGATCTCCTCTCGGCGAGTCCAAGCGTGGCCTTCGTCCCGACGTTTGGCCCACCAGGCCTCGTGGTAGAGCGCGCCGAAGGTTTCGACCGAGCTGCGCTCGCGTAAAAACAAGTATCGACCGGGTTGGTAGTTCCCACCGTTGGGGGCTTTGGAGGCTGCGTCCAGCAGGATCTTCAGGTGGGCTTTCTCAATGGGGTCGGGCTTGAGTCGTCTTATGGCGCGCTGGCTGAACATGGCCTCACCGATAGGCATGGAGAGTTCCGGGGGCGGATCGAGTCGTATCGGTTTCATGGAGTCCTCGACGATCGGCGCAGAATGCGTTCCATTGCGGCAGGGTAGGGGGTCTGGGGCTTGAGGGCCGCGGCTCGGGTTGTCGAGGGGACTGGCGTGGGTTCGGTGCACTCTCCGCTAGCTGGATTTGCAAAGGCGCGGGGCCAGGGCCTCCAACAATTCGAGGCTTGGACGCGTAGGTGAGTCGGCGTCCAGGGGCTGAATGCAGACATGGGAAGCGCCGGCATCGAGGTGGTCCTGAACGCGCTGAACCAGCGTATCGAGGTCACCCCACGCGACGACCGCATCCACCACTCGGTCGCTGCCACCGCCATCGAGTTCGTCTTCGGTGAAGCCACACCGCATCAGGTTGCGGCGGTAATTGGGCATGGTGAGTGGGCCGGCCATGGCCATGCGGGCTCGCGCCCGAGCGCGTTCGGGATCCGTTTCGAGCAATAGCTTCTGCTCTGGGCACAGCCAGGCGGTGTCTCCCATGATCTCCCGCGACCGAGCCGTGTTTTCCGGAGGTGCGAAGTAGGGATGAGCGCCCAGGGTCCGCTCGCTGGCGAGTTTCAACATCAACGGTCCCAGGGCCGCGAGTACCACCGGGGGCGTCCCTGTGAGTTCGGGGCCCCACCAGGGTGCGGCCTCCAGGGCCTCGAGATAGGCGCGCATGCTGGCAAGCGGGGGTGGGTAGGGTTTGCCGAACATACCCTCCATGACCGTACCGTGGGATACGCCCAGGCCCAGCAGAAACCGTCCACCCGACTGGTCGTGGAGTGCTCTTTGCGCACAGGCCGTGGCCTGGGCTTCTCGGAGGTGGATGTTGACCACCCCCGTGGCCACGACCAGGCGTGAGGTGTGGGCGAACAGCCAAGCCGCGTGGGCGAAGGGGTCGCGCCCGAAAGCGTCGGGGATCCAGAGCGCCCCGTAGCCCAGGGCCTCGACGCGTTGAGCGAAGGCCGCTGCTTCGCCAATGGCAAGACCATCGGTACGTGTCCATACCCCTACCCGACCGATTTCCATCGTTTGCCTCCTCGGAGTGCTCGTTGTGCGGGCCCCCACCCTAGCGGGAAATCATCGGGCGCGTTCGGTGTGGGAGGTCTTCTGTCATAATTGCATAGGGCCCCTCCTGTAGAGTATCGGGACCGGTGGGCGTGATGGCGCGCACCTGGAGAATGGCGCGGGAAGAAGAGGAGGGATCCATGGGCAGGCTCGACGGTCGGCTCGCAGTGGTGACGGGGGCGAGTCGGGGCATCGGCGCTGAGATCGCCCAGCGCTTCGGAGCGGAGGGTGCGACGGTGGCGGTGACGGCCCGTACCACCGAGCCGGGGCAGGGCGCCTTTGAGGGTTCTCTGGCCGAGACCGTGGAGGCCATCGAACGCGGAGGTGGCAAGGCGTGTCCGTTCGCGGCGGACCTGAACCAACCCGGCGATCGTGAGCGGTTGGTGGAGGAGGTGCAACGGACCCTGGGGAATCCGGATATTTTGGTCAACAATGCCGCCGTGACCTTCTTGTTGCCCACGGCGACGTTTCCGCGCCGTCGTGCCGACGTGATGTTCGAGGTCCAGGTGCTCGCTCCCATGGACCTGGCCCAGCGATTCTTGCCCGCCATGCGAGAGCGCGGCTCGGGATGGATCCTCAATATCTCGTCGGGTGCTGCTCGGCACCCGGAAATGCCCTACGTGGAGTGGGCGAGTGTCTTCACGGTCTACGGCATGTGCAAGGCTGCCCTCGAAAGGTTTTCTACGGGGCTGGCTTGTGAGGTCCAGGGAGACGGTGTGGCGGTCAACGCCCTGTCTCCGGCGGGGCTCGTTCCCACGGCGGGGACGGCTTCGCACAAGCTCGACGAACGTGTTGCCGCCGACTCCCTGGAGGATGCATCCGTCATGGCCGAAGCGGCTCTGGCGTTGTGCAGTGGTGACCCGGCAATGCTCACGGGGCGAGTGGCTTACAGTCAGCCGCTGCTCGATGAACTGGAGAAGGCAGCCACTCGCTAGGTGGGTGGCCGGATCGAACGGGTGTCGGGCTCCCTGTTTCCGGGTAGGCTGCGCGTCGCAAGAGCCTGACCAATGGAAGGGTGGGGCTGGGCCGCGGAGGATTGACATTGAGTGGACGGCTGGAAGGCAAGGTTGCGATCATCACCGGAGCTGCACGAGGGCAGGGCGAAGCCGAGGCGAGGCTGTTTGCCCTGCAGGGCGCGAAGGTCGTCTTGGCCGATGTTCTGGAAGAACAGGGGCGTGCCGTTGCCGAGTCCATCGGTGCGGCGGCGGCTTTCGAGCGTCTGGATGTGAGTTCTGAGGACGACTGGGCGCGCGTCGTTCGGGCCGCCCACGATCACTTCGGGCCACTGAATGTTTTGGTCAATAACGCAGGAATCGTCGGCTATTCGGCCTTCGAGGACACCAGCCTGGACGACTATCTACGCGTCATTCGGGTCAATCAAATCGGCACATTCCTGGGTATGCGCACGGCGATTCCCGCTCTGAGCGCGGCCGGTGGTGGCTCCATCGTCAACGTGGCGTCGGTCGAGGGAACACGGGGCAGCAATGGACTCGTGTCTTATGGCTCCTCGAAGTGGGCAATTCGTGGGCTCAGCAAGGTGGGGGCTGTCGAACTCGCCCGTCGGGGCATCCGAGTCAATACCCTGTTGCCCGGGAGTGTGGACACGCCCATGAGTACGCCTCCCGACGGAGCGGTGATCGACGTGGACGCGTTGTTCGTCGACCGCCCTCTGCCCCGTGCGGGTAGCTCAGAAGAACTCGCTCAGGCAGCCATGTTTTTGGCATCCGATGAGAGCAGCTACGTGAGCGGCGCGGAACTCGTGGTGGATGGTGGCTGGACGGCAGGGGCTTTGATTCGCGGGATGCCCGGCCACGAGGGCTGATCGCGGCTCGGCCCAGCGGCGCTTTGCGGGTCTCCGGGTCGGTCTCTACCCTGTGTCAGGGCTCCACATCCGTGGAGGCCGGGACCACCGGGGCGTGATGCTCTTCGCCACTCGATGTTTGCTGCTGTGTGCGGGCCTCTTTCCGCTGGTGATTGCTTGCGGAAGTGATGGCCCTCCCGATGCCCAGGGCGGACCGGTGGCCATGCGGCGCTTGACCCAAGGGCAGTACCGACAGGCCATCGCTGACGTGTTCGGACCCGAGATCGAGGTCGTCGGGCGCTTCGAACCTGACAATCGTCGCGAGGGGCTGGTTGCGGTCGGCAGCGCGACGGTCACGGTGACTCCGAGCGGTTTCGAGCAGTACGAGGCTATGGGGGCCCACATCGCGAAGCAGGTGGTCTCCGAAGATCACCGCGAGGTCCTCGTTCCGTGTGAGCCTGATTCCCGGGCACGTCCTGATGCCGCGTGCAGCGAGGCCTTCCTGAGGAGGGTGGGCCCAGCTCTCCTCCGCCGGCCACTCACTGCCAGCGATATCACTTCCCGTGTGATGGCAGCGAACCGGGCTGTGCATTTGTCCGGTGATTTCTACGCCGGCCTGGAACTGATCGTGACGAGCCTGCTCGTATCCCCGGAGTTTCTGTTCCGCATGGAAGTAGCGAGCCCCAGGGGTGAGACGACGGGGGTTCTCCGAGTGGACGACCTCACCCTGGCCTCACGTCTGAGCTATCTGCTCTGGAATGCGGGACCCGATGAGGCGCTCCTGTCCGCGGCGGATCGAGGCGATCTCTCGAGTACCGAGGGGTTGGCGCAGCAGGTGGATCGGATGCTGGCCTCTCCGCGGCTGGCTGACGGAGTCCGGGCACTGTTCGAAGATGTCTTCCGCTTCGACGAGTTTGAGAATCTTGGCAAGGACGTCATCCGCTACCCGGTTTTCAGCGCTCAGGTGGCCGAAGATGCCCGGGAACAGACACTGCGTGTGGTGGTCGACCATCTGGTGGTTCGCCAGGGGGACTACCGCGAGCTCTTTACCACACGCCGTTCTTTCATGACCCGGGCCCTGGGGCCGGTCTATGCCGTTCCCGTTCGGTCAGAGACGGGGTGGGAGGCCATGGAGTTTCCCGAGGGCGATCCCCGGGTCGGTCTACTCGCTCATGCGAGCTTCAACATGCTGCACGCTCACCCGGGCCGAAGTTCCGCCACGCTTCGGGGTCAATTTATTCGTGAGTCGCTGCTGTGTCAGGGGGTTCCTCCGGCGCCCGCCGATGTGGATTTCGGGCTTTTCAACGAAGACGAAAATCCCAAATACAAGACGGCCCGTGACCGTCTGGAAGTGCACTCGTCAGATCCGACCTGTCGCAACTGTCACCGACTCACGGATCCCATTGGTCTCGGGCTGGAAGTTTTTGATGGAGTCGGTCGCTACCGAACCGTCGAGAACGGGGCACCCATCGATGCAAGTGGGGATCTTGATGGTCACGCATTCGCGAACAACATGGAACTCGGCAAGGCCTTCGCCGAGAGTCCGATTCTCGGTGCTTGTCTGGTAGAGAACGTCTACCGCTATGCGGTGGGTCGTGATCCCGTCAATACCGAGCGAAGGCTGCTGTCCTACCTCGAAGGTCGCCTCGAAGAATCCGATTACCGGCTGGGGGTGTTGCTGAGGGAGGTCGCGATGAGTGAGAGTTTCGCCACCGCAAGCTCTCCCAGGGAGGAGCGGGCGGCAACTGTGTCGGACCGATTGATTGCATCGCGAGCCCGCAAGGAGTCGTTGTGACGCCCGCTATCACACGAAGAGGGTTTTTGCGTAAGAGCCTCCGGGGCACCTTTGGCGGTGCGGCACTGGCGGTGGGCCTGCCCTATCTCGAAGTCTTTCTGAACTCCAATGGCGACGCCCTGGCCGCGACGGGTGCGCCGCTTCCCCGGCGCTTCGGGACCTGGTTTTTTGGTTGTGGGATGAATCCCAATCGATGGAATCCCAAGGAGGAGGGACGAGATTTCGCGCTTCCGCCGGAACTTCAACCCATTGCGCGGGTTCGCGAGCACATCAGTGTGATCAGCGGGTTGAGCGTTCTCCTGGCGGGCGAGACCAATTTTGTACACAGGACGGGTGTGATGGGGACGCTGTGTGGGGGTGCGCCTCCGACTCCCAACGAGAACGCGGGGCCGACACTGGACGTTCTGATCTCCGATGTGGCGGGCGGCGCGACGAGATTCCGTTCGCTGGAAATGGCCGCTCACGGTGTTGCCAAGGACAGTTACAGCCGGCGCAGCGAGAATGTCATCAATCCGAGTGAGCCCACACCACTGTCCCTCTACTCGAGGGTCTTCGGCCCAGGCTTCAACGATCCCAACGCCGGAGAGTTTGAGCCAGATCCAAAGACCCTGCTTCGGAAGAGCGTGCTGTCGCTGGTGTCCGAAGATCGTTCGCGGATCGAGGCCCAGTTGGGTCAGGCTGATCGCGCTCGACTCGACGAATACTTCACCTCATTGCGTCAACTCGAACGTCAGCTCGAATTGCAGCTTTCGGCGCCTCCCCCCCTGGAGGCCTGCGAGATTCCCCGCCAACCCGAGGAGACTCCGGTTTCCCAGGACGTGGCCCATGTGGTTCGGAATCACCAATTGATGGCGCAAGTTCTTGCGTTAGCGCTGGCCTGTGACCAGACCCGTGTGTTCAACATGGTCTTCTCGGCCGGTGCATCGGGTCTCCATCTGCCGGGTAGCAGCGACACCCACCACACGTTGACTCACGAAGAAGCACGAGATCCCGCGCTTGGCTACCAGCCTGAGGCCACCCGTTTCGTAATCCACGGTATGGAAGCCTGGGCGACGTTCGTGGAAACGCTGGAGTCGGTGCCCGAGGGGGATGGCACATTGCTCGATCACTCGGTGGTGATGGCGCATTCGGAGACATCCGATGCGAACAGTCATAGCGTCACCGGGCTTCCGATCATGCTGGCGGGTCGCGCCGGCGGGAGGCTTTTGCCGGGGGTCCACGTTGGGGGAGGTGGTGAGACGACCGCGCGGGTGGGTTTGACGCTTCAACAGGTGATGGGTCTCAACGTGGCCTCCTGGGGCACCCAGGCGAACCGGACGTCTCGACCGATCTCGGAGGTGCTCGCCTAGCCGCGGGCGATTTCGCGGAAGTCGGGAGGAAGACACGCATGCGCTGGATTTGGACTCTCGTGGCAGTCTGTCTGCTCGGGTTGGGCTGTGATGCGGGCGCTCGTCAGAACTCGAGGGTGTCGATTGCCCAGCCGACGGTGCGTGGGTACGTGATGGCGCGCTGGCACGAAGAGATTCCCGACATCGAGCCTGGTGAGTGTCCCGAAGGCCTCAATCCGACGGAAGCCGACTACTTTCCCGAGGAGTGGGCGGATTTCATGGCGGCCCGCAAACGGATCCGGGCTGCCGGCGGGTACCTGCGCTGGGATGACGAGCGCTTGCCGCCCGATGCCTGCCAGGACCCCCTCGTTCAGCCGGATCCAGGGTTTCTGACCTTGGATGGGCCTGCGCTCGTGCAAGGCCTGGATCTGGATGGGGTCGACTCCGGTCGAGCCGATTCTGGGGGAAGCGGCTGCGCCCACGACGATTTCGTCAGCCCCGATGGGTCAACGGGCATTGACAACCAGTACTGGCGCTTGATGGGGTGCGTGCGCGGGTACCGTCCCAATGATCTGATGGACCGTCTCCACGAATCGAATGTCGCCATCAAAGAGGGCGCATACGGAATCCTTCTCGAGATCACGGGACTGGATGACTCGCGCGACGACGAGTCGGTGGAGGTTCAATTTCTCTCGGCCGCAGAACCTGTGACCATGAACGCCGTAGACGACATTATGCGCAACGTGAGTGTCACCGCCCACGAGGAGACGCGTTTTCATAGCGCCTGGGCCAGGGCGCGTATCGAAAATGGCATCCTGACGTCGGAACCGGTGGACGTTCGCATCAAGATCAAGCAGCAGACCTCGGACAACGAGCACTGGTTCCGAGATGCGCGGATTCGCGCCGAAATCCAGGACGACGGAAGCCTTCGCGGCATCCTGGGAGCCTATGTGGATACGGGTAACCTGTATTCGGTGCTCAATGATCAGAACATCGGAGATCGGCCCCAGGGGCGGAATGCCGCCAACGCCCGTGGATTCATGTGCGCAGGGGTTTACCACGCCATGCCACGGGTCGCCGATGGGCATCCTGACCCCGACACGGGGGAATGCACCTCGATCTCGACCGCGATCCACTTCGAGGCGGTTCCGGCCTTCGTGATCCGGGCGCAGTTGGCCATGTCGGACTGATCGCCGAGGGCGATTCCCCTATGCTCCCCAGCGGAACCCGTGACTTCGAGGAGGAGAGCCATGTCCATTCGGTCGTTCTGGATATTTGTGGTGCTGCTGGCTGCAGCGTGTAATGGGCCCATGGGGCTCCTGCCCGGCGGCAAGCTTGGCGGTGAGCCTCGGCCGGCACCGTCGAACTGGGGCTTCGCGGGTGATTATGGAACCGTCCAGTTGGAAACTCATCCCGAGGAGCCCTATTCGGTCAACATTGCCTACACGATCATGGGTGGCCGCTTGTTCATCAACGCCGGGGGGACTGAGACCCAATGGGTGAAGAACATGACTCTCGATCCCAACGTGAAGCTGCGCCTGGACGGGAGTCTCTACGATCTTCGCGCTGTTCGCGTGACAGATCGTGGCGAGATCGACCGGTTCGCGAA
Source organism: Myxococcota bacterium (assembly GCA_022447545.1). GTDB lineage: Bacteria > Myxococcota_A > UBA9160 > UBA9160 > SMWR01 > JAKVBI01. The sequence goes on from JAKVBI010000017.1 coordinate 49,103, forward strand.
GGCGTGGACGAGCCAGTCCATGTTTCGTCGTGACCCGTCTTCATACGAACAGGTTTGGATCTATGAACTGGTGGCCCGCTAGGTGGCATTGCGGACGGGGCGCCACTCTTCGCTCCGGCGAACCCAGTTGGCGGTGAGGGGAAGGTCCGCGGAACTCTGGCCGATGCGAAACTGGTAGCAACATTCCTCGAGTCGCCAGGCGCGGGATTCCGAGTCGTAGATACGCAGGTCAGCGTCGGAAATCTCGATCTCGAGAGTAGCTTCTGCTCCCGGGTCCAGTTCGACGCGACCGAATCCCTTCAACTCCTGGGGCACGCGAAAAACTCCCGAGTCGGTGCAGCTCACATAGAGTTGAACGATGGTGGCTCCCCGGCGTTTGCCCGAGTTGTGGACATCGACGCGGCATAGGAACCCTTCAGTCGTTCGCGTAAGGTCGAGATTCGCGCAGTCGAACCGGGTGTAGCCGAGACCGAACCCGAAGGGGAACTCGGGCTCGTGCCCGTGGTGTTCGAGCCAGCGATAGCCGTGGAGGAGGTCGTGGTCTACACGCTGAGCGGTGACATCCCAGGGCATCAGGTCAGACGTTTTGCGTGGCACCGAGACCGGCAAGCGGCCCGTCGGAGAAACCTCGCCGAATAGCACGTGAGCCAGGGCCGCTCCTCCCTCCCGGCCGCCGTACCACGCCATGAGGAGGGCGTCCACGGAATCAATCCAGTCACGGACGACGATGGCCGAACCCGATTGTAGGACCACCACCGTTCGCTTGGAGTGTTTGGCGCTGCGCTGGATGAGATCGCGCTGATTCCGGGGCAGGTCCAAGCCTGCTCGATCTCCACCTCGAGCGAGATCGTCGCCTTCTGTCTCCACCTGTGCAGTGGGAACGAACTCCCCCTCGTCGCGGTAGGTGAGGCCGGCCACGATGAGGGTGGCATCGAACTCGGAAAGGCCCGAAAGGTCCGCATGACTACGGAAATACTCGACCTCCACGGGGCCGGCGATCGCTCGAATGGCTTCGATGGGTGTGGACACTGTGGTCGATGTCACCATGCTGCTGCCCCGGTCCCCGAGATTGACCGTGTCTGCCAGATCTCCCACCACTGCCAGCTTCAAGCCATCGGTTCGCTCCAGAGGCAACACGTCCCTCGCGTTCTTGAGCAACACCAGGGACTTCTCGGCAGCCTCGAGGGCGAGGGCAACGTGCTCGTCGCACTCCACGACGCTTTCGTCGGGTCGCGGTTTACCCCCGAGGTGATTGTGACCGAGTTTCCACGCCATCTTCTGGTGCACCGAGCGGCGGGCGGCGCGGTCGATGTGTTCTTGGGACAATTCCCCGGACTCGAGGGCCTCCTCGAGAGCTTCGTCGGAGAAGCGGAAGCCGGCGGGCATCTCGATGTCGAGGCCGGCCCTCAGCGAAGGGGCCGTCGAGCGGGCGCCCAGAAACCAGTCCGATTCGACGAAACCGCGAAACCCCCAATCTCCCCGAAGGATCTCGTCCAGCAATCGTGGGTGCTCGCCACAATAGATACCGTTGACCTTGTTGTAGGCGCTCATGATCGATCCTGCGGCAGCTTCGACGACACAGCGTTTGAAGTGGGGCAGGTAGACCTCGTGGAGGGCCCGCTCGTCGATCTCTGAACTGAGAGAGAAACGGTTGTTCTCGAGGTTGTTGAGGGCGAAATGCTTTGGACTCGCGAGGACGTGGTTCTGAACTCCGCTCACAAAGGCCACCGCCATGGCACCCATGTGGTGGGGATCTTCCGAGTAGGTTTCCTGGGCCCGTCCCCAGCCCGGATGGCGAAGGAGGTTGAGGGTCGGGGCCAGGAGCACGTTGCCGCCCTTGGCGGCCACTTCGAGACCGATCGCCTCGCCCACGCGGCGCTCGAGGTTGACGTCGAAACTGGCCGCTCGGGCACTCGCGACGGGAAAGGCCGTTGCGTAGCCGGCCCGTGCACCTCGCGGGCCATCGACCATTTTCCAGGGCTCGAGGTCCAGGGTCTCGTCTCCACCTGCGTGGTAGAGACCTTCGATGGGTTCTGCCTGACGACCGCGGATCTCATTGGCCTTCTGGGCGGGCGACATTCTCGACAGCAGCGCGTCGGCCTCCCGGGCCGCCACTGGGTGGTCGAGGCCCCTTCCGAAATTTCCGGCGTGGATTGCGGCGGAGTCGAAAGCCTTGAGGATCGTTTTTTTACTGGGACCCATGGACACCTCCTGGGCCGGGGCTCGGAACCCGCGGAACGTCGGGTTTTCGGTGCCACCAAACGAGTGCCAGCATGAACAAGAGGGCGATCGTCTCTAGCCGGTAGTTCGTGACAGAAGTGGGGCGGGTGGCCGCGCCATCGAGCCACCAGCTGAGGCTGCGACCGGCTACGAAACCTGCCAGAAGAAGGGTCAAGTAACCCAAGGCCACGCCTCGCATGGAATTGTGTGCAGCCCCTGCGGCACAGAGCGCCGCGGTGGTCAGAAAGAAACCACCGTAGGCGGCGCGAATCTCTGCAAGGGCGTCGGGCCCGTCGAGCGAGATGCCCACGGGACCGAGCAGGCTATCGGGGGAGAGGAAGGCGATCAGTGAAGTCGCTGCGAAGCTCAGGGCCAGTGCGCCCAACACCACGCGCAGAATCCGGGCTTTGCGAGTCATCTCGTGGAGTCCCCTTGTTCGGGTGGGCCGCGCTCGAAGTCCGCGCGAGTCACACGCAGGTATGGCTTCGGTTCGCGGCTGCGAACCGAGGTCAGTTCTCGATGTATGGGTTCAGAATCATGCCTCTTGCGGGCGGTTCCGTTCGGTTTTCGATGGAATGGTGGCGTGCGCGGATGGGTTCCCGGTAGTAGTCGTCGGTTTCGATCCAGAAGCGATCTTCGACGATGGCGGCGAGAACAATCTCTGCAATTTCGGCAGGGGGCTTGGCGAACCCTCCGAACGTGTCGGCGAATTCCGAAAGATCTCCCTGTGCCGGCGGGGGACCCTTTTCATCCTCGAGTTCCTTGGGGCGGTTGCGCTCCGAGGTGCCGATGTTGGTGGCGACGGCGCCCGGGCACAGGCAGCTCACGCGAACCTTGGATCCGGAGTCGGCGAGTTCTGAATAGAGGGTTTCGGCGATGCTCGTGGCTGCATGTTTGCTGGCGTTGTATGGGCCGAGCCACGGATATGAGGTCAAGCCGGCCACCGAGGCGGTAACGACGATGTGCCCCTCGTCCCGGGCCTTCAACTCCGGCAGGAAGACCCGGATTCCGTGGATCACTCCCCAGAGGTTGACGCCGAGCGTCCAGCTCCAATCGTTCGAGGTGAGGGTGTCCATGGGTCCCGTTGGCGCTGAAACCCCAGCATTCAGACATACCAGATGGGCGGGGCCGAAGGCCTTTCGAGTCGCGTCACCGAGGTGATCCATGGAGGCCTCGTCGCTTACGTCGGTGACCACCGCGAGTGCGTTGGCTCCCAGGGCTTCGACGCGCGCAGTGGCGGTTCGGAGTGCCTCTTCCTCGATGTCTGCGAGGACCACGTTCATGCCCTCGCTGCCCAGGCACTCGGCGAAGGCCAAGCCCATACCACTCGCGCTGCCCGTCACCACAGCTGTCTTCCCTTCGAGATCCTGCATGCTGTCTCCATTTGATTGCGTGAAGCCCTGATTTCCCGGCCACTGTTGCCGGAATTCACCGGTCGCCGACCTGGGTGGTATAGCATCCGGCTTCAGGGAGCAGAGGAGGGCTGAGATGTTCGATTTGACGGGACGGGTTGCCGTGGTGACCGGCGCGGGCCAGAACGTGGGTGAGGGAATCGCCAGACTTCTGGCGCAACGAGGGGCTGCGGTGGCAGTGAATGACCTGTTTGCGGAGCGCGCCGAGGGCGTGGCCGAGGGAATCGCACAGGAAGGAGGGAAGGCCTTGTCGGCACCCTTCGACGTGACGGACCCGGAAGCTGTCGGTACCGGGATGGCTCATGTCGCCGAACAGCTCGGGCCCGTGGACATTCTGGTCAACAACGCCGGCGTTCCCCCTGGAATGGGCGTCACCCCGTTTCGGGAGATGGATCCTGGTGAGTGGTCGAAGTACGTCGACCTCAATTTATACGGGGTGCTTCACTGTACCCGCGCAGTGATCGAGGGCATGTGCGAGCGGAACTGGGGGCGGATCGTCACAGTGTCCTCGGGTGCCGGGCAGACGGGTCTCAATCTCGGGATTTCGCTGTATGGAGCGGGGAAGGGTGCGGCGATCAGCTTCATGCGTCACTTCGCGATGGAGGTGGCAGGTCAGGGTGTGACGGCGAATACGGTGGCTCTCGGGCTCATCGACAACCACCGGGACCCGACCGTGACGGCAGCCATGGCTCGTCAGGTTCCTGTGGGGCGAACCGGCCAGGCTGCCGATATTGCACCGTCGGTCCTGTTCCTCGTGTCCGAGGAGGCCAGCTGGATCACCGGGCAGATTCTCGGAGTCAACGGCGGGAATCTCATGCTCTAGGCCGTGAAATTCCGGGGGCACTTTCCGGCGGGTCGCTTCTCAGTCGGGCACCGCACTGAATTTGACCGGGATGTGCTTGATTCCGTCGATCAGGTTCGAGCGCAGATAGGAGACGGGTCCCGCGAGTTCGATGTCATGCATTCGTTCCAGGATTCCCTCGAACATGATGCGGGTTTCGAGCCGTGCGAGGTGGGTTCCGATGCAGAAATGCTCGCCAACCCCGAAGGCCAAGTGGTTGTTGCTCGTTCGATCGATGTCGAAAACGTCGGGTCGATCGAAGACATCCTCGTCCCGGTTGGCGCTGGGGTAGTAGAGCAGCAGCTTGTCGCCCTTTCGAATCCTCATTCCATCGAGCTCCGCATCCTCGGTGGCGGTCCGCCGCATGTAGTAGACGGGAGACTTGAAGCGGAGCATTTCCTCGACTGCTGCGGGAACGAGAGACGGATCCTGGCGCAAGCGTGCGAGGGTTTCGGGGCGCTCGAGGAGCAGCAGCATTCCGTGCGAGATGAGGTTGCGGGTCGTCTCGTTGCCCGCCACTGCGAGTAGGAGGAAAAAGGAGTCGAACTCCAGGGTGTTCAGGCGGCTGCCGTTGACCTCACCGTGCAGAATCTTAGTCATGAGGTCATCCTGCGGGGCCTTCAGTCGGTCTTCTGCGAGTTCATTGGCGAAAACGAACATCTCCTGGGCCGCGTCAGATGCTTCCTGTGGGGTGACGACGTACTCCGGATCCTGGTTCCCGATCATTCGGTTGCTCCAGTCGAAGATGTCGTGGCAGGCCGACTGTGGAACGCCCAGAAGTTCGGCAATGACGCGAAGGGGCAACTCGGCGGCGATGTCGACGACGAAATCGCAGGCGCCCTTGTTCATGACTCCATCGAGAATCGAATTCACAATTTCACGCTGATAGGGCTCTCGAGCGGAGATCTGCTTGGGGGTGAACCCCTTGGCGACGAGCCACCGGTAACGGCGATGGTCCGGAGGGTCCATTCCGATCATCGAGACGAACCCACCCGCCCGTTCTTCAAGACTGGTTCCCGAAGCGGAACTGAACAACATGGGTTGGCGAGAAATCGTCTTGATGGTTTCGTAGCGGCTGATGACCCAATATCCGGCCCCGCCCTCGTAGTCGCCCTCGTGCCAGTAGACCGGAGCTTCACGCCGGAGATGCGAGAAGACCTCGTGGGGGAAGCCTGCATCGAAGGTTCGGGGATCGCTGACATCGGGAATTTCGATCATTGGTGAATCTCCTTCGGGCATTGTGAATCAGATGTCGGCTCCGGGCGGCGGATATCCGGCCACGAGCCCTCCATCGGCGACGAATTCCGAGCCCGTGGAGTAGGAACTCTCGTCGGACGCGAGAAAGAGGGCGAGACGGGCGATTTCTTCCGGTTCGCCGGTTCGGCCCATGGGTGCCAGGCGGGCGGTGTGTGCATCGAGTCGAGCGTGCGTGGCTGCGAGGTGGGCCTCCTCCTCCACGGCCAGATGGGTGTGTATGAATCCGGGGTGGATCGAATTGACCCGAATGCCACGCGGTGCCAGCTCCATGGCTGCGGTTTTCGTCATGCCTCGAACCGCCCATTTGCTCGCAACGTAGGAGATGATGTTGTTCATGCCCACCAATCCGTCGATGGATGAGATGTTCAGAATCGAACCGCCTCCTGCTTTGGTCATGGGCTCGACAACAGAGCGCATCCCCAGGAACACGCCTGTCTGGTTGACTTCGGTGACGCGCCGGTAGCTCTCCAGAGTCATTTGAGCCAGCGGTGCCGCCTCTGCGATTCCCGCGTTGTTGACCAGTACATTGATGTGCCCCAGGGTTTCCACAGTAAGCGCCACCGCGGTCTGCCACTGCTCTTCACTGGTTACGTCGAGGTGGTGATAGATGGCAGCGCTGCCGATTTCTTCGGCCAGGGCCTTGCCCTCGCCGTCCCGCATGTCGCAGATCGCGACCTTGGCCCCCTCCTCTGCGAAGAGTTTCGCCTCGGCTTTGCCCATGCCCCGCGCCCCACCGCTGATCAAGGCTACTTTTCCATCGAGTCGGCCCATGTCGTCTGTCTCCGTCGGGATCGGTTCAGTGGTTGATATTACGGCGTCGTTCGGTTGACGGGCGGTTCGTAGGTGCCAAAAAGCCAATCGTAGAACATCGTCAAAGTCGCAAAATTACCCTGATTCATGTCTACGTGGTGGGCGTGATGAACCCCCGTGATGTAATGGAGCGTCTTGAAGGGGAAGTAGGGAAGGTTCACGTAGGTGTGGTTGATGGTGTTGAGTTGCGTGAACGTCAAGGTCGCGATTGCCATGGCGAAGGCATTGAGGGGGGTTCCCTGCAGGACCGCGACCAGTGGAATTGAGCCCAGAAAGAGGACGAGGCCGATGCTGGTTTCGAGGGGGTGGACGTAAAGAGCGTCGATGTAGGTGGGCGTGCGCGCCTGGTGGTGAAGAGCGTGGACCTTTCTCAGGGCCCTGCCGTGGAAGAGAAAACGGTGGGTCAGGTAGTACATGAAGTCGAACACCATCAATACAGCGACGATATCGACGAGGTTTCTCCAAAGCGGCCGGGAATCCAGATTCAGGCAGAAGGGTAGGATGGCGAAAAAGAACACCAGGTTTGTGGCCATGCCGGCCTTCCCACTGGCCTTGACGGCTTCGCCCACGCGGGGTCGAGCGAGTTTTGTCTCGTCGACGCTGTGGTTGAGTTCTCGCATGCGGCGGATCGCTGGGATCTTGAAAGCTAGGAAACGCCCGATGGTGCTCAGTGCGATGAGTGTGCCGAGGTAGAAAAGCGCTGCCATCCAATCGTAGGTCATGAGTTTCTGCTTTCGTTGATAGTGTGCGGAAAGGCGCTGAATTGAAGGTAGCGTTTGTGATTCATGGTCTCGGGTAGCCGTTGGTTAGCGGAGCATCGAGGGCCGTGGAGAAGCCGGTTTTTCAGGGTACGTACTCCCTTGCGTATGATCAATCGTGTTCGACATCGGGTCTGAAAGTGCGCTGGCCGGTTTCTGGGAACGCCCTGTGGTTTTCGATCGATGGTGTCTAGGCCGCGTAGGTGGATGGGTTCAAACGGAAAGCCAACCCCTGAAGAGGGTCCCCGCGGGTCCGTCTTTGCGCGTTGGCTTGCGCGATCTCGTGATAACGGGCGAATGCTCGAACGTCGTCAAGCGTAGTGGTGTCGAGGTTCAGGTGTTCCCGGAGCAGTTGGCAGCGCAGCTTTTTGACCGTTGGGCCGTGCCAGAACGAGGCGTTGAGCTCTGTATCGCCGTAGAAGGAACGATTTGCGATGTTCGTCGATCCGATCGTGCACCAGACGTCGTCGACCAGGCAGATTTTGGCGTGTACGTAGACGTTCTCGTACTGGCCGGCCCCTGCACTGGAGGCAAGGCCGGCGAGAGTGAACCGTTCGTATTCGCCCAGTCGGGCTAATGATGCCCAGAAGGGGTGGCTTCCGTCGCTTCTGCGCCCGAGTAGCATTTCTGGGTTCGGGTCGGCCGGGGCGAGGAAGACGACCCTCACGCCCCGCCCCAGGGCGGCGTGGAGCCCGTCGACGATTTCGGGAGATCCGATGGCCTGATCTTCGAAATAGATGGTGTGCCTGGCGGACCGAAGTGCCTCGAGGTACTGATCGACGATGCTGTAGTCACCCTGTTCGAGATCATGGGGTTGTCCGTCCGGTGTTGCATCCGTCGCCTGGTATTGTCCGCGACGTACAGTGCGCTGAATCTGAACGGGGACCGGACCTGCAATCCTCGAAGCGGTTCTTGGAAAAGGGAGATTTTCGCCGTCCGAATCGGGGGGCCAGACACCGTCGACCTCTCCCCGGTCGCTGGTCTCGTTCCAGCGCTGCACGAAATTGTGGTGCACGTCGGTAGCCGATGGCCCCTCGATTTCAGCGTAGACGTCGTGGGTGTTTCGATAGGCGTCTCCGCTGGGGGCACTGCGCGATGGGGGGTGGCCGGGAGGGACCATTGAGCCCACGTCGAGGTTGATGCCGCCCACGAAGGCGATCTCTTCGAGTTCGCCTGCATCGATGAGCCAACTCTTTTGGTGTTGGCAGTAGAGCTTTGCGCCTCGATCCCAACGGGCGAGAAATGAGGATCCGCGAGCCGCGAGCCAACCTCGTTCTTCCCGGGTGCCGAAAAAATGGGTTCCGGGACTCTCTTCGTGTAATGGTGTGGAGCGCCAGAAGATCACTCGTACATCGAGACCACGGTCCCGGGCTCGGTCGAGTACGTCGAAGAGACTCCCCCGGCGATCGGGCATCAGGAACTCTTGTTCGATGAACGCGATCGTGACCCAGACGCTCTTTTTTGCCGCCTCGATTGCTTGACAGATGCGGCGAAATGCGGGCTCACCATCGACCAGGGGGGCGACGCGGTTGCCTCCGCGAATGGGATAGGCCCCCGAGGTGACGAAGGGGATGTGGTTACCATCGCGTTGCATGTTCGAAAGGCTACCAACTTCAGGGTGACCCGGGGCGCCGGAGCGGAGGGGGCCTGCTGGAACTCGTGATCTTTTCGGTGCTTTTTGTTCCGCTTGGTCTTGTGGCCGTGTAGGATCGGGCCTGGTGGCTGGGTCTCGGATTGGCGCAGCTCATTGGAGGACTTGAATGGAGTTCGGACTCGCGATTCCCCACACCGGCAAATTCGCATCACCGGAATATGTTCGTGACTTTTGCCAAACCGCAGACGAACTCGGCTACGACGGGTTGTGGACCGTTGATCACCCCGCGATTCCACCCAGTAGTCCCTCTGCGTATACCTTGGGCGAGGAGCCCAAGGTCATGCCGGATGGCGCGGTCGCGAGAAACCTCGTTCCGAATTATGAAATGACGAGCACCATGCTCTTCGTCGCAGGGATTACGCAGCGCGTGAAGCTGGGTTCCAGCGTGTGTGTCGTTCCGCTTCGTAACCCTGTGATGAACGCTCGAATCCTTGCGACTCTCGACATTTATTCAGGCGGCCGACTGATCTACGGCGTTGGAGTGGGCTGGCTCAAAGAAGAAGCCGATGCCATGCAGATGCCTTGGGATCGTCGTGGTGCGCGGACCGAAGAGCACATTGCATTGCTGCGCAAATTGTGGATGGCCGAGGGTGATACCGTAAGTTTTGACGGAGAATTCTACCGTTTCCCCGATATTCATCCGGATCCCCGGCCGTTTCAAAAGCCGAGTCCTCCCATCGTGATTGGCGGCCATAGCGATATTGCCTTGCGTAGAGCGGCACGGATCGGAGACGGTTGGACTGCAGGACCGATGCTTCCCGAGCGCCTGCAGGCGCTCATCGAGAAGTTGCGCGGCTATCTCGATGCGGAGGGGCGGGACCCTGATGCATTCCCCATCTACGCGAATGCTGGAACGGCCATTACCGCAGAATCGGGAGCGAAGGCGTGGAAATTTACTGCGCCCAATGGTGCGATTGGGATCGGTGACGTCGATGCGTTGGTCGAACGGTTTCGCTTGTTCGAGCGGATGGGAGTCAATCATCTTCGTGTCGGGCCCTCGGCGCCTGACCGTAAGGGGCACCTCGAAATCGTCGAGCAGCTTGCGACCCATGTGCTGCCGGCTTGTCGCTGAGGAGTGGTGAGGCGTCTGGGGCGGCGCAAGTCGAAATGCGCCTGAGGCAGGTGTGTCTTCTCTCGGAAGAACTCGAGGAGACTACTGAGACCCTCGTCCGATTGTTCGATTCCGAGGTCTGCTATCGGGATCCTGAAGTGGCAGTCTTTGGCCTCGTCAATGCGCTAATCCCGCTGGGACCGGACTATCTGGAGGTGGTTTCGCCGTCCGGGGACGATTGCGCGGGAAAGCGCCGGTTGAATCGTGAAGGTCCTGGGGGTTACATGCTCATCTTTCAAACCACCGACGCATGTGCGGTGCGCGAGCATGCAGTGGCTCGGGGCGCAGAGGTCGTTTGGCAGTACGACGATCGGGGGATCCACGCAACGCATTTCCATCCGCGCAGTCTTCCGGGCGCCATCGTCTCGGTCGATTCCATGGAAGAGGATGGAAGGGATTCCCTAGGGACAGGCGGCCGTTGGGATTGGGCGGGGCCCAATTGGCGTCACCACCGACGCGATGGAGAGAATCTGGGATTCGCATGTGCCACGATTCAGTCGCGCGACTCGTCGGCCATAGCCGGCCGGTGGCAGGAATTACTTGGGTTGGCTGCCAGCCAGGCTGATCTTCGTCGATTGCAACTCGACAATGGTGAACTGGTCTTCGAGGAAAACGACGGCGCCGCCGCTTCGTTTTCGCGCTTCTCGGTGCGCCACCGCCAAAGAGACCGCGTGTTCGAACGCGCGGTCTCTATGGGTCTTCCGATACGCGACGGTTACGTGCAGGTTGCCGGAATTGGAATCGGCTTGGAACCAGCGCTCGAAGTTTAGTCCTGCACCAGTTCCCACTGGGGAATCAGAAGATCCTGGCCTGTTGCCGGGTCTTTTGCTTCTTCGAAGACGGCGCGTACTCGGGCTCCAATCTCGACCGATTCGGGTGGGCAACCCACGACATTTCCAGTCACGTTGCAGCCTGGTGCGCCATCCACCGAGACTACGACGACTACGTAGGGCACACGCTCCTGAAGCGCGGGGTGAATGGGATGGTGGACGAGTACAGCGCTCTCCACGCTGCCCGTGCCGGGCGTTGCTCTGAACGCCAGGTTGGTTCCTTGGCACGAATAACACACGTCGTCCGGGGGTTGCTGGGCGTGGTCGCAGTCGTCACAGAATTGGATCTGGATTCTTCCGGAGGTGAAGAAGGGGGTGTTTTGCTCGGTCAAGGTGGGTGTCAGGAACTCGTCACCGAGGTAGCGTGTCATTGCATTTCTCCGTTGATCGTCTGGCCCGTGTGTGCCGTGTCGGTCAGGAGGCCGGTCCGAACAGCACGGCGCTTCCCGGTGCGTAACCGGGACCGCCCACGGCGAGTGAGAGGTTGACGTCGTCGACCTGACAGGTCGAGTCGCCGCGAGATTGCCGGACGGCTTCTACGACCATTTCGAGTCCATGGATATAGGCCTCGGCCAGGTTTCCGCCGCTGGTGTTGAAAGGAAGGCGAGCGTTGGGACCCTCCAACGCACCATCGCCCGTGAAGGCTTCAACTTCCTCGGGCTCGCAGTAGCCCATTTCGCACAGGGCCATGACCACCGGGCCTGTGAAGTTTTCGTAGAGCTGAAGGACATCGATGTCTTCGGGCTTCACTCCTGCACGCTCCCAGATCATGCGACCGACGTTTCCGTAGTACATTCCGGGGAACCAACGCTCTTGAAAGGCGTTGGCTCCGATTTCTGGTCCGAGCCCCTGGGCCGTAGCCAAGATCGGAACGGCTTTGCCGGGGAGGTCCTTGGCGCGTTCGGGGGTGGTCACGATCAGGGCCGCCGCTCCATCGTTTTCCTGGCAACAGTCGAAGAGATGGAAGGGTTCCACGATCCAGCGCGATGCGTGATAGTCCTCTCGAGTCAACGCCTGCCCATAGCGAACTGCCCGTGGGTTCAATTGTGCGTTGGCGTAGCAAGCGAGGGAGATGTTGGCCAGAGCCTCTTGAGAGACACCATGGTCGTGCATCCAGCGCTTCGTGTGCAGTGCGCACTCCTGAGCCGGGGTCATTAGCCCGTAGGGCAGGCCCCAGCCGAGTCCTGGGGGACCTCCACCGGACGCGACACCGGTTCCGGCGCCAAGACGATAGAACTGGCCCTGGGCGAGGGACCGGAAGCCCACGACGTAGTTCGCGTACCCGCCGCACACCGCTGCGTCCGCGAACTGGAGCGTGGCAGACGAATTGTTGCCGCCGCCGGCCCACGGGGTGGCAGACCAGCTCAGCTCGTCGAAGCCGAGGGCGGCTGCAATTCGTAGGGGGCTGTTGCGGTCATCCATGTAGGAGATCAGCCCGTCGAGTTGCCTCAGTTCTAGGCCAGCGTCTTCTGCCGCGTTTTTGATGGCTGTACACGCCAGCTGAAACTCCGTGTCCGGAGATCGTCCGTGTTTGTAGTATTCCGATTCTCCGACGCCGACGACGACGGCCTGACCGTGCAAGGCAGCACCTCCTGAGTCTGGTTCCGAGACCTGGAGACTACCGCGATGGTGGCCTGCTGGGTCGAAGAATCTGAAAAGCGACATCGAAAGGTTGCCATCTGTTGACGGGAGGTCGCGAGCGATGGGACGATGGGTCGGTGATTGCCCCAGGGTGCCTGGGGTATGGCGGTGATTTGCGACCACAACGGGGAGCCAAGATGGCTTCCCCAGGACAGGAGGATCGACCATGATGCCCAGTGCCAATGGGAAACCCGCAGAGATCGGGTTTCCCGTGTTCGACGCGGATGGTCACGTGGCCGAGCCTCGAAATCTGTGGGACGAATACTGCGATCCCAGACTCCGACAGAGGGCCAATGAGGCGCTTTTCGTAAAGGATTTCGAGCGGGGGGGGTCGGGCCTGATGTTGGAGGGGCAGTGCATCGTTCCTGGTGTCGAGGCGGTGACGTTTGCGGGGCAGAACCCAGCCGACTTCCAGGGGAAGCATTGGGGCGAAGGGTACCCGGGTGCCTTCGATCCAGCGCATCGCCTCCGCGATATGGATCTGGAGGGGATTGATCTCGCGATGCTGTTTCCCAGCGTGGTGGGAGCCATTGGAGGTGTCGCGGATCACGAGGTCGCAGCGGCGATGGCTCGAGCCTACAACCGTTGGATTCTCGACTACTGTGCAGCGGATCCCTCGCGGTTGTTTCCCGTGGCAGTCGTGCCACTCCAGGATCCGAAGGCTGCTGTCGAAGAGGTGGAATGGACGGCCCGTCAGGGGTTTCGCTGCGTCATGGTGAGGTCGTGTCTCTACCAGGGAAGAGCCCATGATCACGCGGATTTCGAGGCCTTCTACGCGGCTTGCGCTCACCAATCTCTCGCAATTGGTCTCCACCCGTTTCCCTTTCCAGATGTGGGTTGGACCCAGGCCGTCATGCCTGATCTCGAGGGCGTCTCCGGGAGTCACATCATCATGGCCGACATGCTCGCGCTACCGCTCGACAACATGCTGACCATGGCCTACGTGATGTTTGGCGGGATCTGTGATCGTCATCCAGACTTGCGGTTTGCCTTCTTGGAGAGCAATGCCACGTGGACGACCTCACTCATTGATCGCATGGAGTCACGGTTCCGTAGAGGGGGGCATGCCCGGATTAAGACCCCTCCCTCGGAGATACTCAGTCGGCAATGTTTCGTTTCCGTGGAAGGAGATGAGCCCTCTCTTCCGCCGCTGGCCGATTTGATTGGCGAAGAGGTTCTGATCTGGGCTTCGGATTTTCCCCATTTCGACGGTCACTTTCCGGGTGCCGTCACCGAGGCAGTTCAGGGAATGAAAACCATGCCGGAGCGCTTACAACGCAAGGTTCTGGGGGAAAATGCGGCGCGACTGTTTCAGATTCCTCTGGAAGCCAGGGTTCGAAATTCTCCCACGAGCACGTCTGATGGTTGCTGACTTTGGGGTTCTTTCCACTTGAACGATTCGGATGGATCGGATCGAAGAGCTCTCATCGGTTTAGAACCTCAGGGGCGAGTAGACGCGACGGAGCATTTTCTGCTGATTCACGGAGGCTCTCACGGAGCCTGGTGTTGGCAGGCTTGTGTCGAAGCCCTCGAGCGCAGGGGGCATCGGGCGACGGCGATTGATCTCCCGGGCCATGGTTCCGACGAAACATCTCGGGAACTCGTAACGTTGGAATCCTATGTCGACGCCGTATCTGACCGAATCGAAAAGCATCAGGGACCTCCGCTGACCCTGGTAGGACACTCATTGGCGGGAGTGGCTCTTCCGCAGGTGGCATGCCGCCATCCTGGCAGAATCAGCCAGGTGGTCTTCCTGGCAGCGATCGTTCTCGAGCCGGGTGAGTGCGCGATGGACCACATTCCCGAGGACAGAAGGCCGAGTTATTTCGAGTTGGCGAAGGCCTCTCACGACAACACCTTCTCCATCGGCTACGAGGTGGCACGAGAGATATTCTTCCCCGAATTCGATGATGCGGAAGCTCAACGTCTTTACGGATGTTTGACCCCTCAGCCACTCGGGGTCTATCTCGATCGATGTACAGTAAACCCAAGAGAAATTCCGTGCCCAAAGCGCTATATCGCGTGCCGAAACGATGGAGCGCTGGGTTTCGAGGCATGTCTGAAGTTTGGGGCGCGTCTTGGGGGGACCGTCGAAGAGATTTCCGGCGGCCATGACGTGATGCTTTCACAGGCACAGGATTTGGCGGAAGTTCTCCAGCGTCGATCCAATTGAGCGGTGGTTGCCTAACCGCTCAATTTCCCGGATCAGCTCAGTGCGACCTTCCAGGCGTAGGCGACGGCTAGGAACGTGCTTGCCGCCAGTGTCCACTGGACCCAAGAGGGCGGGTGTTGACGAAAGCTGAGGGCTGCGGCTGCACCCAGGGCTGCTCCCATCAGGAGGCCGAACACGTGGGCGCCCAGGTCCGCGCTCGAACCCGTTCCGAGCATGGCCACCAGCGCCAGACTCGCAGCGATGGGAGCCATGCGGCGGTGGCCATGGGCACCCCTGCGGGCGCGGTGGACCGCGCCCCTGCCCCCCAGTAAACCGATTGCGCCAAACACGGACGTCGAAGCTCCCACTGATATGTGATTCGTTCCGTGTGCGAAAGCATTGACGAAGTTGCCCCCTGCGCCCGCCAGGACGGCCAGAAACAGTGCGAGGCCTGGACCAAGGGTCCGGCCTGCAAAGAAAAGAAACACGGAGCCCGCAAATAGATTGCCGAGGATGTGAGAGAGGTCGGCGTGGAGCGTGAGGGCGGTGACTGTGCGCCACGTTTCGCCCAGGAGGATACGATCCGCATTGGCGCTGCCCCGTTCGAACCATTGGGGCGCCGAATCCCGCTCACTCGTGAGGAAAAAGAAAATCGCCAAGGTTCCCATGACGGCAAGAGCGGAGTTCAGGGCGGCTGGGTGATGGGCTTCGACATCCTCGAGGGGGGCGGGAGGGTTTTCGTTGTCGTACAATTCGAGAACCGCGATGGCTCGTTCGGCGTCCCAGTTTCGAACGCTCAACTCGTAGCCGTTGCCTTCCTTGTGGATCTCGGAATCCAGGTTCTCGGACGTGAGAACGAGCGCCCACTCATCGGCAACCTGGCGTTTCGGAGTGGTGCGAATGGGGGTATTCACGGTGTGTTGAATTCCCTGGTTCGAGAGGGGCTGGGACCATCGATCAGCATAATGCTCTCGATGCCCATGCTCTGTGGGTCTTTCGGCGAGCGGCTTGGAATCTTCCCCGCGGCGGGTTTGTCGCTGGTATAAAGACCTTCGTGATGGCCGATGTTGAACCGTCCGCAATTTCCTTTGGTCGCCGCGCGAGCGACCTGGCCAGGGAACGCCCCGACGAAACTGCGCTTCTGTTTGCGCCGCGAGAAGGGGAGGAGCGCGAATACACCTGGGCCGAACTCGAGTGTCGAGCCCTCCAGATCGCGGGTCTGTTGAAGGATCGCGGTGTCGGGCAGGGAGACATGGTGATCGTGGGCCTGGCCAATTCTCCAGAGCACGTGTTTGCCACGGTGGCCGCGTGGAAGCTCGGAGCTTGTGTCCTTCCCCTGCGTTCAGATCTGCCCGAATGGGAGCGTGAGAGGGTCGTCGGGGTAGCCCGACCCCGAGTCGTGCTTGGAGATTGGCCGGATGCGGGATCTAACGTGCTTTCGAGTGCGGCTCTCGCGGCGACCGAAGGCAACCCTGCTGAGCCCATGGAAGACCGGGTGGCGGATCCGGCCACAGCGATTGCGAGTAGCGGTTCCACGGGTACGCCCAAGATCATCCTTCGGCCAGGCCGCGGCGAGCGCGTGTGGGGAGACCCACAGGGATCCTTCGATCGAGATTTCGAGGCCGGCAATCGGACGGAATTGATTCCGGCGCCTCTATATCACACGAACGGCTTCTACATCCTCCATATGGCTCTTTTTACCGGGGATCGTGTGGTTCTCATGGAGCGTTTCGAAGCGGCCCAGGCTGCCGACCTGATCGAGCGTCACCCGATTGCCACGGTGGTCATGGTGCCGACGATGCTGTTGAGAATGGTCCGACTACCCGATTTCGATTCTCGAGATTTTTCACGAGTTGAATCGGTCATCACCGGGGGCGCGTCCTGTCCCGAATGGCTCGCGCGGCGTTGGATCGAGCGCGTGGGTCCCCAGCGGTTCATTTTCAGTTATGGATCGACTGAAGGTGTGGGCATGGTGGTCATTAATGGAGAGGAGTGGCTCGAACATCCCGGAAGCGTAGGGAAGGGCGTCGATACCGAGATCCGCATACTCGATTCTGCAGGAGGGGACCTGCCAGCAGGCGAAGTCGGCGAGATCTTCATGCGAAAGACGGATACCGATGAACCCACATATCGGTACGTCGGTGCCCCACAGGCGAAACAGACAGAAGATGGCTTCACGAGTATCGGCGATCTCGGGTGGCTCGATGCCGATGGATACCTCTACATCGCAGACCGACGCGTCGATATGATCATCTCCGGTGGCGCCAACGTCTTTCCCGCCGAGATCGAGGCCGCACTCTTGGAACATCCGGATATTTTTGACGTCGTAGTGATTGGTTTGGCTGATCCCGACTGGGGGCAGCGCGTGCATGCGCTAGTCCAGATGCGGATCGGTGCTCCTGAGGTCCCAGAGGAGGATCTTCGCGCCTATTGTCGGGAGCGGCTGGCTGCCTACAAGGTCCCGAAGACGTTCGAGTTCGTTGAGCGCTTGCCCCGAAGTGATGCGGGTAAGCTCAACCGAGCGAAATTGGCGGAAGAGCGCGCCTAGAATTCCGAGTCGGGCAGAACTGGCGGACGCTACTCTGCCCCCCACGTCTTGGGCATCTCATCGTGGTTGATTCGTGTGACCGGTAGGTCGATCCCGAGACGTTCCGCCAATACCAAAGCGGCGTGAAGGTCTTTTTGTGATTTCGGAGATTCATGGTTGGCGATCTCTGGGAGCGAACCCGAATAATTCATGTCGTAGGAGGCGATGCGTTCGCGCAGGAAGAACTCGTGCAAGCCGCTCTGAGCCTCACTGTGGGTCACGATACGGTTGAACTGCTTCAAGTCCACTCCTGCACTCTTGGCAAGCAGAATGCCCTCGTGGGTCGCCGCCAGCTTTCCGAAGGACACCACCATGAGGGCGAGTTTGGCGGCCATTCCCGCGCCGGCGTCGCCAACCCGGAGGACGAGAGATGCGTAGGTGGACAGGGCAGGTCGGATCTCATCGATCTGGGCCGGGTCACCCCCGAGAAGGACTGCGAGTTCGCCGCGAAGCGCAGCGTCGGCACCTCCTGTAACCGTTGCTTCGATCACGCGAAACGACTTTTCCGAGGCTGCATTCGCGACCTCTTCGAAAGTCTCCATGTGGATCGTGGAATGGATGGCGACGATGGGGGACGAGTTCTCGCATTCGACGATCCCAGTTTTCCCCAACACCGCAGTGCGAACCTGATCGTCGCTGTTGACCACGACGGATACCACGGAGCACCGTTCGGCAACCTCGGCTGGGGATGCGGCAATGGATGCCCCGAGACCGGCGAGGTGGTCGCAAGCTGAAGCCTCGATGTCGAACACGACAGCTTCATGGCCCAGGTTCAGGACGCGTGTTGCCATGGCGGTACCCATTTTGCCGACGCCGACGAAACCGATGGGCCGCTCGAGACTCATGACGAATTCCCAGGTGTTGAAAGGTGGCGTTCGATGGCGGCTTCGCTGGCACGAAAGAGGTCTCCGCTAGACGGCGTTCCGACGTAGGTGATCAGGTGGATCACCACCTCTCGGACCTGCTCCACAGTCAGTTCGGAAGTTTCGAGGACGCGATCGAACTGAAATTCGAGGATGTCGAAACGACGGGTCGCTGCGAGCACCCCCATGGTCAAGAGCCGGCGCGAGGGGATGGGGAGAGCTCGCCTGGACCAGACTTCCGAGAATTGTTGATCGATGACGAGGAGATCGAAGAACTCTGCCGAGCCGCCGTCGGGCAGTGGAGCGTCTTCGCCGTAAACCTCGCGGTACATTGCCAGGCCTCTGGCGCGGCGTTCGGATTTGTTTTTGGCTTGGGACATGTCTCGTACCTCCTGCGGGGGACGTCCGTGGATCGCTCGGGAATCGGAGACATCCTAACCCGCAACGGGGTGATCGAGGCCCGTCGTGGAAGGAATCATGGAAGAATCCGGTTGAGAATTCGGCTGAGAGCGATTTGGGACACACGATCGGGAATGCGTTTGCCTCGGACTGTGGCCGAGATACCTTGCCTCAATGTCGAAGACACTCCCTCTGAGCCCGGATGAATTGCTCACGACCACCCGCGCTGTCCGTCGACGTCTGGACCTCGACCGACCCGTTCCTCTGGAGGAAATCGAGCAGTGTGTCCGTATTGCACTGCAGGCGCCGAGTGGTTCCAATTCGCGCCGATGGCACTTCGTCGTCGTGAGCGATGCGGAAAAGCGCGCGAAGATCGCGGATTTCTATCGCGAGTCCTTTGCCGACTATCGAAAGATGCCGATTTCGGCCCACGCTTTGGCCGAGCAGGCCGAAGGCACCGAAGTGGGTGTCATGAATCGAGTCGTCGATTCGGCGGAATCCCTGGCCGAGAATCTCCATCGGGTGCCGGCTCTGGTGATTCCCTGTATCGAAGGGAGGCTTCCAGCCATGGAGGGCCCAATGGGCGATCTTTCCCGGGCAAGCCATTACGGCTCGATCCTACCGGCATTCTGGAGTTTTATGCTCGCTGCTCGAGCCCGCGGCTTGGGAACGGCCTGGACGACTCTTCACCTGCGTTTCGAGGTGGAGATCGCGGAGTTGCTCGACATTCCCTACTCGGAAATCATGCAGTGCGCTTTGAGTCCCGTCGCCTATACACAGGGCACCGACTTCAAAGCGGCCTCGGGTCGAGAACCCGAAAATTCGCTTCACGTCGACGGTTGGTAGGTGGAGGTTTCGTTATGGATGCGATGATTGAGCGCAAAGGAGCTTGTTGGTTCACTGGGTGGAGGAGCAGGTAGATGCTTCAGAATCCTGGCCGGGGTCAATCGTGACGGTCCGTGAGCTCGAGGCCGACTATCTGATCATCGGCACCGGCGCCATGGGAATGGCCTTTGCCGATGAAGTCATGCTTCAGGATCCAACGCAACGCCTCATCATGGTTGATCGGCACGCCAAGCCAGGAGGGCATTGGAATGATGCCTACTCGTTCGTGTCCCTTCATCAACCTGCAGCATATTACGGCGTCAATTCGGAAATACTTGGTACGGGAGGCGCGAGTCTGGCCTCGGGTACTGAGGTTCTCGCCTACTACGAACGCGTCATGAAAAAGTTGGTCGGTACCGGCAAGTTGATTCACTTTCCCATGTGCGAAGTCCGGGAGGGAGGGCATTTTGTCTCGCTGGTCGATCAGGAACTGGAATATCAGGTCGAGGTTCGGAAGAAAATCGTGGACTCGACCTATATGGACGTACATGTTCCATCCATTCGCGACCCTGAGTATGACGTTGCACCCGAGGTCAGTGTGGTGCCCCCAAACGATCTTCCAAACATTCGGAAGCCGTCCCCCCAATACGTGATCATCGGTGCGGGCAAGACGGGAATGGATGCCGTGCTGTTTCTATTGGACCGGGGAATAGATCCGGACCGGGTAACCTGGATCGTGAGCAACGACGCATGGCTGCTCAATCGGGCACACATTCAACCCGGTCGGATGTCCAGGGATGGTCTCGGTTCGAATATGGAAAGCTTCAGGGATGCAGAGACCGTGGATGAACTCTTCGTTTCTCTGGAGTCTCGAGGTCGCATTCTTCGGTTGGACGAAGGGGTTTGGCCCACCCGTTATCGCTGCGCAACTGTGAGTTCCGTGGAGTTGGAGCAGATGCGGCGAGTCCGCCACGTCGTTCGCATGGGAAGGGTGGTTCGTGTCGAGCCCTCGTTGATCGTTCTGGAGGGAGGCGAACTGCCCGCCCATCCCGATGCGCTTTACGTCGATTGTACGGCAGACGGTTTGTCTCGACGTGAGGTTCGTCCGTTGTTCGAAGGTCAAAGGGTCACGCTGCAATCCATGGTGATGTGCCAACAGGTGTTCAGTGCCTCGGTTGCGGGCTACATCGAGTCGCGTTACGACGACGACGAGGAAAAGAATAAGCTCTGCCGGGTTGTCGCCCATCCTAATGAGCCCCGTGACTTTGTGATGGCGATGGCGATCAGTATGAAAAATCTAGATTCATGGGCCCGTGAATTTCGAGGCTGGTTGCGTCGTAGCCGACTCAGTGCCGTCCATCACGAGCCCATCTTGGAACTGATTCGGAGCGGGCTCCAAGCTCGTAAGATCGTTCCCATGGCCGCAGAAAAAATGCGCTTGATGATGCAGAACGAATTTCCGGAGGATGCGCTGAAGACCGTCGGTTTCGAAGAAGGAGTTTAGCGATTGGAGGGTTCGGGCATGGGTGGGGTGAGCTTCTTGTAGAGTTCCATTGCTCCTCCATTCAACGGGTCGATCCGGACCGCCGCGCCGGAAAGTCGTCGAGCGGCTGTGTCGTCGTTGCGGAAGAACGCGCAGGCTGCCTCGTGGTACTCCGCCATGGCCTGGAGTTCCCGGGAGGGCGGGATGGTTTGGAGCTGCTGGGCCTCGAACGTCCTGGCCTCGAGGAGCAGTGAACAGTTGTCGCTCAAGATCTCCCCTGGCCGGTCTGGGGTCCGGAACGAGGAGAACTCCAAAACCGGGTGATTCCAAGAGTTCACCTGGGCGCCCTCGGCCACGCTGAGTAGTGCTCGCTTTCCAGCGACGCGTCGAGCTCGAAGGGCCGAAGCTCCAGAGATGCCTAGCGCTGCAATTTCGTCTTTTGTTCGGAGTTGCAGTGAATCGTCGTTTGTCAGGTTTTTCCTACCTTGGATCGGTTGGTTGGAGCCCACCAGCAGCAGCAGGGTCGGCGGGTCGAAGTAGGCCGCTGCGTATTCAAACGACTCCATGAACGTCCGGAGAACGGTTCGGAAGTCGCCTGCTGAATCGAGAGGGATCCATTGAACGAAGAGACCACTCGGAGTCAAACGCTGGGAACTCAAAGCGTAGAACTCTGTGCTCAGCAATTTCGCGTTTCCTGAGAATCCCCTTGCGAGTTTTCCGTCGGATACGATGAGGTCGTAACGGCCCTGGCTTCGAAGGAGGAAATGGATCGCGTCATCGACATGAACTTTGGCGCGTACGTCGGACAGAACCGAGGATTCGGGAAACAAGAGTGCTGCCTCGACGACGGCGCCGTTGATTTCGATGGCGTCTAGGGCCGTGACTCCGGAATAGGCGGAGAGTGATTTTAGCGTCGATGCTGAGCCCAGGCCGATGTTCAGAGTTCTTTGAATGTTTGAATCGAGGGCCATGGGTAGATGGGCAAGGAGTTTCTGTTTCTTGTCCATTCTCTTGAAGATGGGAGTGTTGGAGCCGATGATCGTTCCGTCAATCGCCATCCCCATGGCGGAACGCCCCAATCCGAATCTCCATACTTGCACTGTCGCGAGGTCGCCTTCGTTTTCGTAGATGAGCTGAGCTGTGTCCATGGATCGCTGGTTACCCGCGCCGACGAAACCGATGCGCTCGGGAAGGATGAGCATGAAAAAGCCACTCATCAGGACGGCGATCGCGGAGCATGTGAAACGGAGAGCATCCCGTCCTCTTGCCGGTGTGACGAGAGCGACCCCCAGCGCGAGACTCACGCAAGCGATGATCTGCAGGCTGGCGACCGTTCCGAGGCTTGGAATCAACCAGACGGCGGAAGCGAATGCTCCGAGGATGCTGCCAGCGTTGGACAAGAACACCGCGAGACCCGCGTTTCGGCCGACCTGGTCTGCGGTTTTCGCGTCCCCGAGCAGCAAGGCGCTTGCCAGGGGGAAGGCCAACCCCATGAGCCATGTTGCGGGTAGGAGGATCGCGAATCCCGATGCCGAAAAGAGGAGCAGGCGTTGCCACCATGCGAGGTTTCCGACGAGTGGGGAAAAAGCGCTGATCTGACCCTCGATGCTGGGAGTGGCGATTGCAATGGATGCGAGTGCCATCCCGCCGAGTGATAAGACGGCGATTGCCATGTGGCACCCGGCGAGGGCGAACTCGGCGGGCACCCGCCGAGAGATCCTTCTGAAAGTCAGGCTCCCGATGCCGAGACCTGTCAGAAACACCACGAGCATGATGGTGAACGCATACGTGTTGTTGGCGAACAGGTATCGAAGCGTTCGAAACCATACGATTTCGTAGGCAAATGTCGCGAATCCTGAAATGAAGAGAGCCCCTGCGACGAGTGCAAAGCCCAATGGGTTTCTGGTTCCGTCCGGTTTTGGTTCAACACTTGCGGAGGGGTTGTCGAGTTTTCGCATGTGTCGGGAGAGGAGCAGCGATGCGACGCCGACGAGGATGTTGAGGGAGTTTCCGAACCAGACAGTGGCCTTGAGTCCGGAGAGTTCTATCCAAAGGAAGCCGGCAAGGAGTGCTCCAGTTGCAGCGCCCAGTGTGTTCAGTCCGTATAGCCATCCCAGATGGCGATCTACGCCCGAGGGTCCTCGAATCATCGCGGCGCACAGGGCCGGGAAGGTTGCCCCCATGAGAACTGCGGGTAGGGAAAGTACGACGAATGCGCACAGGACCCGTCCGAGGTCCAGCCCGACACCGGCTGGGAGGGCTTCTGCAGTATCGGCAAACAACCCAGGAAGGCTGGGCAAGCCGAGTGTCACGCAGAGTGCCGCGAGCGCGATTCCCAGTTCCAGGATCCCATATAGGGTGATCGGCGAGTGCCAGCGAGCGAGGACGCGGTGATACGCCCAGGCCCCGACTCCCATGCCGCCCATGAATCCGGCCAATGTCGCGCTGGCCGCGAGAGTCGTGCTCCCGAACGCCAGTGACAGGAGCTTGGTCCAAACCACCTCGTAGGAGAGGGCCGCCACACCCGATAGGAATGAAAAAAAGTAGAGCGCCAGGTCTGTGCCGCGTGATTCGCGACTGTTCATAGGCGACTCTGCCTGCCCTCGGGCGAAGTGGCTCGGCGGGATTGCCTTCGGTTTCGTAGGAGCTACCGGCTCAAGTCGAAACCCGAGTAACCGTTTCGGGCGATTTTTTCGCAGCGTTTTCGGTACTCGAAATGTCCACCTGGGTACGGCATGACCACCCGGGTCTTGCCGGGGATGTTGGCGCCGAGATACCAGGAGTCCGCTTGGCCGAGCAGGGTTTCTTTGGCGACATCACTGACGTGCTCGACCCACCGATCCTCGGCTTCCTGGGAGGCCTCGATGGTTTCCAAGGCGTTGTCGCGCATGTGCTGGATGCAGTCGGAAATCCACTCGACATGGAGTTCGATGGAAACGGGCATGTTGGTCAACACCGACGGGCTGCCCGGTCCCGTAATGGTAAAAAGGTTCGGGAAGCCCGAGACCTGTAGGCCGAGGTAGGTGCGAGGTCCCTCGACCCATTTGTCCGCGAGTCGCAGGCCTTCCGAGCCACGGATATCGATGTTCAGGAGCGCCCCGGTCATGGCATCGAAGCCCGTGGCGAGAACGAGTGTGTCGAGTTCGAATTCGGCGTTCTTTGTGTGGAGGCCGTCTTGCGTGATCGCGGTGATGGGATCCTGACGGATGTCGACCAGAGTGACGTTCTTGCGGTTGAAGGTCTCGAAGTAATCGGTGTCGATGGGGGGTCGTTTGGCTCCGTAGGGGTGATCTACGGGAAGCAGACGCTCGGCAACGACGGGGTCCTTGACGACCTCGCGGATTTTGTCCCGGATGAACTCCGCAACGGTGTCGTTTGCTTCCTTGTCTCTCATGACGTCGTTGAAGGAACCCCAGAGGAATGAGAATCCACCCTTTCCCCAAAGGTCCTCGTAGACTTCCGTGCGTTCGGCCTGGGTTGCCTGCAGGGCCGATCGCTCAACCGGTTTGTAGGGAAAGCCCGATGACGTCTCCCGGGTGCGACGGCGAATGTCACGGTAGTCGGATTTGATGGTTGCCCATTGCTCCTTGCCGAGAGGAGCATTTCGAGCGGGAACGCTGAAGTTGGGCGTTCGCTGAAATACGGTCAGGTGGTCGGCCTCGGCCGCGATCACCGGTGTGGCCTGGATTCCGGTTGATCCCGTACCGATGAGTCCAACTCGTTTTCCGCTGAAATCAACGCCCTGATGTGGCCAAGCGCCCGTGTGATACCAATCCCCGTCGAAGTCGTCTAGGCCGGGAATATCTGGAATGTTGGCGGCAGATAGACAACCGACTGCAGTAATGAGGAACTTGGCTTCGAAATGCTCTCCACGCTGCGTGAAGATCTTCCAGCGATTCGTTTCAGCATCGAAGGCTGCTTCGGTGACACGCGTTTCGAGTTGAATGTCGCGCAGAAGGTCGAAGCGGTCGGCGACGTGTTCGAGGTAGCGGAGGATTTCGGGCTGGTCGGGATATTTACTCGTCCACTCCCATTCCTGTTCAAGGTCTTCGGAAAAGGAATAGGAATAGTAGTAGCTCTCTGAATCACAGCGAGCGCCCGGGTAGCGGTTCCAGTACCAAGTTCCACCGACCCCGTCTCCTGCCTCGAGGACACGGGCATCGAGTCCGAGAATGTCTCGAAGTCTGTGGAGCATGTAGAGGCCAGAGAAACCGGCACCCACCACCACCGCGTCGAGTGTTGTGTTGTTTTCCGGTGCCACGATGTGTTGGCTCAGCGAGCGGCTCCGACGCCCCTGCGAAGCAGTGCGCCCGAATAGACGTCGGTCTGGCGGTCGTCCTCGATGGTGATTTGTCCGTTTACGAGCACGTAGCGGTATCCCTCACCCGCAGAGGCGATCCGGTACTCGTCTCCCGGCAGGTCGGACCGGAAGTTCGGGAACTCGTAGTCGAGGTTTTCGTAGTCGTAGACCACGATATCAGCGGCTGAGCCCTCGCGAAGCGTTCCGCGGTCGCGGAAGCCGGCGCAGAAGGCCGGCAGCGCTGACAACCGCCAATGGGCCTCTTCGAGAGTCGTGAACCCATGGTCGCGAACGTATCGTGAGATGTACTCCGTCGCGTAGCTACCCGCCGCCAAATATTTGAGGTGGGCTCCACCGTCCGAGAGTCCGGGAATCACGTAGGGGTCATCGATGAGTTGCTTTATGCCCTCTAGCGAAATGTCGAACTGAGTGGTCTGGAAAATTGTCTTGAGACCGTCGCCAGCGACGATGTCACAGACGACATCGACGGGATGTTTGTTGAGTTCTTTGGCGACTTGTCCGATGGTCTTCCCGGCCAGATTTCCTGCGGTTTCGCTCTCGACCACGCTGGCCTCGTCGACGCCGCCGATGAATTGATGTCGGAGCGGTTCGGCCTTGAGCTTCTCGCGCACGGCAGGATCAGCGAAATTGGCGAGCTTTACGTCGTTGGGGACGTTGGGCCCTGTGAATTCATCCCAGACGGGTCCCCACAGATCCCAGTAGTCGAAGGTGAACACGAGAGGTGGGTTCTGTGTGATGCCCTGGCCGTAGATTCTGAGGCCACGTTCGTGGCAGCTGCGGAACCAACCGAGCAGTGCGTCGTGCATTTCGATCATCACGCCGGAGGCCGGCAGAGCCTGATAGATGATGGGGGCGCCGCTGATCTCGGCCAGTTGCTCCCAATGTTCGTGAGGCATGCCCGCAGCCGAAAGCTCGATGAATCCTTCGCCGCGGTCTCCGAGAACCTTCGCAAGTACGAGCTGCGTTTCGGGCCACATCACGTCCGAGGGCATGGGGGATCCGTCGAAGTCCGATTGTGCCGCGCCTCCCATGGTGGGGACGCTCGGGTCGCCGGCGGTTCCGAGTGTCTGGGAAGACCAGCCGCAGGCACCGGCGTCCATCGCCTCGTGGAGGAGACGAGCCATCTCGGCATGCTCGGAGTCGGTGGGCTTGCGGCCTGCTTTTGCATCCTCGAGCCCCATCACCCAAATCAGGAGCGGGTTGACGCCCACATAGGGGAGAAGATTGACGGCCTTGGGCTGACGATCGATGCTGTCCAACATCTCTGGGTAGGTTTCCCAGTCCCAGGGGATCGAGGCCTCCATGGTCGCCATGGGGATCGCCTCAACCTTGGTCATGGATTCCATGGCGCGGTGGCGGAGATCCTTTTTCGTGGGGGCAAAGCCAAATCCGCAGTTGCCGATGACCACCGAGGTGACGCCGTTCCAACCGGAGGTTGTCAGGTAGGGATCCCAGAAGACCTGGGCATCGTAGTGGGTGTGGAGATCGATGAAGCCCGGAGCAACGACGAGCCCGGTCGCGTCGATCTCGCGATCCGCCTGGCCCGGTCCGATACGCCCCAGATGTGTGATGAGGCCGTCCTTGATCCCCACGTCGCCTCGGTAGCGTGGGTTTCGAGCGCCATCGACGATGGTGCCGTTTCGAATTGCGATGTCGAATTCGCGCATGGTTGCCTCCTCACGGGTATGAAATTATGCCCTTCCATAATAACGGCTTCCTCGATTTGCGGTCGAGGGGCGACGGCTTTTCCTTGAGGGCACGATTTCAGTGGTTTGTCGGGCTCGGGGCGCCCACCGGGTTAGAATGCCGCGGTTCTGGCGTCTGATTGGGAGGAGCAAATTCGAATGATCTTCTGGAGCTTGGCCGCCTACCTGCTCGTCGTCGGGGCGGCTCCCGCGTCCATGGCCTCCCCCACGGACGCCGAGATCTTGGACCGAATCTACCGCAGCGCCACAGCGTTTGGAGAGAAATACCCGGGCAATTACTCCCGCCGAAAAGTGACCGTGCGCGAATTCGATCCCGATGATGGTGAGCTGAAGAAGAGCAAGGTCATGCTGCAGGACGTCTGGGCCTATGCGGGCAAGAAAACCCGGGTCGAGGTTCTGAGTTGCACCATCGATGGCGAGGAGGCCGATCGCGAAGATTGCCAACCGATGGGCGACGGCGGCTCGGGCCCCACGTATCGGATGTTCGGCGACGAAGGCCGCAAACACTACCGCCTGGAGTTGTCGGGGAAAGTCGAATTCGAAGGGGTGCCCGTTTATCGGATTCGCGTGATCCCCCGAGAGAGGACGAAGAGACACTTCGATGGAGAGCTCTATTTCAAGACCGACGACTTGCGGCTGATGGCCAGCATTGGAACTCTGGCCGACTATCCCATAGGCGTTCGGAAACTCGATCTCGAACTCACCTACGAGGAGCTCGATGGTTATCCGGTCCCGGGTCGTAATAAGATGGACATGACCCTCTACCTGCCCCTGGTGCTGAATATGCGGGTGGTCAGTGAGTCGATCGCTTCGGAACAGCGTCTTCTTACTGAGTAGTGTCGTGCCTTTCGGTGCTAGGAGATGTGCGAACTCATCGTGGCGAAACCATGGAGACCAGGGTGATCCGTAGATCGCGCATGCTGGTGCTCGCTTCGGTTGTCGTGATGCTTTCGCTCGCTGCCGGAGAGAGTAAGGGCGAGCGCTTCAATCCCCTCAAGCCACCGGATCGCTCGAGTCCTCGCGCCACGTTGAAGAGTTTTGTCGAGAGCCTCGACGCGGGAGCCGCACTCCTGCGCGAAATGAGGTCGGGGGGCGGATCCTTCGAGGAGAACGCCAAGATCGTTCGAGAGGCCGAGTCTCATTTCGATCACGCCATCGAGTGTCTGGATCTCGAGAGTGTGGCTCCGGAACTCGTTCAGGACACTGGCTTCGAGACGGTCCTGATGCTGAAGGATGTGCTCGATCGCATTCCTCTGCCTCCGTACGCTGAGATTCCCGATGCCGACGCGATGGAGGCGGAGGGAAGCGAATTCTGGGCAATTCCCGATACCGAGATCTTCATCGAATTCGCATCGGCCGGTCCCCACGCGGGCTCCTATCTCTTTTCGCAGGATACAGTGAGCCGTATCCGCGATTTCTTTGCCCGGGTAAAGGATGTGCCCTATCGATCCAATGCCGAGGGAGGTCTTTACACCTTCTATATTTCGGCGCCCGGACACTGGCTGCTTCCAGCGACTCCCTGGTTCGACAGTCTGCCTGACTGGTCGCATTCACTCGTTCTCGATCAGGCAGTCTGGCAGTGGCTTGGCCTGATGGTGAGTCTTTTTCTCGGTGGGGCACTGTTGCTCCTCATCTGGCACTGGACCGAACACGAGGAGCCCGGTCCCGAAAGCCGTTCCAGCCTGAAGGCTTCGCTGCGGCCGTTGGCTGTGATGGTCGTTGTAACCGCAGTCGAATTTACAGCCGACGAGTGTTTCAACATCACAGGGGGGGTATTGAAGGCTTTGAGCCTTTCGCTCGGGGCTGTGTTCTACATGGCCGGAATTGGAGCGGTGTGGCTCGTTGCAGGGGGAATGGCGGAATTGCTGATTTCTGCCCAACACCTGCGGGTTCGCAGTATCGATAGCCAACTCGTTCGATTGGGCCTGCGTTTTGTGGCGTTGATTGGATCCGCAGCGATCGCGGTAGAAGGTGCCCAACGCCTGGGGCTTCCCGCGTATTCGGTTCTGACCGGCCTGGGAATCGGCGGTCTCGCCGTTGCTCTCGCCGCTCGTGAGAGCATGGCCAATCTGCTCGGTTCCATCGTGATCATGTTCGAGCGGCCTTTTCGAGTCGGTGATTGGATCCAGGCGGCCTCCGTGGAAGGCAACGTCGAGGGCGTTGGGTTTCGGAGTACGCGGATTCGCACTTTCTACGATTCGCTGGTCTCCATTCCGAACAGCGAACTCGTGAATACTGTCGTGGATAATATGGGCCGGCGCCGATATCGCCGGGTGAAGACGCGCCTGGTTTTGAATTGCGAGACGCCAATCGAGACAGTGGAAGCTTTCACGGAAGGCGTTCGTTCGATGATTCGCGATGATCAGGTGACGTGGAACGAGAAGATTCACGTGGTCGTCGAAGATTTCGGAGAGAGTGGGATTCCGGTGCTGCTGTATTTCTTCCTGGTCGTTCCGAGCTGGGAGTCAGAGCTCATGGAACGGCAGCGGCTCCTGCTGGAAATCATGAGGTTGGCCGACAATCTCGGAATCCGGTTGGCATTCCCCACTCAGACGGTTTTCGTGGAAGGAACGAACGAGGCCGGCGCATCTTCTTGAGCGAGGGGGTCAGGAGGAGGCTCTCTGCGCGTCTTGGTTTGTCGCGGGTGCGATGGTGTTCGATTGGAGCATCCGCCGAGAAGCTGACTCTACTGGCGTGCCGTCAAAAAAGGACGGGTTCGCGCTTCCATGGAGTCGCACCGGGTTTTCGAACGTGAACTCCCTGAGGTCCTCTTCGTTGATGGTGCCTCGGTCGACCATCTCGTAGACCTCTTCTACGACGCGATCCATCTCGATCACGTCCCAATGCCCGATGTCGGACCCGAACATTGCCCGGAGTCTGGCCTGAAACGGGTTTACTCGCTCATCGAATGCCCATGCGCTGACGGGATCATCCGCTTCGCATCCGAAATAGAAGGAGCGAGTGAATCGCTCCCTGAAGTCGGACGCGTTGGAAATCTGCAGGGCGGCGAATTCGTCGAGTTCGTCGTGATCGATGGGGGCGCCGAGTAGCCCCACGCTCATCTGGTGGGGCTCTCCTGGAAACGGGCGATCCCCATAGCGCTGGATCAGATCGAGAAACTGCGGTCGGTCGAGCTTGGATGGATCGAGGTTTTCCAGTGCTGTGGGGTTTCGTTTTTCCCAGTGGCCAATCATGTCTGCGTATTGATTGCATGCCCACCCGACCCCACATTCGAGGAAGCCGAAATTCAGATCCGGAAAACGCTGGCTCACCCCCCCCAGGAGGATGGATTTGCAGAGGAGGCTCTGTTGGTAGGCGTGAGTGCCGATGTGGTTGAACATGTGATTCGAGATCGAGCGGCCGTGCCAGGGAAGGTTGGAGACGACACCTCCGTGTGAAGTTACGGACACTCGAAGCTCGAGGCATTGGGCCCAGAAAGGGTCATAGTCGTAGGCACTATCCAGCCCGTAGTTGTCCAGCCAACCGGCATCCGGATAGGCGTCTGGGTGCTCTCGGTGCAATGCGGGGATGGGGCGCCAGACACCCGGGGGGATGGAGATGGCCTTGAGTCCCAGTTCTCCCACCGCGTGTTGGAGTTCGTCGATGGCCTCCTCGGGGGTGTGCATGGGGATCACCGCCGCCGGGGTCATGCGATCGGAATAGTCGCCGTAGGTGCAGGCCGCGTATCGATTGAAGGCGCGGATGGTGGCGCGTCGGATTTCGGCGTCGGGTTGGGTCGGGAGGATGAGTCCCAGGCCGGGGTAGAGGATGGTGAAGTCGATCCCCAGTTCGTCCATGCGCTCGTGAAGCAGTCGTGGTAGCAATGGGGTGGCACAGTCTCTTGCGCTGCGAGTCGGCATCGCCCACCAACTGCCCTTGACCCGACGCTCGTCGCGGCGCTTTGCTTCGTCCAGGCCGTCGCCTCCGAGCCAGCGCGGGCCCGCATACAATCCAGTCGCGACCTGGTCGGCCAATTCGGAACCCGCTGTTTCCGCCAGGATCTCGAGGTAGTGGGGGAGCAACTCGATCAGGTGTCCGTCGCAATCGACGATGGGATGACCGAGCTGCTCTCGGATTTCCTGGGACCGGGTTCGGGGCACAGAAATTCCTCCCGACGCCTTGGCGTCGGCGACATTCTACCGATTCCGACATGGGCCCGAAGGGGACCCGGTCAGCGGTAGCCCTCAGCCCCTCATTCGTATCGTAAGGCCTGGTTGCGACTCTGGATGGATTTGAAGGGGTATCAATTTGATCCCACCCCGGTAGCGTCTTGGTTCCGAACGTGTCTCGGTCGTTCCCAACGCGCAGTGAAGCTCATTCTGACGGACTTAGAGGTCGAAGCTTCCTGGCACGCGCCTTGAAATAGCCCGCGGATAGCCCACGCCTGATGCCTGGGCAATCACGGGAGAAGGAACCATGAACCGGACTCTAGCCAGCCTCTGGGCCGTCGTCGGATTCTGCTCGGCGTGTCATCTCGAACCGACGGGAGGGCGAAGCGTGGTCGATTTCATCGGGGACGCCGAGTTGGTGGTGCTCGCCGAAGTCATCGATGTCTCTTATGCGGACTCAGAGGGTGAGGTTCAAATCCCTCATACCTATGTCACCTACGCGATCGACGAAGTTTTGAAGGGGCATTACGAGGAGCCCCACCGGAATCTGGTGCTCCGACTGGCCGGTGGAGTCGGGCGTTTGGAGATCGACCTCACCGACCTCCACAACGAAACGCTTCCCGCTGAGGTGGAGGTCGACGAAGAGCGCGGCGTGGCCTTCGTGGAAGATGCGATTTTCGGAGTGTCGGAAACGACGCTTTTCGATCCGGGAGAGCGGAGTGTTCTGATGATCCGCCGCAATGGCGAAGTGCAGTGTCCGCTGGTGGGGTGTGCCGACGGGCGCTTCCGAGTGGTGAATGGCTTCGTCTTCACCGAGGACGGGCGCGAATTGTCGATTCATCCCAACGGAGAGATCGTGGTCGGGGGCGCTCATTCCCTATACGAAGTGGAGCACAATCTCGTGGGCGGATACGAGGTGCGATACGCGGGCGGCGGGGACGCGAGTGGATCGGGCGACGGCTCCGAAGGCGAGGGCTACCGGGTCTATCCGGCGGGTGAGTCTCTTCGACTCGATGATTTTCTCGCATGGATCCGGCTCCAGGTCGAAGCGGAATCCAACATCGGCGGAGAGGTGCCTTCCCTTGCGGTTCCAAATCTGGTCCCAGGCGAACCCTTCCAGGTTCCCGCGCCGACTGCCAAACCCTTCGGGGGTCTGCAAGAGGCGCCCGTGGTTTCGGCGCCGGAAGAGGAGGGTGCGTGATGGCGGTTCGAGTCCGAAATCGTTCGAGTGTTCTAGTCGAAGCTAAACAGCCCCGTCACTTCGGGAGGAAAATGACGATGAAAGTCCTACTTGCCTCGTTCTTTCTGACCTGCTTGCTGGCAGTTTCAGGACAGGCCTACACGGTGAAGACTTCGTGCGGATCCGAGGTCAAATGGGGGTCCGGTTCAGCCACCATGAGAATGGCTTCCGGGACGTTCCCTGCAGGTTCGGTTGCTCGGGACGTGATGCGTGCGGTGAGGGATGCCTGGAACGATGGTCCTGCCAATTTCAACTTCTCTCTCAGTTGGGGCGATTCTTCGGTTAGGACCGGAAATTTTCAGAATGAGGTCTGGGCGACCGGAAGCGAATATTGGCTGTCCGGGCACAGCGGAGTGACCGTCTATTGGCACGTTTGTGGATCCATGATCGAGGCGGATGTCCTTCTGGACTTGGACCACTCCTGGTATGTGGGGGAAGCCATGGCTGGATTGATGGCCTACGGCGGCACGAATCCCTCACTCCATACCGTGGGGATTCACGAATTCGGGCACGTACTGGGGCTCCATCACGAGAGTGGCACGTACAACGTGATGGGAGACGATTCGACGCATATTCACCTGAACAAGGGTCAGGCGACTTTCTATGCCGGAGAGGACGCAGCGAACGGCGCGGTTGATCTATATGGATCCGTGTCGAGCAACGTCACGGACCTCGGAGTCGTTCACTGGCGCCACGTGGGATCCTCGGGCGGATACAGCATTCACGACTGGACCCGCGTGTTGAGAAACTCCGGTGGCTCGAGTTACGGATGGTTCGAAAATCCCGATGGCTACCGCGTCTATGCGGTGCCGGCGCAGACGGAAGTCTTTCTCGAAGTCAGCTTCGAGAACAACGGCAACGCCTCCCGCTCACCGCTGGTTTGGTACGTGGTTTCGAGCAACGACAACATCACGGTCTCTGACACGTTGCTGGATACGCGAACCATTACTGTGGGTCGAAACACCGTCTATACAACGGATCGTGGCCTGACCCTTCCGGCCACTCTCACGAAGGGCTCGACCTATTTTCTGGGTGCCATCGTGGACCCTCATGACACCATCACCGAGTGGGATGAAGGAAACAACTCCACTCCCGTTGCGATCTGGGTCTACTGATTGCACGGGAGCCTCCCCAATCCCGGCCTGCCTGATCGGGGTTGGGGAGGCGGTTTTCGGCCTTGCTCTCAGGTTTCGCGCTGCTGAACCTCGAAGATCGTGCGAACCCGGGAGGGCCCGACCTGGCAGGGGCGCGGGTCGTGGCGCGCCCACCGCGCGGCTCGACCGCGGATCAGGGTATCTCCGCGCGGGCTCTTGGCTACGAGATCCGTGTAGGTGAAGGCATCAGCTGCCGCGTAGGTCTGAAGCAGGAGCGGCCGTTCGCAGTTCGAGTGGTTGGGGGCTGATCCGTGGACCGTGCGGCAATTGTGAATGGTAAGTGTCCCCGCCGATCCGGTGGGAAACACAGCGCGCTCGATCTTCGCCCGTTCGACATCGGCGTCTGATAGACACCCCACCCAGTCGTCGCCCTCGTATTGGTCGAAGAGTTCTCGCTCGTGACTTCCGGGCACGAAACCCACATTCCCCATGTCCTCGCTGACGTCACTCAAGAAGACGCCGATGGTGAGCGGGCTGTAGTTGGTGTGGGGCCAGAACTGAATGTCCTGATGCCAGCGAACCTCTTCACCGCCGTGTGGGGCTTTGAAGTTCAATTTGCTGTGGTGAAATTTGATGTCGGGTCCGATGAGATCTTCGACGACGTCCACGAGAACCGATTCGCTGATGAATTCCCAGAAGGTGGGGTGGAGGTCCGCGGGTGAAACCAGCCTTCGGAGGCGCGGTGTTTCGGAAGTGTGACCCTGTTCGAGGTCGAAGAGTGGGTTGGATTCGGTGAGGGTACGGCTCTTCTCGATGAATTCGTCGGTTGCCTTTCGGAGTCGGTCCAGCCAGCTCGAATCCACGAGACCCTCGGCGACCACGAATCCATCGTGCTCGTAGGCCCGCACCTGGCTCTTCGAGAGGACCTTGGGACGTTGGGCTCGGCCCAGAGTGATGGGAGAGAGTTCTTCGGGCGCGGTCGGCGAAGTCATGAATTTCCGAACCTGGTGTTTCCCGGTACTGAAGGGTGCCGTCGACCAGAATACCACGCCGCTGGGACCCCCGAGTCGAACAGGAGCTATCGTGTGAACCGGCACCGGGCGTGGACGTTTCGAGACATCGTGCATGGGGAGAGGGGATTGCTCCTGAGCGATCCTCCGGCCTAGGATGGAAGATCCAGCCGCGCATCCCCCCACAGAACCCACCCCGCAAGAGAGGCCCATGAGTTCCGACAAGCCCTTCGACCTGGCGCGGTCACGATGCGACGCCCAGACCCAAGCAAATCTCGATCAGGTTGAACGTTTCTTCGGCGCGCTGGATGCCATGGATTTCGCCGCGGTGGGTGCAATGTTCAGCGCTGACGGTCTCTACCGCGACATGCCCGTGGTGCCTGATTCCGATGCACGCGGGCCCGCAGCCATCGAGAAGAAACTCACCCAGGCTCTGGGGGGATTGGATGCTTTCGTCACGGGCGTCACGAGAGTGCTTGCTCAGGGCGATGTGGTCATGACCGAAAGGGTCGAGGTCTGGCACCTGCCCAGCGGTGAGAAGCCTGCGTTACCCGTCATGGCCATCCACGAACTCGAGGAGGGGAAA
This sequence comes from Myxococcota bacterium, assembly GCA_022447545.1. Lineage (GTDB taxonomy): Bacteria > Myxococcota_A > UBA9160 > UBA9160 > SMWR01 > JAKVBI01. The sequence continues at coordinate 84,012 of JAKVBI010000017.1, forward strand.
ATTACCGCGTGGCGCGAGTACTGGGACATGGCCACCTTCGTCGGGCAGTTGCCTGCTTCGTGGATGGAGGAACTGGCCCGACGCCGGGAAGCCTGAATCCCAGCCGCATTGCCTCAGTATCCTCGTGCGCTCCCCGATGGAAGCGTCAGGTGGGCACTTCGGACATCTCCAGATGCAGGGCCTTCCCGTGGTAGGGGTGCGCCCGTGCGATTTCTTCGTTCAATTCCACGCCGAGCCCGGGCTCATCAGGAGGGATGACATATCCCTCTTCCCATTGGATGGGTCGTTCAAGGAGCTCGGCGTGAAAGCCGCCCCAGGTCTGGATTCCTTCGAGGATCAGGAAGTTCGGGCTACAGGTGCTGATCTGGATGTTCGCTGCACCCTCGATGGGCCCACAGTAGAGGTGCGGTGCAATCTGGGCTTGGTGGGCTTCCGCCATACCGGCGATCTTCTTGGCCTCGAGGAGTCCTCCGACGCGTCCGAGGGCCATCTGTAGGATGGACGCGGCCTGACTCTCCAGCACGCGGGCGAACTCGTATTTGGTGGTCAATCGTTCGCCCGTCGCGATGGGGATGGAGGTCTGTCGCGCGACCCGGGCCATCTCCATGGGGTTTTCGGGGGGGGTCGGCTCTTCGAACCAGAGCGGGTCGTAGGGCTCGAGTTGCCGGGCCAGGCGAATCGCGCCGGCCGCAGTGAATTGTCCGTGAGTTCCCAGAAGGAGGTCGGCTCGCGTCCCCACGGCTTCGCGGATTCTTCTCAGGAATTCCACGGAACGTGCGATGTCTTCCAGGCTCGGTTGCCTGCCGTCGTACACCGAGTAGGGACCTGCCGGGTCGAATTTGACCGCGGTGAAGCCGAGGTCGACGTACTCTGCTGCCCGCTGAGCCGAGCGATCCGCGTCGCCGTAGAAATCGTCGGTCTCTCCCTCGTCGGGGTAGAGGTAGGTATAGGTTCGCAAGCGCTCGTGTACCTGGCCGCCCAGGAGTTCGTAGACGGGTTTGTTCAGTTCTTTGCCGATGATGTCCCAGCAGGCCATCTCGATTCCGCTCAGGACACCCATGAGAGATACGTCCGGTCGTAGCGTATAACCCGAGCCATAGACGTTGCGCCAAAGCTTTTCGATCTTGAAGGGGTCGGTACCGATCACGCGTCGCTCGCAGACGTCTTCAATCATCCTGGTCATGGTGTGTGGGCCGAACGTGGCACCGTAGACCTCTCCCACGCCTTTGACGCCGCCATCGGTTGTAAGGATCAGGAAAACGAAGTATTGGCCGCCGAAGTGGGGCGGCGGATTGGCGACGACGTGTGTTGCGACCTCGGTGATTTTCATGGATGTCTCGAGGGCTACGGCTCTACGGTGATGGAGATGGCGGGCCGATCCTCGGGAGTGGCGAGGGTTCGAACCGCTTCCACGGCGGATTCCAGGGGGAAGTGGTGGGTGTGGAGCTTCTCGATGGGGACCTCGCCGGATTCGATCAGACGCACCGCGCGTTGGAAACTCTGGTAGTCGACGGCTCGAACTCCTTTGAGGGTCTGGTAGCGCAGGGCAACGTCATCCGTCGGGAAATCGGAGATTCCACGACCCTTGAGGCCTGCGAGGACGATGGTGCCGCCCAGACGGGCCATCCGAACTGCGTCGATGACAGGTTGGGTGGCGTGAGGCGTTGTGTCCACCACCACGTCGACACCTCTGCCGTCTGTTTCCTCGAGGATGCGCTCGAGCGCGGACTCGCGCTCGACGTCGATCACCACGTGGGCACCGAAATCGCGTGCGAGGGTCAGTTTGTGCGAGTCCCGTGATCCGAGTCCCGTGACATGAATTTGACTGGCACCCGCCGCGGCAGCTGCGATCACGCAGGCCAGACCGCGTTGGCCGGGGCCGAGGATTGCGATCGAATCTCCGAACTGCAGTCCTGGCGCCGTGACCGCCCAGGCGAAGCCAGCGCCCAACGGGTTGTAGAGAGCTGCGACACGCGGTTCGATCCCGCTGGAGATCTTGTGAGGGACGGAACCGGGCGCCAGGTACATCATCTCCGCGTAACCGCCCCAGAGCGCCGGTGCCATGGCTGTGGGCATGAATCCGTGGGAGCCGGGTGACACGACGCATGCCTGTTGATCCATGCAGCCACGGCAACGTCCACACCCGAAGTCGGACTGAACGACCACGCGATCGCCGACTTCTACCCCCCAGCGTCGAGCTGCCCGAGGGCCGATTTCTTCGATTAACCCCACGGGTTCGTGCCCGGGGATCACGGGATAGGGGAGTTTCATGACGCCGTTGAAGGTCTCGGCGTCGGTCCCGCAGATTCCACAGGCTTCGATTCGAAGCAGGCCATCGTTTTCGCGGATTTCGGGCCGCTCGAAACTCTGGAACTCGAGTTGTTCCGGTCCGGTCTGAACCATTGCCCGGATGTCGCTGCTCATGTCACCTCCCGTAGATTCCGGGTCCATGATAAGGGCCGTGAACCTATAATACGCGCGTGAGTCCCGAACTCTCGATCGATGCATTGCTGACGACGACGCGTACTGTGCGCAAGCGTCTCGATTTTGAGCGTCTCGTAGAACGCGCAGTGCTCGAGGAGTGCCTCGAAATCGCGCTCCAGGCGCCGAACGGCTCGAACCATCAGCAGTGGCGATGGGTCGTCATAGACGATCGTGAACGAATCGAGAATGCAGCTGAAATCTACCGATCGGCCATGGATCAGTACGTGGAGGATATCGCGGCCGGGCGCGAGCAATACCTGCGTGGTGGATCTCGCTCAGAACAGATTGGGGAGTCGGTGGAGTACCTGAAGTTGAATATGCACAGGGTCCCCGTTCTCCTCGTTCCAGTTCAGGAGGACCGCTTCGACGTTCACCGCAAGGGAGCGGCAGGCACGTATCATCAGGCGAGTCAGTGGGGTTCGATTCTTCCTGCGGTCTGGAATTTCATGCTCGCTCTGCGCAGTCGGGGCCTCGGGAGCGCATGGACGACGATTCACTTGTTGCGTGAGCGTGAGATGGCGGAACTTCTCGGTATCCCCTACGAGAGACACGTCCAGGCGGGCTTGTTTCCCATCGCCTACACGATGGGTTCGGAATTCCGGCGTGCGGCGCGCAGACCGGTGGATGAAGTGATCAGCTACAACCAGTGGTGAGAACTCTCAGGAATTGCTCTCGGTGGTTCCGAGGGAGGGTTGCGTTGAAGGCTATGCCCATTCTTCCATACCTTGTTCCGCGAGACGTTTTTAGCTTTGGTTCTCGATAGGGGTTCCTCACACGAAAGGAGATTTCGGTGCAGCAAGGAGAAGCTTGGATCATTGATGCCGTTCGGTCCCCGCGCGGCAAGGGCAAGGCGACGGGAGGGCTCCATGAGGTCCACCCCCAGCGAATTCTGGCTCAGGTTTTGAATGGGCTACGGGACCGCAATGGCTTCGACACCGCAGAGGTCGATGACGTGGTGATGGGATGCGGAGCGGGGAGTGGCGATCACGCCATGGATATCGCTCGCATGGCGGCTCTCGATGCTGGATGGGATCTGGACGCTCCCGGCGTGACCCTGAATCGCTTCTGTGGTTCCGGTCAACAAGCGGTGAACTTCGCCGCCATGGGGGTCCGAGCGGGATTCCAAAACCTCGTCGTGGCGGGGGGTGTGGAATCCATGTCGAGGCCGGCATCCATGCACGTCGACGGTTTTTCGGCGAACAACGCTCACCTCCGTGAGCAGTACGCCATGGTGCCGCAAGGCATCTCGGCCGATCTGATTGCGACGATCGAGGGGTTCAGTCGCGAAGAGTGCGATCAGTTGGCGGTGGACAGCCAGAATCGCTGTGATGCGGCGGTGAAGGACGGAAGGTTCGGTGATGCGCTCGTGCCGATCCTGAACGATGAGGGCGACCTTGCGCTTGATCATGATGAGTTTCCGCGTCCTGGAACGACGGTGAGTGATCTTGGCAAGTTGCCTCCCAGTTTTGAGCAGATGGGTGCGCATGTCCAAAAAGGTCAGTCTCTTTCGATTGACGCGACGGCACTGCTCGCATACCCGAACGTCGAGAAGGTCAATCACGTCCACCATGCGGGGAATTCATCGGGTGTGGTCGATGGCGCGTCGGCAGTGCTCGTCGCTTCACCCGAGTATGCCAAGGCCAACGGGATGAAGCCTCGAGCGCGCGTGGTGATGACGGCCGTCGCGGGAACCGAGCCCGTCATCATGTTGACAGCGCCCGGACCTGCGGCGAAGCGCTGCCTCGACAATGCGGGAATGACCTTCGACGACATCGAGCTGTTCGAGGTCAATGAAGCCTTTGCTGCCGTCGTTCTCAAGTTTCTGAAGGATACCGGTGTCGATTGGGACAAGGTCAATGTCAACGGGGGGGCCATGGCGCTGGGACACCCGATTGGTGCCACGGGCGGCATGTTGATCGGTACCCTTCTGGACGAGATGGAGCGCCAGGACAAGCAGACTGGGCTCGTCACCATGTGCACGGGTGGCGGAATGGGGACCGCGACGGTCATCGAGCGGGTTTGAGACTCTCGGTTTCTTTTTTTTCGATGTTCGCGTGGGCTCGAAAGGCGACGCAGCCGTTCGTCGAAGATGATCTTGTTGCGTTCGAGCTATTGGATACGCGACACGTGAAGGAGAAGAGGTGAAAGATCTTTCGGGCAGAGTAGCGGTGGTGACGGGGGGCGCCGGAGGTATTGGGAAGGCGATAGGTGAGGCATTCCTAGCGGAAGGAATGAAGGTCGTTCTTGCCGATGTCTTGGAGGCTGAACTCGATGCGGCAGTGAGTGAAATTTCCTCGGAAGACGTGATCGGTTGGGTGACGGATGTCACTTCTTTCGAGTCGCTGTGCTCGGTGCGCGATGCAGCGATCGAGAAGTTTGGCGCCGTACATGTCATCTGCAATAACGCAGGAGTGGGAGCCGGGGCCAAGGGGCACCTCTGGGAGCATCACCTCAATGACTGGAAGTGGTCCCTCGATGTCAATGTGCTGGGCGTCATCAATGGGATGAATGCGTTCGTGCCTACCCTGGTGGCGCAAAACGAAGGGCATGTCGTCAATACGTCGTCGGGTAACGGTGGATACACCCCTCTTGCCAACAGTGGGATCTATCCCGTTACGAAGGCAGCCGTTACGACATTGACCGAATGCCTCTGGGGGCAACTCCGTGAGATCGGCTCGGAGGTGGGCGCTTCGATCTTGTTTCCATCAACTCGCTCCCCGGGTGTGATGGCGACAGGGATCTGGAAGGCAGGAGCGAACCGGCCTGACCGATATTCGCGTGGAGACGGAGGCACGGTCGTCCGGGATGCTCTCTCGGACTACCTCGCGCGGGCGAAAGCAGCCGGAGAGGAGGTCCCCATCGCACCGCTGTCGGAAGTGGGAGAACTGTGCGTGGAGGCGGTTCGAGATGACGTTTTTTGGGCCACGGTTCCCATGGATCGACAGACCGACAAGCTCCGGGCTCGCACGGAGTCGCAAATTCGACGAACACCGCCCGAATACCTACTAGAAGAGACCCTGATGACTCAATCCGCGGACGAGCGCGAGCAGGACTGAGCAGGCCGCTCCGTTGAGGGAGTCCCCCTGTCCGGGCGGCAGGATGAGGCCCTTGGTTTCGAGGCACTGGAACAGAGGAGATGGAACATTGAGCCATTCGAGGTCGGAGGTGGAATCTGCGTGGAGTCATTTCGTCGAGGTGGGGGACAGTGGGGATTGGAATGCCTGGGCGGATCTCCACACTGAGGACGGGGTTTGGGTCGAGCATGCCTTCGGCACCATTCGAGGACGGGAGGAAATCCGAGAAGTCATCACACGGGTCATGAAGCCCGTGCCCATGATGGTCTTCCCGGTCGAGTGGCACGTGATCGAGGGCGATCGCGTTGTCTACTATCCGTGGCAGGTTCTCCCGGATCCGAAAGGGGGGGATGCGATGTATCGATTCGGGTGCGTGACCATTCTGGAGTACGCGGGGAACGGGCAGTGGTCCTATCAGGAGGATCTCTACAATCCGCGAGAGGGCGAAAAGGTCATCAAGCAGTGGCTTGCCGATGGAGGGAAACTCGCCGCTTCGCCCGACGCCCTTGGCTTGCGCGAGGATTGAGTGGCCGGGGTGGCCTGAGCCGGTTCTAACCCGTTTTGTCCGATGGGGTGAGGGGCTCGATGCCCGTTGTGCCTCCGAGTCGAGGGAGGCCATCGTCGACAAACGACCATTCCGCTCGGTCGTCGAAGTAGAAGTGCGTCTCGGGGGTGCGGTCGATGGAAGTTTCCATGTTGGCAAGCACGATATCGATATGGTCGGGGTGCCGTGTCGATTCGCAGAATAAGGTGCTTCCGCACCGGGCACAAAAACTCCGGGTGCCATGATCCGAAGAGGCGAATCGAACGAGATCGTTGTCTCCTTCGACGAGGCGGAACTGGTCATTGGGAACCGCGAACCAAGTCACGAACCCCGCCCCATGGCTGCGGCGGCACATTGAGCAATGGCAGTGCCCGCAGAAAAGGGTGGGCGGGGCGATGGTGAATCGCACGGTTCCACAAAAGCATGACCCGGTCGCGTTCGGTTCGGTCGCCATGGGTCTCCTTTGAATCGTCCTGCAGGCTCGGTTGGAAGGCAGTGTACCGCAGGCAGTCCCGCGGCTTCCGGAGCCGGGTGCAGGGGGCGCCGGAGGTTCTCGGAGGGGCGGGCCCGGTCGTGCAGGGGAGTGCCTTGGGCGTGGTACGCTGCTTGGGGACCGAAGGAGGATGCATGGCGAGTGCAGTGGCAATGGCGACCAACGCCTACCAGGATCTCGGGCTCGAGTTCCGGCCGGCATCAGGTCATATCGGCGCCGAGATCCGAGGCGTCGATCTTTCAAAACCGTTGACACCCGAGGTGGTATCGGCCATTCGAAACATCTGGCTGCGGTGGAAGGTCGTGTTCTTTCGTGATCAGGAGATCAGCCGCGACCAGCACGTGGCCTTCGGCCGTTATTTCGGGGAGGTGACGCCCGCTCACCCGACTCTTCCAGCTGCGTTTCCCGACCACCCGGAGATTCTGCTTCTCGACAACCGGCAATCAGAAACCATGGGAGGGGCGGTGATTGAGAATCGATGGCACACCGACGTGACCTTCGTGCCGAATCCGCCCATGGCCTCCATTCTTCGTGGTGCAGTCATTCCGCCCTATGGAGGAGACACTCAGTGGATCAACCTCGTGGTCGCCTATGAGCGATTGTCGGAATCGATTCGCTCGTTGATCGATGGATTGCATGCGGTGCACCACAACCACCTTCCGATCTCGAGGGGCGAGCTCTCGTCGGAATACGTTGAGAAATTCCAGTCTTCCGAAATTCAGTCCGTGCATCCCATGGTTCGCGTTCATCCCGAGACAGGGGAGAAGGCGCTTTTCGTAAATCCAAATTTCACAAGTCACGTCGTGGAGTTGTCGCGGCAGGAGGGCCGGCACCTACTTGCCATGCTCTACGAGCACCAAGCCAATCCGGAATTCACGGCTCGCTTTCGATGGGAACCTGGCAGTTTGGCTTTTTGGGACAACCGAGCGACTGCACATTTCGTTCCCACCGACATCCCGCCGGGAATGCACCGGTCGGTGGAGCGAATTACTCTGGCCGGGGGCTTGCCGGTGGGTCCTGATGGCTCGGAATCCCGTGCCTTGAAGGGAGAGGTGTTCAACAGTTCGGATACGAGCCGCCCGGAGGACGCGTGAATCGGTCGGTCCGCGGAGCCTGTTCTTTACGCCCTTGGAACCCTCCTCTACCCTCGGTCGGACTCTAGAAGTCGAATCTCCCGGCCTTCGAGAGAGGAGAGTCCCATGGCAGAAAAGAACCTTGTCTTGAGCGAGACCGCTTCCAACAAGATCAAAAGCGATCTGGGGAGTGAGAGGCTCGATACCACCGCCCTGCGTGTAACCGTGGGAGAAGACGGTGCGGCTTTCGATTACCAACTCGAGTTCGTCGATCGATCTGAGAAGGGACCCGAGGATCTGCTGGTCGAGACCAGTGGGGTGAGGGTCTTCATCGATTCCGAGAGTGCACCGAGGGTGGCGGGAGCGACTCTCGAATACGTGGACGACCTCTCGGGAAGTGGATTTCGCTTCGATAACCCCAACTCTCCGGCATTGATCGAGAACCCTCTGGCGGCCCGTGTGCAACGCGTGATCGAGGAATATGTCAATCCGGACGTTGCAGGTCATGGGGGCCACGTGAGGCTGATGGATGTTCAGGAGACTCGCGTGTTCCTGCGTCTCGGCGGAGGATGCCAGGGCTGTGGAATGGCCGATGTGACTCTCAAGCAGGGCATCGAGTCTACTCTGCGCGAACATGTTCCCGAAATCACCGAGGTGCTCGACGTGACCGATCACGAGTCGGGCGCCGATCCCTTCTACGCCTAGGCCGGGAGAAGAGTCCTCGAGTCGTTCGGTTCCCAACCCGAGAAAGGCCTTGTCGTCGGATCGTCGGGGGGCGGGTGCAGCCCGCGAGGGCTGTGAGATGCACCACTCACAGGGGGAGACCGATCGGTGATGAGTTGGCTGGCCGGATTGTCCCTCGTCCTGGGTGTTGCAGGGGTGGTTTGAGGTTGGAGCGAGGCCGGTCGCCTGGCGTTTTACGCAGGCCTGCTGGCACTGGCACTGGCACTGGGCTCGGGGTTGCTGTCATCGCGTGCCATTCGATCGGGCCGAACACCGATAGTGCTTGTGCTCAACACGATCGGCTGTCTGCTGGTTGGTATCGTGCTGGTCGATCTCGTCTGGGAGATTTGGCCCGCTGGGAAAACGCCGAAGATCGCAGGCTTTTCCTATCTCGAGGCGCAGGGCGATCCCGATGCCTTCGTGCGTTGGCAGGAGCGTTCGGTCGCCGAGCAGAAACGAACCGGAATGAATCTCATGCCGGATCCCCGAGGAATGAACCCCCACGCTCTTCGGCCAGGACCTGGGCGTTTTCTCGAATCCGAATGGAGCGTCAATGCGCTGGGGTTTCGGGGTCCTGAAATCGCGGTAGAGAAGGGTGAACACTACCGAATCGTTGCACTGGGCGAGTCCACCACCTTCGGGTCTACGTTGTTCGAGGAGGATCGGCCGTGGCCCGAGGTTCTGGAGGGGCGCATTGCGAGGGAATTGGATTGTGTGAAGCCGGTCCAGGTCATCAATGCAGATATCCCGGGTTTTACGCTGGCCAACAATCTGGCTCGACTCCCGGCTGAGATCTTTCCGCTAGAGCCGGATCTGATCGTCTCATACCACGGCTACAACGGTTTCCCCTTTCTACTGGCGCAGATCCCATCGGTTCGGGTCGGGGCACGTCCCGAGACACCTCCTCGTCGATCTCCGCTGCTGGGCCGGGTCGAAACCGCGTTGCGAATCTGGTGGTTCAAGCGTCGCTACGACGCCGCTCGTTCCATCGATGAGCGGGCATTGGAGACCGATGTGCATCTCAGTCGCTATGCGGAGCTATACCGGAAGTTGATTTCGGAGACCCGTGCTCGAGGAGTGGGGCTCGTTCTCGCGACCTTCAGTATGGCGGTCAATCGCGAGAGCGCCGATGGGATGATTGGCTTTTATGAGCCCATCTTTCCGGATCTGCGGGCTCGCGTTCTTGCGAATTGGCTGCACACGGGAATGATCCGACAGTTCGGAGCACACAGCGAGGTGCTTGTGATCGATACGTCACCGGGGCTGGACGGGGCCTATGAGGACGCCTATGTGGATCCGATTCACTTCAGCCAGGTGGGACGGGAACGGCTGGCCGCCCACATGCTGAACGGTCTTCGCAAGTGGCTTGCCGACAGCCCGGCAGAGTGCCGGGAGCGATCGTTGGGTCCGACAGACGCTCGCTCGTGAGATTCGCGGTGTTTTGGGCTTGCGCGACGGGCGAGTCATTGCGCGAGGAGGTGGCCAAGCCCGTCCCACAACAGAAGCCGCAGTGCCACTCCTGTGAGCACGATTTTGTAGAAGCGCACGAAGTACACCTCGGAGACGCGCTCGAGGAGCTGACTTCCCAGCCAAGTCCCCACGATGACGGCGATGCAGAGCAGGGTCAGCGGGAGGGCGTATTCGCCGAACGCGAATCCGACCCATCCGAAGATTACGATCTTCGTCAAGTGTCCGAGGGTTTGACAAGCGGCCTTGCTCCCCACTAGAGACTGTCGGGTAAGGCCGAGGCCGAGGAAAAAAGGTGCGATGAGCGGTCCGGTGGCACCCACGGTCAGATTGAGCGCGCCCACCACCGTCCCCAGAAGTAGAAAGCGGCGCTTTTGTCGCATCTGTTCCGGCCTTGCCCCCAACAGCAACCAGCCAGGTGCCCAGGTGCCCAGGAGAACGAAAGCGCCGATCAAGCTGCGGGTCGTGGAAGGGTCGAGGGCCTGGAGGATCGCGAGTCCGACGAACCCCATGGGTAAAAGCGGAATCGCGTAGGGCGCCACCAGACTCCAATTCACGTGACTTCGCTGGATGTAAGTTCGGGATGCATTCGAGACGAGTTGGACGACGGCGTGTAGTGGGATCGCGACCATCGGTTCCATGAAGAGAAGCATCACGGTCAGCAGAACGATTCCGCCGGCCATGCCCACGATCCCGGAGAGGACCGAAGTGGCCAGGGCGACGAGAGTTAGGACCGCGGTTTCGGTGCCACCCATTCCAGGCTCTTCTACCCGGAGCGGGTGCGCGCTGTGACCCAGCGCAGGCCCGCTCCTATCCATAGGCTCGTAAGAGCCCATCCCTGCTGGGGGTGAGCACGGATGTCCCCAAAATATGTGAAGGTGAATACCGCCCAGTTGAACCAGAGGCCCATCCGGTGCAACCGGAACCAACGTGCTCTGCCCAGGCGTCGCACTGATCGATCCGAAGAGGTCAGCACCATGGCGGCGGTGAACGCATAGGCGAGTCCGCCCCCGGTGATGGTCAGGGCGTCGAGCTGGCTGAAGAAGGGCCCGGGAAATAGAACTCCGAGGGCAATCAACATGAGCAGGTGGAAACCCATGAAGATTCCGAACGACACGCCGAGATAGCGCCGGTTGGCGACGAGCCAGCGGGTCGTAGCACTCGACCACAAACTCCGAGCACTGGAGGAGACGAAGACGATCCAGAACGAGACCAGGGCCCCTCGCGCCGTCCAACGCACGCCTGCATGAAGCGCGTCGGCGTCGAATCCCTCCTGAAGGAAGAGCCCCAAAAGCGCAGTGAATGTCGCCAGGCCCGTTGCAAGCGTGATCCACCAGCCACCTGATGCACGCAATTGGGTGTTCACTTCGATCTTTCTCCAGCCATTGCCCCGATTCTCATCGATGGCCGTCCGGTTCTCGAGACGCCTCGTATTCCAGAATGAATTGGCGTTTCCTCGAACCCGGTTCGAGGGTGTCATAGCCCCCATAAAGTCGTGCTTCGCTCAGGGCTCGGGAATTGTCCCAATCGTCCATTTTTATACGATACGCGGCAGCGGCAAGCCCCGTTCGTGAGACTCCGTGCCGGCAGTGAGCGAGGACGGGGTGAGAGTTTGAATCCTGCATGAGTTCGATGAACGTCCGCGTTCCCGTTTCGATGTCCTGCATGGGGATGTGGACCAGACGGATTCCTTTGTTTTCAGCGATCAGGCTTTCTCGCTCGAGAATTTCTGGAGAATCGCGCAGGACGACGACGGTGCGAATGTCGAATTCGTCGATGGCATTTTTCAGCACGGAGCCACTGAGTTGTGCGCTGCGGTAGAGCACCCCGTCGCGGACGACACCCATCCGATGCAACAGAAAGTCCCGGTGGTCAAGGAAAAACATGCTCGCGGCCACGCTGAACACCACCACCAGCCCCCGAGCCCAGGGTGCAGCGCCTTCCGGTGCGGATCGGTGCAGGATACCGACGCCTGCAATACCCAGGACCCAAATGGGCACGAGGACCCAGGCATCCAAGAGGATCGGCAACGTCTCCTCAGATACGCCGATGGTTTCGAGAAACTCCTCGAGCCGAAGCGTCACCGTCTGGGCTGCAGATGCCAGGATCAGCCAGAATCCCTGTAGGGCTATGAAGAGGCCGGCCATGGGCCAGCCGCGCGTGTCTGTCGTGCGGCTGGGAGGTGAATGGGTTTGCATGTCGTTTTCCAAAGGCTGTCGCGATGGAAGATCGGGACTGCGAGAGTATTCAGCGGTGTCGATGGCTCGGCGGGGGTAGTGCTTCCGCGTAGGGGGTGGCATCGAAACCGAGAGGTGCATACCGGGCGTTGACGGCCTCGACGGTTTCTTGGGTCCAGTAGGGATGTCCCGGAGGGGGGAAGCCGAGGACGCAGCGCTGGTCGATGCTGGCGCGAGCCACCATGCGTTCCGTGGACTGTGACGGGCGATACATTCCCCATGCCCAGCCCGAGTGGAGGGTGCTCACCCACTCGCTGGTGGAAAGGCGAAACGTCAGATTCTGAGCCAACCGGCAAGTGCCGGGTCGCAGTGGCGTGCCCCGGTGCCAGGTGTCGTGGCGATAGAAGAGGAGGGTGCCGCTGTGGAAACGCACTTGGCACTCTCGCGGATAGAGGTGTTGGGCACGCCATTCTGCGATTTCGGGTGCTGTGTTGGCGAGGTGGGCCTCGGCCGTTGTTCGATCGTTGATCCATACGAGGTCACCGACCCCCGGCGTTTCCACGATGGGCCAGGGATAGGCAGGGTCGTCACGGCCGTCACGTGGAACGAGTGCCGTTGCACCATCACACTCGGAGATGTCCGTCAAGTAGAGGATGATTTCAACTGCTTCGGGTGCGTTCCAACGGGGTGGGTGTGTGAGGGTGTGATTCGGGTAGTCGACATGAATGCGCTGGTCGTCGTTTTCAGCGGGGTGTTCGGGGGAAGAGTGGCGTCCGTACTTCGGCCACAGATCCGATTGGGTGAGGCGCAGGTCGCGAATGCGAGAGCCAAGCAGTTCGGCGACAGATCTCAGCAGGCGTGGGTGGAGGGTGATGTCATTGGCGGCGCTGCTGTGAAATGGGAACACCATGTGTCCGCCACTTCCGAAGTCTACGATGGATTCGCTCTCGGGGGTTCCCGCGGCGGGATAGGCGGCTCGAGCATCTTCGATTGCAGCTTCCAGAAGTTCCGACGGAATAACACCGTCCACGAGGGCGAAGCCCTGTTCGCGCCAGCGCTCGACCTGGGCGAGCGTGAGGACATGCTCGGAGTCGTTCGCCGCGCAGGGTTCCGGCTCGAGCCAACGGATTTGCGCAGCCTCCTTGTTCACAGCTTCGACCTTAGCTCGTCGGGCGAGATCCTGGCACTCGGGGGCCTGGTCAATGGCCGGTGGCGGCGTCGAAGACTCGTTTGAACAGGCGGTTGGCGTCTCGTCCCGCGAACTCGGACCGGTCGGCGGCCTCGCCCATGCGCCGTACCGCCGAAATCCCCAGCCAGCGCAGGGGCTCGGGTTCCCATTTGGGAAAGTTTCGGTGGAGCCAGGGGAGTTCCATTGCTGGACTCGGGATTCCGCACAGCAAGTCGGCGAGAGCGTGGCCGATCAGGTGAGATGCGGCGACCCCCTCGCCTACATAACCGCCTCCGTGAGCGATCCCGGTTCTTTCGTCGATTCCAAAAGCGGGTCGGGAATCGCGAGGGACACCCAGGGCCCCACCCCAGTGGTGTGTCAACCGAACCGAAGCTAGCTGTGGGAGGATTGAGAACAATGCCTGTGTGACCACGCGGAAGTTACGATCGCGTTCGGAAAAGAGATTGCGTACGTGGGATCCGTAGTGGTAAAGCCCGCGGCTTCCGAAGGCAATGCGGTCATCCGCTGTACGTTGCCCGTAGGTCGTGATGCGCCGGGCATCGGCGAAAGTTTCGCGTCGTTCGAGCCCGATCGTCTCCCAGAGTGCGGGGGGGAGTGGCTCTGTGGCGACCATCATGGAGTGGATCGGAACCAGATGGCGCCGGAAACCTGGAAGTGTTGGCGTGTAGCCCTCGGTGGCGACAACCACCCGATCGGCCTGCAGTTGGGCGCGATCCGTTGCGATGCCATGCCGATGAATGTGGCGAACTGGAGATCGCTCGAAGATCCGGACGCCGCGAGCTTCCAGCGAGCTCGCCAAGCCCCTCACGAGTCGCGCGGGGTTCAAGGCCGCCACGTGGGGAGTATAGAGGGCTCCCAGGAAATCGCGGCCGCGAATCCGCCTTCGGCATTCCCTGGGATCCAGCAATCGATAATCGTCTTGATTGAAACCGAGAGCTCGAAGACGGCTGATTTCCTCGTCCATCGGTTGCCGGTGTGCTGGTGTGCTCGCAAGCCGCAACATGCCACCCTTCGCGAACTCACAGTCGATCTTCAACTCTCGAGCCGTGCGACCGATCTCGTCCACGGTTGCGAACAGTTGGCGCTGCAGACGGACGGCGCCGTCCCGCCGGTCGGGGTCGGAAAAGAGTGCGTGCAGGCCGGACATTGCGCCCATGCACCAGCCCCCATTGCGTCCCGACGCACCCGCTCCGGCAATCTCCGACTCGCAGATCTCGACCCGTAGCGAGGGGTCTCTTTCCAACAGGGCGTGGGCGGTCCAAAGTCCCGTGTATCCCGCTCCGACGATGGCGATGTCACATCGTCGGTCGGTGTCGAGTGCGGGGCGCGGCGCGAGATCCGAACCGAGGGTGGCGAGCCAGAAACTCTCGTTCTCGTAGCTTCTCACACCTTCCCTATACCTCATGGCGCGGGCGATCGGGAGAGGAAAGGGAAGCGAAACGCTCGGCCCCTGCACGCGGAGAAGGTTCAGTCGAATACTGGATCCGTCGGACCGCTGACTCCGTGCGTCCATGTCGAATCGAGGGGCTGCAGCGAATCGGTTCGCGTCCATTCATAGCGAAGTTCGCGTTCGACAATACGCCATGAGCCCTCGCGCCGTTCGAATCGATCGAGATAGCGGCAGCCCGTCACCGTTGCGAAGCTGTCACCGGATTCCTCGGCCCGAATGGCGTGGGTGATGGCGTAGGATTCGCACCGGGCCATGTCTTCGTCGATCTCGATGAGCACCTGTCCGAGTTTGTGCACAGTGGTGCGTAGTGACGGATAAACGTGTGTCTCGAGATAATCGAGGAGTTCCTCGACGCCGCCCTGGAAAACCCCGAGGTTCTGAGTGGCATCGGGGTGGAATGCGCTGCGGATCAACTCAGTATCGCGCCGGTCGATGCCACGGCAGTACCGCATGAGTACGGCGTGGATTTCCGAGCGAGCGGCAGCAGGATCCCTGGTGTGAGGACCGCTGGCGGGGAGGTGTGTGCTCTGTGAGAGGACGGGGTCATTTCCGTCCCTCAGGCCGCGCGGGTAGGGGGCCAGTCGCCCTTGGGACCCGATTTCGACGCTGCGCTCCCATTCGAAACTCATCTGGCGGTGGGCGATCTTCCACTGTCCACCGCGCTGTTCGAGGCGATCGATGTAGCGTACGCCCATGATCAGATCGCTCGGTGTATCGATATTCGCAAGTACATGGTGTGCAACGGCGTAGGTCTCGGCGAAGGCCTGATCGCCTCGTACCTCGATCAAGGCGTTGCCGAGTTTGTGCATGGTCGTGGTGAAGGTGTCCATCACGGTGGGTTTCACCCAATTGACGAAGCCGTCGGCGTCGCCCTGGTAGCCTCCGTGGTCATCGTATGCGTCAGCGTGGTAGGTACTGCGTACGAGTTCTGGGTCGCAGCGGTCGACACCCCGGGCGTAGCGCATCAAAACGTCATAGCAGGCGAGTTTGGCCTCCAGTTCCCCGGCTTCCACCCTTCGATTTGGACTCCGAGGGTGTGAGAAGACTGGATCTTCGCGGGAGTGATGACCGCGGAAGTAGGTGTCCGGCAGTTGAATGCCTCCGACTCGATCGATCCGGTGCCAATCCCAGGTGCAGACGCGATGGGCGATGCGCCATTCGTCATCTCGGCGTTCGAAGAGATCGACGTAACGAAGTCCGTAGACGAGGTCTTCGAGGGTGCCGTCTTCCAGGTGCCGAATGTGGTGTGCGTCGGAGTAGGACTCGGCGTGTGCGGTGTCGGGTCCACGAAAGGTGACGGAGGTGTGACCGCTGAAATGTTGGGTGTTTTTGAAGTAGGCCCAGACGCCCGGTTGGAGCGACTCGATGAATCCTGAAACCGGGCCCTTGTAGTAGCCGTGGTCGTCGTATGCGTCGGAGTGATAGGCTTCGGACACCCAGGATGGATCCTGCCGGTCGATCCCACGCCAATAGCGGGCAAGGGCATCCCGGATGGCCTGCTCGTCTCCGAGTCGTCGTACCTGCTCGTCCAACATCGTTTTTCCGGTTCGCTTGAAGTGTCTTGGGTTTGCAGGATAGGACAAATGAATCGAGGGCCCGACTGGTTTGGTAGTATCGTCAGTGGCGGGCTCGTGCTCCGGTCCGCACCTCGTTCGGAGCGCGGGTTCTCAGTCTGGTGTTTTTGGCGGTGAGGCAGTGGGGGGGGGCATGGATGAAGCCGTGAGGTTGGCCCACCTCGATTCCATCGAGCGGGATGGCTATACGATCGTTCCTGACGCGATCGACCCTGAACACGTGGCCCGTCTGCTCCAGCGGGTTCGGGAACTCGAACGCGAGACTCTGCCGGAGGTCGAGGAGGGGTCGCCGGTGGATGGCTCGTCGCAACTGCGTACCGGTGGCCTGTTGAGTTTGGATCCGGTGTTCTGGGATGTGCCCATCCACCAGGAGATCCTTCCCATCGTCGAAGGCGTACTGGGTCTGGGGTGTTTGCTGACGACTTTTTCGGCCATTGATGTCATGCCGGGTGAGAACCGACAGCCTCTTCATCCCGACGACGCCTTGATTCCCCTGAAGCGGCCACACCAACCCATCGTCTGCACTTGCATGTGGGCGATCACGGATTTTACAGAAGCCAACGCGGCGACGAGGCTGTTGCCAGGGAGCCATCGTCTGGACGGTCCTCCGGAGTATGAGGCGGTGCGAGGCGAACTGATCCCTGCTGAGATGAAGGCGGGCTCGGTGTTGGTGTTCGACGGGAGTCTGTGGCACCAGGCCGCGGACAACGTTACCGAGGATGAATGGCGCCTTGGACTCCAGGTGTCGTATTGCGCTGGATGGATCAGGCCGTTCACGAACCACTTTCTATCCATCCACCGCGAAACAGCTGCGAAGTTTCCGGAGCGCCTGGTTGAATTGGTGGGTTACAGCACCTTCAATGGCGCCATTGGCACGATCGGCACACCGGGTACGCATCGGTACGCCAACTCGGCGTTCCGGCCACCCGCCAGCGCACTGGGGCGCTAAACGAATTCTGCAGCCAGGGAGGAGGCCTCTTGTCGTATGCACTTGAGGGTCGGAGAGTGTTGGTGACCGGGGCCTCCACCGGCATCGGAGCGGCTCTGGCGGAGGGGTTCGCTCGGGCAGGTGCCGTGGTCGGGATCTGTGCACGTCGGGAATCGATGCTCGGCGAGGTCCTGCAGCGAATCCGGCAGTACTCGCCTCACTCGAAGATGTGGGCTGTAGATCTGGCGGATCTCGAAGGCATCGAGGGGTTTGCTCGGCGTGTCGAAGCCGAACTCGGGGGTGTCGATGTGCTGGTCAACAACGCAGGCATGCCGAAACGTCGGCGTGTGCAGGAGTTGACTCCAGAGGTCGTCGAGGCCGTCATGTCACTCAACTATTTCTCACCCGTCCGTTTGACCCTGGCCCTTCTGTCGGGCTTGGTCGAGCGGCAGGGCAGGATCGTCAATATTTCTTCGGTGGCGGCTCGTCTGGGGCCACCGGGCGAGGCCGCCTATACGGCATCGAAGGCGGCGTTGACGGGCTGGTCTGAATCCATGCACGTGGACCTCGCACCGGTTGGAGTGAAGGTTCACGTGGTGAATCCAGGGGTGATCGATACGGACCTATTTCATCTGCCGGACAACGATCCCGGGCCGACCGGCATCGAGGCCCTGCCGGTGAGTGCAATCGTTCAGCCGGTGCTCGATCAGCTCGAGTCTGGGACTTTCGAAATCTATGTTCCCGATTGGTTTGTGGGAATCGTCGATCACAAATTTCCGGATACCGATGCTTATTTGGAGGGGACGATCCAATGGGCTCATGCGAATACAGGAGAATCGGGTTGAGGAGCGATGGCGCACAGCGTCGGCGCGATGCGTTCGAAACGGTGGCCATGGGGGAATGAGATGAAAGCCTTGGTATACGGTGTGGAACCCGAGAGGCAGGACGTTGGCGAAGGGGCCAACGAATTGCTCCGAGGTTTGGCGAATACGCCCATGAAATTGATGGAGGTCGACGATCCGAGGCCGCTGGCCTCGGACTGGGTGGTGGTCGAGTCGCGGTTGACCGGAATCTGTGGCTCCGACGCAAAGCAGGTCTTCATGGATTGGGGGGAGTCGGGCCCGGACAGCCCGATGATCTCACTCACGAGTTTTCCGCAGGTGTTGGGACACGAATATGTGGGGACGGTGGCGGAAGTCGGACCCGACGCGCGTGACCTGGAGGTGGGTCAACGCGTGGTTCTGAACCCCTGGCTTTCCTGTGCACCCAGGGGCGTTCGGCCCCTGTGTCCCGCTTGTCGCAACGGTGACTTCAGTTTGTGCTGGAATTTTCTTCAGGGGCCGATTTCAGCGGGGATTCACACCGGAACAGCGAGAGATGCCACGGGCGGCTTCGCCGAATATTTGCCCGCCCATCACTCGATGCTGTTTCCGGTGCCCGACTCGCTGCCCGATGAGGCCGCGGTTCTTGCCGACCCGTTCGCGGTTTCGCTCCACAGTATCACGCGTCATCCGCCGCCGAGAAATGGGAAGGTGTTGGTCTATGGTGCGGGTGCTCTTGGAAGTATGGCGACAGCCATCTTGAGTGCCCTGTACCCTGACGTGGAAGTGGCAGTCATCGCGCGCTTCCCCTGCCAGGCCGAATTGGTTGCAAAGCTGGGGGCGGCTCGGGTTCTGGAGGACCCCTTCGATCGCCGCACTGTGATCGAGGTGTTGGCGGACTGGTCTGGCGGGGTGCTGCTTCCGCAGAATCAAGGTTTGCCCATGGCTCATCCCGGTGGGATCGATGTCGTCTACGACACCATCGGTAAGGCCGATACTCTCGAAGTGGGAGCGCGGGTTTTGCGTGCTCGGGGAACCCTGGTGCAGAGCGGCGTCCACGGACCTGAGCGTTGGGAGACGACGCCGCTCTACTTCAAGGAACTCTCCTTGGTGGGGTCCAACGCCTTCGGAGTCGAGGAAGTGGAAGGGGTGCGCCAGCACGGCATTCAGCATTACCTGGACCTGGCGAGCCGCGGACGCGTGGACGTTTCGAGCCTGCTCACTCATACCTATTCTTTGGAGAACTGGCGCCAGGCCTTCTCGGCGCTGGCGAGCCAGGGCGAATCCAATGCCATGAAGGTGGCCTTCGATTTCCGTGGGGGCTGAAGGTTTTGTTCCGAAGCCTTCGTTGCCTTCTTCGAGGCTCTGTGGGCGCGATTCCGATGGCCCCAGCAGTTGTCGCGAGATTATTTCCGGTGCGTTCCTTCATCAGAATGACGACTCAAATGATGAGCGTCCGCGTGGCGATGGTTTCGGCCGGGCTTGCCATGGTGGGGTTACCCGCCGAGGCCGCCTACGAGACAATTTTTCTAGACGGTTTTGAGGCGAGTAGCATCGACCTCGAGCACTGGAACCCCCAGGTCTACGATCACGACGGTGGCGCGGTCCTGGTGACCGTGGAGGAGGGGGGTGCGGTTCGTAGCGGGAAGCAGGCCCTGCGGATCAAGCTTGCAGTGGACGACGACACCGATCCGGGGGGCAAGCATCGCAGCGAACTTCGACCCCGGCGCTCATCGAGTGAGTTGTCGTATCGAGCGCCTTACGGCTTGCTGCACCGCTACGCGTTCAGCCTCTACCTGCCGGAAGATTGGTCGCCAGATGCTCCCGAGATCGTCGCGCAGTGGCATGGGCGCCCGGACCGCGATGAGTTCGGTGCGGACCTCGAGCCCCTCCGCTCACCGCCCATGGCTCTTCGCATGACGTACATCCAAGTGTCCGAGGAGCCTCCGAGCTACGTACCCGCCTGGGAGGTGCTGTTGCACTGGGATGACACTCGGTACACACCGGAGGACAAGAGCACTGTGAGGCTCGTACGCCTGACCGACCCCACCGACGCCACCGGGGACCTGGGGCGCTGGGTGGATTGGGTGTTCGAAGTGCGCTGGTCGTATGAGCCCGAGGGGAAGGGTCGGGTCCGGGTGTGGCGTGATGGCGCACAGGTGGTGGATTACGTCGGCCCCAACGCCTTCAATGACGATCTGGGCCCCAATTCGAAGATCGGTATCTACAAGTGGATTTGGCCCACCTCCTCGGTGGATCTTCGTGTCGCGTATTACGACGACGTGAGCATCGAGAGGCAGACCACAGCTCTGCCTGCTGTGCCGTTTGGGGGGCTCGTTCTGGGGTCCGCGGGCCTGTGTGTGTGGGCACTCACGATGGCGATGGGGGCCTGCCGAAGGGCTCGACCAATGAACCGAGACCGTTTGAGGCCTACTCCAAAGAGCGATTAAAACTGGTAGCGGACCGACACCAATGCTTCGTGGGACGCGACCTCGGTGTCAACCCCTACCGTGGCCCCCGCGAGAGTTCCATCGAATGTGGGGTCGCCGCTTCTCAGGTACCGGTATCCAAGATCGATCACCGTGTCTTCGGAGATCTGCCAGCCGAATCCAGCGAGTGCGTTGGCGGCCCATTGGGTTTGAGAGTCGTCGATCCTGAGGTCGGCACTCACCAGGTTCGTGGTGTCTGCGTAGATCCACGCGATCCCGACGCCAATTCCGAGGTAGGGCCGCACGGCCCAGTTCGTTGGAATGTCGTAGTAGGCGTTGACCATGGGGGTCAGCACGCGCAGGGTGCCGTAGAGCGAGTCCTCAGTGGGGTCACTACTCGGGTTTTCGATGTCCGCCGAGCGGTAGCTCATGTTGACCTCGGCGCGGAAATGCCCCCAGCGGTAGCCACCGGCGGCACCCAGGGCGAAAAAGGGCTTGAAGCCTGGCCGTTCTGACTGGGGGGTCCCGACGATGCTGACCGTTGCCGTCGAGATCGCAGACATTCCCACTGATCCTTGTGCGTAGAATCCGTTTTCGGCCGTCGCTGGCTGGTTGAGCGCGACTGAGAGACCCAGTGCAATGCCCGGGACGGTCAGCATCCATCGGTTCGAGGATCCCATGGCCGGTGGCCCTCCGTTTCGTGACGTTTTAACGGCCGCGAGGGACCGTGTGTGCGTGATTACACCACAATCTGATCCCTTGGATGGCAACCTTTCGGCCCGTGGACACTGCTGGTGGGAGATTCGGACCTCGGATATCTTCCTGGCTTGATCATCGATCGTCGCGATTTCTTTCGGGTTGCCGGCACGTTGACGGCGGGAGCAGTACTGCCCCTGGCGTGCCGAACACCAGTTCCGTCGGTTTCACCGCCCCCCTTCGTACATGGTGTGGCCAGCGGTGACCCGCTGACGGACCGGGTGATCCTGTGGACGCGGGTCAGCGCGCCGGCAGGAGTGCGACAGGTTCCTGTGCGCTGGGAGGTGGCCGAGGACCCGGGATTCGGGACGGTGGTGGCGCGGGGCTGGGGGATGACCGGGGCCCGGCAGGACTTCACCGTGAAGGTCGATGTCACCGGGCTCTCACCGGGACGCACCTACTACTATCGCTTCGATGCCCTGGGCCAGAGTTCCCCCATCGGACGGACCCGGACCCTTCCCGTCGGGTCTCTGGAGCGTTTGCGCTTGGCCGTGTGCTCCTGCGCCAATTATCCCCAGGGCTTCTTCAACGCGTATGCGCACATCGCCCAGCGAGCCGACCTCGATGCCGTGTTGCACCTGGGCGACTACCTCTATGAGTATGGTCGTGATGGGTACGGGGGAAACGCGGGTTTGGGGCGCGATGTCGAGCCCGTACATGAAACTGTGACTCTGTCCGACTATCGTGAACGCCACGCGCTCTACAAAAGCGATCCGGATCTCCAGGCCGCACACCAGCAGCATCCGTTCATCGCCGTCTGGGACGATCACGAAAGCGCCAACGATTCCTGGATGCACGGTGCTCAGAATCATGATCCCGCTACGGAAGGGGCTTGGTTGAATCGCAAGGCTGCAGCCATTCGTGCCTATCACGAGTGGATGCCGATCCGGACCCTGCCGGGGGACCTGTCCGGAGGCCGCATCTACCGGGCGTTTCGGTTCGGGAATCTCGCGGACCTCGTGATGCTGGACACACGCTTGGGGGGACGCGAGAAGCAGGGCGACCGCGACGATCCTCGCGCTCTCGAAGATCCGAATCGGCGCTTGTTGGACGCGACCCAGGAGGCCTGGCTCCAGGCCCAATTGGATAATTCCATGGAGGCCGGTACGCGCTGGCGCCTGCTGGGACAGCAGATCTTGATGGGTTCCATGAGTGGGCAGGGGCAGCCCGTGAACCCGGACTCGTGGGATGGCTATCCGGGGAGTCGCAAACGCCTGCTCGGGCACCTCTCCCAGGCTGAGATCCGAGACGTCGTAGTCCTCAGCGGAGACGTCCACAGTTCTTGGGCGATGGAAGTGGCCCAGAACCCCTTCTCGGAAGAGGCATACGACCCGAACACGGGCCGAGGGAGCCTCGCTGTGGAATTCGTGGCTCCTGCGGTGAGTTCCTCACCTCTGGGAACCTTTCCGGGCGCCGAGTCCCTGCTTGCTCTGGACTCACGCCGACCCCACATTCGCTGGGTCGATGTCCACGCACGCGGGTACACGATCCTTGACCTCGATGAAACCCGCGCCCAAGCCGAGTGGTATTTTCTGGACACTGTCGAGCGGCGAGGTGCTGGGGAGCGCTTTGCTGCGGCCTTTGCCAGCGCACACGGTGAGAATCGTCTGCTGCCGGTTTCGAGTCCGAGTCAACAGCGGGTCGCCGCTCCTGCTCTGGCCCCCGTGGGCTGAGGCCACGCAGTCTCAGCGGAGTGTGATGGGGAACTTTGCGTATCCCTGAACGAACTCGGTACGCAAGCGTTCGCAGTCGTCAAGCATCACCTCGTATTCAGGGAACTCCCGGAGGATCTCCTGCAAAAGGACTCGCCCTTCCATGCGAGCCATGAAGGAGCCCAGACATCGGTGGGTGCCGTGCCCAAAGGTCAGGATTCGCGATGCGCGGCGCCGAACGTCGAAGCGGTCCGGTTCGTCGAACTCCTTGGGGTCCCGGTTTCCCGACGGATACACGAACAGGACGGGTTGGTTCTCGCGGATCGCGTGGCCTCGGATCTCGTGATCCGCGATGGCAGTTCGGCCAAGCCATTGGGTAGGCATGTCGTAGCGAAGAATTTCCGTGAGTGCGTCGTCGATGAGATTCGGGTCATCGCATAATAGGCGGCGTTGGTCGGGGTGCTCCCAGAGTCGCAACAAGCCCGTGGCGAAAACCTTCGGAAAGGTCTCGGTCGCACCGATCAGCAGGAGCGTGAGGTGTTGGGCGATCAACTCGGGAGTGAAGGGGCCGCGGTCGTCAGCGAATCCAGCGAGTACGCCGAGCACGTCATCACCCGGGTCGGGCGACTCCAAACGTGAGCGTACGAGCTGTTCCAGGTAATCCCAGGTTTCCTGGCGTGCTTTGAACCCCTCGTCGCTCATTCCTTCGGTGCCCTCTTCGCGCAGGAAGAAGCGGCTCACGAGGTCTACGAGATAGTCTGAGTCCTCCAATGGGAATCCGTTGACTACACACGCCACTCGCACGGCGATCTGTTGGCCGAGTTCTCGGATGGCATCGATCTGTCCAAGATCCCGGTGTTTTTCGATGCACTGGCGGGTCCATTTTCGTACGTGGGGTTCCAGGCTGCGGGCGGACCGGGGGCTGAAGTGCGGGAATGCTTCCTTGCGCAGTTGCTTGTGTCGTGGCGGGTCCACCGAGGCAAGGGTTTCCATGGCCGCGGGTTCGCGCTCCAGGAACGATAGGTCCGAAGTCGCATTTCGCACCGAGTAGTGCAGGGTGTCCTGGGAGGCCTGCCAGATGTCTTCGAACTCGAAGAGAGCCCAGGCGTCGAAACGTTCCACGTAGTAGACCGGAGACTCGGCTCTCATGCGGGCATACACGGAATTCGGGTCGCTGAGCACTTCGGGCATGTAGGGGTCGTAGGCCGGCATGGTTCTCCTCGGAATGGGAGCACAAGCTAGCCCAGCCGGCGCCGGCTCTCAGGGCAGTGGGCAGGGTGTCAAACCTGTGCCCGTTTCGGCCATTCTGTCCAGCTATAGTGTGGGTAAGGGAATTCAAAGGAGTCGAGGATGTCACTGCCCCGGAAGGCAATGGCCATGGTTCAGACGGCTCCTCGTCGTTTGGAAGCCAGAGATCTGCCGATTCCGTCCATCGATGATGATTCGGGGTTGATTCGCATCGAAGCCTGCGGGATTTGCGGAAGTGATTACGAGCAGTTCGAAGGGGTTCTTCGAACCCCCATGCCCGTGGTTCCGGGTCATGAGCCTCTCGGAATCATCGAGGCCATCGGAGATCGCGCTGCCCAACGCTGGGGAGTGGACGTCGGGGATCGGGTGGCTGTGGAGACGATGCTCTCGTGTCACCATTGCAGCACCTGCATGGGCGGCTCCTATCATCTGTGTGACCGGCGCCGGATCTACTCCTACGTCCCGTTGTCCGAAGAGCCCGGTCTATGGGGCGCTTACGCGGAGTACATGTACCTCGACCCGAATAGCATCGTGCACTCCATCGATCCGAACCTTCCAGCCTCAACGGCCGTCATGTTCAATCCGCTCGGCGCGGGCTTTCGGTGGGCTGTGGAGATTCCCGAGTCGGGTCCCGGGGACACAGTGTTGATTCTGGGTCCGGGCCAGCGAGGTCTTGCTAGCGTCATTGCCTGTCGTGAAGCGGGTGTGTCGAAGGTGATCGTGACGGGGCTTGAAGCCGACGCGAAAAAACTCGACCTGGCCCGAGAATTCGGGGCCGATGCCACCATCGACGTGGAGAATGAAAACGTCACGGAGCGAGTGCGGGAACTCACCGATGGGCGTGGCGCTGACGTGGTGCTCGACGTTTCCGCCTACGCGGTGGAGCCCGTTGCTGAATCCGTGGACTACGTTCGAAATGGTGGAACCGTGGTTCTCGCAGGGGTCAAAGGATTCAAAGAAATCCCAGGCTTTGTGTCGGACAAGGTCGTGCTGAAGGAGGTGACCCTGCGTGGCGCCATTGGTGTGACGAGCCGCGGCTATCAGAACGCGATCCAATTGATCGAGTCGCAAAAGGTTCCAATCGAGCGAATGCACACCCATGACTTTGGTCTGGATGAAGCAGAACTTGCCATTCGAACCCTCGCTCGCGAGATACCAGGCGATGAGTCCATCCACTCCTGCCTTCTGCCCGGAAAGGACTGACCGGCGTGGAAGCCACGCTCGAAGCGGGGGGGGGGCGTCAACGTGATGCGGGTGCTCGGGGGGAACACCGGGATCCATTGACGCCGCATCTTGGTGCCATTGAATGCCCCAAGGGAGGACGAGTGAATGAGCGAACCCAGAATTCCGCTGCTGCTTCCCGAGGAAGCGGCTCGAGCAGCCAAGGGGGCGGGGATCGCTGAGGCCATTGGGCAGCTCAGTGTTTTTCGTGTTCTGCTGCGCCATCCGGAACTCGCGAAGCGGGTCAATGATCTGCTGATGCTGCTGTTGTTGCAGGGGAGTCTCGACGCCCGCCTTCGAGAACTCGTGATCATGCGCATTGGTTGGTCGACGCGCTCCGTCTATGAATGGACTCAGCATTGGCGAATCGCACTTAAACTCGGTGTGAGCGAGCGAGATCTTTTGGCGCTGCGGAACTGGCGATCTCATGATCACTGGTCCCCGGCGGATCGCGCGGTTCTCGCTGCGACGGACGAAACACTGGATCAGGGAGCCATCGGTCCGGCCACCTGGACGGAATGTGTCGCTGAGCTTCCGACTGTGGAGGAGCAACTGGAATTGGTTGCGGCGATCGGAACCTGGCGTTTGATCTCGCAGATTTTGAAGAGTATCGAGGTGCCGCTTGAGGAGGGGGTAGCGCCGTGGCCGCCCGATGGGGCCTCGCCGCCCTAGGTGGCTCCCGGTCTCGCGTTTTCTTGGCCGGCTGGCTGCGGGAGCGTGATCTATACTGGATCTATGTCGGCAAAAGGCAGGGCCGTTGCTCGAGAGCGGTCAGAGGTGGAGAGAGAAGGGAAGGGAAAGAGCGTGGAGAACTTGCTGATGATCAGTGCGGACTGCCACGGCGGTCCGCTCCCCGAAACCTACAAGCAATATCTGGAAAAGGGACTCCACGGCGAGTACGACACCTGGCTTGCCCAGCTCGAGGAGCAGAAGCGAAAGCGCACAGGATTGTTTGAGAAGAAGTTCTTTGACAAGTTCGCGTCCGAGGGAGGGGATGACGGGGTGTCGAGGGCATGGGATCCCGAGCGTCGAGTTCGCGAACTCGAGGCGGACGGAACCGTAGCTGAGGTGGTTTTCCCGGATTCCATCGTTGCCGGTGGCGTTCCGTTCGGTGCCGGAATCGGAATGAATTCGCGGGACGTCGATCCCAAGCTGACGCTGGCGGGCGCTCGTGCCCACAACCGCTGGCTGAAGGATCTGTGTGAAGCCACACCGGGACGGCGGGGCGGAATCGCACCCATACCTATCGACGACATCGAGGTTTCCATCCAGGAGATCCATTGGGTTCGTGAGAACTTTGCTCAGGGCGGCGTAATGATCCCCGCCAGTACCGGGAATCTGCCCCTCTATCACGAACCGCGTTACGAACCGATCTGGTCCGTGTGCGAGGAACTCGGATTGCCGATTCATA
Organism: Myxococcota bacterium; assembly: GCA_022447545.1. Taxonomy (GTDB): domain Bacteria; phylum Myxococcota_A; class UBA9160; order UBA9160; family SMWR01; genus JAKVBI01. The sequence goes on from JAKVBI010000017.1 coordinate 110,726, forward strand.
TCCACACGGGGAGTGGCCCACCCGACTACGGCACGTTCCCCTTTTCCCCGATTCTCTACGTTTGTGAAGCGCCATGGTTCGCCCACCGCCCTCTGACCTTCGTGATGTGGTCAGGCGTCTTCGAGCGGCACCCGAATCTGAAGTGGGTGATGACCGAACAGGGTGCAGGCTGGATTCCAGGAGTGCTGAAGCAGTGGGACGGATTGTGTGACCGTCCGATGTTCAAGCACCTGCGCGGAGAGATGAGTCTAAAGCCCAGTGAGTACTGGGCCAGGCAGTGCTATGTGGGCGCCTCCATGCTGACACCCCAGGAGTGTGCGGTGCGCCACAAGATCGGTGTGAATACGATCATGTGGGGCTCCGACTATCCCCATCCCGAGGGCACGTGGCCTCACACCAAGGAGAGGCTCCACGAAACCTTTGCCGGTGTTCCGGAGTCCGATGTGCGCGCGATTCTGGGCGAGACCGCCGCGCGGGTGTACGGCTTCGATCCCAAGGCTCTCGCCGGCGATGCCGAGCGCGTGTGCCCGCGGCCCGAGGAATTGTGAAGAGACTCGAGTCCGCAGCGGTCCTTGGCTGTCGGCTTCGAGGCGGCGAGCGCGGAACCTAGCGACGAGCGCCGTTCCCACGCTCGGCGAAGTGATCCACTAGAATGATCGGGGGGGAGCGATCGTCTGGGCAGCCTGGGTTCGGTGGAGCGTGTCTGCGCTTGCCTGACGAGAGCGTTGGACTCCACGGGAAGGGCGGCTTGAAGGCGAAGGTAGCGAGACGAGGGCTTCGGTACGGATTGTTGCTGGGGCTGCTTCTCGCCTTCGGGGTCTTGAAGGGCCGTTTCGACATCGACATTGGTCCGAGTGCCCGTGATGGTGACTACTACTACAGCATCGCCCGTTCCTGGATTGCAGGGGAAGGCTTTCGGTCCAACATTTCACTGTACTTCCAGGGCTTCCAGAGTTTTCCGCATCGCGTGAGTCAGAGCCCCGTTTGGCCTCTTACTCTGGGGGTGGTGGGAGGTTTTGTGGGCCTGGGGAATGCGGCGACAGGTCTTCCGAATTTGCTCTATCTGGTGGACCTGGTTCTCGTCTACTTTCTGGCCCGTCGCTTATACCGGGGAATCGCGGGAGAGCGCCCGGGTTGGGCCTTTGGGCGTGATCGAGTACCAGACTTTGGGCACGCCGCGGTTTTGGTTCTCGGCGCCAATGTCGTCTTTTTCCGCTTCTCGTCCGTGCCCAACAATGAAGCGCTGGCTCTTTGCTTCGTGTTCTCGGGCTTGATCTTGTTCGATCGCGCGGTCCGTGAGGAGCGGCTTCTGTTTGCCGTGCTGGCTGGTTTGTCGAGCGGTCTGGCGTTGATGACACGAGTACAGGCCCTGGCACTTCCATTTGCGCTGTGGCTGACCCTCACCGGTTGGGTGCTGGTTCATCGCCGCTCGGCCCCGCTCTTTCCTGCTCTGCTGGCGGGCACGTTGTTGCCTTTCATTCCCTGGATCCTCTACCTCGCGAGTTGGAACGATGCGCTGTCCCTGCGAATGATTCTCGGGATGGAGACCCTACGGGAGACTCCGACTCTGCCCGTCTTCGAGCACGCGGTGATTTCGCCGACATGGTGGGCGGCGATGGCGGATCGGATCTCGGGTCTGGTCCATGCATTTTCACCTTCGGGTCCCTATTCGTACACGCGCCACTTCGGCGGGCTCGTTTATCTATTGCCTCTGGCTGCGATCCATCTGGGGGTTGCCATGTTGCGAGGGCGACGACGCTTGCATCTGGCGCCGTCCTCCGGCCTTCTCATGCCCATTGCGGCGCTGATCACCGGTGTGGGAATGTTGTTGCCGGTTCATCTGCTGCACATGGCCTTCGACATCCCGTGGCTGTTCGGTACGCGTCACGGTCTTCCTCTGTTGCTGCTGATTCTACCGGCGCTCGCATACCTGGACGCACGAACCGGGCGATTCTGGCGGGTCGTGGGGGTCGGGGGGTTCGTGGTCGCCATCCTGGGGAATCTGTCGGGCACTGTGGCTCTGTCGGGCGCTCAATTCAAAAAAGACCTAGGCCCCAACCGGGAAGCGCTGGTCGAGTGGCTCGATGGCCAGGATCCGAAGCCCTCGGTGATTACGACGCGTCCATGGCAGCTTGGCGCATTCAGCCGGTCCGGCTTTCACTGGATCCTCTGTCAGCACAGTCACGAGACCAGCGAGATTCTTATGGAGGATGCGGGCGCCGACTACATTGTCGTGTTCCCCTCTGAGCGCAAATGTGACTTCGTGCACGGCTTCCAGCGGGGTACCCTGCGAGTCGTGAAGTCGTTTGGCGAGGGCGGGGCAGAGATCCGAGTGATGGCTCGGCGGCGAAGGGCGGGGACGCCTCCGTGAGCGTTTTTCTTCTCTCGGCCGCCGGAGGTCGGATATGTCCGTAGGAATGAAGGGCGCGTGGGGGATTGTGTGGCCCGGTCTCGTGGCGCTCCTGGTATTGGCATCGTTCCACGCGGTTGGTGTGCGTTACGCCGGAGACTTTTCGTTGGATCTCGGGAGTCTTCGGTTTCCACGTCCGGGGATGCTGCGTTTCATGGCGGTCTGGACGTTCTTTTCGGCTCTGGCGTCGATCCCGCTGGGGCTCTGCCTGGCCCGTCTCTCAAGCAGATTGTCCGGGTCGGTGGCTTCGAAGGGAGAGGTCGTCGACCGATTCGTGCTGGTGCTCGGGGCGGGCATGGCTTTTCTGGTGCCCCTCGCGATTCGTTTTCTGGTGCTCGACAACGGTCCGTTGACCGATGACGAGAGTGCCTATCGGTTTATGGGGGAATTGCTCGCCAGTGGCCGGCTGAGCGTGGAGAGCCCTGAGCATCCGGAATTTTTCAGCCGCGGCTTCATGATCAACGACGGTCGGCTGTACTCACAGTATTTCGTCGGGTGGCCTGCGCTGCTTGCGGTCGGGGAATGGTTTGGGGCCGCGGCAGCGATGAATGCAGTCTGTGCGTCTCTCACCGCGGTGGCCGCGTTCCGGGTCGCTCAAAGGTTGGCTGGAAGCGCAGTCGCACGCTGGGTGTTGTTGGTCTACGTGACTTCGCCAATGTCCATGATCGCTGCCGCCACGGACCTCTCTCATACGAGCTGTGTCATGGCGTTGGCGTGGATGACCTGGTTCTCTCTGAGGACAGGCGGCGGCGACGCGAGGGCTCGGGATTTCGCGGGGGTCGCCATCGCCTTCGGTTTGGCGTTCTTCATTCGGCCCCTCGCTGCTCTGGGAGTGGGGGCACCGTTCTTGGTCGTGGTTGCTGCGCGATTGCTCGGGCCGCTTGGGTCTCGAACCAACCTGTTGGCTTTCGCGGCACCCGCATTGGCGTTGGCCGGGATGTTCTTCGCTGTGAATCACATCCAGAACGGGTCGTGGTGGACGACTTCCTATCAGCAGATGGTTTCCTATTCGGAAGAGTCATCGTACCTCTACTCGGGGATGTCCAGGGGGTTCATGTTGGCGGGGGGGGATGTTCCTGCGCCCTCCTGGGACTGGGACCGCGCGCTGGCGAATACGGGCAACGGTCTGTTTCGTTTGAACATCGCCCTCTTTGGATGGCCCTTCTTTCTGCTTTTTGCCGTGCTGTCCATTGGGATGAAGGAGTCGAGGATCCTATGGGCGAGCTTCGGCAGTTTTCTCTTGTTTCATCTCTTCCTGGATCACGCTGGAATCGACAGTTTCGGACCGGTGTATTTCATGGAACTCTCCTGGCCAGTGTTGATCCTGAGTGGGTTGGGATTGGCCGAAGCAACGCGTCGTTTGGGTTCAGGGTTCCCGGATTCGGTGCTTTCGCGTCTTCCGGTCGGGATTTTGATGGCATTCGTTGCGGTTTCGACCGTCGGCTATGTCCCGATCCGACTGGGAGCTCTCGAGAAGATCAGTGAACGAACGACATCACCGCGTGACACGGTGGGCGCACTGGCGGTTGGCCGGGTCGTGGTGTTTGCTCAGCGCCCCTTTGTGGCTTCGTGCATGGGTCCAAGGGGCCACGTGCTCTGGCGCCCCAATAACGATCCTGATCTTGAGAACGACGTACTATGGGTCAACCATCTGGATGTGCAACGCGATCAGGCATTGATGAAGTCCTTTCCTGGGCGGACCGGCTACGTGATGCTTTGGACACGAGACTGTCGCGTGGAATTGCTCGCACTTTCGGAGCTTGAGGCCGGTGATGTTCCTCCTGGCTATGTAGGACCCAACAAAACCTGGCCCCCGATCTGTGCGGACCCCTGGTTGTGTTGGGCCGGGGAGCAACTCACCGTCGAAACAGCGTGCGCCAATGAAGGGGCCGAGGCGGATGAAAAACTGGCCAGGGGGGATCGCGTCTTCGAGGCGAATTTCTCATGGGTCTCGGAGCATCCCAGGGTGCAGAGGTTTCTCGATATTCAGCGGGTTGGCGATTCAGATCACACCCGCTTGGGGGTCCGAGGGCTGACTTCCCGTTCGGTTCTGCTGGATCTCGACGAGCGGTACCGTTGGAAATTGGTTTCCGCTACTGACGGGAGAAGACGTTCGGCGGGTTGGTTGGAATTCGAATCCCCGAATTGCACGTGATGGACGATGATCGATGCCTTGAGGCACGAGGGAGTTGGAATGAAGGATCTCCGTGAAAAAGTGGGTGTGGTAACCGGTGCGGCGAGTGGTATTGGACTGGCTCTCGTCGAAACCATGCTCGGCGCGGGCATGAAAGTCGTGATGGCGGATGTGGAAGAGGCATCGTTGACCGCGGAATCCGACAGGCTGGCTGGGCAGGGAGGGGCGGTGGAACCCGTACACTGTGACGTGCGCGATCCCGTCTCGGTCGAGGCCCTTGCCACAGCGACCCTGACTCGTTTCGGGGGCGTTCATGTGGTCTGCAATAATGCTGGAGTCGCCCCTGCGGGCCCGATGCTCGAAACGACACCCGCCGATTGGAAGTGGATCACTGAGGTGAATGTTTTGGGGGTTGCCTACGGGGTGACGACCTTCGGCCCGCTGTTGGTCGAGGCGGGCGAGGGGCACATCGTCAATACCGCCTCCGAGGCTGGGTTGGTGACGAATTCGGTGCTGGGCATGTATTGCGCCACCAAGCATGCGGTGCTGGGTCTGAGCGAGTCGCTGTATCGGGAACTCGAGCCCCAGGGTGTCGGGGTTTCTGTGCTGTGCCCGAGCCTGGTTCGAACCAAGATCTTTCACTCCGAGCGAAATCGTGACGAGTCCGTCGATCCCACGGCCGCGCAGACCTCGACGATCGGGAGCCTGCGTGAAGCGCTTTCGAGTATGGGCATTCCACCCATGCAGGTGGCCGGGGACGTTCTAACAGCGATCCGTGAGCAGCGGTTTTGGATTCTGACCCACGGCATGACGGGTGTGGCGGCATCCAAGCGTTTTGAGGATCTGCAGGCTAACCGGAATCCCAGTGACCCCTACGAGGGAGCGTCGGTCGAGCTTTGAACCGATCGTGGGCTATCGAGTCCAATCGTCGGGCGCCTGCCCGTCGTTGACGTCGGAATGAACAGCCGCGGCGGACACCTGTTCAACGTGAACGGTTACAGTGACACGTTCGTCGGCGGGGCCGTCGAATGGGTAGTCATCTTGTCCCATGTACTTCACCGCGATTGAATTGATGAAGCTTCGGTCCGTGTCGTCCTCCAGAGTGGCGCGCCCGCGGATCTCGAGATAGCGCCAGATGTTTGACGGGTCGGGAATCGAAAGTGAGATTCGATCGTCGAAACGCAGGTTGCGGTACTTCTTGCGCGACTTGGTGATGCTGAACCGAATGTGTTCTCCATCCCAGATGAGACAGACCGGGTGATTGGACATCATTCCGTCGGGGCGCATGGTTGCGACGTGGGGAAAACATTTGCCCTCGAGAATGTCCATGTGGCTTGCCGGGATCTCGGAATATGCCTGTGCCATGGGTCCTCTTTCGGTACTGGGTGGTATTGATCCGTAGGACTCAACTCGTTCGCGACAGGATGAATCGCTCCCGGTATTCGCGGAAATCTGCGGCCAGTTGGTCTTCGTTGAAGCCGAATTTCTCCATGCTGTACTCGTGCGGTGGCCGGTTTTCGCGACGGTTTTCCTGTGACCACCGGAGGACCTCCGCTTCCGCCTCGCTGGAGAGAGTACGGTTCGTCGCTTCGAGGATCTTTCGAACCTGGCCCACCGGGTCCGTGGCGACGTCCTTGTACCAGATGTCGACGAAGCGATCGGGGTAGCGATCGTTGCGCATTTCCAGGGCGTGGCGAAGCGCATGTTTCCAGTTGCTCCCCCAGACCCTTCCCACCTGGTGAGGGTCGGGTTCGTCACTGGCCAGCTGCCAGAGAAACAGTTGCAGGCTGCAGATCGATGGGATGGTTTCGAGGGCGTCGCGGTGGGTCTGAACGATTCGTGTGTCGGGGAAAGCCTCCAGGAGCACTTCGACGACGCCCAGATGGAAGGGAGCCTTGAGGACCCAGGAACTCGCCTCTTGCCCCGCGGCGCGCTTCTGCCACTGCAGGAACCGCAACAAGGTCTTCAGGTATTCATACGCCTGGGTGCGGTCCTGCTCCCGGACCCACCGTCCAAATTCCGGCACGTTGGCATGAGATTCTGGCATCCACGACAGGAAGGTGTTCTCCAGCAGCATGATCTCTTCATCCGGACCTTCTGCGTCCCAGGGGTGTACGGTGGCGAGTTCGGGTACTGCTTCCAGGAGTTGGCGGACCTCTTCTTTTGCTGCGGGAATTCGTCCGTCGTCTTTCGTCCAGTCGTTTTCCGGAAATGGGGCTGGGTAGCGGCACTCGTACCAAAGCACCGCGTACGTATCCGGGTCGCTGGCCAATAGCCGGTGGAGCATGGTCGTTCCCGTGCGGGGCAACCCACAGACAACCACCGGCACGTGGAGTTCTTCATCGTGAATCTCCGGGTGGCGGGTCAGCCAGTCTTCCAGGCTCAGGCGGTTGAGTAGCAGGCCGATGGTGCGTTCGCGCTGGGCTGCCCGCCCGTTTTCGTTGAGATTTGCCTCGCTCTCGTAGGCGTCGAGCATGCGTCGCATCGGTTCCTGGAAGGACTCGTCACCGAAGTTCTCCAGGCCACAGCGCTCACGCGCTTCGGCAATGATGGAATCCGCGTCCAAGCTTTGCGGATCGAAATTGGTCTGGCCCAAGACAACCTCCCGTGCTCTGTTGTTCGTACGCGCTCACCCATCGAGGGCGCCGGCGGCAGAATACAAGAAATTTTCCAGGCTCGGCGCCGATTCACCGCGCTCCCACGTCCTCAGAGTTCGGAGGCTGCAGGGATGATCTCGCGAGCGAACTGGGAGAGGCTGCTCCCCTGGTAGAGGTCCGGCAGGTTGACGATGGCATGTTGTACGCCGGCCCCGGCCAGATTCTTCAGATGGGTGATCGCTCCCCGGGGGCTTTGGCCGCCGGGGGAAAGGTCGATGGTCGAAAGCGTGGTGCGTTCGATATCGTCGTAGGTTCGATCGTATTCTTCGCAATGTCGCCGGAGAATCTCCAATTTTGAGCGGATGCCATCCACCCCGACATAGTCGAATAGATTGCAGGCGTCTGCGTATTTCGCGACGAGACGGAGTGTTTTTCGCTCCCCCAAACCGCCGATGAGGATGCGGGGGCGAGGATGGGAGATCGGTGCGGGTACCGACAATGTTTCTGCCAGTCGATAGTGTTTTCCTGTGAAGGGGCCGTTTTTTCTGGACCACATTTGCTGCACGATTTGAAGGGTCTCCTCTAATCGTTCGAAGCGTTCGTCGAGGGGCGGGAACGGGATTCCGAGTCCACGGTGTTCTCGTTCGAACCAGGCCGCACCGATTCCAAGGATGGCGCGCCCTCCAGATAGGACGTCGAGAGTGGTGGCGGTCTTGGCCAGGATGCCAGGGTGGCGATAGGTCACGCCCGTGACGAGTGTGCCGAGGCTCACCCGCTCGGTCATTGCGCTGAGATAGGAGAGGGTGGAGTAGCCCTCGAGCATCTCTTGCTCGGCGGGGCCGATGAAATCGATTTGGAAAAAGTGATCCATGACCCACAAACTCGCAAAGCCTGAATCTTCGGCTCGGCGCGCTACGTCGGCCAATCGCTGGCGCAGAGTCGCGGGTTCCTCTCCTGTGGTGAAACTTGGAATTTGTAGACCGATGCGCATGCGGATCTCCTCGTGGCGCTAGTCAAGGGCCATGATAGTGTGGGGCACCCTAGAAGGGGCGGATTGGGGGCGAGGTCCGGTGGTTCGTGCGCCAGATTGACGGCCACGATGCGGGGCCGATGTGTGAAAATGCGGCCCGCGAGGGAGAAGAAGAAAACATGCGACTGGAATCGAGAGTTCTTCAATACGGTGGTGCGATGTACGACCAGGAGGAGATCGACGCGGTCATGGCTCAGTTGCATGCGCCCATGGGACTCGTGCCTGGTGAAAAGGTCCGTGAGTTCGAGGGGCGGGTTTCGAGCTACATGGGGAAAGAGCATGGCGTGATGGTGAACTCCGGATCGTCGGCTCTAATGGTGGCCATGAGGCTTGCTGATCTTCCGTTGGGCTCGGAGGTCGTGACTCCGGCCCTTACGTTTTCCTCGGATGTGGCCAGTATCTATCACGTGGGCTGCACGCCTGTTTTTATCGATTCCGGGCTCTCCGACTATCAGTTGTGCGTGGACCGCATCGAAGGAGTCCTGACAGAGAAAACTCGAGCGATCCTGATTCCGGACCTGGTAGGCGGAATCTGTGACTGGGATGTCGTGCGTGAAGTCGCAGACCGGCATGGTCTGTTCGTGATCCACGACAGCGCAGATACTCTGGGCGGAAAAATTCGTGGGCGGCCCACGGCAACTCGAGCAGATGTTTCAATCACGAGTTTCTCTCCACACCACATCATTACTGCTCTTGGTAACGGCGGCATGGTGTTCTTCGACGACGAACGTTTCCTCGACCGGGCCTTGGCGTTGCGTGCCTGGGGCCGATCTTCGGAGAAGTGGATGCATGGAACGCGACGGACGGACAGCGACGGGCGTTTCCTAGAGGAACTTGATGGCGTCGAGTACGACGGTCTCTTCATTTTTGAGGAGAACGCGTACGGTTTCATTCCCAGTGAGTGCGGAGCGGCTTTTGGAATCGCTCAGATGAACAAAATCGACAAACTCTGGGAGTTGCGGGCCGAGCGCTTTCGGTGGCATACGGAATTTCTGGCACGGCACGAGGACAAATTCATTCTTCCAACCATCCTGCCTGAAACCGAAACCACCTGGCTCTGCTACCCGGTCCAATTGAGGCCCGAGACGGGTTGGAGTCGCCGCAAGCTGCAGATTCAACTCGAGGACTCTGGCATCGTGAGCCGAGTGATCTTTTCGGGCAACATTACTCGTCATCCAATGCTGGACGGCCATGAATACCGAGTGGATCCGCTAGGGCTCGCCAACTGCGATCAGATTATGGAGCACGGGATCATGTTGCCGTGCCATCCGACGTTGTCCCGAGAGGACTGCGAGTATCTCTATCAAGTCATTGGTGACTTCATCGATGCGAACGGGGAGGTCACGGTCGCCAATCGGGGGTGAGACCCGATCCGGTTCGTGTTTCCAGGTGTGGCTCGGGAACGATCGGATGGTTATCGGGAAACTGGAATTCTGCTGTAACGAACTCGTATGACTGGCAGTCTGCAATGGGTGCACTGGTCGAGTGTCCCGTCTTTTTTATTTCATCCATCTATCTGGGAGATCCGAGTATGTCCAATTCCAACAAACTCCTCGACGGCGTACGTGTCATCGAATCCAGCCTGCTCGGGCCTGGCCATGTCGCCACGTTCTTCGCCGATCTGGGTGCTGACGTGATCAAGGTCGAGCCGCCTGCCGGTGACTACATTCGGCAGATGACCTGGCCCATCGTTAACGGGGTCTCACTTCTACACCTGCATACCCATCGCGGAAAACGTAGCGTCGTTTTGAACCTGAAGACTTCCGAGGGGGTAGATCTCTACAAGGAACTCGTGGCCAATGCCGATGTGGTGGTGGAAGCCATGCGCCCCGGATCTCTCGCGAAGTTGGGTCTTGGCTACGAGGATCTGAAGGCGATCAACCCCCGGATCGTGTTCGCCACTCTTTCGGGTTATGGGGCGACGGGTCCCTACAAGGACATGCCCAGCCATGGGATCGCCTACGACACCTGGTCAGGAATCGTTCAACCCATCGTAGACGATGAAGGGTTTTGTCGGATTCCACCGAACATGCCCAATGTGGGAATCAATGTGGGCCCCATGCTGGGAGCCATCGCGATCCTGGCCGGTGTCATTAAGGCCCGAGAGTCCGGGCAGGGCTGCGAGATGGAAATGGCTCAGTCCGATGCCTCGGCTTACATGGATTGGTACCGGATCGAGAGCGAGCGGGCGTATCTCAGGCCCGAAGATGAGGTAACCGGAAACCCGGCGGACAATTACGAGCGGCGTCCGGCGGGTCTGGCCGGGATGTGGGGTGGTGTTCGTTATCAGGCCTACGAGGCCAGTGATGGGCACGTTTTGTTCATGGCATCCGAGCGCGCGTTTTGGAAAAACTTTTGTCAGGGAATCGACCGAATGGATCTGTTCGAGAAGTGGCCGGGTGAGCGGGTTGCCGATCATGCGCGTGGCAATGTCGAACTCCAGAGGGAACTTCGGGAGATCTTCCGCACGCGGACTGTGAACGATTGGCTCACGTTCAGTAACGAACACAACACCACGATCGCTACCTTTAATACACCTGCCAACATCGGGGACGATCCCCAGTTCAAAGCGCGGATGGACTTCCTTCCGATTGACGCTGTGGGCTGCGAGCAACTGCCTTTGCCGGTCTTCGTAGGGGGTGAGGCGCTGCCTGTTCCTAGCATGGCGCCTACTGTGGGGGAACACACGGAAGAGGTTGTACGTGAGGTCCTCGGCCGTGATGACGCGGGCGTGGAATCTTTGCGCGAAAAGGGTGCGTTCGGCTGATCGGGTCGGTCGTGAAGGGCTAGTCGAGTCCGTACAGTTTGGCGGCGTTGTCGTGGAGGATCTTTCGCCGGGTCTCCTCATTGAGGTGGCCCATTGCCGCCTCGACGTAGTCACGGGGGTGCTGCGCCAGGCCGTCGACGAGCCCCGGGTGCTGACAGGTGGGATGAGGGAAGTCTGTCTCCCACAGAATATTGTCTACGTATTGCTCGACGGCTCCGTGCATTCCCTCGCGCTCGAGCCAGAAGCAACCGTAGATCTGTCGTCGGAAATACTCACTCGGAAGCAGGTCGTACTCGGGGTGCTCCTTGCGGATCTGTCCGTTCACCCACTGCCAGTCGGCCATTTCGAGGTAGGTGGGGATCCAGCCCACTCCGCTCTCGACGGATACCATGTCGAGGTTTGGGAAGCGGTGGCAAACGCCCCCAAAGATGAGATCGGCGAAGCAATTTGCGTTCTGCATGAAGACCAACGACGAGATGCGGCCGAAATTGGCCCGGGTGCCGATCTTCATGGAGTCATTGACGAGATCACTGAGGTCCCCAGCCCCGATGTGGAAGCTGATGGAGACTCCGGCCTCTTGGGCAGCTGCCCAGAAGGGGTCCCAGTGGGCATCCGCCAGTCGTGGCTGGCCGAAGGCCTGGGGCTCGGAGCAGGCGAGAACGGCTTTGTGGCCGATGGATGCCGCACGCTGTACTTCGGCCACGGCTTGATCTCGGTCCCAAAAGGGCATGGCGGCAACCGCCACGAGGCGCTCCGGGGCGACACTGGCCCATTCGACTAGGAAGTCGTTGTAGGCACGCACGCACTCGAGCATCAATTCTGGCTCCTTGAGGCGTAGGAAACCGCCCGATCCGAAACCTCCAACATTGGGGTAGAGGACCTGCACTTGGATGCCCTCGGCATCCATATGCTCGATGCGTGCCGCGGAGTCGTAGGCGCTCTTGGGAATGTCGTCGTATCCCATGGGTCCCTCGGGATAGGAACCGTCGAAACCTGCCATGGTGGTTGGCCCGGGAGCCCCGCATGGCTGTCCTTCGATGAGCCAGACGTCTCGTCCTTCGATTCTTTCGATGTGGGGGATGGCTTCACCCCATTTGCTTGCCACTCGGGAGGTCCAGAGGTCAGCGGGTTCGGTGATGTGGGTGTCGGTGTCGATGGCTCGATATTCTTCGAATGCGGGTGCGCTCATGGGGCCCTCTTGGGTACGAGTTGACCCAACCAAGATAACAGTGACTTACAACCGCGTATACCATCGTTCTTCTGCAACCCAGCCCACGGAATTTCGGAGGTTGCTGGCGGTTGAGCGAGGAGCGATGGTGTGGGTGTCTGCTGAGCCACCGATGGAGGTTTGACTTTTTATGGCCGAGAACGATTCCGACTACAATCCGAGCCGTGCCTGTCCTCTGAGCGAAGTTTCTTCGTGGGATCTCGAGACGGATGTCATCGTCGTTGGCTACGGAGCTTCAGGGGCTTCTGCGGCCCTGGAGGCTGCGGTCGAAGGCGCCGAGGTCACGCTATTCGAAGTGGCCTCTGGCAGCGGTGGGACCAGCGCCATGGCGGGTGGTGACATCTACCTCGGTGGAAACGGGGGGACTCCCGCTCAGCGGGAGAATGGTTTCGAGGATGATACCGAGGACTTCTATCGATACATGTTGATGGCGGGAGGTGCCGATGCCGATGAGGCCCGGGTGAGACTCTATGCCGACCATGCCCTGGAACACTATGTCTGGTTGAAGGAGCAGGGCATTCCATATCGGAACTCATACCTGCCCGGGAAGGTGCAGGCGCCCGGTACAGGCGACTGTCTGATTTGGTCGGGCAATGAGGATGCGTGGCCCTACAATGAAACCGCCAAGCCCTGCCCTCGGGGACATCTGCCAGAAGCGATCGGAGAACTGGGCGGGGGAGGGCGCATGCTCGTGGACAAGCTCGCCGCTCGGGTTGAAGCGCTGGGCGTCGACATCCACTGCGATGCGCGAGTCCTGTGTCTGGTGGCAGATGAGGCGCAGCAGGTGCAGGGGGTGGTGGTTCGGCTCGAAGGTCAACCGCGCTTCGCTCGTGCTCGGCGTGGAGTCATCCTGTGTGCCGGGGGGTTTGCGTTGAACGAAGAGATGGTGAAGAAGTACGCGCCGGTCATTTCACGGCTGGGTGATGATGGCCTCAGCGCAGGCCATGACGATGGCAGTGGTATTCGAATGGGGCAGAGTGTCGGCGGCGCGGCGATCCATATGGACGAGATCTTCACCACTCTTCCCATCTATCCCCCTGCCTCCCATGTGAAGGGCATTCTGATCAACGAACAAGGCCAGCGATTCGTCAACGAAGACGCCTATCCGGGGCGAGTTGCCATTCATTGCTTGCGGCAGGTGGGCGATCACATCTACATGTTGGTCGATGACAGCATCTTCGAGCAGCCTTCGGAATTCTCGCGAATCGAGATCGCGGCTGTGGGCGAATCGTGGTCGGAGATTGAATCGGAACTCGGTCTCTTGGAAGGGACGCTGACTTCCACCATCTCGTTGTTCAACCGGCACGCCGCGGAAGGGAAGGATCCGCTATTCCACAAGAATCCGAACTACATCAAACCCCTGATCGACCCGCCCTTTGCGGCCTTGGCGTGCCACATCGGCCAGGCCTTCTATCCATACTTCACGCTGGGAGGGCTCAGTACTCGACCCACCGGAGAGGTGTTGACTGTCGATGCTGAAGTCGTCCCCGGCTTGTACGCTGCCGGCCGTACCTGCAGCGGACTGCCGCGCTCGGGGGAGGGGTACAGTTCGGGGATGTCGCTGGGCGACTGCACCTTTTTCGGTCGGTACGCAGGGCGGGCGGCGGCTCGGCGTGATCCCGCATCCACGGCCCGCTGAGTTCAGGGATCAAGGGGGACTCGTCGGGGGCGAATACCAGATTGGCGAGGTCCATGCGCGTTCTTGAATCACAGGGCGGTGCCCAGCACTGCAACAGGGCTCGTAGCCTCGGGTGAGGGTGCTGGGGTCGCTGCAGACCACGCCGGCAGCGACGCAGAGTTGTTGGCTCCAGCGGCAGGTGGGGTTTTCGAGGACGCGTGCGTAGTAGAAAGCGCGCTGCTCGGGGTCGAAGTCGGGGTCTCGCCAGACGGTGCAGAGGCTGGAGTCACCTTGGCCCTGGGTCTGGCAAGTACGGGGGTCCACCGAAGCGCCGTTTTCGCCACCGGCAACATCCATGACGGTCTCACGAGTCTCACCCTCCTCGACCCAACCCTTCACGATCTGGATGCGTTGTAGCCCCGTGCCTGGGCGGTTCTCGGTTCCAGGATCTCGAAGTGCTGATACGGCAAAAGTGGGTGCGCGAGACTCCTTTGGACGTGGAGGCAGGTCGCTTCCCATGGGTACGCCCCCTGCGTAGCCTCGGCTTGCGAAATCGTTCCCACAGAGGTCATTGTCGTAGTCCCAACCGCCGAAGAAGCGGACGGCTGGTCGGGTGCCGCTCGTCCCATAGGTCTCCCGCCGTTTCAATGCAGCAAAGATCGAATCCCGACTGTTTTCCTCAGCCCAGACCACTGCGAGTCCGCCCGGGTTGAACTCGATGTTGTCGGGGAGTCCCGTCGGTAGAGTCGTAGACGCACTCATGCCCGCTCCGCCATGGCCCTTGGAGTCGGATTCCAAGACCATGCCCGGAGTCGCGAGGTGGGTATCCGTACTGGCAATGATGCCGTACTTGAGGGGATTGACGCCGAGGCTTTCCTCCAAGAGGAGTCCCTTCTTCAGGGCTTCGCGCACCATGGCCGAACGCTTGGGCTTGGGGACGTTCTGGGAGGCGACCATGCCGATGCCAGCGATGCGTCGGACGCCAGCGAAGCTGTCGTAGTCGAGTTTTTCGAATGCGCAGGCTTCATCCACGGTATCGCCCACGAGTAAACACTCGGAATCCCCTTTGTGTTGCATGATCTCAACCAGTGATTCATAGCGCTGGCGTCGCTGGGCCTCTTCGACGTCCACGGTCATTTGGGCGTCGGCAGCGGTTCGGAGCTTTGCGCTCTGGAACATCAGACCGTCACCGCTGATGTTGGAATTGTGGGGGATCGTGACGACATCGCAGCCCTCGCGTCCCTCAATACAGTCTCGCTCGAGACCGATCCAGAGGTCATACGCCGAGGGGGTGTCGACCCACGATAGTGCATAGCTAGGAACTCGGTCATTGCGGAAGATCACGTTGCGATGCAGGTTTTCGCCATTCCCCACCGAAGCGGTCCACTCGTAGCCTACGAAGCTCGTGAACGTGCAGGCCGATGATCGATCGTAGGCCTCCTCAGCGGCGTCCTGGATGTCTTGCCAGGCCTCGCGGTGATTGCTCGCGCAGAGTTCGCCGTTCTCGCCACAGAATTGAAAACGATTGCGGGCGATCAGGGTGCGTGAGGCGGTGACCATGGCAAGAGGGCCCAGGTTGCGGATGAACCAACAAGCGTCGGAGTCGTATCCTGGCTGGCCCTGGGTATAACAAGAACGGACTTCGCCGAGCATCTCCGAGTGGTCGGAGACGGCGGTCCAATCGAGAGGGCGGTCTATGCGAACCTTGCGCAGGGCCTTTCCGTCGGGCGTGTACGGTTGAATCCCCACCTCCTCGCCCTTGGCGAATCGGTAGGCATCGCCTGGAGTACCACGAGTCGATTGGGAGGCAGCATCGAACGAGTAGGCGGTATGGACGTGGGTGTCACCGAAAAGGGGTTGGCGAAGCGCTTCGTGGTGATCGCAGTCGTCGCGCTGCTCCGTACGTTCGAAACTCCGTTTCGGTGGTTCGGTGGCCAGGCTGGCTGCCGGGGGGATTGCCAGGACGATCGCGCAGACGGTGAAGCGGGCGACTCCTCCGAAGTTTTTTGCAGTCATGGCTTCTCCTTTTCGGTTCTCCTGGGGGGGGGCGGTGTGGGGGCGGCCAAAAGGAGAGGCGGTTTCCGCCGGTCCCGGTGAGCCAAACCACGCGTATCATGGGGGTGGAAGCGTCGACATCGCAACTGCTATGGACGCAGATCTTTCGGACGTTCGCGCTCGATGCGAATCCGACCGATGAGTCGGGGGGACGGAGTGAGTCATTTGCGTTTTAGAGCCGGGTTCCCAGGTCGATGAAACGGCGTCGGCGAAACGGCGGCCGCGAGGCGCGACCCAAGAAGGGTGGGGGCAAGGCGGATCGGCGGCGGACCCGACGAACCCAACGGGTCGATCTTGACGGTGTGCTGCAGGTGATCGAGAGGAGAGGCCGTCGGCCCATCACGGCTGCAGCGATCGGGCGCGTGCTGGGAATCCAGCGGGACGCAGCCCGGCGCCTCAAGAAGCCTCTCACGCAATTGCTCCAGCAGGGCAGTATCGAACGGGTGGCCGCGGGGTACCGCATGTGCCGGCGCGATGGATTGGTGGAGGGCACCGTAGAAGTGCTGAGTCGGGCGGGTTCGCGCGATCTTAGCGTGGTTCGTGACGACGCCAGGCGGGAATGGTCTGTGCACAAGACTCCCGCCACCCCGGAGTTCCGGTTGGGCGATCGTGTTCTGTTGTTACCGCGAACCGAAGCCCAACGGGGCCGAAAGGGGAGGGGCGAAATCCTCCACGTGCTCGACGGCGCTCGAGAGGGTTGGCTGGGACTCCTTCAAACCCACTCTGGGGGTGCCGTGGTGTTGCCCTATTACGACGACGCGGATTGGTCGGTTCAAATCGAGAGCAGGCACCTAGGAGCGGGGCGCGATGGGGACGTGGTTGTGGCGGCTCCCATGGACACATCGGGCTCCGGTCGGAAACGCCGCGTGCGAACCCCGGGGGTTCCGAGGGGGAGGGTTACCGAGGTACTTGGACGGCCTGGCGATGCCGAGGCCGATACCCGGGCCATCGCCTGGCGGCATCGCTGGCCTCTGGAGTTCACGGAATCGGTGATTCGGGAGGCGACGGCGATTCCCGAGGGCCTGGAGGAGGAGGAGGTTGCGGAGCGACGGGATCTGCGAGACCGCTGCTTCGTCACCATCGATCCCGAGTCCGCGCGGGATTTCGATGATGCGGTGTGTGCAGAACCGCGCGCCGGAGGCGGAACGTGCCTCTGGGTCGCGGTTGCAGATGTCGCCCACTTCGTGGTTCCGGGCTCAGCCGTCGATGTGGAGGCCCTGGCCCGCGGTTTCAGCGTGTATTTCCCAGAGCGCGCCATTCCCATGCTCCCCGAGCGCCTCTCCAGTAATTTGTGCTCTCTGCGTCCAGGCGTCGACCGTCTCGCCATGGTGGTGGAGATGGCATTCGATGCAGAGGGGAAGCGGGTCGGTCGGCGTTTTCACCAGGCAGTGATTCGAAGCCACGCGCGTCTGAGCTACGCCCAAGCTGCGTCGCGAATGGACGCCCGGGAGGCGGGTGCGGATCGGAAGCGAGATGAACCACGAGAGCGTGCCATCGACGGTTGCTTGGCCCAACTCTTTGATCTCGCCGCCCGACTCGAGCGGCGCCGGAGCCAGGAAGGCTACCTGGAATTGCAGATCCCCGAGCCCGAGGTGGTCATCGATCCCGAAGGGCGTGTGGTCGATGTCGTGCGGGCATCTCGAGCCAGTGCGCATGGGGCGGTAGAAGAAGCCATGTTGGCAGCCAACCGGGCGGTGGCCGAGGCTCTGGCGGCTTCGGACCACCCAGCGATCCGGCGCGTCCATCCCCCGCCGAGTGAGCGTGCCGCGGGCCACTTGCGGGAGGTCCTGCTGGAATTCGGGCTGGAGGAGGAGGCCGCGGCTGAATTGTCTCCGCGAAATCTTGCCCGTGCCCTCCAGCGGGTAGAGGCAAGACCCGAACGGGCAGTTATTCACGGTCGCGTTCTGCAAAGCCTTTCACAAGCACATTATTCCGTCGGTCATGGCGGGCATTTTGCACTGGGTTTTGGTCACTACACGCATTTCACGTCACCGATTCGGCGCTACGCGGATCTCATGGTTCACCGGGCACTGAAGTCCGTCATGCAAACAACGGGTGAGTCTCCGGCGTATCGACTCGAAACGGCTCGGCGCGTGGCGAGACGTACGTCGTGGCGCGAGCGGTTGGCGATCCAGGCCGAACGGGATCGTGTCGCATTGAGCCGCTGTGCGTTGATGGCCGAGCGGGTCGGTCAGCGATTCGAGGGAGTCGTGACCGGGGTGGCATCCCATGGGCTCTATGTTGCCCTCGACGCACCTTTTGTCGAAGGAATGGTACATGTCTCGCAGCTTCGGGCTCCCACTCGCTTCGATGAGCGTCGCCGGGAACTCTCTTCGGGGCGCCCGCCTCAGCGGTTTCGCATGGGGGACCGCATCCGGGTTGAACTCGTGGAGGTCGATGCCCGTAGAGCACGAATTGGTTTTGCGTTGGATCTCGCCACCTCGCCGGGAAAGCGCAGGGGCTGAGAAGTTTCCGGTTCAACGTTCGAACACGTACTCGCTCATGGCGGTCACGTCCGTTGCGTCCATCTGGAGAAAGCGCTCGACGGTATCCATCATACGCTTGAGGTTCGCGTCGAATTTCTTCTGGTCGCCGACGGCGTCGTAGAAGACGTGTGGGTCGCTGAGCGCCCCGATGGGGAAGCCTTCCTCGACGATGGCCGACCAGTCGGGTGGAGTGCCGGTCAGCACGCGCACGATTTCGTTTCGAACGTATTGGAATGTCGATTGGGTTTCGATGGCACACGGGCGTTGCTCTTCTTGCCAGATGCGAATGAATTCCTCGTAGGGAATGTCCTGTTTGGCGGTGACACAGGTCACTTGGGAGAAGCCGGGTGTGCGTTCGCCGGGAGCTGCCACGTGCTTCGTGTTCACGATGGGGCTGGACTCGACCACGAGGAAGCTCGTCAGGGATGCACTGGCTTCCGAGAGCACGGCTTCGATGGGGCCCCGGTCCTGGGCCAGTTCGATCCAATAGGAGACGAAGGCCGATTTGGGGGGGCCCACCGGGGTCATTCGCAGGGATTGGCCTTCGGCTACGGCGTTGTCTTCAGCGCAGATCTTCAGCTTCAGGGCACCGAGTTCCCGGAGTCTCGGAGCGATGCGTTGGAGTAAAACGTCGCAGAATTCCTGGGGGCTCTGGTTTTCGGGTCGCCATAGCAGGGTCGTGATCTTTTCCATGGTGGATGCTCCGTTGGTTGGCTCGGGTTTGCGATCAGACGGGCTTTGCACGGGCCAGGGCCTGGCCGGCCCGACGGCCGAAGAAGCTGCCATCGCCGAGTGAAATTCCACTGCTGTAGCCCTGTTTGCTGATCCCAGAGGTGGTGCGCCCGGCCGCATGGAGGCCCGGGATGGGTTCGCCGCCTGGAGTCTTTACCCGACCGTGGGAATCGATGTGCAGACCTCCCAGTGTGAATCCGCAGTAAACGGAATGTTCGGGTCGAAGGTCGAGGGCTCCAAAGGGAGGGTGCTCGAGGGGACGGACATGGCTCGGGTGTTTGTGAAAGAGTGGGTCGCGTTGGTGTTTCGCGTGCTCGTTGTAGAACGCCACGGTCTGCTGGAGTGCGCCTGTGGGCATACCGATCTCGGCCTCCAATTCCTGGATGGTCTCACCGGCCATGACCTGAAGGTCGGGGATGTTCTTGGTTTGCCCGAAACTCTTCTCGTCGACGATCAACCACGCCTGGCCGTCCTGGTGAAGGAGGGAAAATTCTCCCCAGCGGCCCATATAGGCGTCTTCGTTGAGGAAGCGCTGGGCGTTGGCGTTTACGAGCAAGCCCTGCTTGAGCGACACCGGCGGGAAGATGGGCAGGGTGATGTCGCCGGAATCCATGCGGATGGTGGCCGCCCCCACGGCGATTCCCATCTGGATCGCGCTGCCGTCATCGTTTTCTGTCCCCACCTTCATCTTGCAACGTCGCAGCCAGGGCGCGTGGCGCTCGAGCATTTCGTCGTTCCAGATGAACCCACCAGCGGTCAATGCTACTCCGCGTCGCGCGCGTACGCAGATTTCCTCACCAGCGTGGCGCAACACCACACCTACCACGCGCCCATCGGATTCGGTGATCAGTCGCTCTGCCAGGTGATCCCCACGAACGCGTACTCCACTGCGCTGGGCGGATTCGATCAGGCTGTTCATGAGGATCGCGCCCTTGGAGCCCATGACACTGGCGCAATGCCCACGCGGGGCGGGTTTGGCGATTGTGCTGAAGGGGTGGCAGTCCTCACTGCCCGAATAGGTGAGGCTTTCATCGGTTTCGGGTTCATGAGCGTCAGGAAAGAAGGCCTCCTTGAAGAAGACGCCCTGTTTTATGAACCAGTCGAAGTGGTCGACACTGTGCTCGACGAAGGGCGCCACCAGGCTCTCATCGGGGGCGGGTCCGCAGGCCGCCATCAGGTACTTGAACATCTCTTCGGGGGTGTCCTCGAATCCCAGGGCGGTTTGCAATGCTGTGCCGCCCCCCATGTAGATCAGGCCGCCGGAGTTGGCGGATGTGCCTCCGCCCGCCGATGCCCGTTCGGTGACGAGAACGTCGGCCCCGAGTGCGGCAGCTTCGATGGCGCAACTCGCGCCTGCGATTCCGTACCCCACCACCACGACGTCGGCCTCGTCGTCGTAGTGGGTGATGGTCGCGGCAGCGCGCGGAGATCGGGAGTCGTGGGCAGCGTCGGCGGTCACCGGAGAACCTCGATGGGGTGGGGTGTCGAAGAGGACAGTGTTTTCAATAGCCGCGCAGGTTGGCGTAGCGGTCCCGGTGGAAGGAGGCGTCGCCGAAAGTGAACTGCTGGACTCTGAACCGTTTGAGGTAGAGACCAATGTCTTCCTCGTCGGTCATCCCGATGCCGCCGAGCATCTGTACGCCTTCGTTTCCCATGAGAAAGGCGGTCTCGGACAGCCTGGCTTTGGCGGTGCTCACGAGTTCGGGGACGGCTTCGTCGCCGGAGTCTATGGCTTGCTGTACTTCGATCACGATGGAGCGTGACAGTTCGATCTCTACATGCAGTTCAGCGGCACGGTGCTTCAATGCTTGGAAGGAACCGATCACTGTCCCGAATTGTTCGCGAACCTTGAGGTAGTTCAGTGTGTGCTCGAAGGCGGCCTCGATCCCTCCGAGCATTTCGGCACACAGACCCGCCGTGGCTCGGTCGAGTACCGGGTCGAGAATCTCTGCTCCTCGGTCGATTTCGCCCAGTAATCGTTGGCCGTCGACCTCGACATCCCGAAACTCAATGCGTGCTGCGTTGCGCCCGTCGACCTGAAGCGTCCGAGTGCGGGTGATGCCCGGTGTCTCCGCGTCGACGAGAAAGAGCGAGAGTCCGTTCCGGTCTCTGCTCGATCCCGAGGTGCGGGCTACGACGAGGAGTTGGTCCGCGACGTGACCGTCCAGAACGAAGGTCTTGCTTCCGGCGATGGTGTATCCGCTGGGCGTCTTCGTTGCGCGCGTCTCGGTCGCGTAAGGGGCGTGGCGTGTTTGCTCCTGGTGAGCCACGGCCAATATCCGCTGACCGCTGCATACCCCAGTCAGAACCTCCTTGCGCAGAGCCTCGCTGGCCCCGAGGTCGATGGCCGTTCCTCCTAGAGCGATGGTCGATAGGAGGGGACTGGCAGTCAGGGTCCGTCCGCACTCCTGCAGAACCACACCGAGTTCGGTATGCCCGAGATCGGCGCCGCCGAATTCCTCTGCGAAGGGAATTCCTGCCCAGCCGAGTTCCGCCATCTCCTTCCAGAGGCTCTTGGAGAAACCTATGGGGTCGGGTTCATCCCGCAGGCGTCGGAGTTCGCCGGTGGGGGATTTTTCACTGATGAAGTCCCGGGCGATTTCCCGGAGCAGAGTCTGTTCTTCGCTGTGTACGAGGGGCATGGGATGGGTTCCTCAGTCGGGAAGGCCGAGCACGCGCTTGGCGATGATGTTGAGTTGGACCTCGGAGGTGCCTCCCTCGATCGAGTTCCCCTTGGAACGCAGCCAGGTGCGTGTCTGGTCGATCTCGAAAGGTTCGTAGCCGTCACCCTCCCAGCCCAAGCCCTGGGTTCCCAGAATTGCCACCATGAGTTCGCCGCGCTTCTTGGCGTCTTCCGATGCCTTGTACTTGAAGATCGACGAGGCGGTTCCCACGTCATTTCCCGCACGTGCCTCGTCGGCAGTGCGTCGAACGGTGGAGTTGAAGCAGTGCTGGTCCATCTCCATCCGGGCCAGGCGGTCGCGGATGATCGGGTCCGCCACTTTTCCGTCCGAGGTGCCGCAATAGCGTTTAGCCAATTCCGGGGGGGCATCGGTCCCACGGGTGGGTCCCATGAAACCGGAAGAGGAAATGCCCTGGCGCTCGTACTGAAGAAGGCGCTTGGCCACCGTCCAACCCCCGTGGAGAGGGCCTACCAGGGCGTTCTTCTCGGCTCGGACCTCTTCGAAGAAAGTCTGGCAGAAGGGTGACGAACCGCTGATCAGCTTGATAGGACTCACACGCACGCCCGGCTGGTTCATGTCGATCAGAATCAGGCTGATTCCTTCGTGCTTGGGCGCACCGGGATCGCTGCGAACCAGGCAGAACATCCAGTCTGCGACGTCCGCTCCCGAGGTCCAGATCTTCTGACCTGTGATCGAGTAGTGGTCCCCGCGGTCTTCACAGCGGGTTTGCAGCGAAGCCAGGTCGGAGCCCGCACCAGGCTCGCTGTAGCCCTGGCACCAACTGATTTCACCCCGGGCGATGGGAGGAAGATGTTGTTGCTTCTGCTCCTCGGTACCGAACTCGAGGAGCGTCGGGCCGAACATCAGGAGCCCCATGCTCACAACGGGGGGGGGTGCCCCGAGGCGCAGCATCTCTTCGCGAAGCACGGCCGCCTGGGCACGCTCGAGGCCGGCACCGCCGTACTCCCGGGGCCAGGTGGGTGCGCAATAGCCCCGTTCTACTGCTCGAGAGAGCCACAGGTGCGAGTCTTCAGCGGGCTCGGCGAAGACCGGAAACCTTCGGCCTCCCATGGTGGTTCCGCTCCGCTGTCCCGTCGAGCTACGCAGACTCTCTGGGCAACTGGTTTCGATCCATTCGCGCGTTTCTTCGCGGAACTGCTCGAGTTCGTTCATGGCTTGGAACCTCGTCGTGATTTCGGTTTCAACGTGGATCGCATCGGGTCGAAGCCCCGGATCGGTGGTTTTCGCCGATACAGGCTAGGTGGCGAGCGTCGGGTCGAGATCTTCCCGTAGTTGACGTTTCAGGAACTTCCCATTGGCGTTGCGCGGGAGGGGATCCGACAGCATCCAGATGTAACGGGGAATCTTGTGCTGTGCCAATCGTGCCGCGCAGTGTTCGCGGAGTTGGTCGGCACTGAGTGCCGTGTCGCTTTGGGTCACGACGGCTGCTGCCAGTTCTTCACCGAGTCGTTCGTCGGGTACGCCGAAAACTGCGCACTCGACGACTTCTGGGTGGTCGAAGAGCACGACCTCTACCTCGGCGGAGTAGATGTTTTCACCTCCTCGGAGCACCATGTCCTTGAGGCGGTCGACGATATAGAGGAAACCATCGTCATCGAGCCGGCCGATGTCTCCGGTGTGGAACCATCCATCGGTGATGGCCTCCGCGGTCGCTTCGGGCTTGTTGAGATAGCCCGCGATGATATGAGCTCCACGGACCCACAGTTCTCCCACCTCGCCAACGGGGAGCTGATTTCCGTCCTCGTCGTAACACGCGGCTTCGAAGCAGGGCATGATGGGCCCCACACTATCGGGCTTGGCGACGTGAAAATCGGCCGACGTGGTGGTGATGATGCCCGAGGTTTCAGTGAGCCCGTAGCCCGTGTTCGGGCGTGTTCGACCCGGGTGGGCCTCTACCTTCTTAACCAGATCGGGTTGAAAGGCGGCTCCGCCACCTCCCATGATTTTGAGACTGGAAGTGTCGTAGTCATTGAGCTGCGGGTGAGCGAGCATCTCTCGCGTCATGGTCGGCACGCCGGTGAAATTGGTGACTCGTTCCCGCTCGATGAGTTGGAGAGCTTCGGTGGGGTCCCACTTGTACATCATCACGAGTCGGCCCCCCGCGGCGACGGCGCCGTGAGCCACGCAATTGTTGGCCGTGACATGGAAGAGGGGGGTGGAGACGAGTGACACCATCTGAGTCGGGGGCTCGGATGGCTTGGTCTCCGAGTCAGCGCCCTGGCTGCCGATGGCATGGGAGCGTTCGACGACCGCACCCCAGAACCCGATGCTCATCAGATTGGATACGCAGCTGCGGTGAGTGAGTCGAGCGCCCTTGGGTTGGCCCGTGGTGCCCGAGGTGTAGAAGATGCAGGCATCCGTATCCGTGTCGATGGGATCGTCGGGCACGACCCCAGGGTGTTTCCTCAGTTCGGAATACGGGACTGCATCGGTTGTCGGACCGTCGGTGATGCGAACCGCTACGACTTTCAGTGGTGGAAGCTCTGCGCGATGAGGGGTGAGCCGTTCGAGTCGCTCGGAATCACACACCAGCACTGCAGGGGTAGAGTCCTCGAGCGCATAGACCATTTCCGGCCCCGTCCACCAGGCGTTCATGCCGACTACGGTGGCTCCCAGCGAAAGCGTGGCCCAGTACACCAGCATCCACTCCGGGTAGTTGCGCATGGCGATGGCGACCCGGTCGCCCGGCGAGACCCCCTGGGAGACCAGCCAACCCGCCACTGCAGCGGTTTCCCGGTGCGCGTCGTCAAAGGTCCAGCGCTCGTCTCTGTAGACGAGATGGTCGACCTCGCCGAAGCGTTGGGAGCCGAGCCAGACTTCGCGCAGGGATTGAGGAGCGTTCGCGTAGGTTCGAATCGAGGTGCCGCGTACGGGAACTTCAGCGATTTCGAACGGGGCGCCGGCTGCTGTCAGTTCGGTCCAGGCTTGGTGCAGTTCCGAGAACACGGGGTTCCTCCAGGGTGGTCCGGGGCTTCCTTTGGCGCCCGGCTGGGCACAGCATATGGTGGGTTCGGGGGTGTCGTCACCGGTTTGCGGCCCGCATGAAGGCCTCGAGTTCCCTGGGGATGTCGGGACCGGAAGCCATGTAGACGATTTCGTCGGCTCCCGCTTCGGCACTGGCCTCGATCCGGGCCCGTACCTCGCCCTCATCTCCCGTCCAGGAGAGTTGGGTGAGGAGGGGGCCTGCCTCGTCCAGCAGGGGGCGTTCGTGCTCTGGAACTGTTTCTACGTGGCCCTCGTGAACGATCAGATGGCGCTCCCGTTCGGGGCGGGCGCTCTCGATGGTTTCTCGCCACGCGGCGCCCCCGGGAAGTGCGAGGACGGCGTCTGGATCGGAGTCGTAGGCGGCGTGGTAGGTGGTGGTAAACCAGGGGCCGGCCGCTTCTCGAACGCGCGGCGTGGTGTGGTCCTCGCCGGGACCGAGGACGGTTCCATTGACGATCTGAGCACACCACTCGAAGGAAGCATCGAGCATCTCCTGGGTGGGAACCATCAGCCCGGCGCCGAACTCTCGCGCGGCCTGCATGCCGCGTGGTCCGCCGGGGGCCAGCAGAATCGGGACTTCGACGGGTCGCGGGGGAGCGAGGTGGGGGGCGTGAAGCATCTGGCAGGGAGCGCCTTCCCAGTCGATGACCTCGCTGCGCAGTAGGCGTTGCACGGCATCGACATAGCTGCAGACTTCTGACCAGCGGCTGGGCTTCTGTCCCATGGCTTTGCGAGCAGTGAAGCCAGCGCCGAACGCGCAGGCGAGGCGCCCCGGCCCCAGTTCCTCGATGCTGAGAATCGCCGAGGCCGTGACGAGGGGGTGTCGCATGGAAATCACTGCGACGGCCGTCCCGATGTTGATCCGGTCGGTCGCTTCGGCGATCCGAGCCAGGGCGACCCAGAGGTCTCCATATAGCGCGGGGGAGTCGTAGGACCAGTAGCGGTGGTAGCCGAGTCGTTCGGCGCACTTCGCGAGTTCGACGATGTCGCGGGACGGCGGACTGCCGCAGGAGATAACGACTTCGCCCATGGCGTGTTCCTCTCGATGGCGTGCTCGACCCGATTGTACTGCCAACCTCCCAACCGATGTCGAGACGCTAGGCGCCGGTCTGTTGTCTGTCAGGATTCGGGCGTTGGGCTGAGATCGACGACCTGAAGGTTGTCCCCGGCGAGAATTCGGCGGAACCGATCTTCCAACACCGGGATTACCTCCGGGCTGGGGAGAATGTGGAGTCGATCCTCCCGGACAGCATCGACGACATGGCGTGCGATCTCGAGAGGAGCTGCGCCGAGACTCGTGAGGCTTTGCTGCGCCTGTTCCTGGGGTTGGCCATAGTTCAAAGGCCCCCCATCCGTCGGGCGATTGCGTTCGCTCTCGAAGATCCGGGTGCGGACCAGGCCCGGGCACAACACCGACACTCCGACTCCGGTGCCATGCACCTCCTGGTAGAGGGTCTCGGACAGTGCAACGACGGCGTGTTTGGTGGCCGCGTAGGCGCCGAACCCGGGTACGGTGATCAGACCACCCGCCGATGCGGTGTTCACGATGTGTCCCTCGCCCTGTTCGACCATCTTCGGCCCGAAGGCTGCGATGCCGTGTACGACGCCGAGCACGTTCACGTCGAGGAGCCACCGCCAATCCTCGAGGCGGGTCTCAAGGATGGAACCGATGGGGGCCACCCCCGCGTTGTTGCAAACGAGGTGGACCGCGCCGAAGCGCTTGCGGGCAGCATTGGCCAGGGCTTCCACTTGTTCGGGATCGGTTACGTCGGTGGGGACGGCTTCGATGTCGGCACCGGTTCGTTGGAGGGCTTCTGCGGCGCTCGCCAGGGGGTCGCGTTCCACGTCGGCCAGGACAACCTTCATACCCTCGCCGCAGAAGGCCTGTGCGAGGGCGAGGCCGATGCCGCTGGCGGCCCCGGTGACGACGGCAACTTTTTGGTTGAGGTTCTTCATGGAAGACTCTGGTCTGTCATGGTTTTTTGGGTGGCTTTGGGTTCAGGCCCAGCTCTCGCCGGCGGGGACCCAGTGGTGGATCGAAAGTTCGCGTCGCTCGAACTTCCAGGTCCCCGCATCGCGGCGATAGGTGTCCTCGTAGTGCCCGGCCGCGTTGTAGGAGACGCCGTCCTCGACGGCGCGAATCTCCACCGTGCACCATCCCGTTGCGCGATCTCCGTGGAGTTCGATGAGATGGTTGTGGGTGAACGGGCGCAGTCGCATGCTCCCTGTGGCTCGTGCGAACAGGACCTCGAGTTCCTCGCGCCCCTGGGCGCGACTCGCCGGCCGATCGATGGAGGGGATGGCATTGTTCTCCAGGCAGCCGTCGTCGGTGAATAGGGCGACGATGGCCTGTCCGTCACTGTTGGCGGCGGCCTGGCAATAGCGGGAAGGCAGGTCGCGGATGGCCTCTCTGTCCCGGAACTCGGCCAGGTCACGTTCGAGGCGTTCCTGGGGGGATGTCATGGCTACTCCTCAAAGGGTTGGATGAGGTGTCAGGGCAGGTTCTCTTCGGGGGTTGTAGCACCGGGTGGGTTCTCGTCGGGCGGGAGAATGTCCAGGTACTGTTCGCCGCCGAGTTCCCGCCAATTGGGATGGACCGTTCCCATGGAGGTGCTGAAGGGTCCTCCTGGGCGGTCGATGAACCAGGTATGCATCATCTCGGCACTCGCGAATTGCGGTTCGCCTCGCGCGCAGCGGCCCTCGGAATTCGGCATTCCAACGGGTAGGAGGCCCCGCAGGGCGCAACGAGCGCGTGAAAAGACGTGATAGTGCCAGACGGTGTAAGGCCCTCCGACCTGGGGGCCGCGTTCGTCTTCGCGGCTCACGAAGTACATGAAGCCCACCAGTGTTTTGTCGGAATCGTTGTACATCAGGTATTCGGGGCGATCCGGATCGAGCGTGCGTCCATCGAAGAGATACTCCTCGTTGACGTAGTGCAGTCGATCGCGTTGAACAGACTCGAAACCGTCGGCGAGGCCCTTTTCGTAGTCGTACCATCCGTGACGGCGGGCGCTTTCCATGCTGTCCTGGATCAACTTGGTTGCGGCTCTGCGTTGCTCCGTGGTGGGTTGTGTGCCGGGGGGGAACTGTGTGACTTCCCAGATCACCATGGCGGGGGTGTCCTGGGGTTGTTTGTGATCGGCGGTTTCGGGCACCCAGTTTCGTGTTGGCGAAAGCGCGTAATGGCGCGCCACGAAATGCCCCGTGCTGCCGTCGGAATCGGACCCCGAGCAGGCGAGCAGGAAACATGTCAGCGCGAGCCCGGCTCTGCGTCGGCTTGTCCGTCGGATGTTGCGCGGCTGCATTCCGCCTCCCGCCTTGCGGTCGAAAAGAGGCCCGGTTCGGGGCCCTCCATTCAGCGCGCCACGATCACCCCGACCATGGCGTCGCCGACGTGCATGTCGCAGAAGTACCCATACACGCCGGAGTGCTCGAGGTCGAAGGTCGCGCGCGAACCCTCCGATGTTGCTTGGATGGGCGAGTTCGGTTCGAGGGTCGGGATTCCCTGGTCGTCGATGCGCCCCACGGCCAGGGGATGGGCATCGAAGGGACCCACGAAGTCGACTCGGGTGCCCGGGCTCACGGCTAGGCAGGCGGGCTCGTAGCGATATCCGACTTCACCGCCGAAGCGGATTTCGACGCGCTCCTGTCCGGTAGCATCCACCAGTGCTTCCAGCGGGCAGCCATTGACGGTCGATGCTGCGGCCGTGTCGTGGCTGGATTCGTCCGCCCCGCCACAGGACGCCAACCCGAGGCAGGTGATCCCGCTGCCGATGCGCCAGAGGAGATGGACGATGCTGGGTTGCGTGCGTGCCATGGGACGAGGGCGACCGTACCACACGTGCGAGCGCATGAACCGAAGTGACGCGTCAGGCCCTCACATCGAACGCCCACCCGCGATGGTTTCCCCCACGACGCCAGAGTTCTTCAACCGTTCCCATTCCTCCCGGGTTGCCCCCAGACGATCCATCAAAATCTCGCGATTGTGTTGTCCGAGAGTGGGGGCTGCGGATTCGGGCTCGGGTCTCGGTCCTCGGATCGGTTTGAGGGGGATACCCGGAACTCGCAGGTCGCCGGCCAGGGTATGGGTCAGTAGGCTGTGGAAGCCACGGGCTTGGTGCTGAGGATTTTCATGGATCTTCCAGGCCGATGTCACGAGGGCAGCGGGAATGTCGAGGCTCCACAACGCCTCCAGGCAAAGGCTGCTGTCGAGTTCAATTGCCCATGCAGCGAGTTCGCTCGGTGGGCTCGCCAAATATTCGCTCAAGCGGATTTGCTGTTCGGGGGTTTCGGCAGCGACAGCCAGCCAGAGATCGTCCCGGCAGCGTACGACGTCCTGGAAGATTCCCCTCTCCGCGGAGTTCCCCCGACGTTCCATCCGACGCCCGGCACCTGACCACTCCACCACTTGTTCCGCAGCGATCGCCGCAGCGACCTCGCACATGCGTAACTCGATGTGTTGTCCTCCGCCGGTCTGGCGCCGGTTCTGGATGCCGCAAACTGCGCCGAATGCGGCGTGGATCCCTGCGATGGCGTCGCACACGTAGGGGCAGATCGGCCGTTCGTCGGGCCAACCGGTTCGCCAGGCGATTCCGGACACCTGCTCCATGGTCATCTGGAAACCTGTGCGGTCGCGCCAGGGGCCCTCGAGACCGAAGGCAGGCATGCGGACCACCACGGCATCGCTTGTCAGTCGCTCCACACCCGGACCGTCGAGGCCCCAGCGCTCCATGACGCGGGGGGAGAAGTTTTCCATCACGACGTCACTGTCTGAGATCAAGCGCTGGGCGAACTCGAGGCCCAAGGGGTCTTCTAGGTCCAGGGTGAGACTGCGCTTCGAAGTGTTCACGGCGTGGAAGATGGGGCTCCATTCCCACCAGCGTTCGCGATCTGGACTGCGAACTGAGCGCAGCCGCATCCCATCGGGGTGGGAGGTCGATTCGATATGAACGACGTCGGCTCCGAGGAGTGCGAGCAGTTGCGCCGCATAGGGGCCTGCCCAAAAGGCCGTGAAGTCGGCGACGCGGATCCCGGAAAGCGGTGGGCGAGCCGGGTCCCGGTCGGCTTCGGGGCCCGCTGGAGTCGCGGCGCCGATTGGGGCGAAGCGTAGGGCGGGTCTCGGCTCCAGGAAGCCCGCGCCCGGATTGGGCCGGAAGGTTTCGGAAGCTCGATAACACTCGATGGCGGTGATGGTCTCTCCGTTGCCCACAGGAACCACGGGAATGCGGTAAAGGGAGGCCTGCTCGAGGACTTCGGCCACGGTGTGTCGCGTGAGCCAGGCTCCGATGCCGTGGCGAACTTCGTCTCGGTGGGTGAAGCGGCCCGCCATGTTGGTCAGGCGTTCATCGCCTACCCACTCGGGGCGTTCCACCATTCGACAGAAATCGCTCCACTGTTGGGCGGTGACGATGCCGAAGCCGACCATGCCGTCTGCGGCGGCTTCGATGGACGGAAGTTCCGGTGCCCGGTCGGGGCGGGGCATTCCCGGCGCGAGTTGGGGCTCGAGGGCAGGGGTACCCCAAAGCGCAGTGGCCACCTCGAAGATCGAGACTTCCAATTCCGCACCGCGTCCACCCAGATGGGCGGCCGCGCCCAGGGCCGCCATGGCGCCGGAAGCCCAGAGAGCGGGGGATCCGCCTGCGGCAACGGGCGGGCGGCCTTCCAGTTCTCGCATTTCGAGACTTCCAGACCATGCCTGGAGGGTGAATTCCGTGGCTGCGCGCCCTGCCCAGGGGCCACTGTTGCCGAATGGGCTGATCTCCACCCGAATGGTGCCGGTGCGTTTCTCGAGGTGCGGAACCGGGGCCGAGTGTCCATCGTCGGCACCCACCAGGAGGATGTCTGCGTCCGGATCGGGGGGGCCGATGTTTTTGCCGGCGTGGAGGTGCTGGGCGAGAAGACGACCGTCGAGGGGGTCACGACCTTCGGGTTGGACCCGGGTCACGACGGCCCCTGCGTCAGCCAGGAGTTTGCCCGCGTAGGCTCCTGCAATCCCCGTCGTCGCATCGACCACCCGGATACCCGTCAAAGGCCGGCTCATTGCGAGTAAATCCGATAACGGTTCGTGGAAGTATCGGCCTGGTTCTCGGGTGAGTGGAACATGGCCACCAGTCGCTTTAATGTGTCGGCGGTTTCTTGCGGGGTGAGGACGTCTTCCACGAGGCCGAGCCCAGCCGCCACCCAAGGGTCGGGTTGGCGTTCTCTTTCCAGTGAGGCGACGTCGTAGGTGGGGGGGTCGTTCAGTGCCAGACGTGCCCAGGGCCAGGCGATGGCAAAGTCGAGACCCAAGGGTCGTGCGCCCAGTGCGAAGCTTCCGAGCACGTGGCCGGCGCCGCATACCACCGCAACCCGGGGGTTCGACCAACGGCGGAAGCTGGCTGTCAGACGAGCGAGGGCTTCGAGATTGTTCGCCGCCGAGGGGGCGTAGCCCGGGCAGTCCTGCAGGAGCACCAGCGGTGTGCCGAGCCGCCCGCTCAGATCGACGCTGCGGCGGATGCGATCCAGATCCAGAGAGGACAAAGGGCCCTGGGCTCCGAGAAACAAGGTCGGCCAGCCCTCCACTCGGGCAAGGCAACCCATCACAGCGTCTCCGGATGAAAGGGGGATGGATGTGCCCGGGTCAGTGAGGCTGTCAGCGGTCTCGGCAACGGAAAATGGCTGTTCCGGCAGTTCGGAAGAGCGGCCTTCGCGAGCCGTCGGGTGAGGGCGCCCTTCGCACCACGCCAGGACACGCCGGCCGCATTCGAGCGCCTCGTGTTCGTCGGAGGCAACGATATCCGCTGTCGGGTCGTTGTCGGTCGTCGAGATCACGAGGTCGGCTTGTGCGTGCCACTCCATGGCCAGTCCCCGCACCGGTCCCAGAGTGATGGCCAGCAGGGGAGCCTGACGCGCCGAAGGGTCGGGAGACAGTGAAGGGTCCGACATGCGCCCGTGCAGTTCTCCCGTGGCGGGTTCGAACCGAGCCAGGGGGCCTTCGGGGGCATCGAGGACGAGGATCGTCGGTAGCCGGCGAGCCATCGCGATATCCAACGCGCGGATCAGTTTGTTGCGCGCTACTTCGCGGTCCGAGTGCGCGAGGGCGTCGCGGTTCTCTACGACGAGAAGGGCCTCCCGGCCGTGGATTCGAGCGAAGGCTACGTGGACGCCGTCGGCGGGAGTGGTTTTCGCGACCGACGGTTGTTGGCTGCGTGCCCTGCCGCCGATTTCCAGCAGGCTTCCGTCATCGGCGAGTGCAATCAGTCGCTGGGCTGCGGGCAGCGGGGAACTCTGGCTCATGGTCGCCTTCCTCTCAGGGCCTCGATGGCACGGATGATCCGGGGGCGTGTGTGGGCGGGATCGATCACTTCGTCTAGGTAAGCGAGGGCTTCGCCCGCCGAGGGCTCCATGCGCCGGCGCATCTCTTCGGCTCGAGTTTCAAGTTCGGCAGCGGGGTCGTCGGCATTGGCGATGGACCGGTGATGGACGATTCGAGCGGCGGGTTCCGGGCCCGTGAATGCGATGCGCGCCGATGGCCAGGCGAAGGTGATGCCCTCGGGGTCTCCAGCACTCATGACGATGTACGCAAAACCAATTCCCTTGCGCACGACCACTGCCACCTTGGGAACGTGGGGTCTCAAACGCTCCATGGAGGTGCGATAGACCTCGGTGATCAGCCGCTCGTGCTCCTGTTCCTGAGTGGTCAGGACCCCGGGGGTGTCGATGAAACTGATGAGCGGCAATTCACAGGTATGCACGAGTTCCAGCATCCTGCGCGCCTTGCGAAGTGCTTTGACGTCGAGAGTGCCCGCCAGAAAACGGGGTTGGTTGGCCATCACGGCCACGCTCTGGCCGTTCAACCGTGCAATGCCGCAAACCAGATTGCGCGCGTAGCCCGGCATCCATTCCACGAAGGTACCGACATCGCAGACGCGTTCGACGAGTTTGGTCATGTCGTAGGCCCGCCTCGGGTTGTCGGGAAGAAAATCGCGTAACTCCAGATCGATGCGGTCGGGTGGGTCTCCGGTGTGGCAGCGCGGGATCGTTCCCCCGGGGCGAGACGGCAGGTAGGAAAAGACCTTGCGCAGCATTTCGATGGCAGCGGGCTCA
Source organism: Myxococcota bacterium (assembly GCA_022447545.1). Taxonomy (GTDB): domain Bacteria; phylum Myxococcota_A; class UBA9160; order UBA9160; family SMWR01; genus JAKVBI01. Next base: position 143,558 of record JAKVBI010000017.1, read on the forward strand.
TCGGGTGCGACACGATCGACCTGTCCAGTGAGGGTTCCGTGCACCTTGGCACCACCGAGTTCGTCGGCGGTGGTTTGTTGTCCGGTAGCGACTTCGAGCAGGGCAGGACTCGTCAGGGCGCCGTGAGCGGTCTGGCTCATCACGGTGAAGTCCGACTGGACCATGTTCCAGGGGGGCCAGTAGTCGCCCAGGATTCCGCAGAAGAATAGGTTGCGGCGCGGGAAGACGTGGCGTTCACCCATGTTTGCGCCGTCGATGCCGGCGAACTTCGAGGTCATGAGATCGGTGATGCGGGCCCCGCCGCTTTGATGGAGGTCGAATACCGGGAGCCCAAAGCGGGCCGCAAAGCGCTCGTGTGCGTGGGTCACGCGGTAGACAGTGCTGCTCCCGGTCGCACCCTTGATCGTGGGATCACTGGCAAAGACGGCAACCGGACGCTCGTCGATGGTGCCGAAACCGTGGATCGCGCCATCCCCGCCCAGGCTTCGGTCGGCGTCCGCGAGTTCTTCCGAGTGGACGAGACGGCCCATCGGTAGGTAGGAGCCCGGGTCGAGGAGGCGGTCGATGCGTTCACGGCCGGTCAACCCGCCTCGCTCGTGCTGTCGGGAAATTCGTTCTTGTCGTTCGGCTCCGTCGGCCAGGCGTCGGCGGCGGGCCAATTCGTTCAGCGCGGCTTGGCTCATGGTTCGATTCTGCACCGCCCGATTCCGGGTCGGCAAGCGTCAGGGGCCAATCGGTCGGGGCCGATCAGCTGTCCGATAGAGCGTCGAGTTCGGTGGCCAGGGTCTCCCATTCGGTCAGGGATGCGCTGAGCCGTTCGCTGAGGTCGTTTCTATCGGATTCGAGTTCCACCCGTTGTTCAGTGGAAGTGCTCTCGTAGAAGTCCTCTGCACAAAAACGCTGGTCGAGTTCGGCGATCCGCGTCTCGGCGGTCTGGATCTCCTCAGTGATCTGTTCCAGTCGCTGTTCGAGCTGGTTCCTGTTCAGCCCCGAACCTTGCTTGGCAGGGGGGGGCTGCTTGCCCCGGCGCTCGGCGCGCGCTTTGCGCTTGGAGGCACGCTCTGCCCGCAGCACCACCTGTGCGTCCAGGTGGTCGTCTCCGCAGCGTTCCACGTACTCGTCGTAGCTGCCCGGGAAATCCTGAAGTCCCTGGGGTGTGATCTCGATGATGCGGGTCGCCAATTGACTGACGAACCAGCGGTCGTGGGAGACGAAGATCAGGGTCCCTTCGTAGCTCTGTAGGCCCTGGACCAGTGATTCGATGGCCTCGAGGTCGAGGTGATTGGTGGGTTCGTCGAGGACCATGACGTTGGGTTTCTGGATGATCTGTTTGCAGAAGGCGAGGCGCGCGGCCTCGCCTCCCGAGAGGGCCTCGAGTTTTTTCTTAGCTTCGTCGCCGGAGAACAGGACGGCGCCAAGGTGACCGCGAACGAAACCGATGCTTTCAGCGGGGCACAGGTCTGCGACCCAGTCCTCCAAGGTCTGGCGATGGCGTCCAATCTGATTTTTCTGGTCCTGGGCCACGTAGCCCGGGTGGGTCTCGTAGCCCCACGTGCAGGTGCCGGATTCCGCCTCGACCTCACCCATGGCGATCTTCAGCAGGGTGGATTTGCCGATTCCGTTAGGGCCGATGATCGCGACGCGTTCACCGCGCATGACGCGGAGAGAGACGCTGTCGAGAACCTGGAGATCACCATACTGCTTGGAAACATCCTCGATTTCGAGGGCCACACGTCCGCTGGGACGGACCTGGTCGAAACGGAAATGTGGGTAGCGACGCGAAGTGTTCGGGAGGGATTCGATTTCGATCCGGTCGATGGCCTTGAGTTTGCTCTGGGCTTGCCGCGCCTTGGTCGCCTTGGCACGGAACCGTTCGACGAAGGCTTTCTGCTCGGCAATCTTGGCCTCGCGTTTTTGGATCTCCTTTTCCCGTCGCTCTCGTTCTTCGCGTTTTGCACGGGTGAAGTGCTGGTAGTTCCCCGGATAGGCTTTGAGGGTCTCGTAGTCGATGTCGAGTATGGTCGTGGAAACGTTGTCGAGGAATCGGTGGTCGTGGGAAACGATCAGGGCGACTCCTGTGTAGTCCTCCAGGAAGGTCTCGAGCCAGCGGATCGACAGGATGTCCAGATGGTTGGTGGGCTCGTCGAGCAGCAGGACGTCGGGTTGTGAGGCCAGAACCTGAGCGAGTAGGACGCGCAGCTTGAAGCCCCCGGACAGAGTGGATAAGGCCTGGTCGTGGACGGCGGTCGCGATGCCGAGACCCTCCAGGATCTCACCAGCTCGCGCTTCGAGGGTGTAGCCACCTTGTTGCAGGATGATGTCTTCAAGTTCTGAGTAGCGATCGCCGTCGAAGTGCTCCTCCGCCCGGGCCAGGATGCGCTCCTTCTCCGCCATGGCGTTCCAGAGGGTCGCGCTGCCCATCATGACCACGTCGAGAATGCGCTCGCTCTCGTATTGAAAGTGGTCTTGTTTCAGCACGCCGAGGGCAGTGCGTCGGGGGACGGAGACATCTCCGGCGCTCGGGCTCTCCTCTCGTTCGAGGATCTTGAGCAGGGTGGACTTTCCACAGCCGTTGGCGCCGACGATGCCGTAGCGCTCTCCCGGCTTGAACTGCATTGAGACCCCCTCAAAGAGGGTCTGGCTCCCGTAGTGTTTGGTGAGCCCGGAAACGGAGATCATGACCAGCGGAGAATACCTCTGCTCGTGGAGGAATCACGCGAGTCGGCTCGAATGGGTCGAGCTCCATGGGGGCGGGCGCCCTGGGCTAAGCTGCCATCGAAAGTGAGAGGCTCGTGAGTTCCACTGAGATTCCGATCTATGATGACCTCCCGGTCAATCCGGACGAGATTTTCGAAGCCATCATCGATCACGAAAAACGTGGCCAGAACCTCGTGCGTCTCTGTCACCAACTCCGGAATTTGGCCCCGGTCTACCAGTCTCCACTTGAGTGGATGTCCAAACCCTGGATTCTCACGCGATACGAAGATGTCACCTTCGCGGCCCGCCAGAGGGGGTTGGTGAAGGATGAGCGTTTGATCGATCAACTGGGGGGGCGTCCCGACAGCCCATACAAGACTCTCATGAAGCGGATGATGGCCTTCATTCCCCCGCCACGACACACGCGGCTGCGGCAACTGGTCAATCAGGGGTTCACCTTGCGATCGGTCGAGGCTCTGCGGCCGGGGGTCAGGAAGCACGTCGAACAATTGATCGACGATCGGATCGATGCTGGGGAGATGGACCTCGTGTCCGACTACGCGTTCCAGGTTCCCATGGCGGTGATCTGCGAGTTGCTTGGAGTCGACTTCGAGGACGTTCCCCGGGTACGAGCCTGGGCTCGCACCGTGTCGAGGCGGGGCGATGAGAGCGTAGTTACCACCCCGGATCTCGAGGTCGAGGGGGATGAGGCGATTCTGGGATTTCGCGACTTCTTCCAGGAGTTGATCGAGGCGCGCCGGCGAGAGCCCAAAGAGGATCTGATTTCGAGGCTGGTGGCGGTTCAGCGCGATGCCAGGGACCTCTCGGATCTCGATATCATTGCCGCAGCGCTCTTGATCTTTCAGGCAGGGCACGACACCACAGCCAACATGATCGGCAAAGGGGCGCTCGCGTTGATCCAGAACCCGGGTCAAGCGCGGATGCTCCGGGAAGACCCGGGGCGTGTCCCCCACGCAACTGAGGAATTGTTGCGTTTCGACACCTCGGTTCAACTCACCGTCAACTATGCGGTGGAGGATCTGTCCTTTCACGGTCGTACCATTCGAAACGGGGACGCGGTGATCCTGATGCGGGGGGCGGCGAATCGCGATCCCGGGCGTTTCTCTGATCCCGACCGCCTCGATATCGAGCGCAAGGATGTCCAGCACCACGCCTTTGGGCTCGGGGCGCATTTCTGCCTTGGAGCCTCGCTGGCACGCTTGGAGATTCAGGAGGCGCTCTTGGCTCTCGTCACACGCCTTCCGCCTCTCCGCCTCGAAGTCGATGAGCCGGTCTACAAACCTCAACTCCACGTGCACGGCCTCGAGGCCCTGCCGGTCTCCTGGTAGGAGTTCGGTCGGATGGGGGAGGGGACTGCGCAGTTCCGGCCGAGAGACCGGATTCGGCCATGGGGGCACCCAGCGTGCGGGGTCCCTGCCCAAAATCCTCTTTTGGCAGTGTGTCTGCAGCGTAGGTGCAAGCGGGTGGCAGGGGGCGGTTCCCCCGGGGGAGTGTTTGTTAAATCACAAGGTTTCGTAATTTCTGATGGAAAAATGTCAAAGTATCAGGCAGGGTATTGACGTAGAGATCGATTCAACCTGCGCTGGGATCATTGCTGAGTGGTTGTGTGTGGATGGAATCGGACTTTAACAACTCTGAACGAACAACAGGATGTCGAAAACGGGGCGCTCGAACACCGCAAGTCGCGGTGAGCTCGTTCGGACCTCGAATCAGATGATCGAAAATGTGAGAAGAAACCAATGAAACAAAAGTTATTGATTCTCGTTTCGATGTTAGTGGCCTTCGGTCTGGCGGGTCAGGCGTTCGCGGGAACGTCCTACTACGCCGGTACGTTGAAGGTAGCCATTGGCGATTCGCCGCCGGCGCTCGTCAAGGGCAGTGGCGTGGCGACTTTCAACGGTGGCGCTGGCGGTACCCACGTGACGACGCTGACCTACGGCGGCGAGCTCGATGGCGTGACCACCGTCCCCATCACGGACCCGATCGGAATTGCCGATAACGGCATTATTTCGATCCGGCTGTCGATCGACTCGGACTCTGGCACGCTCAAGAAGATCCTGCCGGGGAGTAGTGCGAGTACGGTTACCGCGCTGACCGACAACCAGATTGGTGCTTCGGGTCTCGTCCGATTGTGCCTGTTCTTCCCTGGTTGTGGCGTGAACCTGCCTCTGGAACTCGGTGGTGTTTCGAACCACACGAGTGGCTCGAACAACGTGCCGGCTGGCGCGGGTATCGGTGGTTTCGCGACCATCGGTGGCAGTGGCGTGATCCGCATTTCGGTGGATTACCGGCCCTGGACCGTTCTGACTGGCTCCATGATCGACCAGCCGGACGATCCGACCGCCAGTGGTACGATTAGTTACAGCGGCGTGACCGCGGGCGAGCACCTGACTAATTCCGACATCGCAACCAATGGGTTCCGAAACCGGACGGTACAGGGTGTGGTCCATGGTCCGGCATCGAATGCCTCCACGGTTGCTCTCGGCAACCCGTCTGTGGGTGGCTTCGGTGTCCTCCAGTTCGTGTCGCCGACTCAGACCGAGTCGAATCTTAGTGCTACGAGCAGTCTGCGGACCGCATCTCCGAGCACTCTGACGATGCGCGTCGTTCCCGAGCCGGGCATGTTGATCCTGCTCGTTTCGGGTGTCGTGGGCCTCGGTGTCCTCGGCCACCGGCGCATGAAGAAGTAATCGAAATCTCAGGATTTCGATCCGCTTCGAGGCGGCCACCCTTTTGGGTGGCCGCCTTTTTTTTGGGTCGCCATTTGGGCTGACTTCCCGTCGTTGAAGCCGAGTACCCTGAGTTCAGGCCATGGACTCTGGGCGGGTAACCGGCGAAGTCAGTGAAGGAGAGGCATGTCGAATCGGTTCTGGAAGATTGGTGAGTTGACGGTGACGCGTATCGTGGAGTCCGAGACCGCGATGCCCTTCGAGGGGTTGTTCCCGACGGCAAGTGCCGAAGTTCTCGAGGCTCACCGGGAGTGGCTGTATCCGGACTTCATGGACGCATCAGGTAGGATGCGGCTATCGATCCACGCCCTTGTGGTCGACGCGCCTAGCTGCCGAGTGCTCGTAGATACCTGCGTGGGCCAGCACGCGATTCCGGGTTTTGAGGCCATGTCTAAAGGGAGCCAAGATCTTCGTACCTCCTTGGCCTCAGCGGGTTTTGCTACGGATTCCATCGATGTGGTGCTCTGCACGCATCTTCACTTCGATCACGTGGGTTGGAACACCATGCAGGAAAACGGAAACTGGGTGCCGACGTTTCCGAACGCCCGTTATTTGTTTGCTCGGAAAGAATGGGACCACTGGAACTTAGAGTCGGAGAGCGATCTCGTGCCGAACCTGGACAACGCGGTTCGTCCGGTGTTTGCTGCGGGTCTGGCGGATCTCGTGGAGACCGATCATCAGGTGTGTGCCGAGGTGCGCCTTGTGCCGACGCCGGGACATACCCCGGGTCATGTTTCGGTAGCCCTGGAATCGACCGGGGCGCGAGGCTTGATCACCGGGGATGCCACCCATCACCCGGTGCAATGGGCCGAGCCCGATTGGGCAAGCTCTGCGGATACGGACACACGGGGCTCGACAGAGACACGCCAGAAGATGATCGGTGATTGCGCAGACCAGGACGTTTTGGTGATCGGGACCCACTACTCGGGACCGACTGCGGGACACGTGTTGAGCCACGGAAAGAGCCGCATCTTCCGCGGAGTTCGGTGACGGAAACCGGGTTGAGTCGAGACCGCTTGGTGGGTTTGTTTGAAACCTCTCGGAGTTCACGGAGTTTTGGGAGTCTGGCACCTGAGGGACATTCGGACTCCTCTGTCTCAGATGGCGAACCGGGCCCGCCGACTTGAGAAGTTGGGGTTCGACGGTTTGGCGGTGCCCGACCTCGTGCATGAAGAGCTCCTGGCCGCTGTCGTCGCCGGTTAGGTCAACGATCGGAATGAAACTGTCACCCTCGGACCGATTGCGTTGTCTATCAATCCCATCATGAGGGGGCTGGCCGCCTGGAATCTTCAGGGGAGTTCTGGGAGCGGTTTGCCAGGCGTCGGGGCCGATGCTTGAGGGGATATCGTCGGGCGTTGAAGGCCCATCCTGGAGGCCGCCGGCACATGACGGCTCTCGTGAGCGAATGGGTCGAGGTGAGGGTGCAGAGGTTTTCCGAGCAACTGGAGTTCGTGGGAGCGCGACTGTCAAACCTCACCAGGAAGGTTCTCAAGGAGACTTTGCACCGTCGTAGCCGCAGTGATCTCGACGTTTGAGCTACGCCGAGAGAAGTTTTTCGTGTCTACCAGGCGACGGGAAGGCGCGCGCGGCCCCAGAGGTTGAAGGGTGCGATGCGTTCTGCGGATCCCGCGAGGCTCAGGTTCGGGAGTCGTTCGGTCAGAAGCTGCAGGGTGATCTGGGCCTCTAGGCGGGCCAATGCAGCACCTGGGCAATAGTGGGCACCGAACCCAAAGGTCATGCTGTGGCGTCGGGTGTGGTCGGGGTCTCGATGAAGATCGAAGACGTCGGGATTCTCGAAGATCTCCGGGTCTCGATTGGCTGATGCGAAGAGAAGCATCACTTTCGAGCGGGCAGGGATGTTGACTCCGTGTAGTGTCGTGTCCGAGCACGTGGTGCGGAACAATCCAAGGACGGGCGCATCAAAGCGCAGCGATTCCTCTACCGCATTGGGGATCAACGAGGGTTGTTGTTTTACGGACTCCCATCGATCGGGGACCTCAAGTAGGCGCCAAAGGAGGTTGGTGAGCAGGGCCGTGCTCGTCTCATTGCCTCCCAGCAGCAGCAACAACAGCAACCAGTGGATCTCTCGATCTTCCAGAGAGCGCCCTTCGACCTCGGCGAAGACGAGTCGTCGTAAGAGGTCTTCCGGGGGTTGACCGTCAAAACCTGGGGCCGTGGCATTGTCGGTGACCGCTGGGATCGAGTGCCTTCTGCGCTCGTCGATCTCGGCCTGGAAGTAGCGGTCAAAAGCTTTGCGCGGACCCCGTGAGGCTTCGGGGTCGGGAAGGTTGTAGGTGGCGGTGAGGTCGTGGGACATCCGCGCGAAGCGGGCGTGATCGTGGGCGGGGATTCCCAGTAGTCGGGCGATGATGGTCGTCGGGAGGGGGGCCGCGTAAGTTTTGTTGAAATCAGCTTCGCCCGACCGCGGGAGAGCACCGATCAGTTTGGTGCCGAGTTCCTCGATCTCGTCTTCGAGGCGTGCGACGACTCTGGGCGTGAAGGCCCGGTTGAAGAGTTGTCGAAACAGGGTGTGCTCGGGAGGATCATTGACGAGGCCCGAAGGCTTCGTGTACTGGGGGCTCGGCCCATATCGCATGGAGAAGCGACTCGAATCATCGAGGGCGGATCTCACATCGACATAGCGGCTCAGCGTGTAGAAGGGGGGAGTGAAATCCGAGTGGTGGTGAACCGGGCATGACTCGCGCAATTGCGTATAGCTCGACCAGGGATCCTCCATGACCGCGCGCGAAAAAGGGTCGTAATCGATTCGGGTTCGCAAGCCCATGGGCATATTTTGAAGTCTTTGCGACTCGAGGGCAATTTTTCGATCTGCTCGGAAGATGAACTCCTGCGTGGCCCAGGAGTCGGATTGAACGGCTGCCTTTCTCTTGAGCGGGTGAACTCGTATCTTCTGGGAAAGCGAGCCCGGGGAGGAACTAGCGTGGTGTCAACGGATGTGGGTCGAGATCATAAATTCGGCACTTACCGATTGGCAGGGCTTCCCTCCGTGGATTTTGATGAGTTTCATGTCGATGAGTTGCCCACACGGCTTCGGCGGGGAGCTAACGAGCAGGTGGCATGGGATGTCGATGGCCGGGCTCCGATCTCCATTGGCTTGCCCGACGGGCGCGCCTATAACTACGCGTGCCGCGATGGAGTCGTTCGGATAGAGCCTGGCGTTGATGAGAGCTCCGAGACGATTCTGGAAATTGTCGATGAGGAATCCTGGCGGGACTACCTCTACGAGTTTCGGACACGCTACGGACTTCTCTACTCCAATGCGGTGCGCTTCGTTCGGGGAAGTTTCGATACCTGGGACGATTGGGATCCCGCCATTCGCTGTATGTACTCGGGACGCCAGATCTACGACCCATCGGATCGCAATTTTCTTGACCGTCGTGGGGAACGGCTGGATCTTCACCAGCGTTTCAGCATGGACGACGACCCTGAAGAGATGTCGCATTTTCTTCGGACGACGGGTTATCTCGTCGTTCGCCGAGCCTTCAGTCCGGCTCTGATTGCGGAACTTGCGAGCGAGCTTGATCGCCTGCGCGACTCGGCCGTGGAGGGCGAGCTGACTTCATGGTGGTCCAGGAATGGTGAGGGGGATCGCTTTCCGTATCGGCTGACCTATTTGTCAGATCGATCCGAGGTGATCGGAGGGCTCTATGCTCACCCGCGTGTTCGGGAGTTGATCGCCCTTTCGAAGGAGGACGTGGTTCCCGTACCTGATCGTATCGAGGGGATTCTGGCGGTCCTCAAGGAGCCTGGCATGTCCGGGGGGGCTACGGGGTTTGCGAATCTTCCGTTCCATACCGACTGCGGGTTTGGCGCGTGTCACATCACGTGCCCTTGTGTCTTGGTCGGGCTGCAACTGGATGCTGCAAACCTGGATAGCTCGCAAATCCATTTTATGGCGGGGAGTCACGGCAAGGCGTATCACAACCGGCCCGATCACATCACGCCCGAGCGTTATCCCATCGTTGCTGTGGAGACGGAACCCGGCGACGCGACTGTCCACTACGGTTGCGGGCTGCATGCGGGCCCGGAACCCACCGGGTCCTTCCGCCGGAGGACTCTTTACGTCCAGCACTACAATCCGCGAACCTTCGACCTGATCGGTGAGTACCAGGGATACAACCAGATCATGCCTGGCTACGGAGAGGGGGAGATCCCCAACATCGACGAGGTCCAGGGGATTACGGCCGAGGGTTGATCGGCACGGTGCGTTGGGTCTGGTTCCGTTCCTTTCGCGCGGAAGACCAGATCGTTCGGTAATGAGAGGTTGAGGGTCAGGCGGGGGTGTCTCGGCGCGAGGAGTCGGGTGTCGAGACCGACGCTTTGAGATGAATGGACGAGAGGAAAACGACCTGCGCATAATGCAGCCACTGCCCAATGAGGAGGAGACCCCATGGCCACTGACGAGATCACACCCTTCCGAATCGACACCCCAGAGGCAGCTCTTTCCGACCTTCGCTCTCGTTTAACTGCAACGCGTTGGCCCGAAGCCGAAACCGTCGATGATTGGACCCAAGGAATCCCCCTCTCCTATGTCAAAGAGGTCTGCGAGTACTGGGCAAATTCATATGATTGGCGAACGAGGGAGGCGGCGCTCAATCGCTTCGATCAATTTCGCACGACGCTGGATGATTGCGGGATCCACTTCGTCCACGTCCGGTCTCCGCACGAGGATGCGTTGCCCCTCGTGATCACCCACGGCTGGCCAGGTTCGGTGGTGGAGTTTCACAAGGTGATCGAGCCTCTCACCAATCCGACTGCCCACGGTGGAAAAGCCTCGGATGCGTTTCACGTAGTCTGCCCGTCGCTGCCGGGATATGCGTTTTCCGACAAGCCGTCTCGGACGGGGTGGGGGGTATCGCGGATCGCTGATGCCTGGGCGGTTCTCATGTCGCGCCTCGGGTATGACCGTTACGTCGCTCAAGGTGGAGACTGGGGCGCGATGGTGACGACTTGTATCGGGATCCAGGATCCCGACCACTGTGCCGCAATCCATTTGAATATGCCGATCGTGCCGCCGGATCCTGACACCATGGACTCGCTCACCGAGACCGAGCAGGCGGCTCTGACGGCAAGTCAGCACTACGCGCAGTGGGACTCGGGTTATTCCAAACAACAGAGCACGCGACCACAGACCCTGGGTTACGGGTTGGTGGACTCCCCAGCGGGGCAGGCGGCATGGATTCTTGAAAAATTCTGGGCATGGACGGACTGTGACGGACACCCGGAAAACTCCCTGACTCGGGATGAGTTGCTCGACAACGTGATGCTCTACTGGCTGCCGGGAACCGGGGCTTCGTCGGCGAGGCTGTACTGGGAGAGTTTCAACACGCCGCCCATGGATGCCGTCAAAGTTCCCGTGGGTTGTAGCATCTTCCCGAAGGAGATCTTCCGGGCTTCACGTCGCTGGGCGGAGAAGCATTTCGGTTCTTTGCTGCACTGGAACGAGATGGAGCGGGGAGGTCACTTTGCGGCCTTCGAACGACCCGAGGACTACGTCGAGGAGGTCAGAACCTGCTTCCGGTCGGTTCGGTGAGAATCGGTTGAATCTGTGACTGGAATCTCGGGAATGCGTGTAGTATCGAAGTCTCCGTAGCGGCAGGGTAGGTCCATCGGGATCTTCGTCGGAAAGAGGTGAGACCCGTGTTCACGTGTCGAGTGCTGTGGGTGCTGGTTTTATTCGCTGGAGTGGACGTAGGACTGGCTCGGGCTCAGGGTGTGAAAACCGATTCCGCGAGATCGGTATCGGCACTTGGCCGTCTCGAACCGAAGGATGGGGTCTACAGCGTCGCTCAGCCTACGGGTTCTGCTGCCGTGATCGCTCACCTTTTGGTGGATCAGGGGCAGCAAGTCGAGGAAGGCGAAGTCATCGCAGTTCTGGACGATTCTGCGATTCGCGAAGCGGAATTACAAAAGGCTCAGGCCGTACTGAAGTATGCCCAGAGAGACTTCGATCGAGCACGGAAGCTCGAGCGCAACCAGGTTCAAGCTGAGTCGGCCTACGATTCTGCCGAACAGGCGCTAACCGTGGCAAAAGCGGTACTCGCCAAGGTGCAGGCTGAGTACGACCGCTCTCGTGTCCGTGCTCCAATCTCGGGACGAGTGCTCTACGTCTACTCTCGCCGTGGTGAGCAGGTGGGTCCCGACGGGATTCTAGAGATGGGACGCACGGATCAGATGTACGCCGTCGCCGAGGTCTATGAAACGGACATACCGTATGTTCGCGAAGGCCAGAAGGCTGTGGTGACCAGCCCGGCACTCAAGGGAGATTTGACTGGGACGGTGGAAGAGATTGGGCTTAGGGTCGGAAAGTTGGATGTTGTTTCTACGGATCCCGCAGCACGGACCGATGCACGGGTAGTCGAGGTCAAAGTCCGCTTGGACGACAGTAAGGTCGTGTCTGGGCTCACCAACCTCCAGGTGACCGTGAGTTTCCGTCCCTGAACGGAGTCGCTCTTCGATGAGATTTGGGATCCCCGTTGCCTGGCTCCAGCTCAAGCAGGACAAATTGCGTCTGCTTGTCGCCCTTCTTGGCGTGGCATTCGCAGTCATCCTGATTCTGATGCAATTGGGGTTTCAGGAGGCGCTCTTCTCAAGCGCCGTGCGCTTCCACAATACCTTCCGTTACGACATCGTCATGATTTCGCCCAAGACGAAATTCATGGGGCAGCCCTCTTCCTTCACGCGGCGTCGGATTTACCAGGCTCTATCTCACCCCAACGTGTCGGATGTGAGCGGCGTCTATTTGGGAGCTGCACTGTGGAAGAATCCAGTGAATCCGAGCGACAGTCGCTTGGTCTATGCCGTAGGCTTCGATCCTTCCAATGATGACCTCCTGCTCGAGGGGGTCGAGGGGAATCTGGATAGGCTCAAAATGGCCGATGTCGCTTTGTTCGATCGCAAATCCCGCCCAGAGTTCGGGCCGGTTCCGGCCCTCCTTGAAGCCAACGAGAAGGCGACTGGGCGCGGCGTGTTCACTGAGATCAACGATCGTCGGATTCAAATCGTCGATCTGTATTCACTCGGAACCTCTTTCGGCGTCGACGCGAGCATCGTGACCAGCGATGTCAATTTTTTGAAGATATTCCCCGATCGCCCGGTGGGCCTGATCGATCTCGGATTGATCGATCTAGAGAAGGGGGCGGACGCACAAGCGATTACGCAAGGCCTCAAGGAGTCGCTTGCTGCGGACGTCGAGGTGTTGACGCGAGAGGCCTTCGTTCAGCGCGAAGTTGACTATTGGAATAAGAGCACTCCCATTGGCTACGTGTTCAACTTTGGCGTCATCGTTGGTATTTTTGTTGGTTCGATTATCGTCTATCAAATTCTCTTTGCAGATGTCTCGGACAATTTGCAGGAATATGCGACTTTGAAGGCGATGGGGTACTCGAACGGGTATCTCTTTGGCTTGGTCTTTCAAGAGGCGTTGATGATGGCGGTGCTGGGATACATCCCAGGATTTCTGATCACATTGACGCTCTATTCGACAGCCAGCGCGGCCACGCAATTGCCGCTGGAGATGAACGCGGGAAGAGCGGTTGGCGTCCTGCTTCTGACGATCGCCATGTGTATGATTTCGGGCGCCATTGCCGTGCGAAAAGTTCGAACCCTCGATCCGGCGGATGTTTACTGATGTCCGTTCCTCCGGTCGTCATCGAAGGTGTCAGTCACTACTTCGGTGCCGGAGAGTTGCGCAAGCAGGTTCTCAACGAGGTCAGCTGCGGAGTCGAAGCTGGCGAAATCGTGATTCTGACGGGCCCCTCGGGTTCGGGAAAGACGACGCTGTTGACGCTGATCGGGGCGCTTCGCTCCGCTCAGGAAGGGAGTGTTCAGGTACTCGGGAACGAACTGCTTGGGGCGGACACGAAAACGCTGACGCGGGTTCGGCGCGACATCGGTTACATCTTTCAGTTGCACAATCTTTTGGATTTTCTTTCGACCACTCAAAACGTCGAAATGGGTCTGCAGTTGCATCCGGGTGTTTCGAAGTCGGAACGGCGCGAACGCGCAAACGCGATGCTTGAAGCGGTGGGTTTGGGGGACAAAATAGACATGGATCCCTCTCGGATGTCTGGGGGGCAGAAGCAACGGGTGGCGATCGCCCGCGCTTTGGTGACCCGGCCGAGATTGATCCTTGCCGATGAGCCCACGGCCTCTCTCGACAAGAAATCGGGTCGTGATGTCGTCGAATTGATGCAGGGGTTGGCGCGAGAGAACAATGTGAGCGTGGTCTTGGTCACGCACGACAACAGGATTCTCGATGTAGCCGACCGGATCATTCATCTTGAAGACGGTGAATTGAAGAGTTTCTCAGATGCCGTGGTGTCGAATACGGAACACATGATGAATCTCCTCGCGGGTCAGAATCGAAAAGGAGACCTGCAAGGGGTCATTGCTGATATGACGGAAGAGCAGTTCATCCCATTGCTGCGGCAGATCACACAGGATTCGCAGCAGTTGCTCGACGTTACGCGGTTGGCCAGTAACGCGGCTTTCGAGAGCATGCTCGACCAAGCCTTGGATGCGTTTACGCAGAAGGTGGCTGACATTCTGGATGCTGAACGGGCCACCTTGTTTCTCTTGGACCGCGAGCATGATGAACTCTGGTCGAAGACAGCACTCGATGCCGAAGGGCGATCGTTCACGATCCGGATTCCGAGCGACCGCGGCATCGTGGGGTCGGTGGTGTCGAGTGGTCGGGGTGTCAACGTTTCGGACGCATACGCCGATCCGCGCTTCGACTCGTCGACGGATCAGGAAACGGGGTTCCGTACGCGGAATGTGTTTTGTACTCCACTGCTCGACCCGTCGGGAGAGGTTTTCGGAGCGGCACAATTGCTCAACAAGCGGGGAGGGGTGGATTTTGATCGGGCCGATGAAGACCGATTCGATGAACTCATGAAGTCGATGGGTGTGATTCTGGCTTCTTGGGCGAGCATGGCCCCGAGACGGGAAACTTCTTCGTTGGCTCAGAGCGGGATCTAGCTGACGTTGGAAGCACTCGTGATTGGTGGGACGGGTCCGACGGGACCTCATGTGGTCTCAGGTCTGATCCAGCGGGGGTACCGCGTTTCGATTCTCCACACCGGAACGCATGAGGTCGACGTTTTACCCGAAGACGTCGAACACATACACACCGATCCTTTTTCAGTGAACGCGGTTCGAGAGGCTCTGGGCGACCGTGAATTCGACCTGGTAATCGTCAATTACGGCCGACTGAGAGATCTGGCTGAGTTTCTTTCTGGACGGGTCGGTCGCTTTGTTTCAGTGGGCGGTGTCCCGGTTTACCGCGGTTATGGAAGCTCCGACGCGGTTTGGCCTCGGGGTATGCCAGTTCCCACCCGTGAGGATGCCGAACTGGCCGGTCCCGAAGAGAATCCCCACGTTCGAAAGATTCCGCTCGCCGAGCAGTCGGTCTTCGAGTTTCATCCAGGTGCTACCCATTTTCGGTACCCACTCATCTACGGTCCTCGTCAGCACATTCCGCGAGAATGGTTGGTGGTCCGCCGCATTCTCGATCGTCGGCCCTTTCTCATACTTCCCGATGGTGGACTGACACTGCGTTCCTGCGCATATGCTGAAAACGCGGCGCATGCGGTTTTGTTGGCAGTGGACCAGCCAGAAGTGGCCGAGGGCCGTATCTACAATGTGGGTGATGAGCAGACTCCGAGCCTGAGGCAACTCGTTGAGATCATCTCCCAGGCGCTGGAGTACAGTTGGGAAATCATTGAACTTCCCGCCGATCTCGCTGTGACTGCGAGGCCTCTGTTGATGACAACGGATTCCCACCATCTCGTCACGGATGTGGGCCGCTTGGTTCACGAATTGGGCTATCGGGACCGGGTTTCCATGGTCGATGCAATCTCGCTCACGGCAAGATGGCTCGTCGAGAATCCTGTCGTTCGCGGGGGGAGTGCCGAACAATCAATGCAGGATCGGTTCGATTACGCGGCCGAAGATGCTCTGGTTGAAGCTTGGCGGACTGCTCGATCAGAGGTCGAAGGAATTGCTCGGAATTTGGATCCCGGATACCGAGCTCACTATGCGAGAGACGCATCGACCCGCGTCCCTCGGCTTGGGACGCGGGTCGAGTGATGAATCGCGCTACTGGCGGTCAGGCGGCTGGCGTTTCAGTGATGTCGGCATCGAGGTCGAGTCCGTAGTAGCGGGCCGGGTTTTCCAGAAGCATCTGCCGAGAGCACGATTCCGGAGCGCCGTCGAAGGATTCATCCAGGAATTCGCGCGTGTTCGGATACGAACCGACGGAGTGAGGGAAGTCGGATCCGAACATCAGACGGTCGAAGGGTAGATGGTCGCGCATGGAAATCGCTCTGGGGTCTCGGATGATTCCAAACCAACAATGATCCAGCACGTATTCGCTGGGCATGCGCTCAAGCTTGCGATCGAAGGGGCCTCGGAAGATCTCGTAGTTGTCGTCGAGAACGAAGAGCGCCCATGGGAGCCAGCTGGCATTGGTCTCGGCGAAGTAGAACTCGATTTCGGGGAAGCGGTCAAAGACGCCCGCCACAATCAGTTGAGACATGGTGTAGACCGGTGGGATTCCTGCGATCCTCTGGACGAGGGTCGCTGCAAAAGGGTCCCCCGATGCTCCGAGGCCTACGAAATCCAGAGCGGGTGACATTTGACCAAAGCCGAAGTGTGGAGAGAGCTTGATGCCCAACTCCATCCCGCGCTTCCAGAATTCGTCGTCTTCGGGAGCTGCAAATCCCGACCCATTGGGAAATTGGTGGAAAGAGACGGTACGCAGGCCTTCCGAGGCAACGAATTCGAGTTCCGCGATTGCGTCTTCGACACCGGTTACCGGGATTACGGCGTTTCCGATCAAGCGATCGGGGGCGACGGAGCAGTAGTCGCGGGAGAGGAAGGTGTTGTACGCGCGGATCAATGCACGATAAGCGTCTTTGTCAGAGATGGTATCGATGAGGCGAGCCGCGAAGATGGGCGGGAAAAGAACTTCGGCGTCGATTCCATCGCGATCTTGTTCGCGCAGGCGTTGCGCGCTGTCACCGGCGCCTTCTGCTGGGCTTCCATCTTCGTTGAAGTAGCTTCCGCCTTTGACTTTGACGGCTCCCCCGCCGGTGATGTTCTGGCCGTTGGGAACGAGCTGTTGTCCTTCGATCAGCCAGGCCTCTCCACCGTCTCGCAGATGGATCAGTTGCGGAGCGTAGGGGTGAAACTCCTCAGGAAGGTGTCGAATCCAGGAATCGGGGGGGGTCTCGACGTGTCCGTCCCCAGAGATGACCTGATACTTACGTCCCATGGTTGAACTTCCTTTGAGGGTTGGAGTTTGGGTTAGCTTGCTTCTTCACGGGGGGCGCTGTCAACCATTGGGAGGGCGGGGTGGGGCCGGAGTCGAGTCCGGTTCGCGAGGAAGGTGCCTCGGTTGTGTGGAAGCCCATGCGGACCGAGCCAGGCACATGCGTGATAGGATCGACCGGTCGGATGATCTGAAAGTGGAGGATTTGTGAGCGTTTCGAGTGACGATGCAACTCCCAGGCACCTGCGTGACAAATACGCGATCGTAGGGGTGGGTGAAACGCCGTATTTGCGATTTGGCGGACGTACCACGCGGCAGATGGGTGTGGAAGCCGTGCGTAATGCCATGGCAGATGCAGGGCTTGGGAAGGATGATGTGGACGGAATGTTGTCCTATTCCGTCATGGATTCGACGATGTCTCCGGTGATTGGATCCGATTTAGGGCTGCGCCTTAATTTCTACATGGACGTGATTGGAGGGGGCTCCAGCACCGAAGCCATACTCGGTCTCGCCATAGGCGCGATCGAGACCGGAATGTGCAAAACCGTGGCATTGTTCCGATCCATGAATGGCGCGACGGGAGTTCGGATGGGAGGAACGGGTCGGGGAGCTCCAAGGATATCGAGTGAGCAGCTTTTTGGTGCTCCCTATGGATACACCAGCCCCGCCCAGTATTTTTCTCCCACCTTCATGCGTCACATGTACGAGTATGGGACGACGGCCGAGCAGGTCGCTCATGTGAAGGTGTTTCATTCCTGGGGGGCCTCCTGCAACCCGAAGGCGGTCTACTCCCATCGTGTGACGGTGGAAGACGTGATTGAGAGCCGCCCAATCACACGACCGTTGCATCTGCTTGATTGTTGCGTGGAAACCGACAATGCAACCTGCATCATCGTGACGACTGCTGAGCGAGCTGCGGACCTTCGGCAGAGGCCGGCTCGGGTGCTCTCAGTGGTAGGGCGATGCAGCAAGCCTAGGATGGACGACCACTATCAGGCGGGTCCGATCACTCGGGTGGCAGGGCACTACGCCAAAGAGATTCTCTGGCCCAATGCCGGAGTTGGGCCCGAGGATGTGGATGTCACAGGCTCTTATGATGCCTTTACCTTTACGACCTTGTTGCAACTCGAGGACTACGGATTCTGCAAGAAGGGAGAAGGGGGCGATTACGTCAGTGATGGGACGATCGGACTGGGAGGTCGTCGGCCCAACAACACCAGTGGTGGGCACCTCTGTGAGGGATACACCCATGGAATGAGCATGGTGATCGAAAATGTTCGTCAATTGCGGGGAGAGGTCGATGACTACTGCCCTGTCGATAGCCGCGGTATCAGGCAGCACACCTACGATTATTCTGCAGGTGGATGCCGCCAGGTTCGAGATGCTGAAGTGACGGCGAATCTGGGATGGGCGACTCCGGGAACGGGCTCGGCGCTCGTGATGAGGAGGGGGTGATGCCGCTTCAGGGTGAATACCTCGGAATGGAACTGTTCGTTCCCGACGAGGGGGTGGAACACAAGAAATTCTTCGAGTATTGCGGCCGGGGTGATTTTCGACTTCAGCGTTGGAAGAGCAATGGTCTTCTGTCCTATCCGCCGTCTACCGGAAATCCTTGGGATGGGACGACGGAACACGATTGGGAGTCCGTGGAAGCGAAGGGCAACGTGATGTCCTATGTCGAGGTCCCGCATGCGATCATCCCAGCGTTGCGAGAGCACTCACCGTATCTGGTGCTTCTGGTGGAACTCGACGTGCAGCGCGGAGAGCCTAGTGAACACGAAGCTCTGCGAGTCATCGGGAATCTCGTGACCCCGGACGGGGATCTGGCACCACCGGATCTGGTGGATCGTGTGGGAATCGGTTCGCGCGTGAGAATGGTCTTTCGGAGGGTAGGAGAGGGGTTCGCTCTTCCGCAGTGGACGCTGGACGAGACTGCGGATCAACCCAAACCGTGGCGCTACGTAGAAGGTTCTGGGCCCTGATCCCCAGCATGGGCGTTGAGGGGTGCGAAGCGAGCCTTGAAATCTCCAGGAAGAAGGTGCGTGAGCCAGGTTTTGAATGAAGTTTCTTCTCGTTTCAGATCTCCACTATGAATTGAGGCAATACGACTGGCTCCACAGTGTGGCTGCTGATTTCGATACCGTCGTGATTGCTGGCGACCATCTCGATATTGTGTCCGTCGTGCCCGTTCGGGCACAGAGGGTGGTTGTGTTGAACCACCTGAAACGCTTGAACATCGAGACCCGCGTGCTTACCTCATCGGGGAATCACGATCTGGACGGGCGAAACTCGGCAGGTGAGAAGACCGCTCGTTGGATGTCTGAGGTTCGAAGGGCGGGAATTCCCTGCGACGGGGATCGCTTGGATATTCAAGGGGCGATGGTGTCAATTTGCCCGTGGTGGGATGGTCCCTTCGCTCGAGAGGAGATCGGTAGGCAGCTCGCTGCGGACGCGGATCGCCGAACGGGTCCCTGGATATGGGTCTATCACGCACCCCCCTCGAATTCTCCCACCAGTTGGGCGGGGAAGCGCCACTACGGTGATGACGCGCTGGTGGAATGGATTGATCGATTTCAGCCCGATGGTGTGTTGTGTGGTCACATTCATCAGTCGCCGTTTCGGAAAGAGGGCTCGTGGGTGGATCGGTTGGGTTCGACCTGGGTGTTCAATGCTGGGAAGCAGATTGGGCCGGTCCCAGCCCACATCGTGTTTGACAGTGACACCGGGCTGGTCTCCTGGCATTCGTTGGCGGGTTCGGAGTACGTGGATCTATCTGCCCCACCCTCCGACTGTCAGCCGCGCGAGTGGACGGCGTTGAGTCAGTAGTTGGGTTCGCGCTCGCGGTCGGAGCCGGCTTCCGTGGAACCGTCGTCCTGGTGGTGGACGAAAGTTTCCAAGACCTCGTCGACCATGGCCAGGCTGGCATCGTGATCGGCGTACTGTCGTTTGATGTCGGCTAGATAGGTGGTCGCCATGTACAAGCGGCGCGCGAGGAGCCGACCCACCACCAGAGAGGCTTCTGGGTGGTCTCGCAGGAAACTCTCGCCGTCGTCGGCGACGAAACAACTACTGGTTTCGATGGCTCTCACTGATGCCGAATGGGTCGTTCCGAGAAGCACCGAGATCTCTCCGACTACCGAGCCGGGTTCGGTCAGTACCGCGATTGAGATGTCGTCCCCTTTGACGACCTCGAGAGAACCGCGCGAGAGGAAGTAAAGGCGTCCCTGGGATGATTCGCCTTCCTCCACCAGGTTTTCCCCTGGGGCGAGTTCGCGGAGGGGGAGTCCAGCACAGAAGGTGAGGTCGATGGGCACGCTGTGGGTATAGCGTCTCCAGGGGGGCGAGTCACCGCAGCCATGGGGCGGCCTTCTGTCGCTTCAGTTCACGAGTTTTCACATTTCTACGACGCGAGTTCAACATCGGTACTGACGCCCAATCGTACCTTTCAGACGAAGGGACTGGGTACGTCGACTCGACGCACGTCAGGCGCTACAGTGCCAGCCGATCGAAGGCAGCCGAGCCGGCCGTTGGTGAGACCACCGATACGATCGTTATTCGTAACACTCGTGATACCAGCGACAACAGCGACATCAGTGGGTTTGAGAACGTGAAGATCACAGATTTGAGAGGACGGACCGTCGGAATGTGCGTTTCCGGCGGACTCGACAGCAAAACCATCACCAAAAAACTCGTCGAAGAGGGCGTGAAGGTGGTTTGCTTCTCCGCGGATCTGGGCCAGCCAGACGAGCCGGACATCGGGAACATCGCGAAAAAGATGGAACCGTGTGGTGCAGAGACAGTTCTCGTGGACCTGAAACCTCAGATCGCCGACGCCTGTCTGGAAGTCGTGAAGGCGGACGCTCGCTATGACGGTGGATATTGGAACACCACAGGGATCGGGCGGGCAGTGACGGTGAAGGGCCTCATCGGGGCTATGAAGGAGCGGGGCATCGAGGTGCTCGCTCACGGCGCCACAGGTCGAGGCAACGATCAAATGCGATTCGAGCGCTACACGCGTTCGCTCGCGCCCGAGATGGATGTCTATGCTCCCTGGCGGGACCCCAATCTCCTAGAGGAGTTTCCGGGGCGAACGGAGATGGCGAATTACCTTTCCCAGTTCGGAATTCCGGCGGTCGTGGGAATGAAGAAACGGTACTCGACGGACGCGAACATGGCGGGGCTGTCCCACGAGGCCGAGGATCTCGAGAGTCTCGAGACGCCTTGTGTGATCGTCGATCCGACCATGGGTGTTTGGCCGCAAGAGGCGCCCGAGAAAGAAGAGAGCGTCGTGATTCAGTATGCGGCTGGACGGCCGGTCGAGATCAACGGAGAGCCCGTGGACAGTGTCCACGCCATGATGCTCGCCAATGAGATCGGGGGAAGGAACGGCGTCGGGATGAAGAATGCGCTGGAGAATCGGATCATCGGAACGAAGGGGCGAGGGGTCTATGAGTCTCCAGGGATGGAGCTTTTGAGTCAGGGGCTCCAGCACATTCTTCAGGCCACATTGGATCGGCGATCTCGGAGCCTGTATGCATCCATGGGGTCGTTCATTGCGGAACAGATCTATGATGGCCGTTACTTCGATCTGGCAACTCGAGCCGCTAGGTCCAGTATCGATTCGCTGACCGCCAATGCCAACGGTCGAGTGACTCTGAGGCTCTATAAGGGAAATCTTCTGTTCGAGAGCATGACTGAATTGACGGCTTCGCTTTACAACGAAGCGGACTCGTCCATGGAGGCGAGTGATGGTTTCGACCCGGCGAGCTCGCAGGGCTATGCAGAGATTATTTCCGTGGAGGCGCTCGCGTTGGCCAAGGCGGGGCACTTCGAGAGCGAAGCTTGAAAGATTGGGTGGGTTCTGCGCGATCGTGTGACGAGGTGCCGGATCGGTGGGTCTATCGAGGCGATCGAACGCCCGGGATCCGACGGGCGGATCCGGGGTTCCTGTTCGCTTGCGATCGGGTCTGATACTTGCGGGGTGTCTTCCAGGTGAAACTGCAACGGCTGACTTGAACGCCGACGTGTTCGGTGGGGTGGATCGGTCGATTGAAGCCAGAATGCGGGATCACCCAGGGAACCGAAACGAGTGCCCAGACGCTACAGGCACACAGCACTCCCCAGAGTCGTCTTTTTGAGCCGGCAGCCCAGACTCCCGCTGCCACGGCCACGGGAATGGCCAAAACCGACAGACCGCGCAGCAGGGTCACCAGCGTGCGTTGGCCAAACGGAGCCAGCCACAGGTTGTTGAGGTACAGGAGAACCAGGACTGCGCAGAGGACCGCCAGGGGCCTGCGACAGCGCCAGAGTATGCCAGCACCCGCAACGGCGGCAACCAGCGCGATTGGCCCCGCGAGCGGGAGGATCCAGGGCCAGTTCCTGGGCAGGATGCGGGTTTCAGTCATGGAGAGGCTGTAACCACCGCGAGAGAAGAGCATGGCTTCGGGGATCGTGCAGCCGGCCTCCGTGTGGGCGAGTACCAGAGGAACGGCTCCGAGGCTCCCCACGGCCAGGGCCAGCAGGGCTTTGGGGTCTCTGGAAGCCAGAGCGAGGGTGCCCGCTGCCAGACCGAACAACAGTGCGGAAGCAGTGTGCACGTAGAAGGTGAGGCCTAACAGCAGGGCCAGGAGGGCGTGACGGCGGCGTAGGACAGCGGAAAGGCCGAACAGCAGGAGCCCATAGCCAAGGGCTTCCACTCTCGGAAAATTTCGCGCCAGGGACAGCACATAAGGGCTCAGGGCGAAAATCGCGAGGGAGGCATCGGGCAATCTCGCAGCCTGCTGGAAGGAACGGAAGCCCGCCAGCAGAACCAACGCTCCAAAGATGGCGACCGCCTTCGGGTAAGCGGTCGGCCCCGCCCAGGGGGCGAAGAGAGCTCCCAACCAGTGGTACATGGGGGCGTATACGTTCGGGAGCCAAGTGCCCTGACGCACGGCGTCGATCAGGTGCAGGTGCGGGACCAGGTCCGCTCCTGCCCAGAGACCTGGACGACCCCAGACGAGGGCGAGGTCCAGCCCGACTGCCAGGGCGAGGCAGGTCGAAAGCGCGATGGGAGTGCGGAGGTGCAGGGGAGGGGTACCGTTTTGGCTGGGATTCATGGTGGAACGGCCGTCGTTGCCCCAGCGGTATGGGGACGGGTGCGCTGGGAATGGCTCGGCATGTCTCGTTTGAGGATACCGACGCGAGACACGGGTTGCCGATACCCCCGAGAGTGGGACCCTCCGCAGGTTGGCTGCTTCCTATCCGTGAACTCGAATGCTGAGAGTCAGTTCTCGTCGAGGATGGGGCAGTCTCGCGAAGCCGATGTAGAATGCCCACCAGACAACGAGGGTCTCACGACTTGATTGGGGGGACCCGCTGGAGGCCTTGCGGTGCGATGGTCGAGGCAGGATACGGGGTACGACGAGATCCTTGCTGAAAATGGCGAGCCTCGTTCCCACTATGCGCGCTTGTTGGAGCTCCTGGGTGAAATCGACGGTTCCGAGCTGAATCGACGGGAGCGTTTACAGCAACTCTCGCTGCTCAATCAGGGAATCACCTTCGCGGTCTACGGAGACGAGGAGGGAACCGAGCGCGTTTTCCCTTTTGATTTCGTGCCTCGGATCATTCCGGCCTCCGAGTGGAGCCGGCTCGAAGCCGGCCTCGTGCAGCGGGTCACGGCACTCAACTTGTTTCTCAAGGACATCTACGGTGAGAGAGCGTGTCTCAAAGAAGGGGTTCTGCCCTGGGAACTCGTGCTCTCACGCAGGGAATACAAGCGCGAGCTGTTGGGGATTCAGCCACCGCGAGGTGTTTATACACATATCGTGGGAACCGATCTGATCCGGGATGATTCCGGGGAGTATCTGGTGCTGGAAGACAACTGTCGTTGCCCCAGCGGTGTGTCCTACGTGATCGAAAACCGGAATTTACTGCAGCGCTCCTTCCCGGAATTGTTCAGCGCATATCCGGTACACCCGGTGGAGACCTACCCGAGTGATTTACTCGATGTGCTGCGATTCGTCGCGCCGAGGAGTGATGCCCCCAATCCGGTGATCCTCTCGCCTGGTGTCTACAACTCGGCCTATTTTGAGCACTCCTTCCTGGCCCGTGAGATGGGTATTCCGCTGGTCGAAGGATCGGATCTGGTGGTGGATGGCAGCCACGTATTCATGCGAACGACTTCGGGCCTGCAGCGCGTGGATTGCATCTACCGGCGCATCGATGACGACTTTCTCGATCCTCTGGTGTTCAATCGAGACAGCACCCTGGGTGTTCCCGGCCTGATCAATGCCTATCGAGCGGGCAATGTGGCGCTTTGTAATGCTCCCGGCGCCGGTGTCGCAGACGACAAGGCGATTTACGCGTACATGCCTGAGTTGATTCGCTTCTATCTGAGTGAGGACCCCATCCTGGCCCAGGTCCCCACCTACGTCGGCGCACGTCCCGATGACTTCGCCTACATGCTCGATCATCTGGATGAACTGGTGGTCAAAACGACAGGCGATGCGGGTGGATACGGAATGCTGATGGGCCCGTTTTCGACGGAAGAGGAAAGGGCCAGCTATCGCGACGAAATGCGGAACAACCCCGACGGATATATCGCCCAGAATCTCGTGGAACTCTCTTCACACGGTACCTGGATTGGCGAGGAGTTCGTGCCGCGCCGTATCGACCTCAGGCCGTTCGTTTTGTGCGGCGAGGGCATTCAGGTGCTTGCTGGAGGCCTCACCCGTGTGGCGCTGAAGGAGGGTTCCTATGTGGTGAACTCGTCTCAGGGGGGTGGCAGCAAAGATACCTGGGTGCTCACTGGGGCGGGAGGCTGAGGATGCTTTCTCGAGTCGCCGAATCGCTTTACTGGATCGGGCGTTACCTGGAACGTGCGGAGAACGTGACGCGCCTTTTGATGGTAACGACCGAAGTCGCGGTAGAGATCGAGGGGCTCGATGACGAGTTGGCGCAATCTCAGTGGGACGAATTGCTGGCCGCAGTGGGGGCCGACGGAGGGCCTCCGCTCCGTTTTACTCAGGCGTCGGGACTGGCACTACCCTACGTCCAATGGCTGTTGTTGGATGAGAGCAACCCGGTCTCGGTGAGGAATTCTCTGGCTCACGCGCGGGAGAATTCACGGAGTGCCCGGGAAGCGCTGACACTCGAAGTCTTTCTCGATCTCAATGAGAGCCACCGGGAGCTCGATCGTTTGAGTCAGGACGTTCCGCGGAACCCGGTTCGGGCGCTCGACGAGGTGCGCCACACCCATCGCGCGATACGCACGATCCTTGGGGCGATCGAGCACACTTTGAGCCGGGACGAGGGCTGGACATTTATGAAGCTCGGGGAGGCGTTTGAAAGGACTCAGAGGACTCTCTGGGTCTTGGGGACACGATTGCCCGGGTTGGAAGAGCTTGCACACCGTGATCTTCCGATTTTCTATGGACTCTGGCGAGCGCTTTTGAGATCCATGGCTTCCCTGGAGAATTATCGGACTCTGGAAGGTGCCGATCTCGAACCGGATTCGGTCTTGCGATTTCTCTTGTTCGAACCCACGGCGCCGCGATCTGTGCACTGTGGCGTCGTTCGGATTGCCCAGTATCTGGACCGTCTTCCGGCCGGTCCTGATTCCGATGAAGCACGTCAGATCGTCGGACGCCTGAATGCGAGGCTGCGCTACGACTCGGACGAGATCCTCGGCGAGCAGGGCGCTGTGGCCTTTTGTGCAGCGACGAGTCTGGCCATTGCCTCGGCCCACGATGCGGTGGGGCGTGGTTTCTTCCGAGTTTGAATTATGTTGATCGAGACTGAACACCGCTTGCGTTTCCAGTACGACGATTTTATTCGCGAATCCCAGATGGAGATTCGTATCGAGCCCCAGGCCGGGACCCACCAACGCATTCATTCCTTTCATTTGGTTGTGGGGCCCACGGCGACTCTCGACCGATACCGGGATTGGAATGACAACTGGGTTCATCACCTGGCGATCCGTGGCTATCACGACCGGATCGAGATCCTTGCCAGGTCACTCATCGATGCAGCGGCGGATCGTCCAGGCCTCGAGGCGCTCACGGAAGTTCCGGAACGACAAGTGTCGGGTGAGCTACTTGATTTTACTCGGTTTGGCGGTCCGGTGGAGCACGCCCCGGCTCTCGAGTCGTTCACTCGTGAGGTTCAGGCGTCGCGTGAAGCGCCTCTGGGCGAACAGGTCGAGGGGATCGCTCAGGTCGTGAGCGATCGGGTTGCCTACCAACCTGGCGTAACGACCTGGCAATCCACGGTGGCTGACGTGTTGGATCAGCGCTCGGGGGTCTGTCAGGACTTCGCCCACCTGACTCTGGCGATGTTGCGCCTTCGCGGAATCCCCTGTCGTTACGTAAGTGGCTATCTTCACACAGGGGCAGAGGTCGCTCAGAGCCACGCTTGGATCGAGGTCTACGGAGAGAGCGCTGGTTGGGTGGGCTTTGACCCCACACATATGCGAGTTCCCGACGAGGACTACGTGGTCGTGGCCGTTGGCCGGAGCTATGAGGATGTTTCTCCGAACCGTGGTGTGTACCGCGGCAATGCCGGCGAGACTCTGGAAGCCGTTGTGGCCACACGGCGCGTGGAGAGCGTCGACGTGTCGAGAGTCGCTTTTGGTGTCGGGCCTGATTCTCCGGACGTGCCGGTCTACGCACAGTCCCCGGGTCGTGAGCACAGCTCGAAATTCGGCACAGAGATGCATCCGAATCATCCGGTGCGCGATCAGCAGCAGCAACAACAACAGTCGAGGCGCTGAGCGAACATCCGAGGCCCCGTTGTCTTTCCGGCTCGCTAAAGGGTGGGAATCGCTTGGACAGCCTGTTTCATCGTGGCTACATGCCCGGCGGGATCGAGTTCGCCCCCCAGTGTTCGAAGGCAGACGTGGGTCAGCCCCTGGTCCCGCCAACCCGAAACGCGGCTCTGCCACTCGTCTCGCCTGGGTCCGACCACCGCCACTCCCGCTTCGGCACCAATGCTCGACGGGTCGCGTCCGTGGCGGCTCGCTGCTGCGGTGATGTCGGTGTGGACACTGGGGAACTCTTCGGGGGTGCAGAGCACGAACCAACCCGCCGCGTGTCGCCCGATGCGGTCTCGGATGCGAGGAGTGGGTAGGCTGGCCGCTCCGATCCAGAGGGGAATCGGGCGCTGCAGGGGCAGGGGGTCCAGTCCCGCCTTCACCACGTTGTCCCATCGGCCCTGGAAGTCGACGTTTTCCAGGGTCCAGAGCGCATTGAGCAGTTCGATCTGCTCCTCCATGCGTTGGCCCCGCGTGTGAAAATCCTGCCCCATCGCCCGATACTCGTCTCGGCTTCCGCCTACGCCTACCCCGAGGCGGAGTCGCCCGCCACACAGGTGATCGAGTTCGGCTGCTTGTTTCGCCAGGAGCACCGTTTGCCGGGAAGGCGCGACGATCACCGAGGGCACCAGTTCGATCCGATGGGTGATCGCTGCCACGTAGGCGAGCAGTAGCATTGGCTCGTGGAGGTGCCCGGCTCCCGGTCGAAGGATCTGATCCGGAACCCGCAAATGGTTCAAGCCCAGTTCCTCCGCAGCGATGGCGAATTCTCGAATCGCACCGAGGTCGTTTCGAAGCTCTCGAACGGGTAGAGAGATACCAATTTTCATGTTCATTCCTGGGGCTCTCAAGGTTCGAGGACCACTTTGAGCGAAGGGGTTTGACTCTCGATCAGCGCGAAAGCTTCTGTAGCCGCATCCAGGGGCATGCGGTGACTGATCAGTTCGGCTGCGATGGTGGGCTGTCGGGCCAGCAGAGCAGCCGCTGAATCAACTGAGCGACCTGCAGCATGGTGGCCGTACCAGGTTCCCCATACCATGCGGAGTTCCTTGGCGACGTAGGTCTGAACCGACAGGCGTTTGTCGGAGTAGTAACCCGCCACGAGTAATACCGTACCCGCGGGGCGGCACCATTGGGCGGCCTTTTCGATGGAGGCCTCGGAGCCGTTGGCTTCCATGACGATGTCGTAGTGACCGGTGGGATCGGTGCCGATTCCGAGTCGCTGGGCTGCAGCGGCACCGTGGTCGTGTTCCGGGTCGAGGTCGACCACGGCACCGCGAAATTTTGCAGCTGCCGCGGCGAGAAGACCGAAGCCGGTGAGGCCGGCGCCCACCACGCAGACGCGCTCTCCGGACTTGAACCCGGCGAGGGCAAGACTGTGGAGGTTGACGGCGAGCGGTTCGATCAGGCAAGCGTCCCTGGCCTCGAGACCGCGTGGGAGGGGCACCAGGCAGCGTTGCGGCAGAACCACCTGGTCCGCCATGCCGCCATCGTGGCCAATACCCACGATCATCTGGTAGCCCGTTTTGCAATAGAGGTAGTCACCGCATTGGCATTGATCGCAGTCGCCGCAGGGAATCATGGGTTCCACTCCCACGGGCGTTCCGTCTTCCAGTTCACCGGCGAATTCATGGCCGAGGGTATGGGGCATGGGGCCCATACGGGCGAGGTTCACGTCCGTTTGGCAGATGCCCACTGAGCGCACGTGGATGCGCACGCCTTCATGGTCGGGTACCGGGTGATCCTCGACCTCGATCCCTCTTTCGGTCCTGCGGACGCACTTCAATTGGACGGATCCTCCTCGCGCCGGAAACTCAGCCTGCAACGGTGGGACGGGTGCGGGCTGGAAGCAGCAGTATAGGGGCTCGGATGGGCCTGGCGTCTACGGTCGGAAGCGATTGTGGGCTCGGGTGGGTGTCATGGGCAGGAGGCAGATCGACGAAGGCCAACACGAACGGTGAGCGCTGTTATGATGGGCGCCCTGACAACTCCCGGAGGAAACCATGCAGGCTGCCGTCATGCGGGAACTCAATGCCCCGCTCGAAATCGAGGATCTCCAGGTCGATACTCCCGGCCCCCATGAAGTGCTCACTCGGACCGTGGCTTCCGGGATCTGCCACAGTGACCTCCATGTGATCGAGGGGGGCATTCCGATGGCCACGCCCTGTGTGTTGGGCCACGAGCCCGCGGGCATCGTGGAGGCCGTGGGTTCCGAGGTGAGTGAAGTCGCCGTGGGAGACCACGTCATCGGTTGCCTCAACGCCTGGTGTGGGCATTGTGAGTTCTGCCTCACGGGCCGTCCTCACCTGTGCCTGCCTCCGATCATCAGTCGCGCACCCGATGCCAAGCCGCGTTTGTCCAAGGACGGCGAATTCATCATTCCCTTCGCTCTGGCTTCCTTCGCCGAGTACATGCTTACCCATGAACGCGCCCTGGTGAAGATTCGAGACGACATGCCACTGGACCGCGCAGCGCTCATTGGTTGCGGGGTCACCACCGGGGTCGGGGCGGCCCTGAAGACGGCCCGGGTCGAACCTGGTTCCACCGCCGTGGTGATCGGTTGCGGAGGGGTGGGGCTGTCGGCCATGCAGGGCTGCCGTATCGCCGGGGCTGGGCGCATCATCGCGGTGGACAACCAGCCCTGGAAACTCGATCTGGCCCAGCGGCTGGGTGCCACGGACATTGTCGATGTCAATGACGGCGACCCGGTGCAGCAGGTTCGCGATCTCACCGGCGGGGGGGTCGACTACGCGTTCGAGTGCATCGGCCTCAAACCGACGATTCAGCAGGCGGTAGGGATGGTGAAGAAGGGCGGAGCCGCGGTTCTTGTGGGTGTGTTGCCAGTTACGGAGACCGTCGAACTCTCGGCCTCGGACATCACCCTGTCGGAAAAACGCGTGTTGGGCTCGTTTATGGGGTCCAATGCCTTCCGGCGTGATATGCCGCAGTACGTGGATTTCTATCTCGATGGACGCCTGCGCTTGGACGAGATGATTTCCAGGCGTATTCCTCTGGATCAGATCAACCCAGCCTTCGATGCCATGCGCAAGGGAGAGGTGGCTCGTTCGGTGATCGTCTTCGAGAGTTAGCTCGGGCGGGAGAGGCATGAGTTTGGCGGCCGGGCTTTGCCTGCAATGGGTTTCGAACGGCCTTTGGGCCACAACCGACCGAAGCGTCGTCTGGTTCCTGAAACAGGGCTGTTCGTGGATCCATGAACTCCTCTCCTGGTAACGAGTTGGAGATGTGTCTGTCGAAGCGAATTCTGCGTCGAAGCCTCCCCGTGGCAATGATCTGGGGCTTGTTGGGGGGTGTGCTGGTCCTGATGGGCTGCAGTCCTACTCCATCCGTGGGTCCGAATGTCGTCCTGATCTCCATTGATACGCTCCGGGCTGACCACGTCGGCCTGTATGGCTATGCGCGACCGACGACCCCCAACATCGACGGTTTCTTTGACACTGGCAGTGTGTTCGACAATGCCATGACCTCAGCCCCGTGTACGATTCCCGCCGTTCGTCAACTCTTGGCGGGTGCGTTCGATCACAGTCCGAATCGCAAGCAGTTGCCGGAATTCTTTCGCGAACAAGGCTACCGGACCGCGGCCATCGTGAGTCAGCAGCAATTCCATCGCCATCCGGTGGAGGCCTATACCCGGGGTTTCGGGCACTTCGACATCCAGGCTCCCGAAGAGGTCGACCACCACGGCAGCACGGCGAGACGCGCGGAGGGCGTCTCGGACCGTGCGATCCAATGGCTCGGGAAGCATGCCAACGAGGGGCGCTTCTTTCTGTGGCTCCACTACTTCGACCCCCACGATCCTTATGAGCCGCCGGGGGGCTTCCGCTCTTTCGATCGTGGTAATGGGTCCGAGCGGTCCGGCGATCGGAGGACGTATTTGCGCGAGGCACGGCGGCCCGAGCCGACTTCGGGTACGAGTTGGCAGTGGGGCGGAGGTATTTTTACCGACGAGGACGTCGCCCACTTCATCAACCTGTATGACGGTGAAATCGCCTACACCGATGCCCAGGTGGGGCGCGTTCTTGCCTTTCTGGAAGAGAATCACTTGACGGAGAAGACCATCGTGGTTTTGACCGCCGACCACGGTGAGTGGTTGGGGGAACGAGATCGCTGGGATCATTGTGGCACGCTCCACGACGTCGAAGTCCGGGTGCCGTTCATGGTGCTCGTCAATGGCCGTCCGCTGGGCTCTGTGGCCGCCGAAACCCTGCCCGCAAGCACCCTCGACATTCTTCCGACCCTGCTTGGTTTGCTGGAGATCGACTTTCCCGCTTCGGACTACCATGGCGAAGATCTGCGAGGGGCAGCGTCCGACCGCACGACGGTGGCCATGTGGGGGCGAAAGAGTGTGATTCGGGATCACGAGTGGAAACTCTCCTTCGAGAATGGTTCGCCGGCTGCTCTGCATCAAGTGCAGCGCGACAAAGAGGAGCGCTGGAATCGGCTGGAGGATGAGCCCGAGGTCGTGGATCGACTACGCGGGGGGATGGAGAGGTTCCGGGCGATCTCCATGCAGGTCCAACTCCAGGACGAGCAGACGATCCGGGAACTCGAGAGCCTCGGATACATCGAGCGTTGATTCGACTATGTGTGGTTTGGCTTCGGTTGAGGGAAGCCTCGGCGGGGCATGGACTCAGCCGATTGATCGTCGTCAGTCGGTTTCTACGCGAATTCCACCGGTAACGTCGAAAGCCCACGCAGGAACAGGTTGCTCCGGAATGCGGGCGGCTCGCTCGTGAATTGGAGCTTGGGGATGCGCGCCAGCAGGGTGCTCAGAGCCGTCTGGATTTCGAGTCTCGCGAGCGAGGCCCCGAGGCATGTGTGGTAGCCCATGCCGAAAGTGACGTGGGGGTTCGGATCACGTCCCAGATTCAGCTGGTCCGGGTCCTGGAAAGCGCCAGGGTCACGGTTGGCAGCGCCGTTGAACAGGACGCAGACTTCTCCGGGGGGGATCGCCTGGTCCCCGATCTGCATGGTCTCGTTGGCGACACGCTGGCTGATCTGTACCGAGGTGTCGAATCGCAGGAACTCCTCCACAGCCCGTTGCATCCGAGACGGATCAGCGCGCAATTCGGCCTGTTGGGAGGGGTGGTTCAGGAGCGCGTTGACCGCCATGGCAATCAGGTCGGCGGTAGTCCCGTGGCCCGCTTGCAGGAGGATGTAACAGCTGCCCACGAGTTCCTCGTCGGACAAGCGTCCTCCCCCGTCCTCGGCCTCGATCAATGCGCTCATCAGGTCCTCACGGGGATGGCGGCGGTGCTCGCGAATCAGACCCAGGAAGTAGTCCTGGAATCCGCGAGTTGCCTCTTCGCCACGTGCCACCACTTCCTCGGAGATCAGCCCCAATTCTCCGCGACGGTGGGAGTCGTGGGCCCAGCGCTGGAAAAGCGGCAAGTCTTCTGCGGGGACGCCCAACATCTCGCAGATCACCACCATGGGAAGCGGGTAGGCGAAATCAGCCACGACATCCATCCCGTTTGCATCCACCACCGGGTCGAGGAGTTCGTCTACGACCTGTTGGATGCGTTCGCGACGCAGGTCCACCGAGCGGGGTGTGAAGGCCCGGGAGATCAGGGAACGGACGCGGTCGTGCTGTTCGGGTTGCATGAAGAGCAGGGTGTTGAGTTGCATTTCGTAGAAGATTCGTCCGGCGGGACCCTGGTCGAAAATCTCGACGCCGCGATGGTCGCTTCGTGCCGCGCGGTGCCGCAACACGGTTCGCACGTCGGCGTGTCGAGTCAGCAGCCAGGCGGGACTTCCGGTCAGTTGGTCGGTGTGGAAGCAGGGGGCCAGGGATCGCAGGCGGTGCAGGTAGGGGTAGAGGGCGCCCCGGCGTTCCGGGTCGGAGATGATGGCGAGAATCTCTCCCGGATCGTCAAGAGTATTGGCGTCGAGTTCGAGAGGGGCTTCCATGGTCTCGTCAAATTCGACCCGGGAGGATTCGCTCGGCAACGAGGTTCGAGGGTTCGTGCATTTCGTCTTGGGTGATCACCGGTCGGAGGTCGAGTACTTGATGGGGATGTGCTTGACGCCATCGATGAAATGCGAGCGCAGGTATTCGATGTCTCCCGCGATTTCGATGTCGGGCATGCGAGTGAGGAGTTGGCGGAACATCTCTCGGATCTCCTGGCGTGCCAGGTGGGTTCCCAGGCAGAAGTGCTCACCTACTCCGAAGGACAGGTGGTTGTTGGGCTTGCGAGTGATGTCGAAGCGATCGGGGTCTTCGAAGATCTCCTCGTCGCGGTTGGCGGATGGGTACCAGAGGGTCACCTTGTCGCCCTGACGGAGTTTGACACCGCGGAGTTCGGTGTCTGCAGTGACGGTCCGGCGGAAATACATCACCGGGGGTCGATAGCGCAGCATCTCTTCAACGGCGTTGGGGATCAGAGATGCGTCGTCGATCAGGCGCTGTTTCTGTTCCGGATGGTCGAGCAGCAGCAGCAGTCCATGAGAGATCATGTTGCGGGTGGTTTCGTTCCCGGCGATGGCCAGGATGAGGAAGAAGGCGTCGAACTCCGCCATGGAGATTCGTTGGCCATCGACCTCACCGTGGAGGATTGCGCTCATGAGATCGCCACGAGGGGCTTCGAGGCGTTGCTCGGCCTGTCCGTGGGCGTAGAGGAACATCTCGGCCGCCGCGCGCATTTCCTCGCCCTCGGCAGTCTGGTATTCAGGGTCCTCTCGGCCGATCATTCGGTTGCTCCAGTCGAAGATCTTGTGGCGGTCTTCATGCGGCACGCCGAGCAGTTCGCCGATGACCTGCAGGGGCAATTCCGCTGCGATGTCGGTGACGAAATCGCAGGCTCCGAGTGGGGTCGCCCGATCGAGGATGTCCTTGACGAGTTTCTCGCTGTGGCTCTGCAGCTGCGCGATCTGTCGCGGTGTGAATCCAGCGTTGACGAGTTTGCGGTAGCGCACGTGCTCGGGGGGGTCCATGTCGAGGAGTACGGGTGCCTGCAATCCGCCTTCCTCGCGCTGACGGGCGTCGGGGTCCTCGATGTTGGTGCCCTGATTCGACGAAAAGAGTATTGGGTTCTTACCGATGGTCCGGATGTCTTCGTGCTTGGTAATGACCCAGAATCCGGGACCTCCGAAGCGGTCGCCCTCGTGCCATGCGACGGGTTGCTCCCGTCGAAGGGTGCGGAAGACCTCGTGGGGAAACCCCTGGGAAAAGCTGTCGGCGTGGGACAAGTCGGGGATCTTCATGGGGATGTCCTGTCTTCTAAGGGGGGCATGAAGGATACCCCGGGATCGCCTTGGCTGTCCCCATCGCGTTTTTGAAGGCTGAATCGGCGCCCGTGGGAGAAAACTTCTTGGTTCCGAGGCAAGGGGAAGGCGGCAGACGCGGTCGAAGGGAACGCAAGAGGAGGTGATCGAGGGGAATGCGGGTCCGGCGCGGCGGGCTCAGCGGCCCAGGGCCACGGCCAGCTGCCTGGATTGGGCCAACAGGGTTCCACACGGACTCCAGATCTCTCCGTCCTCCTCGACGAAGCCATCTCTTGCCAGCCGAGATCGACAAACGGCCAGGCAGAATGCGTCGGGAGCGATCTCGAGCGATGACGGATCGGCTCGGAAGTGGACGGTCAGCTCGACGGTGGGTACGGGTCCGAGGGAGAAATCGTCCGTCGTCAAGGCGAAGGAACTGGGTGGAAGCGCGTCCGCGTAGGCGGCGATCAGGAAGGGATCCAGGGGTTGGGGCTCGGCGGCTCTCAGCCAGGCCACCGACCGAGCTTCGCGGGCTCCATTTTCGATCGTCGGATCGCTGACGAAGCGATGTTCGTAACGTTGATGGATGGGAATCACCAACGGCTTGGGGGCGATCGAGCTCGGCGGCGGGACTTCGGGCATGGGGTGATGGTCGAATTCCTGGCTCTCACGCGGTGTCGAGAGGGCCGCCAAACCCATGGCTCGGAGATAGGAGCCCTGCATCATGCGCACGGACACGCTGGTCAGGGATCGTCCTCGTCTTTCGGTGTCGACCTGAATGTGCGCTTCGCCTTCGGCTGGTGGGGACACGTAGTGGATGGTGAATGAACGGGGGGTTCGGTTCGAATCCTCCACGTGGCTGCAGATGGCTCGTAGAAGCAGAGCTGCGATGTATCCACCGTTGGGCCCGCGCTCGACCCACCATCCGCGATCGATGTCCACGCGGTACCGACCTTCATCGACACGGGCGACGGACGTGTCGTGGTCGAAACGTGTGTTTTTCGAGCATGTCACGTGTGCGGTTCGCTCCCCATCAGGCCTTTAGAGCGGGCTCCACAAGTTGGAGTTCGATCAGGGTTTTTCCCGTGTCTCGCAGGGTGTCCTCCAGGGAATGGGGCTCGAGTCCCAATTCCTCGCGGGCCTTGTCACAGTAGCCTCGTGGGCCGTCGAAGACCTGACCGTGTTTTTGGAGATAGGCCAACATTTCGGGTGGAGCTCCTCCGACATCGAAGCGGGGGAAGATTCTCTGGAGATGTGCCTGTAACTGGACGATGTCGATCAAGCCCGATGGATCATGGGCTGTCAGTTGGTAGCGAGATCCGTTCTGGCAGGCAGAGTTGCTCAGAACCAACGCGTGGGCTTCTCCGACATCGCGCACGTCGACGATGTTCCAAAGAGACTGCCACATGCGTTTGCATGGTTTCCCTCGAAGCATACGCCCGACGAACCACTGCCACGAGAATACGAGTTCGTGGGAACGACTCAAAAGGGGTCCAAGGACGATGGCCGGGCAAACCGAGATGGCGTCGAAGCGTCCATCGTTCTCGGCTGTTCTGTATGCCAACTGCTCCGCTTCCACCTTGGCCATCGCATAGGCGTTTTCCCCGATCTCGTCGATTCGATCGAGGTTCCAATCTTCGTCTCCTTCGCGATGGTCGGATGCCCAGTCCTTTTCGCTGAAGACATAGCCAGGCTCGGCTGGATGCCGGATGGC
Organism: Myxococcota bacterium; assembly: GCA_022447545.1. Classification (GTDB taxonomy): domain Bacteria; phylum Myxococcota_A; class UBA9160; order UBA9160; family SMWR01; genus JAKVBI01. The sequence continues at coordinate 179,026 of JAKVBI010000017.1, forward strand.
GGCGAATGAACTGGTATAGACGAATCGCGAGACGGTGCCGGCCGCTTTGACCGAATCGAGGACGTTGCGGGTTCCCTCCACCGCGCCGTCGTAGATCTGTCGCGAATCGTTGGCTCCGCCATAGGCCATGGCGGTGGCCGTGTGGAGCACCGCCGCACAGTTCTCGAAGGGCTCGTCGTAGCTCTTTGGGTCCAGGAGGTTGGCTTCAAAGAACGTGATGGAGCCGGATCGATGGTCTGCGTTCAAGGCATCGAGGTGCTTCCTCTTGTCCGGGTGGGTGCGGTCGGTCACGCAGGCATGCACCTCGTATCCGCGCTTCAACAGGGCGGCGACGACATGGGAGCCCACATAACCGGAGGCTCCGGTAACGGCGATGGGACCGGTAGAGGGCTGTATGGAAGGAATGGTGAACCTCCCGTGGACCAGGGGGTTTCAGATTCTGCCAACGATCCCGGACGCCCCGGGTCGCCGATGTTGGGTCATCCGAGTCGAGGAGCGGGGCGATCCGGAGGGTCTACTTTGTAGAGTCGAGCTGCGTTGTCGAACAACAGCTTTCGGCGAACCCGCTCCGGTGAGTTCGCCAGTCCGGCATCGACCTTTTCGCGTACGTTTCCGTAGAGACACACGGGATGGGGGTAGTCGGTTTCGAAGAGCACATTGTCCTCGGGAATGCGGCCGATCAGGTCGGCCGGGGCGTGCTCTTCGAAGAAATAGCAGGTGGAGACCTGTCTGTTGAAATACTCGCTGGGCTTCATTTCGAATTCCGGTCGCGTCTGGGCCACGTTCCCATAGTCGAAGGTGTAGTCGGCCGATTCCAATAGGAAGGGGATGAATCCCATTCCACTCTCCACGGAGATGAACT
>JAKVBI010000018.1 GCA_022447545.1 Myxococcota bacterium
CCATGTCCCAACGGATTTCAGCACGCGCCGTCAGGTTGTCGGTCAGTGCATGATCCACCGTACCCGTCACCGTGTACCAGGTCGTCTCGGTCCCAGCTACGTCCTGCGAGAGGTACTCGAAGCGAGCCGCGATACCCGTCGTGTCGGAGATCGCCAGGCGACTTGCCGCCGCCAAGCCCTTGGTTGAGATCTCTCCAGCACCCGGCTGGTCCGTCTTCAGATAATCGAAGTTCACATAGACGCCCAGGTTGTCCGACGGGTTCCACGAGGCAATGACGTCCACCATGTGCGAGGAGTCATCCACGTTGGTCGGGGTGTTGTTGATGAACGGAGTAACGGTGGCTCCATCGATGGGATCCGTGGAGTACATGTACGCCACGTTCAGCCCCATCGTGCCACCGTCCCAGGCCAGCCCGAAGATGCCGTTCTTGCCGCCATTCGCATCAAGGTTGCCGTTCGAGCCAGCACCCTGGCTGTAGCTGTTGGCCACCGCGGCCGACCAGCTCAGGTTGCTGCCCAGGTCACCACTCAGCATCAGACCATTGTGGCTCACGGGTTGCATGTTCCAGGTGATGCCCCGGGTGATGTTGTAGTTCTGGCCCACATAGACAACCTCGGCACCGATGATCGTGTCCCAACGGCCGCCCTTGATTTCGATCCCGCCACCGATGGGTGCCAGATACGAAGCGTAGGCCTGGACGATCTGCGGGTTATCTGTGCCCCCGGCGGTGCCGGCGTTGGCCCCAGTGGTCTGACCGTAGATGATGTCCACCCCAAAACCGGCGCGGCTGTCTGCCGTGGCGGCATTCGCCATGGAGAAGTGGAGCTGATCGACCTGGAAGTTGTTGTTCTGGTTCCAGGCTCCCAGGCTGGTGTTGCTGCCGGGCGTGCCCGCCGCGGGGCTAAGCCCGACACCGGTCCCTTCCGGATTCCGGAAGTTGATGTTGTAGCTGGCTGCCGCCACGCCACCGAACTCGGTTTCGTTGAGGAACGACGAGAGGGCGGAGAGCCCGGAGCGCTCTTCATCGAGCCCCGAGCGCTCGATCACCATCTGCTGTTCCTGGACTGTGTCTTGTGCGGTGTTCAGTTCGTCCTGCGTCGCCTGCAGGCTGTCCTCGAGTTGAGCCATTCGCGCCTGCATCTGGCGCAGCTGCTCCTGAACGTCATCCGCCACGGCAATCTGCGGACCGATCACGAGAGCGGCCGCCACCGCGACGAGGGTGTTCCAGCTGGATCGCATAGCGATACCCCTCTTCATTGTCGTTGCCTTTCCGACGTCCACCGTGGACGCAACGCCGACCCTTGGGTCGTACGCGGAAACTGGTTATTCGTTCTCGGGGGGAAAATGTCTGAGGCCAAAGCCCGTCATTCCGAGGAACGCCAACTCAATGCGTTTGCAACCGTGGGCCACTCGCGCATTTCGCGCCTGGGCCTCGCCCATGGAACCCGCGCCCTGGGGCGCCGATTGGGCCGACGATCGCTCCTGCCTAGTTCGTGGGTGAAACCCCCTCATGGACGTTCGCTGGTTCGAATTCCTTCGACCGGCATTCGTGAATCGCGACAAGCGCGATGGGGGGTTCACGAACAACTCTTCGTCGGGCGGATCATTAGCACGGCGTTTGGGGGTCGGCCACAACTTTTTTTTCGGCCCCCCACAGGCCCTCGTCATCGAGAAACGCGACGCTGCGCGCGCACAGTGCCGGTTCCCGCCCGCGCACCAAGGCCGCCAGTCGCCCAAGGTCCGCCGCCCGGTCGATGTCGATACAGGCCTCCAACAACCCGGTCCGCAAGCCGAGCGACCGCGCGCGGGCCTGGGTGTCGCGCAACACCGTGGAGGTGCCCATGGGGTGATCAAACAGAGTTGCGTAGGGCGTGCGCACTCCCACCAGCCCGTAGCCACCCCCCTGATCCGGGCTCAAAACCGCGTCGTTCTCGTCGAGAGAGGCCATGGCCGAAGCCGCCAGGGCAACGTCGAGCAGGGGGCTGTCACTGCCCCGTAACAAAATTTTGCGTGCACCGGCAGCCCCCGCCTGAGCCGTCGCCCAGGCCATGCGCTCAGCGAGGCCAGCGCCGCGCTGGGGAATAACACGAAAGCGTGTAGGCGCCGAGCGAGCCAGCTCCGCACAGGCCGAACCCGGGGTAACCGCAAGCCACGGCTCGAGGCCCAGGAGAGCCGAGAAGTCGGCGGTGGCTGCGAGCACATCGGCCAACATCGCCGCGTAGAAATCCGACGCCTGACGGGGCGTGAATTCCGGCATCAGGCGGGTTTTGACCTGCCCCGGGCGAGGCTGACGGGCAAACACCACAACAATGCCCCGCCGGGACGATGCGGGGGGCGAGCAAGGGAGCGTCACTCCGAGGGGCCCGGGCCCGTGAAGGGCAGGGCCACCACCCGGGCCGGGTGGCCCCCCGCAGCCAGCAACGTACCGGGCTCAGTATGGGCGGCTCTCACGAACGCCAGGGCCATGGAGCCCTGGGAGCCACGGACGGCACTCGTGACCTCCCCCACGGCCTTGGCGGTTGCCCCACCGTCGCCGATCCCCGCGGGGAATCCAAGTGGCTGGCCGGGGGCCGGGGGTTCGCCGTCGACCACGAGCCCCACCAGACGGTGGCTCACGCGGTCCCGCGAGCGCATGCGCTCCACCACCTCCTGGCCCGTGTAGCAGCCCTTCTCGGTAGAGATGGCGTGGCCCAGGCCCGCCTCGGCGGGTAACACATCAGGCCCCAGCTCGGCCCCAAAGCGGGGCACCCCGGCCTCGACTCGCAGCTGTTCGAGTAAACCGGGTGTTCCCTCCACGAGGCCAGAGCCAGCGGCCGCGTCCTCCAGCGCCTTGATCACAGTGTCCACAGCATGGGGGCCTTCCACCAACAGCTGCCGACCGGAGCCCCCGGAAACCCCCCAGGACGCCACCACACACTCCACACCCCCGATCTGCGCCGGCGCCCAGGCGTCTGCGGCCAGCGCCAGAGGGTGGCCCGCGGCGGCATCAACCAGGGCCGGGGCGCCTGCACCCTCCACAGCCAGCCGCCCAAACTCCGCCGAAGCGTCCTGCAACTCGACATCGTCGGCCACGATGAAGCCCTCGAGGGTCTCGACCACACTGGCCACGGCCTCGGCAGCCAACTCGAGCCAGAGTTCCTCGGTGTGTTTCAGCACGTGGATATCGGACACGATGCGGCCCTGACGGGTGAGCAACAGCGCGTAGCAGCCCGATCGCTCAGGCCCGACCTCGAGGCTCGCCACATCGTTGCTGAGCATGCCGTCGAGCCAGCGCACCTGGTCGCTGCCGCGTACCCGTAGTAGCCCGCGGTCGGACAGGCAAAACAAGCCCGCCCCCTCCCGCACCCGCTGTGCCTCGTCGAACTCCATCCTGGTTTTCAACCTCGACTCTCGGTGTCCCTGAGCTTGGCTTCGGCTTCCGAGACTTCGCCGCCTGCCGGACCCTCGGAACCCGGCGCTCCGGCGGCCTCCAACGCCGGGGGGCCGTAGAGGTCCCGAGCGCGCTGGTGCTGGGTCTTCTGCCATTGTGAATAGCGCTCCCGTGCCGCGTCGTACTCGTCCTCGTTGTCGATGTCGATCGCGCAACCCCCGACCTCGGTCACCCCAAAGCAGAACGAGGCCCCCAACAGCCCCCCGCAGCCGCGCTCGATGCGTGCAATGGGCACCCAGGAGCGAATCCAATCGGCCAGACGGGGCCAGCCCTTTCGGTTCGCAGCACCCGCCAGGTGGCCGAGCCCGTAATAGGCAACCACCGCCAACCCCCCGGCCTCGTCGCGCAACAGGCGCCAGGCCAGGCCCAGGGCGTTGCCCCACTCCTTCTGATAGCGGTGCTCGTACATCTCCTGAAGGTAGAAACGCTTGACGATTCGACCCGGCCGAATCAGGTGGAGGTTGCTCAGGCGAAAGCGCCCTTCGCGTAGGTTGAAGTAGGCGGGCACGATGCCGGGCGCGCCGTCCTGACCTGGCCGAAAGGGTTCCAGGGACTCGCGCTCCACCAGACCCGCCACATAGCTGGCCCCTGTGGCCAGGGCGCGGCGCACGAAGACTGAGACCTCCTGAGGGGTCGCGAAGGGCAGGTCTCCCGAGAGGTAGAGGACGGGCAGGTCCAGGTCCTCGGGCTCGGGGTCCCGGCCCTCGGGGCCGGCCCCGGGCAGCAGGCGGCGGTAGGTCTGCCAGCCGTTTTCGTAGATGCTTCGGAGCTGTGGGACGACATGCACGGGCTTGGGCTGGGATTCGCCGAGCAACGGGGTCAGACGTTCAGAATCCCCGGCGACCCAGATCTCCGAGATCTCGGGCACGTCCTGCAGAACCGACACCACGTGGGCCACGAGCGGCCTTCCGGCGAGCTCGAGATACACCTTGCTCTCGCCGTAGACCGCCTTGGAGGCGCGGCCATCGCCTGCGAGCACGATGGCGGGTACGGCGCGAGGCGCGACTTGGGGGTCGGGTCCCGGCACAGCTCGCAAGTTAATCGACCCGCGTCGACAGACAAGGTGGTGGGGTTTTTCTTGGGGACAGCCTCCGCCAACCCTGGATTTTTGGGTGCGCCCACGCCAAGGCCCCTGACCGCCGGCGCCCCCCGAGTAGACTGCCAGCGCGGCGGTCGTGCACGACGGCCGAGAGGAGCGAACGGCATGAAGAGCGAACCGAACCGTGAACCCGGCGCGACGGCCGGCGGGGGCCGCGTGGAGGGGAAGGTCGCCATCGTGACCGGCGGCGCCTCGGGCATCGGCCAGGCCACCTGCACATTACTCGCCCGGGAGGGCGCGCGCGTTTTGGTCGCGGACCTCCAGACCGCGCGTGCCCAGGCCGTGGTGGCCGAGATCGAAGCCACCGGGGGCGAAGCTGCAGCTTGTGAGGTGGATGTGTCGGACCCCGCTGGGGTGGAAGCGATGGTGGCGGGGGTCGAAAACCGCTGGGGACGCCTGGACATCTTGTTCAACAACGCCGCCCTCACCTCCCTCGACCACATCACCGGGGATGGCAGCCCAGCCGAGGTGGACCTTGCCGCCTGGGACCGCACCTTCGAAGTGGATCTCCGAGGCGCCATGCTGGTGTGTCGAGCTGTCATCCCACGGATGATCGAGAGTGGGGGGGGCTCGATCATTCAGACGTCGAGTAACCAGGCCCTGGCGGGCGACATGAGCCAGACCGCCTATGCGGCCGCCAAGGCCGGCGTCAACCAACTCTCGCGCTCCATCGCCACCGCCTACGGTCGCCAGGGGATTCGCTGCAACACGGTCTCGCCAGGCATGATCCGGACACCCGCCTCCGAGGCGGCATGTACACCCGAGATGTTCGAGCAGATTGCGGCCAGCAACCTGGTGGCCCGAACCGGCGAGCCCGAGGACCTGGCGTGGGCGGTGCTGTTCCTGGCCTCGGATGAATCTTCCTTCATCACCGGCCAGGTGCTCTGCGTCGACGGCGGGCAACTCGCCCATCTGCCCCACTACGCGGACCTCGTCCGGGGGGGCACCACCACCACACGCTGACCGGGCCACGCGCTGACGGGGCCACGTGCTGACCGGGCCGCAGGCGACGGGCCCTGGAGACCGGGGCTGGTGGAGCCGAGCGGGATCGAACCGCCAACCTCTGCGTTGCGAACGCAGCGCTCTCCCAATTGAGCTACGGCCCCATGAGCTACGGCCCTCGAGCCACGGCTCGTCGAGCGACAGCCCCTCGATCGATCGCCCACGGGATCCGGCGCGTTGGCCAAACTCGTGGGGCGCCCAACCGTAGCCCGCCCGCTGCGGGCTTCCAAGCCGAGCCCGCGGGGGGCCCTGAGTCAACGACCGGGGGGCGGGCTCCAGCCTCAGGCGAAGCCGAGTTCGCGGTCCTGGGCCTCGGGGTCGGCATCTTCGAACTGGATGATCTGCAGCTCCTCGAAGGATTGGCGCACGTGGGGAGTCAGCAGGCCCAGGCGTTTGATGTTGGGCACCACCCGTGCGAACAAGCTCTGGCGAAACATCACGAAGAAGGGAGAACTCATCATCTTCTCCCGGAAGTCGGCACGGTCGAACCCCACGACGTCCGCCACCTCTTCACCAATCAGGCGATCGCGCATCAAATGACAGGCCTCGATCACGAAGTCCTCGCGGTCGCGCCGTTCGTGGGCCGGCATGTCGTCGTAGTAGCCCTTGAGAGACAACACCCCGAAGGCTACGTGGCGACTTTCGTCGCGCATCACGTAGTGGATGAGGTCTTTGAGAAGGGGCTCGAGGGTGGTGTTGTAGAGGTTGCCGAAGGCCGCCATGGCCAGGCCCTCCACCAGGATCTGCATCCCCAGGTATTTGAAGTCCCAGCGCGAGTCCATGAGGATGAGATCGAGCAGGGTTTTGAGATTTTCGTTGATGGGCCACTCCCACTCGAGCTTCTCGTGCAGATAGCGGGAGAAGACCTCGACGTGGCGGGCCTCGTCCATGGTCTGGGTGCTCGCGTAGTACTTGGCATCCATCCAGGGAACGGCGCCCACGAGTTGGCTGGCCGTGATCAGCGCACCCTGTTCGCCATGCATGAACTGTGAGAGCTGCCAGGAGAGCAGGGCGTGGCGAAACTTCTCCCGCTCGGAGTCCGTGAGCTTGTGGAATGGCTCGTAGTCCTGGAAGGGGTTGATCTCGTTGGGGATCAACTCGGCCAGGGGGTCCACCGGCGTCTCCCAGGCCAGCTGCTCAGTAGCGTTCCACTGCTCACGCTTGGCCTTCTCGTACAGGTCCCGCAGGCCCTCTTTCACATTTCCATAGTTCCACGCGTAGTTGGTGTCGAAGGACGTGAGCAGAGTCTCGAGTTCAGCATCGATGGGGTCATGGGTTCCGGGCAGAGCGGCGGTGGCCATGGGCGATCTCCTCCGTTGGGGAAAGCAGGACCGGGGGTCGAGGGTCTGCGACAGACGCCTCCCGACCCCAGAACCCTAGCACAAAATACGAATCTGACCTCATATTTCTTTCTTTGTCGGGCGGGATCGGGTATCACTGGACCCGTGACCGCCATCTCCAAGCCCAGCCCCGAGCCTGAGGGCTCGATCGAGAACCTGAGCCGTGCCCCGGTGGAAGCCGGTCTGGAGCCGGTGCGCGAGATCCGGGTCCCCCAGCAGGCTCGCAGCCGACGCACCCGTGAGCGCACCCTGGAGGCCGCAGCCGATTGCTTCGAGGAGCGGGGCTTCGACGAAACCACCACCGATGAGATCGCTCGGCGGGCGGGGATCTCGGTGGGCTCGGTCTACGCCTATTTCCGCGACAAGCGGGCCATTCTGCTCGAGTTGCTTCACAGGACCATTGCCGAGATCGCCGAGATCGTGGAAGCCGGGCTCGCACCTGGAGCGTGGCGCGACGACGATCCGCGAGGGTCGGTGCGCGAACTGGTGGGTCGTATCTTCCACGCCCGCCAGCACCGGCCCGGCACTCAGCGCATCCTGTGGGAGCGCTTCTTCAAGGACCCGGAATTTCAAGCCGTGATGGAGAGCTTCGAGGTCCGCCTGCAGGGCGCCATCGTTGCCAACCTGGAGCGCCTGGCCGAGCAGGGCAAGCTGCGGATCTCAGACCTCGCCACCGCCACCTACCTGGTCCAGCTCTCCATCGAGTGGGTGAGTTCACGGCTGCTGCTCTCAGAGCCCGCCCACGACGTCGACGCCATCGCTGATGCCGCCAGCGACATGGTGGTTCGCTTCTTGTTTCGCGACGACGCCTGACCTCCCGCCAGATTCTCCTAGGGGCCCCGGGGCGGTGCGGGCGCCAACGCAAGGGCTGGGCCCTCGTAGAGTTCGGCGACTCGCGCGCAGGCTGCGTGGGGATCCTCGGGAAACGCACCGAGTTGCTGGGCACAAGCGGCCCCGCACGCGTTGGCCAGCCGTGCGGCATCCTCCCAGCCAAGGCCCTGCCCCCGGCCCACCAGCAGTCCTCCCAGAAAGGCGTCGCCGGCACCGGTAGTGTCCACCACGGTCACGCTCCGCCCCGTCACCCAGCCTTCGTACGACTCGCTGGTCACCGCACAACCGGCCTCGCCGTCGGTCACCACCACGGCGTCGTTCGCGTACTCGGCCCGCAGCCGCCGCGCAATGTCGAGGGCGTCGCTGCCTGCCACGAGTTCCAGGGCCGCCTGCTTGGAGGGTTTGAGGGTATGGGCGCTGCGGAGCAACTGGTCGAGTTCAGCCTCGTTGCCCAAGCTCGCCAGGGCATCCGAGGGCGGAACATCAAGGTCCACCACACAGGTTGCCGATCCGCCTCGCGCCACTCGGAGCGCCTCACAGGCCGCACCCAGGGGGAGTTGAGAGACTTCGGTGCTGACGATTCGGGCCCGGCCGATGAAGACCCCATGGTGCTCACGAACCTGCGCCGCAGTGGTCCCAGAGGTCGCTCCCGGCGCCATGTAAATGGCCCGGGCGCCTGCATCATCGACGAAGATCTCGGCCAGGGACGTAGCCGCATCGACGCGTAGCAGGTCGTGTTCGATCCCCAGGCGGTCCATGGCGGCCTGCAGGAAACGGCCGTCCTCGTCGTCCCCCTGACGACCGAAGATCCCCACGCGCGCACCCAGCGCCGCCGCCCATCCCAGGTGGTTGAGGACCACACCCCCCACGTGGCGCTGCACCGCACCCGCACCGGGAAGTTCGTGCAGCATTCCCTTGGCATCCCCGCCAAGGATGCGCGGGGTCCGGTGGACACGGTCCACCACCATGCTTCCGATCCCGGCGACGTCGAGGGTTCCTCCTCGACGGTCGATCCCCTGGTCCCGATCCTTCACGCAAGACGAGGATACCCCCAACACGCGTCGAGAGTGGGGCTTCTTGTGGGTGCGAGGTGCTTAAACGGACTCGAAGAAGTGGGTCATCGGAACCCGCAACGCTGTAGCCAGCTTGTGCAGGGTCGACAGTGAGGCCGCGCTCTTGCCCAGTTCGATCTGCGAGATCAGGCTGACCGAGAGCCCCGTGCGATTGGCAACCTGCTTGAGGGTCAGGGATTGCTTGGAACGAAGCTCTCGCACGCAAGTGCCGATGACCTCGTTGAGGCGCGTCTCGATGTCGACCTGAAGGCCCTTGGCCGCAATCGCGGACTGCAGGCTGTCGGCCAGTTCGGGCAACTTGACGGGTTTCTGCAGATAGTCGAAGGATCGGAGCTTCATGCTACGCACCGAACCCTCCACACTCGGATGGGTCGTCATGCTGATCACGCACACGTCGGAATCGGCTTGGCGCACGTCGCGCAACAACTCGAAGCCGGACCCCGACGGGTCGGAGATGTCGAGCAGCACAATCTTGGCACGGCCTGCCTTGACGATGGAAAGGGTCTGATCGGAGTCCCGAACCCGCTCGACGTGGAAGCCCTCCTCCATCAAGAATTCGGTGAGGATCGACGAGTGTTCGTCGTCGGTGTCGGCGATCAAAAGGCTGATCTGCTGGTCATTGGGCATGATGCTCGTCTCCTCGCAAAGCAACGGCGCGGCCTGGCACCCCTGTGCCGACCCCGACGTTTGACCTGCCGATTCTTTTCGGGTGATGTGAAGGTTCCCATGAGCCCGAAATGAACTTTTCCGCTGCGGCTTGATTTCCCCCCAAGGCCGACGCCTCCGGGACCGCGTTGCAGCGATCGATGCACCAGAGGGCTTGCCAGGCCCCCGGCAGCGGTCACCCCTACCGGTCCGGCGCGCCTCGGTCCAATGCGCCTGAGGGCGAAGCTCGGGCGGGGCCCGGTATTTCTCACGGGGGGCGCCCACGGGAGTTACGAGCGGTGGTGCGATTCCGGGCGGGGCCCGGTGTTCAGCGTTTGTGCGGAGCCAGCAGCCATTCGACCGCGAATGCCGCGGCGGGGGCGTTGGCCGGGGCCACCCGATCAATCTCCAGCCTCAGGGGCGGATCCTCGGGGCCTTCCATCTGGATCCAGGACGGGGCCTGAATCCCCTCGAAATCGGCCGAGGGGCCGAACTCCACGCGGACCGTGTTCACCGAGTCGATGCGCAGCACCTCGAACGTATTCTGGTCAACCCAGAGAGACGTTTGGCGGGGCTCGACGCCGTCGGGGCCACGGGGCTGCCGGCCACCGATCACATAAGCGACATGCTCTCCCACACGCCCCAGTACGACGTCATCCACGGCCACGTCGAAGCTCGACAAAGCAGCCCGCAGTGCCTCCCCGGAAGGGGTCTGGAGCAGAAACAGCGGGGCCAACAGCGGCATCGGGGAATCGACCAGGGCACCGTCTCGACTGGCCCGGTAGGCGTCTCCCTGGAGCAGGTGACGCTCCACGAAGCTCGTCTCTCCTTCGGGAGCGCCCACCAGTTCAAGTCGAGCGAGGCCCGTGGGGTGGCTCGCCAACACCCCACTGGCCAGGGCGCTGCCCTCGGAATCCCGAAGCGTGACCTCGAACCATAGGGGCACCGAGCGGCCTGCCTGCTCGTTGGCCCGGGCCGTCGCGGCAGCCACTTTTTCACCGCTGGGCACCACCGCATTGGCGGGCCCTGAGCCAATCCACAGACATGCGAACGCAATCGCATAGAGGACCGGGCCATGGAAGGCGACGCGAGCCCCCTCAGTCGTGTGGAGTCGAGGGTTGGGAATGTTCCCTCCCGGAGAATTCGCGGTATGGCGCAGGACGCCCGTCATTGCGCCCCGCGAATCGAACCCCGCCCCGCATAGCGGGCGCGGCTGCCGAGTTCTTCTTCGATCCGCAGCAGGCGATTGTACTTGCAGACGCGGTCCGAGCGGCTCAACGAGCCCGTCTTGATCTGACCGCAGCCCGACCCCACGGCGAGGTCCGCGATGGTGGTGTCTTCCGTCTCGCCCGAACGGTGGGAAACGATGGCCGCGTAGCCGGCTTGCCGGGCCACCTCGATGGCCTCGAGAGTCTCGGTCAAGGTGCCGATCTGGTTGACCTTGATCAGAATGGCGTTTCCCGCGCCCTGCTCGATGCCCTGGGACAGGATCGCCGGGTTGGTGACGAACAAATCGTCTCCCACCAGTTGGCAACGCTCGCCGATCCCAGCCGTCATCGCGCTCCAGCCCTCCCAGTCGCCCTCGTCCAAACCGTCTTCGATGGAAATCACCGGGTAGGCGTCCAGCCACTCAGACCAGAAGCCGATCATCTCCTCCGAGTCGAGGCTGCGACCCTCTCCCGACAACTCGTAGCGTCCATCGCGAAAAAACTCCGACGATGCCGGGTCCAGCGCGATGGCAATCTCCTCGCCCGGTCGGAAGCCCGCCTGCTCAATGCCCGTGAGCACGGCTTCAATGGCCTCTCGGTTGCTGGAAAGGTTCGGTGCAAAGCCCCCCTCGTCCCCTACCGACGTGGCCAGGTTCCGGCTGTGGAGTACCGCCTTGAGGCTATGAAAGACTTCCGTTCCCCACCTCAATGCCTCGGAGAAGCTTGGAGCCCCGACGGGAAACAGCATGAACTCCTGCAGGTCGACCGTGTTGTCGGCGTGGGCCCCGCCATTGAGGACGTTCATCATGGGGGCCGGTAGCAGATCGGCCTCCCCACCCCCGATCAGCTGGTAGAGGGGGCGGTCGCTGGCGTCCGCTGCAGCGTGGGCCGCGGCCAGAGAAACACCCAGCAGCGCGTTGGCGCCGAGCCGGCTCTTGGTGGGCGTGCCGTCCAAGGCGATCATTTTCGCGTCGAGGGCAGCCTGCTCCTCCAACCCTCCCAGAGGGTGGCCGCGCACGGCATCGGCCAGCTCGGTATTGACGTGCTCCACGGCCCGCCGAACACCTTTGCCCCCGTAACGAGTGTCATCGCCATCCCGCAGCTCGAGGGCCTCACGAGATCCCGTGGATGCCCCCGAGGGTACGGCTGCCGTGGAGCGCCGCCCCAGAGAACTGGTGACCTCCACCTCCACCGTCGGGTTTCCACGAGAGTCGAGAATCTCCCGCCCACGCACTTCTGCAATCGCCGCCGTCGCCATATCTCCTGCGCCCCCTTCTGTAGGCCCGAGCCTCCAGGTCCATTTTTTCTTCAGGCCCAAGTCACCTCGTGCTGCCCAGCGCCCCCTCCAACGGATTCTGCGGCAGCTTCGGCCCGGAGCCTAGCCCCGATTTCCGCCGGCGATCAGACCCCACTTCGAGGGGAGGCAGAGCGCCTCGGCAAAACGATGGGCATGCCACCGGCATCCTCCACCACCTCGGCATCGACCCCGAACACCGCCCGCAGGTGCTCAGGGACGAGAACCTGCACGGCGGGGCCTTCGGCGGCCACCCGGCCCTCGGCGAGGAGTACCACGCGGTCACTGTGGCGGGCCGCCAGCGTCAAATCGTGGGAAACCATCAAGACACAGCCCCCGGCATCCGCGAAGGCGCGCACCACAGACAGCAGGGCCACACGGTGACGCAGGTCGAGGTGGGCGGTGGGTTCATCGAGCAACAACACCCGTGGCTCCTGGGCGAGCGCGCGGGCCACCAGCGCAAGTTGGCGCTCCCCTCCCGATAGCTGGTTCATGGGTCGCTGCGCCAGCGCCTCGATCCCCACCGTTCGCATGGCCCGGTGCGCGATCTCGACGTCGCGTTGCGACTCGAAGCCGAAGGTTCCGAGATGCGGGGTCCGACCCATGAGGACGACCTCCTCGACCCGGAACGCAAAGGCCAGACTGGTCTCCTGCGGAACCACGGCCAGCGCCCGAGCCAGCTCAGCCCGGGAGTACGCGGCCAACGGCCTGCCGCCGAGCTCGACCTCACCGCGGGTCACCTCGATACTGCGCGACGCCACCCGCAGGGCCGTCGTCTTGCCCGCTCCGTTGGAGCCGGCCAGTAACACCACCTCTTCCTCCCGCAAAGCCAGATCCAGGCCGCGCAAAACTCGGCGCCGCCCGAGCGCCACCTCGACGCCTCGCAACTCGAGCGCAGGATCGGCCGCGGGCCCAGCACTCATGACGCAAAACTCTGGCGGAGGTCACGACGCAGCAGCCACAAGAACAACGGGCCGCCCACCAGAGCCGTGATCGCCCCCACAGGCAGCTCACGTCCGTCGAACAGGGTACGCGCCGCCGTGTCGCACACCACCAGAAAGGCGGCGCCGGCCAGCGCCGACGAGGGAATCAGCAAACGGTGGTCGGGCCCCACCATCAGGCGTAGGCCGTGGGGAACGATCAACCCCACGAAGCCAATCAGCCCCGCGGCCGCCACTGCAGCCCCCACCATGAGAGAGGTCCCACCGAGTAACACGCGTTTATGTTTCTCGACATCGACTCCGAGCTGCTGGGCGGACTCCTCTCCCAGGGTCAACAGGTTCAGGCCACGTGCAAGTGGCATCGCGCAGGCGAGACCCAGGAAGAGAAAGGCCACCACCCAGCCCACCACATCGACCCGTGCGGCCGAGAGGTTGCCGATCAACCACAGAAAAATGCTCGCCCCCTCGCTCAGCCCCGAAAGCGAAGCCAGAAACACGATGGCCGCCGACGCAAAGGCGTTGAAGACCACGCCTGTGAGCAGCAGGTGGGTGGCCGACAGCCGCCCACGCCCGCCCGCCACCGCGAACAACAACACCGCCGTGGCAACGGCGCCGACGAAGGCCGCCGGGGGAACCGCCTGATAGCCGAGGCCCACGCCCGCCCCCAGACTCAACACCACAATGCCGCCCAACGCTGCCCCACCGGAGACTCCGAGCACATAGGGGTCAGCCAGGGGGTTGCGCAGCAGGGCCTGAAAGAGCACTCCCGAGACCGAAAGCGATGCCCCCACCCCCATGGCCAGGGCCGCACGTGGCAAGCGTACCCGCAGCACGATGTCCGCGGTGGCAGGCTCGACCTCGCCCCCGGAAAGTGCGGCCAGCACCTGGGAGAGAGCGATGGCGCTGGGTCCACTGGCCAGCGCCAGGCCGAGGGCCAGCGCCAGCACGATCACCAGCACCACCAGCACCCCGGTCCATCGCACCAGAGTGGGCCTCATGGGGCGAGGCCCTGCGGGTGAACGGCCTCGAACAGAACCTGCAACGAGCGATCGAGATCCGTTCCCGGCAGCGTGACGGTTTCGGGTGGCAGGCGGCGCACGCGGCCCGCGGCCACTGCGGGCAGCGAGGGCCAACGCGACCAGTAGCTGGCCGGTGGGTCTGAGTCCGGCGAGGCATCGAGGATGATTTCCGGGGCCCTCGCGATCAGCCACTCGAGGTCGACACGCGGGTAGGGGTCACCGAGCCGAGCCGCCGCGTTCTCGACCCCGACGGCGTCGAGCATGGAGTCGAGAAAACTCCCGCCCCCCACCACGAACAGGGGTTCGCGCTGAAGCACCAGGACGGCGGTGGGCCGGGGCAGACCCGCCGATGCGCGACGGGCAGCGAACCAACTCTGTTGGATCCGCTCCACCACGGCCTCGGCCGCTGGGCCCTCACCCACCCGTCGGCCCAGCACCTCGATGGACTCGAGCAATTCCTCGAGGGTCACGTTGGGAAGCTCCAGTACCTCGATCTCCAGGTCCCGGAGACGTCCGCGGAAGTCACGCTGAGCGGCACTGGGAACCAGCACCACGAGGTCCGGGGACAGCGCAGTCACAGCTTCGAGGCTCGGGCTGAACAATCCACCCACCTGAGGAAGACCCCGTACCGCCTCTACGCTGCGGGCCGAGTAGACATCCACGCCCACCAGACGGTCGAGCGCCCCCAGGGCCACCAGTGTCTGGGTCAGGGAAGGGTTCATGGACACCACGCGCTGAGCCGGCTCAATGGCGGACGCCGCAACCCACCCGCCCCAGACCCCCCACAAGGTCCACAGCCCCCAGACGCCGGCGAGGCAGGCGCGACGCCTAAGGCCGCGGGCGGAAAGAGGTCGATCCATGACCCCAACCTGTAGCGCTCCTCGGCGAGAAAAGTGTCGCCTACGCGAAGGCCCGCGGCACCGCGGGCCCCCGCGCCCCGTCTACCGGTCGGCGGACGCCGGCCGCAACGTGGTCTTGCCCTGAAGCGTCACATGGGGGCGCAGACGCGCCAGGCCCGCCTCGCCGACCCCCCGGACCTCGAGCAGGTCTTCGAGGTTCTCGAAGCCACCGAGTCGCTTGCGCGCAGCGATGAGCGCCTCAGCGCGAGCCTCTCCGATGCCGGGCAGTCGGGCCAATTCGTGGGCCGTCGCCGTGTTGACGTTGACGACGCCGGAGGAGGCTGCCTCGGCCGTCCCCGCAGCGCCTGCCATTCCAGCAGCCGAGCTCAGCATCACCACCAGTGCGCAGAGGGCCAGTGTGCGCGAGCCGCGCACTCCAGTGCATTGGGTCTTCATGTCCATGGTCTCCTGGGACCCGGGGCGAGAAAGCGGGGGCAGCCGCACGGGGAGCGGCTGCCTGTCGGGTCAACGGTTCCGACTCACCGAGTAGCGGAGTGCCGCGAGAAGGCCCTGCTTGGCGAGGCCCTCGGAGAAGGGCTTGATGAGCGCCTCGGCTCGATCGCAATGTTTTTGGGCTCGGCGCAGGGTGTCTTCGACACCCCGGTAGCGCTCGACCAGCGCAATCACCGGTGCCAGGTCCAAGGCCTCCGGTTCCCCCTCAGCGTGGCCCGGGTCCGCGTCCGCCAAAACCTGGGCCGCCTTGAGGAGCGCCACGATGGACCCCTGTTCAGCGGGTGTGGAGCGTTTGAGGGTGAGCAGCAGGGGCAGCGTCACCTTGCCCTCTCGCAGGTCCGCGTAGGGGCGCTTGCCGAGCTCGGCCTCGCGAGCGCTGTAGTCCAGGGCGTCGTCGCACAACTGGAACGCCACCCCCAGTTCGTGGCCGAATTCCGAGAGCTTCTGCCGTTCGGCGCGGGTGACATCCGCCAGGATCGCTCCGGTCTCGCAGGAGGTCGAGAGCAAGACGGCGCTCTTGCGCTCGATGACGGCGAAATAGTGGCTCTCGCTCACCTCGGGGTCGAAGCTGCGCTGGAGCTGAAGCAACTCCCCCTCGGACATACTGCGGATGGCATTGACGAAGGAACGAAGGATGTCGGGGTTGCCGTCATCGGTGATGATCGACGAGGCCCGCGCGTAGAAGAAATCCCCAGCCAACACGGCGCGGCGATTCCCCCACAGCGCGTTGGCGGAAGGCCGTCCTCGGCGCAGCTCGGACAAGTCGACGACATCGTCGTGCAAGAGCGAAGCGGTGTGCATGAACTCGATGGCCGCACCGATGTGGATCCGCCGGGGACCCGTGTACCCACACAGCTCAGCGGCCAGGAGCACCAGGGCCGGCCGGATGCGCTTGCCCCCAGCCGCCAGGACGTGATCCCCAATCAGGGGAATCAGCTCACTGGCCGACCCGAACTGGTCGCGCATGTGCTGCTCGACGAGTTCGAGCTCGGGCTCGATGCGAGAAAAGGCGCGCCGGAAGTCCTCGGAGGCATGGGCGGCGGGGTCGTTCGAAGCTCGTGTCACGCTGGCCAAACTAGCCAGCCCAGTCGGGGCTGTCAAAGGGGAGCGGGCTTAAAAAGCGATTAATTTCAACGTGTTAACTGCCATTCACGGGCCTGTGCACCGGCGGGCACGTGCGCAACCACGCAACCGCAGCAGCAGCATCGGCCACTGGGATGGGCTGGGCGTCACCACATTCCCCGGGCGGAATTTCCTGGCCCTCGGGCACCAGTACTCGCCGGAATCCCAACCGCGCGGCTTCCCGCAAACGCAGGTCGAGTCGGGCGACGCGCCGCACCTCCCCCCCCAGACCAATCTCCCCACAGGCCGCTACGTCCGGGGGCAGGGGGATCTCGAGGCAACTCGATGCCAGCGCCAGAGCGAGCCCGAGGTCAGCAGCTGGCTCGCCCACTTTGAAGCCCCCAGCCACATTGACATACACATCGCGCGACACCAGTTCGAGGTGGGTGCGCCGGTCGAGCACCGCCAGCATCAAAGCGAGCCGGCCATCGTCAATCCCGATGCTCGTTCGCCGAGCCGTCCCGTAGCCCGCAGGCGCCACGAGCGCTTGAAGCTCCACGAGGATCGGTCGGCTGCCTTCGAGTAGAGGCAGTATGCAAGCGCCGGGTCCCGCAGCGCCGGCCGCTCCCTCGCTGCCGGCCGCCCGGCGCTCCGAGAGAAACAGCTCGCTGGGGTTGCCGACCGCTTCGAGACCCGCCTGGGTCATGGAAAACACTCCGACCTCCTGGGTGGGACCAAAGCGGTTCTTACTGGTGCGCAGCAGACGGAACGCGTGATGACGATCGCCCTCGAAATGAAGCACCACGTCCACCAGGTGCTCGAGCACTCTCGGTCCGGCCAGAGTGCCCTCCTTGGTGACGTGACCCACCAGTAACAGGGTGCTCCCACTCGCCTTCGCGCTGTTGGCCAGCTGTGCCGCGCAATCGCGCACCTGGGCCACGGAGCCCGGCGCGGACTCGACACGTTCGGTCGAAAGCGTCTGGATCGAGTCGATGATCACGATTCCCGGAGCCGCCTCGCGCCAGGGTTCCGCCAGCTGAGAGAGTCGCGTCTCCGCCAACACGCGAACCTTCTCGGGCAACACCGGCAGACGCTCGGCCCGCAGCCGCAGCTGCTCGGGGCTTTCCTCTCCCGTGACGTAAAGCACGGGCGCTACGCCCTCCAGGGCTGCGGCCAGCTGCAGAGCCAGAGTCGACTTCCCGACACCGGGTTCTCCCCCAAGCAGCACCACCGAGCCGGGCACCAGGCCCCCTCCGAGAACACGGTCGAACTCTTCCATGCCCGTGGAGATGCGAGGCACCGAAGTCGCGTCGATCTCGCCCAACAGGCGAGGGGACGCCGCCGTGCCCGCCCCGGCCCCCTGGGGCTCTTCGGCGATTCCCAGCGTGTCGCGGGGCGACAGGCCGCTTCCGACCTGCTCTTCGACCAGCGAACTCCAGGCGCTGCATTCGGGGCAGCGCCCCAACCAGCGCGGCTGCTGGGCACCGCACTCCGTACACGCGAACACCGATCTCGGCCGAGCCACGGTGGGCAGTGTAGCTCCCATGGGGCCCGCCACCGCCGCCGTTGGCCTGTCGACTCCCGGTCTGCGTATGGTTGACAGGGGTGGAGCGACGCGCCTAGCTTGGCCCAACCGCCCGACCCCATTCCACCCGAGGCACCCGAGGAGACCCCGTGTTCGAACGCTACCAACGTCTGGCCGAGACGGCTCTGCGCAACGAGCCTCCCAGCCGAGAGGACGCACTCTGGGCCCTCGAGGATGGCGACGTCGAGTTGTTGCCCCTCCTCCACAGCGCTTTCGTGCCCCGCCAGCACCACTTCGGGCGGGTCGTGATGGTCCACGTACTCAACAATGTTCAGAACGGGCTGTGCCCGGAGGACTGTGGCTACTGCTCCCAGTCCCGCGACTCCGACGCGCCCATTCGCAAGTACGCGATGAAGAGCGACGAGGAGATCCTGGCCGAAGCCGAAGATGCCGCGCGGGCGGGAGCCTCGCGCTACTGCATGGTGCTCTCGGGCCGCGGGCCCACCCTGGAACGCACGCGCAAATTGGCCGATCTGATTCGTCGCGTGAAGCAACGCTACCCCATCGAAGTGTGCCTCTCGGCGGGGCTCCTGGGCGACGAACACGCCCAGCTGTTGGCGGAGGCGGGACTCGACCGCCTCAACCACAATCTCAACACCAGCGAGTCCCGTTACACAGATATCTGCTCCACCCACACCTACCGCGACCGGTTGGACACGTTGATGGCCGCCAAGCGCAGCGGCATCGCGGCCTGCAGTGGCATGATCGTCGGCATGGGGGAGGACAGTGGGGATGTGATCGACGTGGCCATGCAGCTGCGCGAACTCGAGGTGCCCTCCATTCCCGTCAACTTCCTGGTCCCCATCGAGGGCAACCCGGTCTACTCGGATGGATCTTTGTCGCCCACGAGGGCCCTGCGTGTGCTGTCGGTGGTACGTCTCATCAACCCCAATGCAGAGATCCGAATTGCAGCCGGGCGCGAGGGACACCTCCGCGACCTGGGGACCCTGGCTCTCTGGCCCGCCAACTCGCTGTTCGTCGAGGGATATCTCACCACTCGCGGCGACGGAGAGGACGCCACCTACCGCATGATTCGAGATGCCGGCTTCGAGATCGAGGGCAATGCGCTGTACGCCGACGATACGGAAACGACAACCGCCGAGGTCCCGTTTCGCCTGCGCGGAACCGGCGGCGAGATTCTGAAACCCGAGATCCGCCGAGAGCCCTGAGTCGCGTGGGAGTCGACGCCGTCGCAGCCGAAGAACTCGCCGCCATCCGGGAGCGCGGCACCTACCGTCACATGAGGGTGTTGGAAGGCGCCCAGGCACCGCGGATGCGCGTGGACGGGCGCGAGGTCCTGCTGTTCGCTGGCAGCAACTACCTCGACATCGCCATGCACCCGCGGGTCGTGGAGGCCAGTGCGCAGGCTGCTCGGGAGTTGGGCTGCGCGGCCGGGGGCTCCAGACTGATCAGCGGCAACCTCGCCCTTCACGAAGAGTTGGAGGAGGAACTCGCCAAATTCCTTGGCGCCGACGCGGCGCTGACCTTCGGTACCGGGTACATGGCCAATGTAGGCGTGATCCCAGCACTGTGTGGTCGGGGCGACGTGGTGGTCTCGGATGCCCTCAGCCACGCCTCGATCATCGACGGCTGCCGACTTTCTCGAGCCGACGTCCGTGTCTTCCCCCACGGAGACCTCGACGCCCTCGAGCAGGTGCTGCGGGAGGTTTCTTCCACGCACCGGCGGGTATTGCTCGCCATCGACGGGGTCTACAGCATGGATGGTGACGTGGCCCCGTTGGCGGAAATGTTGCCTCTGGCACGTCGACACGGTGCCATGGTGTTGCTCGACGACGCCCACGGAACGGGCACCCTCGGCTCCAGTGGGCGCGGGAGTGCCGAGCTCTGCGGAGTGAGCGACTCGGTAGACATCCACCTGGGCACTCTGGGCAAGGGCCTCGGTTGCTTCGGCGCATTCATCGCCGGGAGCCGGCCGCTGCGTGAGCTGCTCGTCAACACCGCCCGCAGCTTCATCTTCAGCTGTGCGCTCGCGCCCCCCCAGGTCGCTGCAGCGCGAGCCGCCCTGGAAGTGGTCGCCGAAGAAGGTTGGCGCCGAACCGCTCTCCAGGAAAATTCCCGGCAGCTGCGTGACGGGCTGGCCAACCGGGGCATTTCGACCCGGCCGTCCACCACCCACATCGTGCCCGTCCAGACGGGCAGTAACCGCCGCACCATGGCGGTCTGCCAAGCGCTTCTCGAGCGGGGCTTTTACGCCCAGGGCATTCGACACCCGTCGGTGCCCGAGGGAACCGCTCGTCTGCGCATCACGCCCATGGCCAGCCATCGGCGCGACGAGATCGACGCACTCGTGGCGGCGGTCTCCGAGGAACTCGAGCGCCACCCGGCATGAACGCCCCCGGACGCGGCGTGTTCGTCACGGGAACCGACACCGGGGTGGGCAAGACCCTGGTCGCCTGCACCCTGGCCCGCTCACTCCGCGAACGCGGCTTGCGCGTGGGTGTGATGAAGCCCGTGGAGACCGGGGTGGGCGATGCCGGGCCCCTCGACGCCCTGGCGCTGCGCGAAGCAGCCGGCGTCGATGACCCCTTGGAGCGGATCTGCCCGGCTCGTTTCGCCCAACCGTCGGCCCCCCCCGTGGCTGCTCGCGCCGAGGGCCGCGACGTGGACCTCCAAGCCATCCGCCAGGCGTTTACCGAGTTACGCCAGCGCCACGAGTACCTGATCGTGGAGGGCGCGGGGGGCCTGCTCGTTCGCGTCGCCGGGGAGGTGTCCATGGCCGACCTCGCCCAGGAGTTCGAACTTCCTCTGCTGGTGGTGGCTCGGGGGGCCCTGGGGACCTTCAACCACACGCATTTGACCCTGGAAGCCGCGCGGACGCGCGAGCTGCCCGTCGCTGGTGTGGTGGTGTCTCAGGTGGACGGGGCCCTCTCCAGCGCTGATGCGGACAACCTGGGTGCCCTGCGAGAGAGCCTGGGCGCGCGCTGGCTGGGTGAGATCCCGCCCCTCGAGCCGGGCGCGCGACCCCAGCCGGGATGCATCGACCTGGCTTCCCTACTGGGCCGCTGAAGGGGATCCGCACCGCCTCGAAAATTACAACGGTGCTGGAATTTCGCGGACCCGCAGGCGACGAGCATGTAGGGAATACCCCTCAAGGCGGTCGGTCCCTCTCCCGATCAGACGCCCCCGGCCGCCGAGAGGTAAGCGTTGTCCAGCCCCGACCATGAACGTGCCATCGAGCACCTCGACCTTGAGCTGAGCCAGCTCAAATTCGCCTACGACCAGTACTTCCTCGGAGCCGTCCCCCGCGAGCCCGTGACGCAACGCAGCAAATTCGATCGGGCCCTGCGAGGCGTTGCAGCCCGGCAGATCCAAAACACCGGTCTGCGCTTTCGGCGCAGCGGCATCGGGGCCCGCTACCAGGCGCTGAGCCGCCAGTGGAACGACACCCTGCGAAAGATCGAGCAGGGAACCTACACGCGGCACCAGTTCCGGGCGCAGATCCATGGCAACGGCGCCCAGGTGCCCGAGGGTCCCAATGGGGGCTCAAGGGAGGAAATCGACGACCTGCTGGCTGCCGTCCGGGATGCTCAACGCAACACCTCGGGACCGTCCCCCTCGCCGAGCCGGGCCAAGCTCGCCCAGTGGGTGGCCGACCAGCGGGCAGCCCTGAAGCACCGCCACGGGGACGTCGAAGTCTGCTTCCGAGTCGTGGTCTCGGAGGGCCGCATCAAGCTACAGGCGGCGCGCGTGAATCGCTAAAGCGCGGGCTTCAGCTGCGTCGCCCACTCACCGACAATCGGTTCTTCGCACGCTCCAGTGCTGCCTCGTACTCGGCGTAGCGTTCGTCATCGTCGTCGGCCGCAAGTTGCCCCAGGCTCTGCTCGGCCTGAGCGTGAGCGGCCTCGGCACGGGCGTGGTCAATCTCGTCGGCCAGTTCGCAGGCCTCCACGAGCACCGCCACGGCGTTGCCCGTGACTTCTGCGAAGCCCGATGCCGTGGCCGCAAACAGGAGCTCGGCCCCGGTCTGAATCTCCACCTCGCCAACCCGTAGTGGTGTCAGGAACCGCTCGTGGTCGGCCAACACCCCGAAGTCACCCTCACTGCCGGGCAGGACGATGGAATCCACCTCGCCCTCGTAGGCGATTCCCTGGGGTGTGACGATGGAAAGTTGGTACGGCACGCCTAGGCCATCGTCTCCGCCTTCGCGGCGGCCTCTTCGATGGTTCCCACCATGTAGAAGGCCTGCTCGGGCAACTCGTCGTGCTTGCCGTCCAGAACCTCCTTGAAGCCCCGAATCGTGTCCTCGAGGCGCACGTAGGTGCCCGGCGTGCCCGTGAACTGCTCGGCGACGTGAAAGGGCTGGGACAGAAAGCGCTGCAGCTTGCGCGCACGCGAGACGGTGAGCTTGTCCTCTTCGGAAAGTTCGTCCATTCCCAGAATGGCGATGATGTCCTGCAGGTCCTTGTACTTCTGCAGCACCTGTTGGACGCCACGTGCCACCTGGTAGTGCTCATCGCCCACCACCTGTGGGTCGAGGATGCGGCTGGTGGAGTCCAGGGGATCCACGGCGGGGTAGATGCCCAGCTCGGAGATTTGGCGCGAAAGCACCGTGGTCGCATCGAGATGGCTGAATGCCGTAGCCGGTGCCGGGTCCGTGAGGTCGTCGGCCGGTACGTAGATGGCCTGAACCGAGGTGATGGAACCCTTCTTGGTGGAGGTGATGCGTTCCTGCAGTTCACCCATGTCGGTGGACAGGGTCGGCTGGTAGCCCACCGCCGACGGGATGCGCCCGAGCAGCGCCGAAACCTCGGAGCCCGCCTGGGTGAAGCGGAAGATGTTGTCGATGAACAGCAGGACGTCCTTGCCCTCTTCATCGCGGAAGTACTCGGCGGCCGTCAGGGCCGAGAGCCCCACCCGTGCGCGGGCACCGGGGGGCTCGTTCATCTGCCCGTACACCAGGGCCGCTTTGTCGAGCACCGTGGTCCCGTCAGCCAGCTCGGCCTCCATCATCTCGTGCCACAGGTCGTTGCCCTCGCGGGTGCGCTCACCCACGCCGCCAAACACCGAGTAGCCCGAGTGCTCCTTGGCGATGTTGTTGATGAGCTCCATGATGACGACGGTCTTGCCCACACCCGCGCCACCGAACAAACCAACCTTACCGCCCTTCGGATAAGGGGCGATCAAATCCACCACCTTGATCCCCGTCTCGAAGGCCTCAACGCTGGTGGACTGGTCGACGAACTCCGGCGCGGCGCGGTGGATCGGAAAGTGTGTCGGGGTTTCGATGGGGCCCCGCTCGTCGACCGGCTGGCCCACGACGTTCATGATCCGCCCCAAAGTTGCCGGACCCACGGGGACCTTGATCACATCCCCCGTGTTCGTCACCCCCTGGCCGCGGATCAGCCCATCGGTGGTATCCATCGCAATGGTGCGGACCGTGTTCTCGCCGAGGTGCTGAGCCACCTCAAGCACGAGGTTGTCCTCTCGATCATCGATTCCCGGGTTGGTCAGGGTCAGAGCTGTAAACACCTCGGGCAACTCTCCCGGCGGGAACTCCACGTCCACCACGGGACCCATCACCTGAACAATCTTTCCATTTTCAGCCATACCTAAAGTGCCTCCGCGCCGCTCACGATTTCGACGAGTTCCTTCGTGATGGCCGCTTGTCGGGCTCGATTGAATTGCAGCGTCAAGCTGTCGATGAGCTCCTCGGTGTTGCGTGTGGCGGCCTCCATGGCTGCCATCCGCGCCGCGTGTTCCCCGGCCTGGTTCTCGAGCAACGCGCGGTAGACCGCCACTTCCACGGCCCGGGGGACCAGCGTGGCGAGCAGAGCCGTCGCGCTGGGTTCGATCTCGTAAGCCAGTGCCTCTTCCGATTCATTCCCGGGTTCCGCCACCTCCGAGTGGAAGGGCAGCAGTTGGAGATCCCGGGGAGTCTGGTTCATGGTCGAGATGAATTCATTGAACACGAGGCGCACCTCGTCGACTTCGCCTTCGGCGTAGCGACGGGCGAGGCGCCTGGCGATGTCGGCCGCCTGGGGGTAGTCGACCCAACCTTCTAGAGGGTAGAACTCGCCCTCGACGACACCGGGTTCTCGGCGGAGCGCCTCCTTGCCCTTGCGGCCCACATGGGTCAGAACCAGTTCGTCGAGCTCGGGCCTCCTCTGCTCGAACATGGCCTTGGCATGCTTGGCCGCCGAGGCGTTGAAGCCCCCACACAGGCCGCGATCCGACGTCACCACCACCACTTCGATCTTCTTCACGGACTCACGGCTCTGGAGCAGGGCGTGCTCGGCATCACGCTGAGAGCGGGCAATCTCCGCAAGCGTCGCTTGCATGCGTTCCGCGTAGGGGCGGGCAGCCTCGATGGCCGACTGGGCTCGACGCAGTTTCGCGCCGGCCACCATTCGCATGGCACGCGTGATCTGCTGCGTCTTCTTGACGCTGCCGATTCGACGTTGGATGTCCTTGAGGTTCGGCACGTGGGTTCAGGCCGCCTCGCCCTGGCGCTTGGGCTGGAAGATGTCGCGGAAGGCGTCGAGGGCGGCCACGAGCTTCTGCTCCACGTCCTCCTCGAGTTTGCCAGAGGTGCCGATGGCCTCGAGGATATCGGCGTGGTTGGCCCTCACGTACTCGAGCATCTCGGACTCGTAGCGGGAGAGATCCGAGAGTTCATAGGCCCGGACCCAGGAGTCACGCCCCTCTTCGGGAGTGCAGGAAAAGATTGAAACGACCTGCTCTTCCATCTTCATGGGGGCGTACTGGGGCTGTTTGAGCATCTCGCTCTGGCGCTCACCATTGGCGAGCTGTTCCTGGGTGGCCTTGTCGAGATCGCTGCCAAACTGAGCGAAGGCCGCCATCTCGCGGTACTGAGCCAGGTTGAGCTTCAGGGTGCCCGCCACAGCCTTGGTGGCCTTGGTCTGAGCAGCCCCCCCCACGCGCGAAACCGAAATTCCCACGTTGACGGCGGGCCGGATCCCGGAGTTGAACAAGTCCGTCTCGAGAAAGATCTGGCCGTCAGTAATGGAGATGACATTCGTCGGGATGTAGGCCGACACGTCTCCGGCCTGGGTCTCGATGATGGGAAGTGCCGTGAGGCTACCTCCACCGAGTTCGTCACTCATCTTGGCCGCGCGCTCGAGCAGGCGCGAGTGAACGTAGAAGACATCCCCGGGATAGGCCTCGCGACCGGGCGGGCGACGCAACAGCAGGGAGAGCTGTCGGTACGCGACCGCTTGCTTCGAGAGGTCGTCGTAGATGATCAGCGCATGCTTGCCGCTATCGCGGAACCACTCGCCGATGGTCACGCCGGTGTAGGGCGCGATGTACTGGAGGGGTGCCGACTCACTGGCCGTCGCCGCAACCACGATCGTGTACTCCATGGCGCCGTGTTGTGTCAGCTTGTCCACCACCTGGGCGACCGTGGACTGCTTCTGGCCGATGGCCACATAGATGCAGTAGACGTCGGTGTCCTTCTGGTTGATGATGGTGTCCACCGCAATGGCGGTCTTGCCCGTCTGCCGGTCGCCAATGATCAACTCGCGCTGACCGCGCCCGATGGGAGTCATGGCATCGATGGCCTTGATGCCCGTCTGGAGCGGCTCATGGACGGACTTGCGCGTCACGATCCCCGGGGCCTTGAGCTCGACACGCCGTTGTTCGTCAGAAGCCAGGGGGCCGTTGCCGTCGATGGGGTTGCCCAAGGCGTCCACCACGCGACCCACGAGGTTCTCGCCCACGGGCACCTCGATGATGCGACCAGTTCGGCGAACCAGGTCGCCCTCACGGACGTGGTTGGCCTCTCCCATCAACGCCACGCCCACGTTGTCCTCTTCGAGGTTGAGAACCATGCCCGAGATCTCTCCGGGGAACTCGACGAGCTCGCCCGCCATGGCCTGGTCGAGGCCATAGACCCGGGCGATGCCGTCTCCGATGGACAGCACGGTACCGGTTTCAGCGACGTCGATTTCTCGGTCGTAGTCCCGGATCTCGCGTTTCAGAATATCGGTGATCTCGCCGGGTTTGATGTCCATGATCTCCTCAGTTTCCTCGGGTCAGTGCAGTGCGCATTTGTGTGAGCTGGGTACGCAGGCTGCCGTCGAACACGACGCCACCCACCGTGGCAATCGCACCCCCGAGCAGCGACGGATCAACCGTCAATTCAAGCTCTACCTGCTGGCCGGTTCGCGCCGCCAGGGCGTCGCGCAGACGGTCCTGTTGCTCGGGACTCAACGGGTTCGCGGTCACGACCTGGGCCTGGGTGCGACCCGCTGCCAGATCCGCCAGTCGGCTGAACTCCTCGCAGATGGCAGGAAAGTCCACCAGGCGGCGTTGGTCCACCAAAAACGCATAGTAGTTCCGGAGGGTTTCGCTGGAGCCCACTCGCTCGCACACGGCCTGGAGGACCGCGCGTCGCTCCGCCACTGGGTGAAGGGGGCGGAACAAGGAGTCCGCCAACTCAGGCGACCCTTCGAACAACGCCATCATCGCCTCGAGTTCGGACCTCACGGACTCCACGCTGGCACTCTCCTCAGCCAGGGAGAACAGGGCGCGTGCGTAGCGGCGTGCGGCAGCCGAGCTTCTCATGGGGACCCCTCGGCAGTCTCGGCTCCCGCCTCGACGCGCTCGATGAACTCTTCGATCAACCGCTCGCGGTCACCCTCATCCATGCGCTCCTGCAGGTACCCGGCCGCCAACTCGATCGCCAACTCCGATGCCTGATCGCGAAGCTCCGCCTGAGCGCGTTCAACCTCACGAGCGATGGCCGCGCTGGCGTCGCTGCGGATGCGCTCGGCCGAAAGCCGGGCATCTTCGAGGATGCGATCGCGCTCGGCTTCCGCGCGTCGAGTCGCTTGGGTGCGGATCTCTTCGAGTTCCGAGTCGAGGCCTTGAACCTGAGACTGGAGCTCACGGTGACGCGCCTCGGCCTCCTCGAGACGCTCGGACGCCGTGCGGATGTCGGCGTCGATAGCGGCCCCCCGGTCGGAGAAGAACTGACTGATGGGCTTGCGTGCGAATCGATACACGACGTAGATCAGCACCGCGAAGTTGAAAATCAGCCATGCCAACTCCGCAAGAGCACCTTCGCCGCCCCCACCCCCGCTCGCTGCCAGGGCCGGTGCTGCCAGGGCGGCCGAGAGCAACAGGAACGTTCCTCCGCCTGCCATGCGTCGCCTGTGCCTGCCGACCGTCATGAGGGAAGCGTCCTACCCAGGACGCGCTCGGCGGCCTGGTGGGCAAGTTCGCGTGCTTGGACCGGCAATTCCGCGCGCGCTCGTTCCAGGGCTTCGCCCACGGCCTGGCGTGCGCCATCGATCTCTTCTTCCGCGGCGCGCCGAGCAGCTGTGGTCGTCTCCGTCGCACCGTCGCGTGCTTGCTCGAGCACCTGCTTGCGGGCCGCTTCTGCCTGGTCGCGTCCAGTCCGCAGGGCCTCTTCGTACCGTGTGAGCAGTTCTTCGGCTTCGCGGGCAAATTCGGCCGCCCGCTTTCGGGTGCCGTCGATGCGTTCATCCCGTTCATCGAGGACCTGGAAGACCGGTGCAAACAACAGACGCTGCACCACGAAGATCAACAGCACGCTCACCACCAGCATGGTGATCAGGCGGTCGGTGTGTGGCACGAGCTGGAGGCCACCTTCGGCTGCGGCGGCCGGGAAGCTGAACAGGGCAACCAGTGCACACAGCACCACCCCGATTCCCATTCGCTCGGACCTTTCCACATTCAGTCGCATTACTTCGCTCGGTCTCCAATACGGGGCTGCATCCAGGTGCGAAGCCGCCCCTCCCGTGCAGTCCTTGCTGCAGGTCGGAGAGGATGGATTCGAACTCGAACTGGCTCCGCTACCACCGCAATCCCCCGCCGCCCCGGGCACACCTGATGGGCTGCTGGAGACGACGGCGTGGACGAGTGCCGGGGTCTTCGCGCGCGGCGCGGTAGGTCACGAAATTCCGGCTCGCGGCGCGGCGCAATTCTTACATAGCTGGGGCGAAGTTCAAGACGATGAGACACGGTATCCGCAGCAGCATGCCCGGAGACGGAGCGGATCCCCAGGGCTAGACCGGGCTGCAGCTGCCCGCGAGGTACGCGCCCTCGGCCAGCACCAGCCGCGCGGTGGTCAGGTCCCCGAACACCGAGGCCGTGGGAGCGAGTTCAACCCGCTCCACCGCGTGAATCGGCCCCCGCAGCGT
The DNA here is from genome assembly GCA_022447545.1 of Myxococcota bacterium. Taxonomy (GTDB): domain Bacteria; phylum Myxococcota_A; class UBA9160; order UBA9160; family SMWR01; genus JAKVBI01. The sequence goes on from JAKVBI010000018.1 coordinate 28,031, forward strand.
GCCCGCGATGAACACCTCGGTGGCCGTGATGGGGGCTTCGACGTCCGCCTCGGGGCCAATCCAGAGGCTGTCGTCACAAAACACCTCGCCGCGCACGCGGCCATCGATGCGCGCCGGCCCCTGGAGCGAAATCACCCCCTCGAACTCGCCTCCAGCCGGAACCACCAAGAGGGGCTCACGCGCCCCACGTTCCCCGGAGGCCGGGGGGCCCGGGGTCGACGAGTGGGTTTGCGTGGGCACTTCTCCGTCCTCCCCCAGCACTCAGTCCTCCCCCAACAGCAGGGAGGTGATTCGCCCCAGGTCCTCTTCGCCGAAGAATTCGATCTCGATACGGCCCCGCGCCGCATCGCCCTGAACTCGGACCCGGGTCTGAAAGCGCTGCCGCAGGGCGTCGACGACGCGCATCAGATTCGGGTCCGTCGGGTTGCGTCGGCCGCCCCGGCGCCGGCCAGCAGGGGCGCGGCTTCCCCGCGCCAGCTCCTCAGCGGCTCGCACCGAAAGTCCGTCGCGCACGATGCGATCGCGGGCGTGCCGGCGCCGCTCGGGGTTCTCGATCTGGAGCAGCGCCCGAGCGTGCCCTCCCGTCAGGCGCTCCTCCTCCACGTCCTGCTGCAGTTCGCGCGGAAGTTCGAGCAGACGCAAGCCGTTGGCCACCGTCGACCGGTCGAGGCCCACTTTCTGGCCGATTTTCTCCTGGGTGTCGCCCGCTTCAGCCAGGGCCCGGAACGCGTGGGCCAGCTCAATGGGGTTGAGATCGCGGCGCTGGACGTTCTCGACGATGGCGACCTCCAGGCGCTCTCGCTCCGCGATGTCCGAAATGACTGCGGGGATCGTCGCCAGACCCGCCGCCTTGGAGGCACGCCAGCGCCGCTCGCCCACCAGTAGCTCGAACCGCTCGCCCGCCCGGCGCACGACCACAGGTTGCAGGACCCCGTGCCGTTGAATGGAGTCCGCCAACGCATCCAGTTGGGCGGGCTCAAAGCGACGGCGCGGCTGTTCGGGGTTCGGATCGATGGAAGAGACCGGCAGCTCCGCTGCCGCGGATGAGACCGAAACGGGGGCTTCCTCCGGGGCCGACTGAGCGGCCGCTACAGGAGGAAGGGCCGAGGTGGGCTCCGGTTGATCGCCGGGCTCTCCGAGCAAGGCGCCGATGCCCCTCCCCAATGCTTTGCGTCGCATGCTCACGAGTGCTCCTCAGACGTAATGGGTGTTGGTGTCCCCGTGGAATCGCCGCCTCGGTCGTGTTCCTCCATGGCGGCGAGAACCTCCTCGGCGAGGCGCAGGTAGGCGAGGGCGCCTTTCGAAGTGGCATCGTAGAGGAGAATCGGCTTGCCGTGGCTGGGCGCTTCGCTCAAGCGTACGTTGCGCGGGATCTCGTGGTCGAAGACACGCTCGCCGAAATGCTGCCTCACTTCGGCCTCCACTTGGCGGCTCAGGTTGTTACGCCGATCGACCATCGTGAGCACGATGCCGAGAAGGACAAGACTCGGGTTGAGCTTGCCTCGCACCAACTCGACCGTCTCGAGCAGGCCGGCCAGCCCCTCGAGCGCATAGTACTCACACTGGAGGGGAACGATGATCGAATCGGCGGCCACCAGGGCGTTGAGGGTGAGTAGTCCCAGAGAGGGCGGACAGTCGATGACGATGGTCTGGTAATCACCACGGCAGTCAGCCAGCACCGATTGGAGGCGTTGTTCGCGGCCATCGGTTGCAACCAATTCGACCTCTGCGCCATAGAGGTCGCGACCCGAAGGCAGCAGATCGAGAGCGGGTAGCTCCGTGGCGAGAGTGAGTTCCTTGAGTGCGCGTTCCCCCACCAGCGCATCGTAGATGTGGCGTTCGGGGCCGATGGTTGTGTAGGCACTGGTGGCGTTGGCCTGGGGGTCGATGTCGACCAGCAGGGTGGGGCGTTCGGAGGCCGCCACCGAGGCGGCCAGATTGACAGCTGTGGTCGTCTTCCCGACCCCGCCCTTTTGGTTCACGATGGCAACGACGTGGCTACCGGAACTCATGTAACCCCTCTCCCCCGCGGGCATCGCCTCGGCAGGTTTCCCCGCGGGGACAACAAACACCATTAATTAATACCAGACCCACACCACCACGTCCAGCCCGCACCTCCCACCCGTTCACGCGACTCTTCGCCCACACCAAAGTGCCCTCGTACGGGTGCCGCCGGGCACGCGGTAGGAAGAGATCATGAGTTGTTGGACGCCGGGGCGCCGAGGAGGCGGCGAAGCGGAGGCCGATAGCGGAACGAACAGCAAACCCCCAACCTCCACCCAATCCAACATCCACCCGAGAACCCGGCCCGGAGGTCCCATCGCCTGAGCGATGGCTGCAGGGTGGGGGAGGCCACTGGGTACCTCGGCGCGGCCCCGCACGCACTCCACGTTGGAAACCCCGAGGTGGCGAACAGCGGCCCGTTGAAAGTGGTGGCGGCGTTCACGCGACTCCAAGAGCGTGAACTCACAACCGGGCCTGAGAATCGCGAGGGGGAGACCGGGGAAACCAGCCCCGGACCCCAAGTCCACGATGCCCTGGAGTTGTGGCAGAACCGATTCGAGCCCAATGGCCTCGGCGATGAGCCCTTCGAGGATAGCCCGACGCGTCTTGTGCCCGGTGAGGTTCATGCCCGCCGACCATTGGTGGAGGAACTCGGTGAGCGCCACGAGTGCCTCTCGCTGCTGAGGGCTTGGAGGCCCCGGCAAGCCCTCCACCAGGGCGTCCAGGCGAGCGGCCAGCTCGCCTGGTGCGGCCAGGTCCTTGGGGTCAGAGGACTCGATGGCAGCCCCCTCGGCAGGTGGTGGGGTGGGGGATGGTTTCACGTGAAACGCACCCGGAGGAGCGCCAATGTTTCACGTGAAACAGTCTCCTCCGGGCCACGGCTCGCGCCTTCGAACCCTCAGTCCTCGTCGCTCGCAGCGTCGAATTCCGGAGAACCTTCCGGAATGACCTCCACCTGCCGGTATCGGCCCTCGCCGACGCTCCGGGTGACAACCTGCTCCTCATCCCGCAAGGCCACGTGGATGAGGCGCCGGTCATGGGCATTCATGGGGTCGAGGCGCTGGGAGACACCTGCGTCGAGGGCTCGCCGGGCCACCCGTTGCGCGAGGTCCGTGAGAAAGGACTCTCGAGCATCGGAGCTTCCCTCGATGTCAATCACGACCCGCAGCGGTTCGTCGTGGCGCTGGATCACATGCTGGTTGACGAGTAACTGCAGGGCGTCGACGGCACGCCCAGCGCCGCTCGAAAGTGCCTGGGCCGCCTCACCACGCACATCGACGACCACCAACTGGTCCTCGACGGTTTCGCTGATCTCAAACGGCCCGACATTCATCCTTTCCAGGGCCCCCAACAGGAACTTCCCGGGGTCCCCGAGCTCGCCCTTCGCCGTACCCACCGACGGTTCGTCGCTGAGCTGCCGTTCCTCGGCGGGGCCCCGGTCCCGCGACCCGCGACCGCGACCACGCCCCGAATCACGGTCTCGCCCTGAGTCTCGGTCTCGCCCTGAGTCCCGGTCGCGCCCTGAGTCTCGGTCGCGAGAGCGCTCGCGTCCACGGGGACGGTCTCGGTCGCGATTTCCACCGCGATCACGGCCACCCCCTCGCCCCGAAGACCGCCCTTCACTGGCCTCACGGCCTTGGCTGGGGGGGCCCTCAGGGACCGACCGGCCCGTCATGCTTGCAACCACAACAACTCGTCCCCCGAGGCCATATACGGCCCCCTCGGGGAATTCGCCGATTGTCAGGGAAGACTCATTGGTACCGAAGAACTTGCACGCCTTATCGACGGCTTCCTCCCGGGTCTGGCCGGTGAATTCCTGGCGCTCATTACTGGCGTCGAACATCGAATTTCCCTCTCATTTCGCGTGACCGCGGGGTTGAAGATCTCAGGCCTGCTGAAGGTTGCGTCCGATCCAGCGCTGGTGGGCGATGGCCAAGATGTTGCTCACCATCCAGTACAGAACCAGGCCGGACGCAAACTGATAGAAGAGAACCGTCATCATGATGGGCATGACGGTTTGCATCATACGCGCCTGGGCGGGGTCCACGGAAGGCATTGGTGTCATCCGCTGTTGGATCACCATGGTGGCGCCCATCACGATGGGAAGTACTCGGATCGGAAGGTCGAGGCCCGGTATCGTGAATATCGACTCGGGCGTCGAAAGGTCATGGATCCAGCCGATAAAGGGCGCCTGGCGAAGCGAGATCGAAGACCGAAGGGCGTAGAATAGCCCAATGAATACAGGAAGTTGTAGAAGCATGGGAAGGCAGCCGCCGAGTGGGTTGACCTTCTCCTTCCGGTACAACTCCATGGTCTTCTCGGACTGCTTCTGGCGATCGTCAGCAAACTTCTCCTGGATTTCCTTGAGCTGGGGTTGAAGGGCCCGCATCCGTTCCATGGAGCGCATCTGGCGGATCGTCAACGGCGCCGTGACCACTCGAACCAGTGCCGTGAGCAGGATGATCGCAAAACCGTAATTCGGAACGAGTTGATAGAGGCTCTGAAGCAACCAGTTGAAGAACCGGGTCATCGGCGCCACCCACGACCATCCGAGGTCGATGGCCTGAAGGGCACCACTCCCCAACTCTTCCAAGCGCTTTGTCTCTTTGGGGCCCACATACCCCCGGAACTCACGCAGCACCCGCTGTCCGGCGGGAATTTGAATGGGTGAAAAACCAACCTGGATCCGCCCAGCGCGGGACGGCTCCCAGGTCGCTATGCGTGCCTGGGCGTTACTCGGGTCATCGGGAAGCAGCATCCCGACGAAATACGTGGTCTCCACCCCCGCCCACTCCACATTGCCGGGGTACTCGACGGTCGGAGGCGTTGCCCCCATCCCGAGAAAGCCAGAGCCCCCCACGCCGGCGAGAAGCTCTCTCTCGACGCTCCCATCGCGGTACACCACATAGCCTTGCTCTTTGAAGTCAGCGGCCGGCTGGGCGTGAATCGGCCACGCAACACCAAACTGTGGAACGATGCCAACCCCCGCTCCGTTCTCGATCTCGATTCCCAGCGAATACTCGTAGCCGTCTTCGGGGAAGGAGAAGATTTTGCGGATGACGACTCCATTGCGCTCCAGCCGGTACACGACCCGATCGCCATCATCCGACTCCAGTTGAAAGCGTGCCCTCGACAGATCCCCCAACCCGAGTTCCACCAGGGGAGTGAGTAGCGCCGTGGCATGAGGAGGCTCTCCCGTTGTGAAAACGATGGGATCCCCCAACTTGTCGGTGAAGTCCTCGAGAATCCAACGCCGGACGCCAGCCCCCCGATTCGTAAGCTCCAGGCGGTACCGATTTCTCCGGATTTCGAGGATTTCCTCCTCGAAAACCTCATCGGCCCTCGTCGCTTGCACGGGACTCGAGGGGCCCGGCTCTGGCGAAATCGGGCGGCGCGGTTCGCCTTCTGCCATCTGACCCGATGAAGAACGAGGCTCACTCCCACCCGAGGCCCCCTGAACGGCTTCTTGTTGGGAAAGGCCCCCACCCGGGCCGTAGTTATCCTCCTGCCACATCGTCCACAGGGTCAAGACTGCGAACGACAGGGCAAAAGCCAGAAGTAGATTACGATCCATGCACGGCCTCTTGAGCGCGCCTACGGGACGGGGTCACATCCGTGCCTTCCGAAGGGCTGACAGCGCAAAAGGCGCCGCGCAGTCAACCATCCACCTCTAAGGGCACCGTGACGGGTGACCGCCTCGACCGCATACTCGGAACAAGTGGGGCTAAAACGACACGACGGGCCCAGTAGGGGAGAGATGAGCATCTGGTAGACGCGCAGAATCGCCACGATCAACCCACGCAAAGCGCCTGTGGTTGTCTTGTGGCTCTTCTCCGTAGGCTCGAAACTCAGCGTTGCACTCATCGGTGCTCTGAGCCTCCTACCCACAATTCATCAAGAACCACGTGCATTTCCGCCGTTTTCAGGCTCGCAGCAGAGCGCCTGGCAATGACCACCAGATCTGTCGAGCCTTCCATGCCATCGCGGCGCGTTCGAAACCACGTTCGAATTCGGCGTTTGACTCGATTGCGCACGACAGCCCCACCCACCTTTCGGCTGGCTGTGATCCCCAGCCGCGCTCGAGGCGCGATCTCTCGCCCTCGTTGCTGCGGTTCATTCTCGCGCTCTGCCCACAGCAATACGAAATGGCGGTTCGCCGAACGCCGGCCCCTGCGGCTCACCGAACGAAATTCGGATGGGCGCCGGATCCGGTCCGCCGTTCGAAAGCGGCCGGACGCATCCCGCACGGCTATTTCGACGGCGTCGAGGCAGCGAGTCGCCTACGCCCTTTCGCGCGGCGCCGGCGGATCACCGCACGGCCCCCACGAGTCTTCATTCGCGCTCTGAAGCCATGTGACCGCCTGCGGCGGATACGACTGGGCTGATAAGTCCGTTTCATCTTTGACGCTCTAAACTGGGTGACACCCGGTCACCGATCAAGGCGGGCAGGTTAGCGGCGCGAACCCCTGCCTGCCATCTCTTTGCGATTGACCCCAATCCCACCGCCAAATCTCAATCGCCAGCCACCAATCAACCGATTCAACAGCGCTCCGGCGCGCCAATTACACCCTCTGCGTGGTAGAATCACGATCCGGGGGGATGAATCTACGGTGTTCACTACGTGAAACCGTCAATTTCATCCATTTCCACGCTCAACACGACAAAGCACAAAGGTCAATCATTCCGGAAACCTGGATGTGTTTTGTCACGGAATCAAATCTCTATAACCACTACTGAATCATTCAAACCGGGGAAATGAGAGAAGATGAAGCTCTCCATCGACAAATCGGATCTCCAGCGCGGCCTCACCCGAATTCAGTCCATCGTCGAAAAACGCAGCACGATGCCAATTCTCGCCAATGCTCTGCTCACAGCGGAGAAAGGTAAAGAAAACGGCAGTCTTGAGCTCGCAGCGACGGACCTCGAGGTAGGTATCCGTGGTTCTCACCTCGCAGACGTCGAGGTCGCCGGAAGCGTGACCGCATCGGCGAAGAAATTGTACGAGATCGTTCGAGAGCTTCCCGACGAACGCGTACAGATCAACGTCTCCGAGGATTCATTTCTTACCATCCGCTGTGCGCGAGCTGAGTTCACACTGGCCGGTACGGTCAATGACGAGTATCCGGAACTCCCGAGTGTCGAGCCCGGCAAGATGATTCAAATTCCCTCGATTCTCCTGGGCCAGATGATCGAGCGCACCATGTACGCCGCTTCGATGGACGAGACCCGTTACAACCTCAATGGGGTTTATCTCGAACTTCTCGAGGGCACCGACAAGCTCAGAATGGTGGCAACGGACGGACACCGTCTCGCATACGTGGACCGGGCACTTGGGGCGGATGCCACCTCATTAGATGGCGGGGTGATCATTCCCCGCAAGGGCTTGGCCGAACTCAAGCGCCTGGTGGATGAAGAGGATTCCGACGAGGTCGAGATCGGTTTTGTGGGTAGCAATGCTCTGGCGCGCAAGGGAGGAGTGACTCTCGTCATGCGCCTCATCGAAGGCGAATTTCCCAATTACAGCCAGGTCATTCCCAAAGACCCGTCATCACGTTTCACAATCGCGACGGATTCGCTCTCACATGCCCTCCGACGTGTCGCTTTGCTCTCTGCCGAGCGTAGTCGAGCCATCAAACTCGAGATTTCAGACGGTTCCCTGGTTCTCTCCTCCAGCAATCCCGATCTCGGCGAAGCCCGTGAAGAACTCGATGTCGACTACGCGGGCGAAGCGATCAGCATTGCGTTCAATGCCAAGTATCTGCTGGATTGCCTGGGTGTCGTCCACTCAAAAGAGGTTCAAATCAGCTTTCGAGATTCACTTTCGCCCGCGCAAATGGTTCCCACAGATGACTCGGACTCCCTCGCAGTCGTCATGCCGATGCGTGTATGAGCGTGGTTTGGTGGGGATGAGGCTCCCACGGTTATGGGAGTCCGCTGAGTGTCTTTACCGCGATTTCGCCTTCGACTAAGATTCGAGCGGTCCGCATTGTCGTGGCCCTACTGACTGTAGGGCGCCCGGATGATGCGGCTTGCAGGCCGCCGAAGACCAAGGCGGGACATGGCATCGAATCTTGGCATGGGAGTGGATCGGTCACCCATCTTTGCCGGGAGAATGCCGAGGCTGAATGTGCGCGAGGGTATGAGGACCCATAGAAATTGAGTTACGACGCCAGTTCTATTGAGGTGCTCGAAGGGCTTGATCCCGTCCGGAAACGCCCTGCTATGTACATCGGGACGACGGGCCCGGATGGCCTTCATCACCTCGTCTACGAAGTCGTCGATAATTCCGTCGATGAAGCGGTCGCCGGTTTTGGTGGCGAAATCAATATCATCATCCACCAGGATGGCAGCATTTCCGTGTCAGACAATGGACGCGGTATTCCCGTCGATACCCACGCAACCGAGGGCAGACCCGCTGCCGAAGTCGTCATGACGACACTCCATGCCGGGGGAAAGTTCAACGACAGCACCTACAAGGTATCGGGTGGGCTCCACGGTGTCGGAGTCTCGGTCGTCAATGCCTTGTCGGAGCGCTTGGAACTTGAAGTCCGCCGAGCGGGTGTGGTTTGGCGACAGAACTACGAGCGAGGTGAACCCGTCACCGGACTCGAAGAAGTTGGGACATCCGAGGAAACAGGAACGAAAATTACCTTCCTCCCGGATGCTGAGATCTTTCCCACGCGAGATGTCTCATTCGATGTCCTCTCTCAGCGTCTCCGAGAACTCTCTTTTCTGAATGCAGGACTTCGGATCAAGATCAGTGACGAGCGGGATGGAAAGAACCACGACTTTTGTTACGAGGGCGGCATCGTCAGCTTTGTCGAACATCTCAACAGAAGCCGTTCTGCTCTCCATCAACCACCGATTTTTATTTCGGGCGAGCGTACGTACCCGAGCAAGGATGGTGAGACGCCCGTCATCATCGAGATCGCGTTGCAGTACAGCGACGCCTATAACGAGAGCGTCTACAGTTTTGCGAATAACATCAATACGGTGGAAGGTGGGTCACACCTAGTAGGTTTCCGCACGGCACTGACGAGAACGCTGAACCGTTTTGCTGGACTCCAGCAAAAGAATCCGAAAGACGGCCGCGAGCCGGTGAATGGTGACGATGTCCGGGAGGGTCTGACGGCAGTTATTTCTGTGAAGCTGCCTCAGCCGGAATTCGAGGGTCAGACCAAGACAAAGTTGGGAACGAGCGAAGTTCGGGGCTTGGTGGAAGGACTGCTTTACGAGCGCCTGGGTGACCACCTGGAAGAGAATCCGGCGGCGGCACGTCCCATTCTCGCCAAGATTCAAGATGCAGCGCGAGCGAGACTCGCCGCTCGAAAGGCCCGTGATCTCGCTCGGCGTAAGGGTGCTCTTTCCGACCACGCTCTGCCGGGCAAACTCGCCGATTGTCAGGAGCGGGACCCAAAGCTCTGTGAGCTTTTCATTGTCGAGGGTGAGTCAGCCGGAGGAACGGCGAAGATGGGCCGCTTCCGGGAGGTTCAGGCCATCCTTCCCATCAAAGGCAAGATCCTCAATGTCGAGCGAGCGCGCCTGGACAAGATGCTCTCGAGTACCGAGATCCAGGCCATCGTAGCGGCCATCGGTTGTGGGATCGGTCCGGATTTCGACATCTCCAAGGCCCGTTATCACAAAGTCGTCATCATGACGGACGCTGATGTCGACGGCAGTCACATCCGAACGTTGCTGCTCACGTTCTTCTACCGACAGATGTCCGCGCTCATCGAAAGCGGGTATCTCTACATCGCGCAACCTCCGCTATTCAAAGTCAAGAGAGGCCGCAGCGAGAGGTACATCAAGGATGAGCGGGGTCTCGAAACCCACCTCCTTAACCTCGCTCTGGCCAATGTGGATGTTCTTCCAGAGGGCCAGTCGGATCCGTTGCCCGAGGAAGAGGTTCGAGTTCTGCTGGACGCAGCGAGCCAATACAAGAGAGTCCTCGAGCGGATGGTGTTGCGTCGATTGGATGACCGGGTCGTCGATGCAGCCGTGTGGAGCGGAGTTCCCCGTACCGAGGATCTCGCCGATGAGGGGCGTCTGCGCGATGGCATTGCAACTACCCTGGAGGCTCGCCTGTCGCCGGTTCTCGAGGAGTCCGATGAAGCCATCACTTGGTCGACGCGAGAAGACTCCGCGGATTTCGCCTTGATCGCACAGACCCGACGTGCCGGGGTCGATTTTCAGACACCCTTGGACAGAGAGTTCCTCGAGTCCCCTGACTTCCAGCGCCTCCTGTCGGTTGCCGATCAGATCGCAACTGTGGGAAACGCACCCTTCGAAATCCAGGAAGAGGGAGTTCAAGAGCCGGTGTCGCTGGGCTCGGCGGTCGAATTACTTGATGAGTTGCTGAAACGCGGGGAAAAGGGCCTTTCGATCCAGCGTTACAAGGGGCTTGGGGAGATGAACCCAGAGCAACTCTCGGACACCACGATGAATGCGGAAAGCCGGACCTTGCTTCAGGTCAGTGTTCCTGATGCGGTACAAGCGGAAGAGGCCTTCTCCACGTTGATGGGTGATGCTGTTGAGCCGCGTCGGGAATTCATCGAGCGCAATGCTCTGAACGTTCAGAACCTCGATATCTAGACGGGACACCGTGAGCGAAGAGATCGACGAAACAGTCGGAGTCGCCAACGATGGGGCAAATGGAACCGGCGGAACCACTGGTGGGGACGACGGCGGAGATCCGACCCCGCCCGGTCCCACGAGCCCCCAAGTCGCCATCGATGACGAGGTCAGGCAGTCCTTTCTCGCCTATTCGATGTCCGTCATCATCAGTCGGGCGCTGCCGGATATTCGCGATGGCTTGAAGCCGGTTCATCGCCGCATCCTCTATGCGATGAATCAGGAGGGGTTGCTCTCCAACCGAGCGCATTCGAAGAGTGTCGGCGTCGTGGGAGAGGTCCTCAAGCATTATCATCCCCACGGCGATAGTGCGGTCTATGACGCCATGGTACGGATGGCTCAGGACTTCTCGCTCCGCTACCCGCTCGTGGATGGTCAGGGAAACTTCGGCTCCATCGACGGGGACTCGGCGGCTGCCTACCGGTACACCGAAGCGCGTTTGCAGGCGCTTTCCGAGGAGCTGCTTCGCGACATTGATCGCGAGACCGTGGACTTCGTACCGAATTTCGACGGCGGCACGATGGAGCCGGTGGCTCTACCCGCGCGATTCCCCAACTTGTTGGCCAATGGCTCGTCGGGTATCGCCGTCGGGATGGCGACGAACATTCCACCTCACAATCTACGTGAGTTGGTGGCGGCGCACGTTCTCGTCGCTCGCAACCCGGACTGCACGCTGGAGGAATTGATCGAAGTTCTTCCTGGTCCCGATTTTCCCACCGGGGCGATGATCTGCGGCAGCGAGGGGATCCAGTCCGCCTATCGAACGGGCCGCGGCATGTTGACCGTACGCGCCCGGGCGGATTTCGAGGAGGGCAAACGCGGCCCGCGAATTGTCGTCAGCGAAATCCCGTACATGGTGAACAAGGCGACGTTGCTCGAGCGGATCGCCGACCTCGTACGGGAGGGTCGCATTAATGGTGTCAGCGACCTGCGCGACGAAACCAACCGAGAGGGGATGAGGATCGTCATCGAAATGGCGCGGGATGCGCCGGGTGAGGTGATCCTCAACCAGCTCTATCAGCAAACACCGCTTCAGAGCACTTTTGGCGTCAACCTGCTCGCATTGGTGAACGGTCGGCCGAAGGTCCTCTCGCTCAAGGAGGTGATCCAGCACTTCCTCGACTTCCGCCGCGAGGTCGTCGTCCGCCGGGCCCTCTACGACCTCGCCCAGGCGGAGTCCCGAGCGCACCTGCTCGAGGGCTTCGCCATCGCACTGGACAACCTCGATGAGGTGATCGCGATCATCCGGGGCTCCCAGGACACGGCATCGGCTCGGGGAGAGCTGATGACCCGCTTTACGCTTTCCGAGCGTCAGGCCAACGCGATCCTCGAGATGCGCTTGCGCGCCCTGACGGCTCTGGAACGCCAGCGGGTGCTCGATGAACTCGAGGAGCTCCACGCGAAGATCGAGGATCTGAAGGACTTGTTGGCCAGCGAAGAGCGCATCGTCAACGTCGTGGTGGAGGAGTTGGAGGACATCGCGGAGCGTTTCGGGGACGATCGCCGCACCCAGCTGGTGGGTGCCGTGGAGCGCTTGTCCACCGAGGATCTCATCGCCGAAGAGGACATGGTCGTCACGGTGTCCCACCACGGCTACATCAAGCGCAACCCACTCTCGGAGTACCGCGCCCAGCGGCGCGGTGGCAAGGGCGTTCGAGGCATGGCGGCGCGTGAAGCGGATTTCGTCGACCGCCTGTTCGTGGCATCAACCCATGCCTACATCCTTTTCTTCACCACCCGGGGTCGTGTCCACTGGCTCAAGGTCCACGAGCTTCCACACCTCGGGCGCACTGCTCGGGGCAAAGCCCTCGTCAACGTGCTCCGGTTGGAGGAGGGCGAGCGGGTTCAGGCCACCCTGCCCGTACGCAGTTTCGAGGAGGGCAACAGCGATTTCGTGCTCTTGTGCACTCGCAGAGGGATGGTCAAGAAAACGAAGCTCGATGCCTACTCGAACCCGCGGCGTGGCGGGATCATCGCCATCAACCTCGAGTCCGACGATGAACTCATCGGTGCAGCTCGGACGACGGGCGACCAGGAAGTCATCATCGCCAGCCGCACGGGTAAATCCATTCGCTTCCCCGAGAACCAGGTCCGCGCCATGGGACGAACGGCCGCAGGGGTTCGGGGCATGAGCCTCGCCGATGGGGATTCCGTGGTCGGGATGGAGATTCTCGCGCCGGGGGCGACGATTCTCACGGTCACCGAGCGGGGCTACGGGAAGCGGACGCCTCTCGACCACTACCGGTTGCAGCGCCGGGGCGGGCAGGGTGTGATCACCATCCGAACGACGGATCGCAATGGCGAGGTCGTGGGGGTCAACCAAGTGTTGGACGACGATGAGGTCATGCTCATCACCGACACCGGGAAGGTGCTCCGCTCGCGAGTCTCGGGGATTTCGACCATGGGACGCGCCACTCAGGGTGTTCGCGTGATGAATTTGAGCGACGACGAGAAGCTCGTGTCCATGGCTCGCCTGGCTGAGAGTGACATCTCGGAAGAAACCAACGGTAATGGCTGAGCGTGTCGCTTCGGCCCGCATGGCCGGATGTTGAACAAGACGTCCAGGGGGCTGCTGCGCAGAGCCCGGCGAGTCATTCCCGGGGGCGTCAACAGTCCGGTCCGTGCCTACTCGGCCGTGGGTGGGGGGCCGCCGTTCATCGCGCGGGCCAAGGGTTCGCGGGTCTGGGACGCCGACGGCAATGAATTCATCGATTATGTGGGCTCGTGGGGGCCCATGATCGCGGGTCACGCCCGCTCGAGCGTACTTCGCGAAATCCGAAGCGCACTTGCGCGGGGCACGAGCTTCGGCGCGCCGACGGAGCTCGAGATCGAGTTGGCCGAGCGGGTGTGTGCGGTGCTGCCCTCCATCGAAAAGGTGCGCATGGTCAGCTCGGGGACCGAGGCCACCATGAGTGCCATCCGGTTGGCGCGCGGAGTGACCGGTCGTGATCGCGTCCTGAAATTCGACGGCTGTTATCACGGGCACGTCGACTCCCTGCTCGTGGGTGCCGGCAGTGGCGTGGCCACTCTCGGGATTCCCGGTTCGCCAGGGGTACCGAGAGCCTTCACGCGGCTCACCATCCAGGCGCCCTACAACGACCTGGCGGCAGTGCGGAAGGCCTTTGGGCGCTGGGGTCGTGAGTTGGCCTGTGTGATCGTGGAGCCAGTCGCCGGCAATATGGGTTGTATCCCGCCCGTGCCGGGTTTCCTCGAAGGGCTCCGGGAAGAGTGCGACCGCAGCGGTGTGTTGCTGATCTTCGACGAGGTGATGACGGGCTTCCGGGTGGCCCGGGGTGGAGCGCAGGTCCACTACGGGGTCGAACCCGATTTGACGTGCCTGGGAAAAGTCCTCGGCGGCGGGCTGCCGGCAGCTGCCTATGGGGGTGCCAGGCACCTGATGTCCGAGGTGGCCCCCGAGGGCCCCGTCTATCAGGCGGGGACATTGTCCGGAAACCCCCTCGCCATGGCGGCCGGGGTCCAGACGCTACGGATGCTCGAGGAGCCGGGGGTCTACGAGCAACTCGGGGCTGCGTCCCAGCACTTGGCGGATGGCTTCCTCGAAGCCGCCCAGGCGGCGGGAGTCGAGCTGTCTGCCGCTGCGGTGGGGGGCATGTTCGGCTTCTTCTTTCACCCGGGCCCGGTGGAGAATTTCGGCCACGCGCGCCAGGCCCACGAGGGCCGTTTCAAGCGCTTCTTTGCCAGCATGCTCGAAGAGGGGATCTATCTGCCTCCCTCTCCGTATGAGGCTCTGTTCCCCTCACTCCAGCACCGCCGCCGTGACCTCGACCGCACCGTCGAGGCGGCCTACGCCGCCATGCGCCGAGCGGCTCGGGTGCGTTGAGTTTGCACCACCGCTCGGCTAGCATGCGCGCGGCCCGAAAGCGCTAGCGCCGCTCGAGTGGTGGCGTTTGGTTGTCCCTCGGACCTCGCGCATGGTGTCGCGGGTCGAGGCGCCGACCATCGGGCAGGTCGGTCGGGTAGGCCGGCAGGGTACGATCGGTCGGAAGTTTTTTGGAGGCTCCATGGTGGGGTCTTCGGGTCGTAGGCCCACGACATCCAGGTCCAGTCTGGGGCCCGCCTATCAGGGTGCGGTCGAAGCGGGCCTAGCTATCGTGATCTCCGTGGGATTCGGTCTCTGGGCCGACACCCGTTTTGATACGAGCCCGGTGGGGCTGTTGGTGGGACTTGCAATCGGAATGGGAGCCTTCGCACTGAGAATCACGCGGTTGTTGCGCGGAATGAACGGAGCCCCGCCCGGGCCTTCCGGATCGGACTCGGGGCGCGAGCGTGAGCAGGAACGCGAGGGAAACGGACCAACCAGGTGACACGAGCCATTCAAATTACTCGAGACCCGATCGAGCAGCTGCACGCCCTGCTCGCTGCCTTGGCGATCACCACCTCGGCTATCGCAGTGGGCCCCTGGTTTTCGGCGAGCCTGGCCCTTGGCGTCGTACTCGCCATGCTCAATTTCCGGGCACTTCGCCGGGCCACCCAGCGACTGTTCAGCGGAGAGATTGCCGGCTCAGGGCCCTGGGTCGTGTTGTTCGCCATCCGCTTCGGTCTGCTTGGAGCGGCCATGTACATGGCGTTGGCGTCGGGCGCACACCCCATTGGGCTGGTGATCGGGCTATCCATGATTGTCCCTGCCGTGGTGCTGTTTGCCTGGCGCAGGCCGCCGGTCTATCCGTTGGGTGCAGGCGCGGGCCGAGAAGTGCCGCCGCCGGACGATCCCAGCTGGGATGACTGGAACCCATGGCTTGCCAAAGAGCGCGAGCCCGAGGAAACACGATGAGCATTTACGGTCTGCTCGAAGAGCTCGTCCATCCCGTATTCCAGGCCACCGCCATTGCGGTGTTGCTCTTGCTGGCACTTGCCTTCGCGGTGCGACGTCAGATCGCTGCGTCCGGGGGCGGCATCAGTCCGGACGAAGGCGTCAGCTTGCGCAATGTCATCGAGGTCGTGATCGAGTGGTTGGCCGGACTGGCCCGAGAAAACATGGGCGACGACTACCGTCGCTGGTTCCCCATCGTCGGGACGATGTTCTTCTTCATTCTCGTTTCAAACCTGCTGGGTCTGATTCCTGGGATCGGCGGAGCCACCAGTTACGTTGAGGCTGGCGCTGCGTGGGCGATCATCGGCTTCGTGGTCTCGGAGGCCGTGGGAATTCAGAAGCACGGGCCGAGTTATATCAAGCATTTCCTCGGACCGGTCTGGTGGCTGGCGCCCTTCTTCCTGATCCTGGAGATCCCCCTCCACTTCGCGCGCGTGATCACCTTGACGATCCGCCTGCTGGCGAACATGTTCGCGGACCACACCATCATCGCGGTATGGCTGGGGCTGATGCCGTTCCTACTGCCCTCGATCTTCATGGGCCTGGGGTTGATCGTCGCGATCCTCCAGGCCTTCGTCTTCACTTTGCTCACCATGGTCTACATCAAGCTGGCGCTCGAGGAAGCCCACTGAGGTCCTCGGGTAGTCACCGAATCAACGACAGAGAGGAACTACATCATGCATAGGATCATTCAGCTGCTGGTCTGGACCCTCGTCCCGACCCTTCTGCCGGTGGTGGCGCTGGCCGCGGAAGGCGCGGACGCCCAGGCCGTGGGAACGGGCCTCCCGTACCTGGGTTATGGGATCGGCGCCGGCCTCGCTGCCGGCCTCGCGGGCCTCGGCTGTGGGATCGGTCAGGGTCTGACGGCCGGAAACACCACGGCCGGAATCGCCCGTAATCCCGGTGCGTCGGGTGTGATGAACACACCGTTCATCCTCGGCATGGTCCTCATCGAGTCCATCGCGATCTACGGGCTCTTGATCGGGATCCTGCTCTGGCTCAAGCTTCCGGGCTGACGGAGACACGGACGCGCGGCGATTCTCCGCCGCGCGTCCGTGGAACCGCCGGGCGGGTGCTCGAAGTGGGCTTCACCCCGTAGTCATGCCCAAATCGAAACCGTGCACCCACCCGACGGTCCGAATGCCACCGGCCCCCGGTCCCGATAGAGGGGCGTGGTGGCAGTGCCTGCTGGCACGCAGGACACCCAGAGCAATTGCTGTGCCAGGCCCCGTGCCCCACGTGAGGAGGCCACTCGGGGCTTGTCATGGCTCAGGACGCCGGGGTGGCGTCGTTGGCATCACCGTGGCCCGGCCGCGGTGTGAAGGGCCGTTTGCAGGTGCCGCGTGAACACGGGGGCACTTTTGGCTTTCGAGGGTCTCGACGGCTCCGGGAAGAGCACCCAGGTTCGGCGTTTGGTGGCTGCTCTGGAAGCATCGGGGGTCGAGGTCTTGGAGACCCGAGAGCCGACCTCCGGCCCGGTGGGTCGCCGCATCCGGGAGATGGCTCGATCCGGAAATGCGGTGGCGCCTGAACTCGAACTCGAGTGGTTTTTCGAGGACCGCCGAGAGCACGTCCAGCAGGTCATCGCACCGGCTCTGGCAGCGGGTCAGACGGTCGTGACCGATCGCTATTACCTGTCGACCGTCGCCTACCAGGGTGCGCGGGGCCTGGATGCCGAGGACATCCTACGGCGCAGTGAGGCTGAATTTCCCGTTCCGGATCTGGCGCTCCTGCTCGATCTGGAGCCGCGTTTGGGGATCGCGCGCGTGGAGGCACGGGGTGGGGAGGTGGAGAGTGTGTTCGAACGCCTCGACTTTCTCGAGATCGTCCACGAGGAGTATCGCCGCCTCGACCGGCCCTACCTGGTCCGGGTGGCAGCTGCCGCTGACCCCGAGGATGTGCAGGCGCGGATCGCACAAGTCGTGGGAGAACAGCTGAACCTTTCGCTCCGTCTTTGAGGGCTGCCTACATCATTTAGACGGAGAGGAGACTCGCCAGGGCGCGTCCTGTGTGGCTGCGTTTGCAGCGAGCAACCTCTTCGGGAGTCCCCGCCACTACGATCTCCCCCCCGCCGGATCCGCCCTCAGGGCCGAGGTCCACCACGTGATCGGCTGACTTGATCACATCGGGGTGGTGCTCGATGACGATCACACTGTTGCCGCCCTCCACCAGACGGCCGAGGACCTCGAGCAACTTTTCGACGTCGGCGAAGTGCAGGCCGGTAGTGGGCTCGTCCAGGATGTAGAGGGTTCGCCCCGTGGTGCGGCGCGAGAGTTCGCGGGCAAGTTTGACGCGTTGGGCTTCGCCTCCGGACAAGGTCGTCGCCGACTGGCCCAGCTGGAGATAGCCGAGTCCCACGTCGTGAAGGGTCTGGAGGGGGCGCCGCACCGAACCCACATTCTCCATGAAGGTCAATGCCTCTTCGACGGTCATCTCCAGAACGTCAGCGATGGATCTCCCCTTGTAGCGGATCTCGAGGGTCTCCCGGTTGTAACGCCGCCCGCCGCAGATTTCGCAGGTCACGAACAAGTCGGGGAGAAAGTGCATCTCGATTCGGAGGAGGCCGTCTCCCTGACAGGCTTCGCAGCGGCCCCCCTTTACGTTGAAGGAGAACCGCCCCGGCGTATAGCCTCGCACGCGCGCTTCCGGGACCTGGCTCATGATCTGTCGAATTCCATCCAACACACCGGTGTAGGTGGCGGGGTTCGAACGAGGAGTCCGACCGATGGCTGCCTGGTCGACCTTGACGACTTTGTCGATGTGCTCGAGACCCGTGAGTTTTTCGAACGCTCCGGGTGCTGCCTGAGCGCCGTGGAGCTGCGCCGCGAGGGCGCGGAACAGAGTGTCGTCGACCAGGGTCGACTTGCCCGAGCCCGAAACGCCCGTGACGGTGGTGAAGGATCCGATGGGGACCCTCAGGGTGACACCTTTGAGGTTGTGTTCGGTGCAGCCTTCCAGGAGGAGTTCCCGGCCCGTGGCCTCACGGCGCGGTGGAATGCTGATGCCACGGCGTCCCGAGAGAAAGGCACCGGTGAGGGAGTCGGGATCGTTGAGAATCTGTTTCGGGGTGCCCTGAGCGGTGATCTGGCCACCGTGGACCCCGGCGCCGGGCCCCATGTCGATCACATAGTCGGCGGCTCGGATGGTCGCCTCGTCGTGCTCCACCACCAGCACCGAGTTTCCGATGTCCCGCAGGTGCAGCAGGCTGGTGAGCAATCGCTCGTTGTCTCGGGGGTGCAGTCCGATGGAGGGCTCGTCCAGGATGTACAGCACCCCCATGAGCGACGAACCCACCTGTGTCGCCAATCGGATTCGCTGGCCCTCTCCTCCGGAAAGCGATGCGCTCGATCGTTCCAGTGTGAGATAACCCAGCCCGACATCTTGCAGGAAACGCAGCCGGTCCTCGATTTCACGCAGGATGCGGTCGGCGATCTCCTGCTGGTGGGCACTCAGGGAGAGGCCTTCGATGAACCCGACAACCTCCTCGATGGATCGGGCTGCGACCTGGTCGATCGATGTCTCCCCCAGTCGCACGCTGCGTGCGTTTTCGCATAGCCGTGTGCCCTGACAGGCTTCGCAGGGGCGCGGGGACCGGAAGCGCGCGAGTTGGTTGCTCACGGTCTCCCCTCCCTGTTCGCAGCGGCGCTCCAGTTCCTGGACCACGCCGTCCCAGTTGCGGTCGAAGTGCTCGGTGCCGCTGGACCGCTCGATGTCGAGGGAGAGTTCACCTGAGAATCCGAAGAGAATCCCCTGGCGTGTTCGTTTGGGGAGGGACTTCCAGGGGGTTTCAGCGTCTGCGCCGAAATGATTCAGCAGGGCTGCCGTCAACTGCTGGTAGTAGCGTGGTGCGCGGCGCTCACTCCAGGGAGCGATGGCACCGTCGCCGATGGAGAGCGATGGGTCGGGTACGATGCGTGCGGGGTCGAATTCCTCTCGGGAACCGAGGCCGTCACATTCGGGACAGGCGCCGTGGGGGCTGTTGAAGGAAAACATACGCGGTGAAATTTCCGGATAGGAGATCCCGCATCCCACGCAGGCGTTGCGTTCCGAGAGGATCCAGTCGGCTTGATCGTCTCCCGGGTCGATGGCCACGAGGCCGTCGGCAAGACCCAGCGCGGTTTCCACCGACTCCGCGATCCGGCCTCGAACGCTTGGCTTCACGACCACCCGATCGATCACGACCTCGACGGAATGACGGCGGTTCTTGGCCAGAGCAGGGGTCTCGAAGAGCTCGCGGATTTCTCCATCCACGCGAATGCGCACGTAGCCCTGTCTGCGCAGGGCCTCCAGTTCCTTCTTGTATTCGCCCTTGCGGTCTCGCACGATCGGTGCCAGCACTTGGACCCGGGCTCCTTCTCCCAGGCCAAGGATCCGGTCGGTGATCTGCTGGACGGTCTGGCTGGAAATGGGTGCGTCGCAGCCTGGGCAGTGGGGCTGACCGACGCGGGCAAACAACAGTCGCAAGTAGTCGTAGATCTCTGTGGTCGTCCCGACCGTGGAGCGTGGGCTCCGGCCGAGGGTGCGCTGTTCGATCGCAATGGCAGGAGAGAGCCCATCGATGGAATCGAGATCGGGTTTGCCCATCTGTTCCAGGAACTGCCGCGCGTAGGCGGATAGGGATTCGACGTAGCGCCGTTGCCCCTCGGCGTAGATGGTGTCGAAGGCCAGCGAGGACTTTCCGGATCCAGAGAGCCCGGTGATCACGACGAGTTGGTCTCTGGGAATGCGGATTTCGAGGTTGCGCAGATTGTGCTCGCGCGCGCCGCGTACGACGATCTCGGCCGGAGAAGTGCCGGCTTTGGCACGCGTTGCCATCACGGTGCCGACGCGGGTGCCCCATCCGCCGGAGCTCGAAGCTGTGCGGCATCTGCAAAATGGCCCTGGCGCTCGATGTAGGTCTCCGCCCGCATCTCCTCCATCCATTCGCGGTACTTCACCATTTCCTTTTCCGCAAAGAGTTCCTGGGCGAGCCGAGGCTTGGCCTGTTCGAAGCTGATGAATTCATAGGTTCTGCGATCTACCAGCTGCAAAAGGTTGCATCCCATCGGAAGTTCCGTGACGTCCGAGAGCTGTCCGGCTTTCAGCGGGGCCAGGTTCTGCTTCATCCAGGCAGAGAGGTTGTTGGTGTGGACCCAACCGATGTCGCCACCTCGTTCGGGCACGATGGCGTTGTCGGCCCGCGCGAGTTCTTCGAAGGCCGCTCCGGCCAGCACGCGCTCACGGACCTCGTTGGTGATGGCACAGGCCTGGGCGGCCGTACGCCCGCTTTCACCCCCGTGGAGGACGAGGAGCTGGCGGATATGAACTTCCTCGCCGCCCAGAGGCTGCTCGGAGAAACGCTCAGCGTACAGTGCGGAAACTTCAGACTCGTCGATCTCCACCTGGGAGGTGACCATCATGCCCATGACCTTGCTGCGCTCGATCTCCCGCTTGAGCTGACCGCGATAGTCGGCCAACTCAAGGCCGGCCGCTGCAACGCTGGTTTCGAGTTCCTCGCGTGTGAGGCCATTCTCCTGGGCGATGGCGTCGACCGCTCGGTCGATTTCTTCGTCCGAGGCGTAGAGTTCGCGTTGCTTCACGATCTGTTCGATCAGGCGCCACTCGATCATCCGTTCTAGGCCTTCGGCGTGAAGCTTTGCAATGTCTTGAGAGCTGGCACCATTGGCCCGCATCTGGCTCTCCGTGGGACCAACCATGTCCCTGACTTCGGAGATGAGGACGATGTTGCTGCCCACCTGGGCGGCGATTCCGTCGACCACGATTTCTTCTGCCAGGACGAGCAGGGGCGCCAGGGCAAGGGACGTGCCCAGCACCAGCGTGCGCAGAGGTCCGGTTGAGAGGTTCCCCATGCCGCCATGGTAGCCCGGACGTTCTTCCTGGCACGGGCCGTGCGGGGCCAGGTTTAGGGCAGAGCGGGGAGTAGTACGCGAATTCGGCTGCCGTGGTTGACGCGGCTCTCTAGCTGGATGATTCCGGAATGCCGTCGCACGATCGCCTCGGCGGCCGCCAAGCCAAGGCCCCGCCCCGTGAACTTCGTCGTAAAGAAGGGCTCGAAGATTCGTTCGAGATTTTCGGGCTCGATTCCCTCACCGGTGTCCTCGACCTCGAAGAAGACATGGAGGCCCGGCTCGAGGGGGCTTTCGGGCTCGACGACACCCGCTGGGGTCTCTTCGATGGTCTCCGAACCCGTGCGGATGGTCACTCGTCCCTCTTCATCTCCCATGGCTTCTGCCGCATTGGTGACGAGAATCATCAGGACCTGGGACAGCTGGGATGAGTCTCCGGTTGTACTCGGGGGGTGTCGTTGGAGTTCGTAGGCGAGGACGGTTCTTCCCGAGATGGCGCTTTCCAGCAGCTGCCCCACGTCGCCGATCAGGCGTGTGACGTTCAGCGGAGCCATCTCCAACTCCTCGGCGCCCGCGTAGGCGAGCATCTGCTCGGTGAGGGCAGCGGCGCGTTGAGCGGCGAGCTGGATCTTTTCGAGCCGGGCACGGATCGGGTCGTCCTCGGTGAGATCCATCATGGCGAGCCCGGCACCTCCCAGAATCGGGGTCAGGAGGTTGTTGAAGTCGTGGGCGATACCGCCTGCCATGACCCCGAGACTTTCGAGTCGCTGGGCCTGCTCGATGCGCTCCTCGAGCTCGAGCCGTTCTCGTGCGGCCCGTAGGGTCTCGGTGATGTCCCGCGTCACGGCCAGAATTCGCACCTCGCCGCTTCTTCCCTTGTAGTGGATGAGGTTGCTCTCGAGCCAGATCCACTTTCCATTTCGGTGCTGGAAGCGGTAGGGGCGAATCTCGACGATGCTCGGAAGTTCGCTCTGTTCGCTGAAACCCAGTCCTTCTACTCGCTCCAGATCTTCGGGATGAACACGCTCGAACGGAAGCATGGCGTGAAGCTCATCGAAGGTGTAGCCGGTCAACTTCTCGACATTGGGGCTCGCGAAGAGGATGTTCCCCTGGTCGTCGGCCTCAGAGATCATGTCGTAGCTCAGTTCCGAGACGACCCGATTGCGCTCTATGCTCTCGCGAAGCAGGTGCTCGGCCTGGGTGCGCTCGGTGACGTCCTGAGTGAAGGCGAGAGTGTGTACGGAACCCTCGGGGGTCTGGAATTCGCGGACGGAAGAGGTTTCGAGCCAGATCCATTCGCCAGTCCTGGCCCGAAAGCGGAACAATGCCCGGGAGGGCCGTCCTTTGCCCTCGACGTTGGTCGTGAGCTTGGCCACTTCGGAGAGGTCGTCGTCGTGGACCGAGAAGAGTGCGGTCTGCCCGATCCATTGCTCGCGCTTGTAGCCTGTGATCTGTTCCCCGGTGTCGCTTACGTCGCAGACACGTCCCTCTTCATCGATCTCCAGCAACATGGCGCCTACACGCTCGAGGACCTGTTGGAAACGAGCATCGGGCCGCGCGGGATGCTCCAGCACTTGTTCGTGGTGGGGTTTCCCGCCCCGAGCCTTCCGCAGACGCTGAAACTCGCGGATGATTTCGTAGCGGGTTTGCGACGGGTACTTGCTCTGACTCACGGGCATCCTCGCGCGGACGATTCGCCATCTGCCGCGGCGCCTACGATGCACCCGGCTGCTGCACAAGTCAAAGAGGGCCGAGGGCACGGGCCCTTTCAGTTGGCGAGATCCGAGAGCAGCTTGTGTGCGGTCTCGAATAGGGCATCGGAGCCCAGGGACGGCGCCGGTGCGTAGATCTTGTGTTCTGGAGTCACCCGGACCCCACCGCCGCCGGGGCTTGCCTGGGTGACGAGAGCCATCAGACGCTGGGGGTCGATCTGGGTTACCTGGCCCGCGGTCAGAACCAGCTCGCGGCTGCGTACATCGATGGCAGCGATTCCGAGTTCCCGCGCCCGGATCTTCAGCCGGATGACTGAGATCAGGTTGCTCGCTTCCACGGGCAGAGGGCCGAAGCGGTCGAGGATTTCGTCTCGGACCCGATCCACTTCCGATGGGTCACGACAGCTCGATAAGCGCTTGTAGAGAACGAGTCTCTGGTTGGTTGATGAGACGTACCCTGCTGGTAGCCGTGCGGCGACGGGCAGACGGATCTCCGGGTCGATTTCTTGAACGCTCGGCTTTCCCTTGAGTTCGTCGATGGTGGTTTCCAGCATTTCCATGTAGGTCTCGTAGCCGACCGCCGACAGGTTGCCCGACTGCTCGGCCCCCAGCAGATTTCCAGCGCCCCGGATCTCGAGATCCATACTCGCGAGCCGAAACCCACTGCCGAGTTCCGTGAGGTTTCGGATGGCATCGAGGCGCTTCTCGGCATCGTCCGTGAGGGCACCCCGGCCGGGAATCAGGAGATACGCGTAGGCTCGTTGATGGCTTCGTCCGACGCGACCCCGCAACTGGTAGAGCTGAGCGAGCCCCAAGCGATCCGCGCGATCGATCACAATGGTGTTCGCACGAGGGATATCGAGACCACTTTCGATGATGGTGGTACTCAGGAGAACGTCGCCCTCGCCACGCATGAAGGAGAGCATCTTTTCTTCCAGCACTTGTTCCCGCATCTGACCATGGGCGACCACGGTCTCCACCTCGGGGACCAGGCGCTTCAGAAGCTCGGCCATCGCACCGATCGAACGAACCCGGTTGTGGACGAAGAAGACCTGTCCCCCGCGCCGGACCTCTCGCAGGATGACTTCGCGGATCAGTGATTCCTGAAACGGGCATACCTGGGTGCGGATCGCCAGACGGTCGGCAGGGGCCGTGTCGATGACTGATAGGTCGCGGATGCCCGTGAGTGCCAACTGCAAGGTTCTCGGAATCGGTGTGGCAGTGAGGGTGAGAACATCGAGGGTTTTTTTCAGCTGTTTGATGCGTTCTTTGTGGGCGACTCCGAAACGATGCTCCTCGTCGACCACGAGCAGGCCGAGGTCGCGAAATCGAACTTTTCCCTGCAGTAAACGGTGGGTCCCGATGACGATGTCGATGGAGCCGTCGGCCAGGCCTTCGAGAACCTGTTTCGACTTCCGCGGGCTTTGAAAGCGTGAGAGGGCCTCGATCCGAACGGGATAGTCGCCCAGGCGTTCTCGGAAGGTCTCTTCGTGCTGTTGGCACAGGATCGTCGTAGGCACCAGAATGGCCACCTGCCGCCCGTTCATGGCAGCTTGAAAGGCCGCTCGAACGGCGACTTCGGTCTTGCCATACCCCACGTCGCCACACACGACTCGATCCATGGGTTTTTCGCGCTGCATGTCCGAGAGGACGTCTTCGATGGCGCTCAGCTGGTCGGGTGTTTCCTCGAAGGGAAATGAGGCCTCGAATTCCTCGAACAGGCGGTCGCGAGGGGGAAATGCGTAGCCGGGTGCGAGCTCGCGCGCCGCATGGACGGAAAGCAACTGGTGGGCCATGTCGCGAAGGCTCTTCTTGACATCACGTTTGGCTTTTTCCCAGGTCGCTCCGCCGAGCTTATCGATGCGTGGCACGTGCCCGTCGGAACCGGTGTAGACCTGAATACGATCGAGTCGATCGATGGGCAGGAACAGACGGTCGCCTTCTGCATACTCGAGGCGCAGGAATTCGTTGTGCCCGCTGTTCAGTTCGAGTTCCGTCAGTCCCCTGTAGATCCCGATTCCATGTTCCGAGTGCACCAGGTACCCGCCCGGCGCGAGTTGGGAGAGCGCCTCGACCGCCGCACCCTGGGGCCATCGGCTTCGCCTTCGCCGGCGTTCGCGCGGGCCGAAGATCTCCTCCTCGGTGACGATGGACAGCCCATCACTCGAAAGCAGTGTGCCCGCGGACAGGGAAACGGGCCGGATCTCCACGCGCCCGGGTCCCGACCACCGCCACACCGGTCGAGGTTCGGTGGCGGTACGGGCCTTCACCCCGTAGCCCTCCAAGAGTGCTCGCAGGCGTTCGGCCCCGGAGAGCGAAGCGGTCGTGAGGACCGTGGACCAGCGCTGTTCCCTCCACTGGTCGATCCGCTCCACCAGAGGCGCCAATGCGCGGTCGCTGGAACGTGCGCCGATCAACTCTCGGCGCAGTTCCTCGTGGTCGCCGGCCCGAAGTTCGCACTGGTCCACGCCGCGATCGGCCTCGTCGCCGTCGAAGATCTCGAGACGATCGATCCACACGGGTCGCTGGGCGCGTACGCGTGCAAACAGGTCATCGAGGGGCACGAGGAGCTGATCGGGTGGGGCAACGACCCGTCCGCTGTCACGCGCGACGGTGAAATTATCGAACGCCTCGGCGACGTATTGCTCGAGGCGGCTGCGTCCAGTTTCCTCGTCATCCACGATCCACAAGGTGTCGGCAGGCAGGTAGTCGAGCGGGTTCGCGAGCGGGCGCGAGAGGAGAGGAGCCAGGGATTCGGCGCCCGGCGGTACGTAGCCGCGCAGGAGACCTTCGAGCAATTCGTCCACGTTTCGATTGGGGATCTGTTGCCGGGCGGCCAACTCCCGGATGGCGGCGGAGTTTTCGATCACCAGGGAACGCTCCACGAGGAGCTCACGGGGAGGGGGTGCGACGGCGTGGGCGAGTGTTCCCTCGGAGCGCTGATCGCCCGGATCGAAGGAGCGGATGGATTCGACCTCGTCGCCGATCAGTTCGATTCGGATCGGATGCTCGGCCTGAGGCGGGAAGAAGTCGAGGATGCCCCCGCGCACGGCGAGCTCACCCCGCTCCTCGACCAGCGGCCCGCGGCTGTACCCGCCAGCGACGAGGACATCGACCAGGGCGTCTCGGTCGATGGTCTGGCCCACCTCGAGATGGACTGATCTCGCCCGGACACTCTCGGGGGAGGGAACACGTAGGGCCAGCGCCGTCCAGGGGGCGATTACGACCGGTGCGGGCTCGGAGTCCGCCCCACCGGTGTCGTCACTGCGGAGCCAGCGGTACAGAACATCCATGCGCTGGGCGACGATGAATGGCTGGGGGGAGAAGCGCTCGTAGGGTTGAGAGTCGTGACGAGGAAAGGGTCGCACCCTGCCCCAGGGGCTTTCGCCCAGAGTCGCACGGAGATCCTCGGCGAAGGCATCGGCTGCTTTGGCGTGGGGGACCAGGATGACCACTGGTCGCGGGCCCTGAGACCGGACGAAGTGGGCCACCGCTGCTGCCCGGGCGGTGCCCCTCAATCCGCTGATTCGAAGGGGGCCGTCCCGGTCGCGGACACGCGCCGTCAACTCGTCTAGGTCGTGCGGCTGGGGGCGTGGACCCGGGCGCGGTTCCAGGCGGTCCTTCAATTCACTGCTCCAGGTCGATCTGCTGGTTTCCCACCGCCTCGGGGGGAGGGCAGTCTAGCAGGGAGCTGCCAGGAGTCCGTGGACCCGATGGCGCGTTCTATGACTTCCAGCGTGCGGGCCGCGATCTCCGGCCATGCGTGCCTCGACTCGAGTTGCCGCCGTGCCCCCCGGCCGAGTCGGGCAGCATCCCCTTCCCGGGCGAGCAGGTTGCGCAACTGTGCGCCCATTCGGCTCGGCGGGTCGGAGGCGTCCAGCAGACAGGCGGAAAGTCCGTGTTCGAGGCCATCGGCCACTCCGGTGCGGGCGACGATGGCACGCGCCGCCTCCATGTAGTTGAGGAGTTTTACCGGGAATCCACCAGGTCTCCTCCGGGGAAGGACCGCGACTCCCGCTGCATGAGTAAGGGTCCGAGCCTCGGCGGGGCTCATGCGAAGGACCCGCAGACTCCGCCCGTTTTCCTTTTCGAAGGCAGCGATCGTGTCAGCCGGGGCGTGGGTGGCAACCACGATGTTGAGGTTCGGAGAGGCGCGCGCGGCATCGGCCAGGTCACCGAGGTCCTGATAGCCGTCGAGGTTCCCCGTATACAAGGCAAAACGCCCGGGGGTGAGTTGGTGTCGGGAACAAACCTGCCTGATCTCGCCAGTTTCCGGCGTCGGCCCCGGTGTGAAGCCGGGTGGGACCACCGAGACTTCACCATGTGCGTGGGCGGAGAGCCGTCGGCGAGGGATTTCGTCCAGGGTGATGACCTGGTCCGCATGACGCGCCAACCACGCGTCGATGCGGTGCCCGGCACCGTCGAGCCAGCAGGCGGTTCGCTGGGATGCCCGTTTGGCGTAGCGAGAGAGTTCTTGGCCGAGCAGGGTGTGGGCGACGTATATGACGGGAACCCGGATCCAGGGGCGTGCTGCGAGACCCACGCACGCGGCCTCTGCGTTGTGGGCGAGGATGGCGTCGAAGCGAAGCCTTCGGTGGGACGAGATCAACAGGCGCAACAGCGCGGCGTCGGCCAGCGGTTTCGCGAGGGCGGGGCCCGACTGCAGGGCTCGCGGAGCGGAGCGGGGGGAAGTGCGTAGGACGCTTAGGTCCACGGTGCCCGCCTCCCCGCTTCCATAACACAGAACCGTGATTCTGGCGCCAGCAGCGCGCAACGCCAGTGCCTGATCGCGTGCAAAAATCTGCGAGCCCTGAGAGAGTGGAAAGGGGAAGGCGCCCACTAGTGCGATGTGAGGCGATCGCTGGAGCTGCGTTTCGTGGGTTGAAGGAGGCTCGGATGTCCCTTCGATCAACCGAAGCGGAGCCCGGGGCATGGGATCAGGCGCTCGGGCCAAGGCCGCGTGTGAGCGATGTCAGCTTTCCGGCCGCCGGATCTTGGAGGACGCGGTAGAGGCGGATCATTTCGAGCAATGCTCGCAGAACGACGCGCGGGTTCGCACCACTTTGGCGCCCGTGCCGGCGCCTGTGATGAGTGACCGGGACTTCGTGGATTCGGGCGCCGTTCGCTCTTGCGCGGACCAGGATTTCGGTGTTGACGAATGCTCCGATCGATTCGATGGGGATCTGTGCGAGGACACGTCGATGGAAGACTTTGAACGCGCAGTCGATGTCGCGGACCCGTAGGTCGAACAAGCTGCCAACCAACCATTTCCAGCCGGCTGCGATGATGCGTCGCGGCCAGGGATCCCGCCGCGGTGAGCGATAGCCCGCCACGATGTCGAAGTCGTCGACATGGCGCAGCAACAGATGGAGCTCATGGAGGTCGAACTGCAGATCCGCGTCGCTGAAGAACACGAGTTCGCCCCTTGCGGCGCGCAGCCCCAGGCGCAGGGCGGCGCCGTAGCCCTGGTTCGACGAGTGCCGTACGAGGCGGATTCGGGGCTCGTGGCGCCGTCGCTCTTCTACGACGGCCGCACTGGCGTCACGGCTACCGTCGTCCACGATGACGATCTCGAAGCGGGGTGTGAGCTGGGGGGCCAGCTTCAGGGCGCTGTCCAGCAGAGGGTTGAGGTTGTCCTCCTCGTCGAATGCGGGAAAGACCAGGCTCAACTCGATCGTATCGTCGCCCGTCGTCATTCCAGGTAGCCGAGGTCGCGCAGTCGCTTGGCCACGAGATCCTCCTCGTCGTGGGTGTAGTCGCTGGCAGCGTTGGGGTGATGGGCGGCCCTTTCGATGGCTTCGAGCTCGTGGGGGATCCCGAGCGCTTCCAGAAAACGAGGAACGGCGTCGCGCAGCTGCATGCCCGGCTGGGCGTCCAGACACTCCGCCCCGCCGTGGGCGATCCAGATGCCATCGGGCCGATGCGTTCCGTTCATTCCCCGACCCCTTCCTCCCCCGAGTTCCGCGTCGTCCAGGCGCCGGATGCTCGCGGTGTCTTCCGATGCCCAAGGCGTGTGAACGAGGGACAAACCGTAGCCGTGGTCCGTGGCCAGTTCGACCACGATGTCGGGTGCGCGCTCTACGCACGGTCCATCGTAGACTTCCTCCCGGGGCCGAGCTCGCGCGATGGCGGCCTGACCGTCGGGAAGTTTCCAACCCAGCAGGGAGTCGATCACACCTTGCCGAACCCGCTCATAGTCGGCCGGTGCGACGCAGCCCTCGGCTTCCCGGCCTCGCAGGTTGATCCAGACGCCTGGCTGGGTGTTGACCTCCTCGGCGAACGCCACGGTGCGCCCCCAATCGATTCCTCCGAACCGGGCAATGCTCTCGAGTCGCGCTGCCGTGGACCGGGTCCGCCGGAAGATCTTCTCCGCGGCCCTCGGCGACAGGAGTGCGAGAGCGCCATCGCGTGCACCCCGCGCGATGCGGTCGAGAGACAGGGGCTGGCTGCGCGGACGGGCGCGTTGCAACCACCCGCAGTCCCAGAGGTGCCGGCCTAGGTGGACGACGTGGCGCCCCGCCCCTCGGGCGCCATGGTCTGACATCACCACACATGGGGCGTCCTCACCGAACGCCCGCCGGATTTCTCCACAGGCCTGGTCGAGTCGCTCGAAGACTGAAGCGATGGCGTCCCGCCGCTGGAGGCTCGCCGAAGGGTCGTGGCGCGGCGACCTGGGGTCGTGGTCGCGCCAGAAATGATGGCAGACCGTGTCGCTTTCCGAAAAGACCACCACGCCGACATCCGGGCGCGACCCGCGGGCCTCGAGCTGCTCCAGTGCCTCCACGGCGAAGGCCGTCTTGCGTTCGATCCTCGCCAGCAGGCCCTCGGCGGCACGCTCGTGCCACCCGTCCTCCCGGGCACGCTGATCGAGGTCCTGGGCCATCCATGGCCCCACCCGCTCGGTGAGGTTTCGGTACAGGCCCGGGTCGCTCGCCGAGCGCGAGTCACTACCCGCCGAAACCGGCGAGTCGAAGCCGGAGACCAGCAAACCCCGGATGGGCTCAGGCGGGAAGGTGGCGGGCATGCCCAGTACCAACGATGTCAGCCCCGCGCCACTGACCCGGGCGAAGAGCGACTCACCCCGGCGGTGGGTGGCGTTGACGAAGCGCACGCGATAGGCGCCGGGAACTTTTTCGGTGAAGTCGAAAATGCCGTGCTGGCCCGGGTCGAGGCCCGTCATGAAGGTCGACCAGGCGGGAAAGCTCATGGGCGGTACCGTGCTCTCGAGGGCCCCGGAGCTTCCCGCAGAGCGCCACGCCGTCAGGTGGGGGAGCCGCCCCGATGCCCCCAGGGGATCGAGGACGTTGAAGCTCGCGCCGTCCAGCCCCAGCACCAACAGCCGCCCCTGGTTGGGTCTGCGGGTCGACATACCCCCGGGATCCTCCTATATTCCGCCGCCCTCGGGCGATTCCGCCCGATATTCGCACTGTTGGAGAAATGCTGTGGCCATCCAGCTCATCTGTCGCAAGCTCGGCATGACGCAGATCTTCGAATCGACCGGGGAGTGTATACCGGTCACGGTTCTTCAAGCCGACTCCAACACCATCGTTCAGAAGAAGTCCGATGAAAAGGAGGGCTACACGGCCCTTCAAGTGGGTGCCATCCCGAGCCGTCCCTCACGTACCAATCGCCCCCGGCAGGGCCATTTCGACAAAGCAGGCGTGGCCCCGCAACGGGCGCTCCATGAGTGCCGGATCAGCAGCGAAGAGGCCGAAGCGTATGAAGTGGGTCAGCAGCTCGGTGTGGACCTGTTCGAAGCAGGCCAGCGTGTCGACGTCATCGGAACCTCCAAGGGACGAGGAACCGCCGGTGTCGTGAAGCGCCACGGGTTTGCGATCAAACGCCGCACCCACGGAACCCACGAGTATTTCCGCCATCCGGGAGCCATCGGTGCCGGTGCCTATCCCGGCCGTGTGCTCAAGGGCACGAAGATGCCGGGCCGTTTCGGGAACGAGCGTGTCACGGTGCTCGACCTCGAGATCGTCCGGATCGAGCAGGAAAAGGGCCTGTTGTTCGTGAGAGGTGCCGTACCCGGCCACGCCGAGGGTCTCGTTCACGTACGTGCCTCGGTCAAGGCCCGCGGCTGACCTCGCACTCGGCCCGCCTCGCCCTTCGCGAGCAGGAATCCGACGTGGCCTACCAGCGAAAGGACCACTTTCACCAACGCGCCAAGCGCGAAGGGTATCGGTCCCGAGCCGCCTACAAACTGCTGGAGGTTCAGAAGCGCCACCGGCTGCTGCGCCGTGGCCAGCGTGTGGTGGACCTCGGCTGCTGGCCGGGAGGCTGGTTGCAGGTGGCGGCTCGCGCGGTGGGCCCTCGTGGGCGGGTGGTGGGTGTGGATGTGACCGCCATGGAGCCGGAGCTGAGTGAGGCCAATGCCGTTGCGCTCCGGGGCGACCTGTCGGACCCGGCCTTGTGCGGACGGATCCTCGAGGAACTGGGGGCCCGGGCCGAGGTGATGCTCAGCGACGCTGCGCCCAAATTGACGGGGGTCCGAGTGACGGACCGCGCTCGGGAGGAGGAGTTGCTCCTGGCCGTGGAGGCGACTCTTCCTCACTTGCTCAAGCCCGGCGGCGACCTCCTGCTGAAGCTTCTGGAGGGTCCCGAGGCCCAGGCCCTGAGCCGTCGCATCGGGGGGTGCTTCAAGCAGGCGAAGACTCTTCGCGCTGCGGCGAGCCGCCCGTCGAGTACCGAAAAATATCTTTTGGCCCGTGGGTTTAAGGTGGGTTCGCCATGAGCCACCGGGGCGTGACAATACTAAGAAAACGTGTTCGCATAGAAGTTCGGACCGGTGAATCGGGGTCGCTTGCCCAGGCACGTGGCGACCGCCCCGGCTCGCCAATACAGAGGGAGCAGCATGTCGGATCGCACCTTTAAGATTCTCGGAATTCAGCAGATCGCCGTCGGGGGCCGCGACAAAGCGCCCCTCCAGAAATTGTGGGTCGAGATGCTCGGGCTCACGCCAAAGGGCCAGTTCCGAAGTGAGAGCGAGAACGTCGATGAGGACATCATCGAAATTGGCCAAGGTGCCCACGCGGTAGAGGTAGACCTCATGCAACCCATCGACCCCGAGGGTCGCCCTCGAGTCCACGACCCGGCCTTGAACCACGTGGGGCTCTGGGTTGACGATCTCGCCGCTGCCGTCGCATGGCTTGACGGCCAGGGCGTGCGGTTCACCCCAGGGGGGATTCGCAAGGGCGCGGCCGGCCACGACGTTTGCTTCATTCACCCGAAGGGCAACGACGATCACCCCATTGGCGGTGCGGGGGTCCTGATCGAGTTGGTTCAGGCGCCCCAGGATGTGGTCGCCGCCCTCAGCCCTGGAAGCTGACCGGGCCTCCTCGGGTCGCCCCCTCGGCCCGATGCAGGACCCCACCCGCCGGGGAATCCCTTCCTGGCGTGGCACAAAGCCCCCACCCTGCTGGGGGCTGGCCCCGGGAGTTCGCCCGCAGTCCGCTCCAGCCCGGGCCCGACGAGCGATGACCGCCCCATAGACCCCCTCAAATCCGAAGAGAGGGGTTCAGTCGCCGCCAGTTGGGGTTTTCACTTGTCGAAATCGGTTGAATGCCGGATCGCCCTTGAGGGCGATCCGAGTACGTTTGTCTCGGGCCGCCAATCATGTGAGGGGGCGCTCGCAGGCCTCGGGTCGGAGTCGGGCGAAGGCGGCGGAAAGTTGGGACCAGAATGCAGACTCGAATCGTAGTGGCCGACGATCATCGAATCGTTCGCGCAGGAATATGCAAGCTGCTCGAAACCCGCGAGGATTTCGAAGTGGTGGGAGAAGCTTCAGACGGGGAGGAAGCCGTTCGGATCATTCTCGAAAAGGAGCCGGACGTCGCGTTGATGGATATCTGGATGCCGCGCTTGTCGGGCATCGACGCGACAAGGCGCATCGAAAAGCTCGGGACCACCACCAAGGTGTTGGTTCTTTCGATGCACGAGAACAGGAACTACGTGGAGGAGGTGTTGAAGGCGGGCGCCTCGGGCTATGTGGTGAAGAACGCCGACTCCGAGGATCTGTTGGCTGCCATCGATGCCGTTTGTGCGGGCGGCTCGTACCTTTCGCCCTCCATCACGCAGCAGGTGGTGGACGTGATCGCGCGACCGCAGAGTGAGGTGGGTGCGGGGATTGCAGCGCTTACCGACCGCGAGCGAGAAGTTCTCGGCCTGATCGCCGAGGGCCTGTCGAGTAAGGAGATTGCAGCGATGCTGGGTGTGTCGCTCAAGACCGTCGACTCGCATCGCTCGAACCTGATGGACAAGCTCGATATCCACAAAGTCTCGGGCCTGGTCCGTTTCGCCATTCGCGAGGGTCTCGTCGAGCCCTGATCCCGGGCCCCGGGGTTGTGGGAGGTTGGCTGGGCGACCCCGAAGGGCTGCCCGCTCGTTCCGAGTCTAGGCGTCGAATGTGATATGGTGCGGCCCCTCGCCGCCCCGAGTCGTCGCCTCGAGGGTGCAGCGGGTGGTCCCGTCGGAGGGGCCCTCAGCGGAGTGTCCACCGTGAACATCGCCGGCCCCGCCGTTTGCCGAAGGCTCGCCGGCCGCCCGAGCCGCCGCGGCGGGCGGAGGGTGCGGCCATGATGGCTGCTCTCACCGGCTGGTTGGCGGAGCTGTTGGACGGGCGTCCGCGCTGGATGAACGTTCTGATGATCTTCTGCGCCTACATGGCGTTCGTCTACCTGCCGTGGGATCTGTTCATCAAGCCCGCTGCCATGGACCAGGAAGTCTGGTTCGGGATCATGTTCGTCGGCTGGCAGGCGAAGCTCGCCGAGCCCCTGCACTGGTTCGTCTACGCCACCGGGACCTACGGTTTTCTGCGCATGCGGACTTGGATGTGGCCCTGGGCATCTCTCTACGTCTTTCAGGTGGCCTTCAGCATGTGGGCCTGGGCGGCGTGGTATCAGGACCGTTGGTGGCTGGGCCTGCTCCCCGCTGCGGTGTTCTGCGTCCCAGCCGTGGCACTATGGCGGGCTCGGGAGAGATTCCAACCCAACTCGTCACTGCGCGAGCGATATGGGGAATGGGCGCTCGTGACTGGGGCCTCTGGGGGGCTCGGCGCGGAATTCGCACGCGCTCTGGCGGCCGAAGGCATGTCCTGTCTGTTGACGGCCCGCCGTCGGGATCGGCTCGACGCCCTCGCCGAGGAACTCGAACGTGACCACGGCGTAGCCACTCGGTCCATCGTCTGTGATCTCGCAGACCCCGTCGACGTCGAGCGTCTGGCGCAAGCCGCCGCTTCGCTCGATTTGGGCCTGTTGGTCAACAACGCCGGGTACGGGTACCACGGCCGCTTCGACAAGCAGGCCACGGACAGGCTGAGAGACATGGTGTCCCTCAACTGCTCGGCACCGGTGGTCCTGACCAGTCGCCTGCTGCCGGCGATGCGTGAGCGCAAGCGCGGAGCTGTGATCATCACGGGGTCGGTGTCCAGTTATCAGCCGCTCCCCCTCCATGCCGTGTACGCGGCCACCAAGGCATTCGACCAACACTGGGGGGAGGCCCTGGCCACCGAGCTTACCGCCGAAGGAATCGATGTGTTGGTGGTTGCGCCCGGGGTCACGGAGACAGAGTTCCAGGCGGTCGCGGGTGAGCTCCCCCACGGCGGAGCACCCCCCGCTGCGGTGGTGCGCGAGGCCCTCGAAGCCCTCGGTCGCCAGACGACCCTGATCACGGGATGGTTCAACTGGGCGCGCGCCATGGTGGCCAGCCGCTTACTGCCTCGTCGCCTGGCCGCCTACGCGGGCCGTTGGGTGACGGAGAAGCACACCCCGAAGGAGATGCGCTGAGGGGCTCGGCGGGGCGGCGCCCCGTGGGCTCACTCAATCCCCTCGCAGAAAACTCGTGGCCAGCGCGTCGGCATATTCGTTCCAACGCGAGCCCTCGTGGGCCCGGATCCATTGGAGGGAGACACCCGGATGTGAGCCCGCCAGTGCGTACAACTCCTGAACGAGTTCCAGGTTCGCGATGGGTCCTTTCGAGCGTCGCCAACCCCGGCGCTCCCATCCCGCCGCCCATTCGTTGACGGTTTTTACACAAAGCTGACTGTCGGAGTACATGGGGAGTTCGGCATCTTCGGGAAGCACGCGGTACGCGGCGATCAGCGCCGTCAGCTCCATGCGGTTGTTGGTGGTGTGTTCCTCGCTGCCGTGGTCCTCTTGCACGATCTCACCGTCTTCGACCCACACCCAACCCCAACCGCCCCGGCCGGGGTTACCCGAGCAGGATCCATCCGTGAAGACCCCAGCGCTCGGGCCTCCGCGGTAGCGGGCGAGCACCTGGTCGGGAGTCAACAGGTCTTCTCGAAATCTGGGTCCCACGGTTCCCCCCGTTTTCCATCGAGCGGCCGAGGGTAACCGGCGCAGTGGAATCTGCCGGGGGGCGGGCCTAGAAATTCACGCCCAGGGCGACGAAAGGACCCCGGGCCTGGGGATCCAGGCCCTGGCGCCCCGTGGCCTGGCCGTCGTAGCCCAGCAGTC
Organism: Myxococcota bacterium; assembly: GCA_022447545.1. GTDB lineage: Bacteria > Myxococcota_A > UBA9160 > UBA9160 > SMWR01 > JAKVBI01. The sequence goes on from JAKVBI010000018.1 coordinate 63,531, forward strand.
GGTAGCTGCCCGTGAGTGTCACGCCTCCCAACAACCGCACCCGGGCCCCGGTCTCGATGTCAAAGACGGACCCCGCACGGCCCACCGAAAACCCCCTGCGCATGGCGAACAACACGAGCCGCTCAGCGGCCGCCGGGGCGATGTGGACTGCATTGTCCAGCACGTCGATCCCGGGGTGGAGTCGTCGCCCCTCCGCTTGCGCAGATGAGGCCAGGGCGAGGCTGAGAAGCAGGGACCATGTGCAGAATACGCGCAACAAGCTGGGCTCCACGGGTGTGGGTTTTCCAACTCATCGGTGGTTTCCCGCAGACCTTGAATCTCGGCAGCTGGGGGTTCAGCGCGCTTTGCGCCCCTTCCGGGCCCTGGCCGTTCGGCTTCCCTGAGGCGACGTTGCGTATCCGGCTAGAAATTCCCGTTGGTAGCGCTCGAATTCTCCCGCCAGCACGGCCTTGCGGGCCCCCTGAACGAGCCGCTGATAGAACCGGACGTTGTGGACTGACGCGAGCATGGCCGAGAGGACTTCGTTGGCGGCGTACAGGTGGTGGAGATAGGCGCGGCTGAACCCGGCCTGGCAGGTTGCGCAGTCGCAAGAGGGGTCAATGGGATAGGCGTCGCGTCGGTACCGGCGGTGGGTCAGTCGGATGCGGCCACGCACGGTGAACACCGAGGCACTGCGTGCGTAGCGGGTCGGAATCACGCAGTCGAACAGGTCGATCCCGTACCCGATGGCGGCCAGGACATCTTCCGGCAGACCGACCCCCATCAGATAACGTGGTTTGTGGTCGGGTAGCAGTGGAGCTGTGAACGACGTGATGTCGCACAGCAACTCGTGCCCCTCCCCCACCGAGACACCGCCAATCGCGTAGCCAGGAAGGTCCAGGTCCACGAGTTCCCGGGCGCATTCAGCACGCAGGCGGCGGTAGACGCTGCCCTGCACGATGCCAAACAGGGCCTGCTCGGGGTTGGCGTGCGCGGCCAGGCAGCGCTCCATCCAGTGGAGGGTTCGGCGCACCCCCGTTCGGGCCAGGCTCTCGTCGGCGGGAAACGGGGTGCACTCGTCAAAAGCCATGATGATGTCGGCACCCAGTGTGTTCTGGGCCTCGATGGCTCGTTCGGGGGTGAGTTCCATGCTCGACCCGTCGAGTTGGTTACGGAACTTCACCCCGCGATCGCGAATTTCTTTGTCGGGCAGGGAGAAGACCTGGAAGCCTCCGCTGTCCGTGAGAATGGGCCCATCCCAGCGCATGAAGTCGTGGAGCCCCCCGAGCTTGGCCACGAGCTCAGCCCCCGGCCGCAACGAGAGGTGGTAGGTGTTGGCGAGTACCACCTCGGCACCGGTGCCCCGCAGCTGCTCCGGGGTCATGGCCTTCACGGCCCCGTGGGTTCCCACGGTCATGAAGGCCGGTGTCTGGATGGAGCCGTGGGGGGTGGAGAAGCGGCCCGCGCGCGCGGCACCGCTTTGGCCCTCCGGGGTGTAACGGAATACGGGCTCAGCCCCCGGCACGGGATGGCCTCGGGGTCTAGCGGTAGGTGCGACGCTGACCGGAGCTTCGGCGCAGTCGAGTGCGGCGGCGCTTGGCCTTGAGCTTGGAGCGATAACGCGCGGTCTTGCCGCGATTCCGGTGCGGGAGCGCCTGGGCTTTCTTCACGGCTCACCTCGGGGTGCAGGGCGGATCGGTTCTTGCGGATCGCGGAGCGTAGACGAGATGAACCCCGGCGTCACCTCCTGGTGGGGGCGAATTGGCCGCAGTTTTGCGTCCAGGGTGCGGCGCAGACCGCTATGCTGGCGGCGACCACGGCTGGAGCGACGCTGTTTATGGGCCTAGGACAATCCACGGAGCGTATGGCGGACTTCGACCTGAGTGTCGAGCAGCGCCAGGTACGGCGTGCGGTGCGCGAATTCGCGGAAAAGGAGATCGCCCCTCACGTCGAGCGCTACGAACGCGCCTGCGAGTACCCGACGGACCTGATCGCCAAATTGGCACCGCTGGGATTGATGGGTCCGATGATCCCCGAAGAATATGGTGGGTCGTTCAGCGACGTTCTGAGCTACGGGGTCATCTGTGAAGAACTGGCGCGCATCGACTGGGTGGTCGCTTCGGTGGTCTCGGTCACCAACTCGCTCGTGGGCGGATCGATCCTGCGCCACGGTACGGAAGAACAGAAGCGCCAATGGCTGCCCGCCATGGCAGCTGGCGAAATTCTCACCTCGGCCTGCCTGACGGAACCCGGAGGCGGCACGGACCTCGGGAACATGCGGACCGAGGCCAAGCGGGTCGAGGGTGGGTATCGGATCACTGGAACCAAGGTGTTCATTTCCCACGCCGCTCATGCGGGCCTGTTCTTCGTGGTGGCGACCCTCGATCGCTCCCAGAGGCACAAGGGCGTGACGGCTTTCCTGGTGGAACCCGGCAGCGAGGGCATCGCGATCGGAGAGTTTCCCATGCGCACCCTCAAGCGCGACAACCTGGCGGAGGTTCACTTCGACTCGGTGTTCGTTCCCGAAACCAACCGTCTGGGAGAGGAGGGGCGGGGCTTCCCGGTACTGGGTGGAGCGTTGGACATGGGGCGCTATTCGGTGGCGGCGCGTTGTGTGGGACAGGCCCAGCGTTGTATCGACCTGGCGCTTGACTACGCGCAGCAGCGGGAGGCCTTTGGCCAGAAGATCGGCGAGTTCCAGATGATTCAGCAGAAGATCGCCGACATGATCTGTCGCACCGAGGGGGCCCGTGCCCTCGTCTACCGCCTGGGTCGCATGAAGGACGCAGGGGTCGAGCGCGCAAGCATGGAGTCTTCATTGGCGAAGCTCACAGCGAGTGAGGCTGCGACCTACAATGCCCTCGACGCCATCCAGGTTCACGGTGGTTACGGGCTGTCGGAAGAATACGAGGTGGGCCGCCTCCTGTTGGAGGCGAAGGCGCTGGAGTTCGGAGAGGGCACCAGCGAACTGCATCGCAAGATGATCGCGGAGTTTGCGCTTGGCATCCGAAAGCAGTGATCCGGCACGCAGCGAGTTGCTGAAGCTGATTCTCGAGGTGTCGTTTCGACGCCAGAAAGTGGTGCTCAGCAGTGGGCGCGAGAGCGACTTCTATCTCGATCTTCGCCAGACGCTGATGCGGCCACGCGGGGTGGCACTGGCGGGGCGGCTCGTGCTCGAGCGACTCCGGGTGGGACCTGCTGTGGACTCTGTGGGAGGCATGGCGGTTGGCGCAGTTCCGCTGGTTTCGGCCGTTCTGGGCGCCTCGGACCTTTCGGATCCCACGAGTCCCCTGCTCGGCTTCTTCGTGCGCAAGGAGAGCAAGTCGCACGGACTCGGCAAGCAGATCGAAGGCGGCTTCGAGAAGGGTCAACGCGTGGCACTGCTAGAGGACACGGTCACCACGGGCGGATCCACCCTACAGGCCCTCGATGCAGTCCAGGCTGAGGGTGGATCCGTGGCGCGGGTGATCTGCCTCGTGGACCGGGGCGAAGGCGCCGCGGCCGCCTTTGCGGAGCGGGGCCTCGAACTCGAATCCATTTTCTCGCGCGAGGATCTGCCTGTCTGAGCAGCAGCCCTCCCGCTTGCTTGAACTTTGCTCGATTGGAACCTCGAATGGACGCGAACCTTGCCTATTGGACTTGGGCTCTAGTCAATTTCGGACTCCTGGTGGGTCTTGCCTGGAAGGGCGTGACGCGCATTCGACAGCGGGACCTGAAGGGTCACCGCCGCTACATGCTCGCCAGTGCCAGTCTCGTCTTCCTGTTTGTCGGCTCTTATGCGCTCAAGCTGCTGTTTCTGGGCCGGGAGAACCTGGCACAGTGGAGCACGGCGTCGCTATGGGTTCTTCGGATCCACGAGTTGTGTGTGCTGGGTATGATCCTGGGAGGTGCCTGGGCGGGTTATCGGGCCTGGAAGTTTCGCAGGAGCCTCCCGGCCAGTGGCCGTTTGTCCGACACCCCTTCGCCCGAGAGCGCACGCGCTTCGCATCGTCGCGCGGGTTGGTTCGCGGTGATTAGCGCGAGCGCGGCCTTCGTGTTGGCGGGCTTCGTCCTGCTGGGGATGTACGCACGCCAATAGCTGGGTAGCCGAGTGTTGGCTCTCGGTTTGAAATCGCGCTGCGGTGATCCACAGGCCCTACGACAAGGAGAACCCAAATGCACCTCAACCTGGGAGTGATCCTCCAGGCCAACGCCACGGTTCGAGCGGACCACGCGGCCATCGTGCATGGCGCTCGCCGCGTCACCTACGCGGAGCTCGACGGCACGGCTCGCGGCATTGCGGCTGGGCTCGCGGCGCGTGGCCTCGGACCTGGCGGGCGGGTAGCGATTCTGGTGCCGAACCTCCCCGAGTTCAGCATGGCGTATTTCGGGATCCTCTACGCCGGCTGCACGGTGGTTCCCCTCAATGTTCTTCTTACGAGCAATGAAGTCACCTATCACCTGGAGGATTCCGAAGCCAGTCTGTTGATCGCTCATCCGCTTTTTGCCGAGGCGGCGCGGGAAGGGGCGGAGGCTGCGGGTGTGCCGGTCGTGTGGGCCGACGGAGGGGAGGACGAGAGCCTCGCCGATCTCGCGTCGACGGAGCCCATCGATCGCCCTCACGATACGTTGGCCACGGATACGGCGGTGATCCTGTACACCTCGGGAACTACGGGCAAACCCAAGGGTGCCGAGCTGACGCACTCGAACCTCTACCTCAACTGCTCGATGGTGGTGCCCAAGTTGATTCCTCTGGAACGCGATGAGGTGATGCTCGCGACTCTGCCTCTGTTTCATTCCTTTGGTCAGACATGTATTCAAAACGCGAGTCTCGCTCTGGGTGCCACTTTTACTCTGCTGCCTCGCTTCACTCCAGGCGAGGCTTTCGAGATCATGGAGCGCGACGGGGTCACACTGTTCGCCGGGGTCCCCACCATGTACTTCGCGCTGCTCCACCACGAGCCCGAGCGCGAGTACGACTTGTCGGCGTTGAGGTATTGCCTGGCCGGCGGAGCGCCCATGCCCGTGGAGGTGATGAAATCCTTCGAGGAGAAGTACCCCGTCTCCATTCTCGAGGGCTATGGGTTGTCGGAGACTTCGCCGGTCGCCTGTTTCAATGACACCCAGCGACCGCGAACACCCGGTTCGATCGGTTATCCCGTCTGGGGCGTCGAGATGGCGATCCTCGACGAAAAGGACGTACCTCTGCCCGATGGCGAGCGCGGAGAGATCTGCATTCGCGGTCACAACATCATGAAGGGTTATCTCAAGCGTCCCGACGCCACTGCTGAAACCATGCGGGGTGGCTGGTTCCACAGTGGGGATGTCGGGGTCCGCGATCCGAACGGCTCCTACCGAATTGTCGATCGTGTCAAAGACCTGGTCATTCGCGGTGGGTTCAACGTGTATCCGCGAGAAGTCGAGGAGGTTCTCTACGGCCACCCGGACATCGTCGAGGCGGCGGTAATCGGCGTTCCCCACGAGAGCCACGGCGAGGAGGTCAAGGCCATCGTGGTGTCGAGCAATGCCGAGCTGACCGAGGAGTCGCTCATCGACTACTGCCGGGAGCGCGTCGCGGCCTACAAATATCCTCGGATCGTAGAGTTCATCGATTCGCTTCCAAAGGGCCCGACGGGCAAAATCCTCAAGCGCGAACTGCGCTGATCGCCGGGGGGGCTGGCCAGCCCGGCGCGTGCTGGCGGGTTAGAATGAGCGGGGCCGCGGCGCCTCAGGAGGACAACCATGCGCAATGGGTTCAAGGTCTTCGATGCAGACGGACATGTCGTCTACCCCAAAAATATCTGGGAACGCTTCCTCGACGATAAATTTCAGGCAAGGGTGGGTTGGCGTGCGGTACCCGGCCGCGAGGCCTATCGCCCGGCCACCGTGGACGGCCGCTACACCCAGAGCCACGTGACGCGTCACGGAAACCACCTCGAAGCGGTCAGTTGGACCTATGACAACATGCGAGAAAAGTACGGGGCCGATGTGGTGGACGCCGGCTTTCCGGGAGATGCGGTAGCACGGGCCATGAAGCCCGAGGGCATCGACATCATGGTGATCTACGGTCCCGAGTACGACATGTGGATCGATGGTATCGATGGTGAACTCCAGGCAGGGATGTCGCGAGCCTACGGTCGTTGGGCCGAAGAAATGAGGGAGACTTCCGAAGGCCGTGTGTTGGCGGCATTTCCGGTCCCCTTGAACGATGTGTCCCGAGCGGTCGAGGAGATTCGCTACGCCTACGAGGTGTTGGGGATCCGCGCATTTTGGGCACGGCCGAACCCCTTCAACCACCGCACGCTCGGCGATCGCTACTACGACCCCGTCTATGAAATCCTGCAGGATCTCGATTGTCCCTTCGCGACCCACGATTTCATGGGCCTCAATGGTCCGGCGGCGGGTGCCGACCGTTTCGAATCCTTCACCGAATGGCATACCGTCGAGCACCCTCACGAAGCACAGATGGCGATGTTGTCCATGATCTGCAACGGGGTGTTCGAGCGCTTTCCCCGGCTGCGCTGCGCCTACATGGAGGCGAACTGTTCGTGGGTCCAGTGGTGGTTGTGGCGCATGGAGGAGCACCTCGAACTGTCCGGGGGGTACGAGAAACCCGAGTGCACCAAGTCCGCGCGGGAGTACTTCCTTCGCAACTGCTGGATCTCCGTGGAGCCGGACGAATACCTCGTTTACCAGACCATCGAAGAGTTGGGGGATGATCGCATCGTGTGGGAAAGTGACTTCCCACATCCCGATTCAAAGTACCCGCATTCGGTCCAGACGTTCCTTGACCTGCCCAAGGTCTCGGACGAGTCCAAGCGCAAGATTCTCTGGGACAATGCCGTCGACCTCTACCGGTTTCCGGAGTCGTACCTGCCGGAAGTGTTTGAGGAGGCCTCGGATCGGGCCGCGTGACGCAGGAGCCGTGCTCGCGGCAGAACTCAGGGGTTCATTTCGTAGCGGTCTTTCAGCGGTAGAACCTGCTCGGTCCACACCCGTTCGTATCGTTCGGGCTCGGCGGCCGGTTTTCGGATCATGCGCAGGCAGTGTTCCATCTGGGCGGGTGTACTGTTGGGCTTGCCGTACAGGTCCACGGCGAAGCGCGAGAAATCCCGCACGATGACGTCAAAGATCTGGTCCACCAGATCGGAATCGACCTCGTAGATTCGGGCGTTCTCGAGCAGCAGCTGGCCGTAGACGACCAGGGTGAAGAGTTCGCCCAGGGACATCAGAAAATCGATGTCATTGGCCTGGCTTTCCCCTGGGGTGGCCTTTTCCATCATTTCCTTGAAGACGACGATCTGCTCCCGGAAGACCTCCACGTTGGGAAGGTCGAAGGATGCAAAGATGGGTTCGTAGCTGTGAAAGCGGACCTGTCCCAACCCACGCGTCGCCCCCTGCTCGAAGAGATAGGTGTCGTCCGCTGGGTCATCGCGCCTGGGAACCTCAGCGTATTCTTCGGGGTTGAAGAAGAAGTTCGGTAGGAATTTGAGGATGAGCGCGATGTTCACGTGCACCGTGCCCTCGAGTTTGGGCAGGGCGCGGATATCCCGAGCTGCCATCTCGAAGTACATGTCCTTTTCGAAGCCTTTCGCTGCGATCACATCCCACAGGTGGTTGATGACATCTTCGCCCTGGGTGGTGACCTTCATCTTCACGACCGGGTTGTAGAGCAGGTAGCGCCGGTCCTCGGTCCCCGCAGAGCGCATGTAGTCCGCGGCTCTCAGTGCCACGAGCTTCATGGCCACTAAACGCGTGTAGGCGTCGGTAAAGAGTTGCTTCACATGAGGGAAATCTGTGACGGTCTGCCCATAGAGATGGCGGTTCCCGGCGTGTCGAACCGCCTCATAGAGGGCGTGAGTGCAGATGCCGATGGACGCCCAGCCCAGGTTGAACTTCCCGATGTTGACCGTATTGAGGGCAGCATTCCAGGCATCGCGCCCGCGCGAGAGGATTTCTGATTCTTCGATGGGGTAGTCGTGAAGGGCATAGTTGGAGACGTAGGACTGGGTGTTCACTACGTTGCTCTTGCATTCATAGCGGTCGTGCTGGGAGTCGACGGCAAAGAACACGTAGTCTTCGCTATCGCGGACCTTCCCGAAGGTCGAAACGATGGCAGCCTTGTTGCCGTTGCCGATGTAGTATTTTTCGCCCCGTGCCTCGTAGTTGCCTCCTTCTCGGGGAATGAGTTCCATGTCGGTGGAATACACGTCGGCGCCGTGGGCTCGTTCGGAAAGCCCAAAGGCGAAGATCCCACCCTCCTCGAGTAGCTGTGCGGTCCGCTGCTTGATGGCTTCGTTGTCGCTCATCCAGATGGGCCCGAGCCCGAGGACGGAGACCTGCCACGTGTACCAATAGTGCAGCCCATAGAAGCCGAGAATTTCGGCGAACTCGCAGATCCGCCAGGTGTCCCAGCGCGAGTCCGATGCCCCGTAGCCCGCCGGGGTGCACATCGTCGCAAAGATCCGTTCCTCCTTCACAAATTCGAGGAAGTCCGCGTACCACACGCGCTCACGGTCGTCTCGCTTGAGGGCACGCTTGCCTTTGGTCTCGAAGAACCGGATGGTTTTTCGCATCACCTCTCGAGAACGTTCGTCGGGGTAGAAGCGGTCGTGTTGGTTTGGGTCGAGAAGGATCATCGCGAGTTCCTCCGGATGGCGGGTTTGGATTCTGGCAGATTGCTGGGCACGGGCTCTTCCCGGTCGTGGCCGTCGACCCGTCAAGGCCCTTGGAGAGGTGTCTCGTGCTCGGTGACCTCACAGGTCTGGTAGGGAATGTCATCGCTAGAGAGGTCTGCGGGAATCCCATCGATCTGGGCCGGGCACCAAAGTGAAGCCAGTGCCGCAACCGGGGCTGGGTTGGGTCCGGGCCGCGGGGTGTCTTGGGTGCAGCGGAGAGCGGAGACTCGCTCGATGAGCCGGGGCAACAGTTCCTCACACAGCCTCTGCGGGATCTCATCGGTTGCTGCTGCGGTCGGGCGCTGCGGCGTCCACAGAACGAACTTTCGCACGTCCTTCAGTGGCTCCTGGCGCTCAGGGCCCTCGATCAGGGCCTCGTCGGCGAGAAAGAAGGTGTTGCGGGCCTTGTCCATGAAGCGAAGTTCGTCCGCTCGAATCTCGTGACCTTCGGGTCCGTCGAGCCGGGCAACCACCGAAGACAGCTCTGCCGGGTCGGGATACCAGAACTCCGTCATGCAGTCGAAGATCCCAGGCCCGAGGTCTCCATCCAGCCGGTGGTTGCGTACGTACTTCTTGAGAGATGGCAGGAGGGGGACTGCCAAGCTCACATGCTGGCTCTCGTAGTGGTTCCGAAAGGAACTCTGGGCGAGGTCTGGCCGGCGTGCGATCAGGGCGATGGTCTTGATCACCGAGTTACCTCGAAACGGACCGCGGGGTCCGGCGCGGCGCTCAGGAGAACTGTTGGCGGAATGACTCCCGCTGCTCACGACTCCCCAACATCACGAGTTCGTGCTCGTCTCGGAGTTCCGTGCTGGCCTGGGGGCTGACGATGCCTCCGTCCCGGAGCTGGAGCGCGATGACGTTCAAACCCGTGAGGTCCGCGATTCCCGATTCTTCGATCCGCTTGCCGTGGAGAACGGAGGGGACGGGTTCGATCACGATGTCCACACCTTCGGCCATGATGCTGGTCTCGGTGCCGCGCACCTGGTCGAGAACTGCGTGCACGGCCAGGGTGGTCTCACTGAGGACCTGGTCGGCCCCCGCCCGGTGGATCGCTTCGAGGTTGCGCAGGCCCGTAATGCGACTGACGATGTGAACGTCCGGGGCGAGCCGACGGCAGTAGACGGCCAGGAAGATGTTGATGGCGTCGTCGTTGGTCGTGAGCACCACACACGGGGTCTGCTCGAGGCCCGCCTGCATCATAATTCTGCGATCTGTGGCGTCGCCGACCAACAGCCGATCGCTGAGGCCCTCGAGGGCCGGACGCAGGCCCTCGTTGCGCTCGATCATGCAGACACTCACCCCGCGGCGACCCAGAGCACGGACCGTGGCCTGTCCGACCTTGCCGCCGCCGATCACGATCACGGGGTTCTCGTTGGGGTGATAGATCGCGAACATGGCGTCGAGTTCGGCGATCTGGTCGGTGGTACCAACCAGGACCAGGACGCTGTGCTCCCCAAGCACGGTGCCGGGTCTTGCCGGTAGGAGCCGCCCGGCTTCCCAACAGGCCACGATGTTCAGTCCCGTGAGCTTGCGCAGGTTGGTGTCTTGGATCGTGCGCCCTGCGAGACCCGTGTGTTCCATGGGAAACTCCACGATCACGAGGTCTTTGAAGCGTCCGACGGGATGGGCGTGAGCGGTTCCCGCCGTCACCCGGGTTGCGAGGGACTCGCCCAGCCGGACCTTCAGAGGAAGGACTTCGTTGGCCCCGCTGAGCTCCAGCACATCCACGGAATCGGATTCATCGGCGAAGGCGAAGATGGGCACCTCCGGATGGGACTGGCGAATCGTCAGGGCGACGTTGGAGTTCTCAGGGTCGCTGAGGTTGGTGACCACGACACGAGCGGTGCTGACCCGCATGGCTTCGTAGGTCCCTTCCGCATCGTGGTCGCCCAGGATGACGGGGACATCCTCGGCAAGCAGAGCGGCGGCCTTCACTGGATCCGGCTCGATGATGAAGTAGGGAATTTCGTGCTCTCGCAGGGCCTCGCCCAACGCTGCGGCGACTTCGTCGAATTGACAGATGATGACGTGGCCGCTGGTCCCCACAGCGACTTCGTGCGGAGCCTGGTGGCGCAGCTGATCCTCGAGCCAGGGGCCCGCCACCGTTTGAATGACCACCAACGGCCCGACGATGAGGAGCAGTGCGATTCCCGACAATAACACCACGATGCTGAAGACCCGGCCCGCGTCGGAGTGAAAAGTGATGTCTCCGAACCCCAGCGTGCTCATCACTGTCAGAGTCCAGTACAAGCCCGTCAGCCACGAGTGATCTTGACCCTCGTGGGCCATCAGGACGTGGAAGAGGAAGGAGTAGACAGCGATCGCCGTACCCAGAAGGGCCAGGAACCGGAACAGGGTGGCGCGCTTTTGTCGCGCGTCGCGGTGGCCCGCCAGCCGGGCAATTTGGGGCGAGAGGAACTTCATGTCGTGTCACTCCGGTGCGCAGAAGCATAACCGAAGCCCAGCGGGAGCTTCCCCCTGTGGGAAGCAGCCGTGGTGCCTCTCACCTCGTCGCTCCTGAGCCAGAGAGCTGGGTCTGTGTCCGCTCGTAGCGTCTCCAGGCGCGATCTGGATCACGACCGGCGGGGATTCTCTGCCCGACGAGTAGATACTCGGGGTGCTGACGCTCCTCGGGGCCGTCGAGCCGCAGCGCGCGGGGGACATAGCTCTCTTCGAGACCGGCCTTGCGCAAGACCTGGGCGTTGCGTTGGAGGGTCCGGGCGATGGCCGCAGGGCTGGCGCCGTCGGAGAGTTCGGCAAACAGAAAGGTCGGTGAACGCGCCAGGAAGAAACCCGGGGAGACGTATCGTTCGTGTCCGGGTATGGCGCCGGATTTCACGGGTTGCCGGGCCACTTCCCGATCGATCAGACCGTGTTGGTCGAAGACTGTGAGACCCGAGTAGTAGCCGGTGGCGCCGATGGCACCGAGCACCACACTCGGTCGCGGGCTCGGGTCGGAGAAGCGCGCGAGCGCCTGGCCGCGTCGCACCCAGCGCAGAGCATTTTCGCGCTGGAAGACGAAGCGCTCGTAGTCGGTGATGTACGGAGTCGCCCCGTGAATGTGGAAGTGCGAGCGCAGCCTCTCGGGAGCGAGATGGAGGTTCCACGCAGGCAGGAACCCGACCATCAGGGTTACCAATGCAATACCCAGGACCGGAACGCGTTGGCGGTCGATCTGTGCGAGTGCCGCTCCGATGGTCAGTGCCACGAAGGCAAGGCTGGGAACGAGGAAGCGCCCCATGGCCATGAAGTCCCCCCCTACGGCTACCGCGTAGCCCCAGATGGCCAGCGCCATGCCGATCGCTGCGGTCGTCCGAGGCGTGAGGGAACGATATCCGCACCATGGCGCGGCAACGAGGAACGCTGCGGGGGTCACGAAGGTTGTCAGGAAGTGCGCGAGGTAGGCAAAACCTCGCGCCAGGCGCTCGGGGCCGAAGCCGGCCTTGGCACGCACCGTGTTCGGGATGGGGTCGCCAAAATGGAGGACTCGGGCGGCGGTTACGGCAACGGCCAGCAACACCGCGCAGGTGGCCAGGATGGCCACGGGCCGGCGCCAGTCCTGCCCCGCCCGTGCCCGTGTGGCGGAACACAGGGCCAGCATCAGGATCCACCAGAAGAATCCCTCGACGCGTAATAGTGTCAGGGCGACGCCGCAGATCAGGGCGCCCCTCATGTCGATCCCTTGCTCGCGGATCACCAACCGGTGAAAGAGCGCAAACATCACCAGGCTGTAGGGAAGTGTTTCGAGGCCCGTCGAAGCGTGGAGCGCGTAGGCGGGAGACCACCCTGCGAATGCCGTGGCGACCAGGCTTGCCAACGGGTCCAATCCGGTGTCGCGCAGGACCCGGAAGACCCAGATCAGCAGCAGTGCGCCACAGCTGAACGACAGCCAGAGGAGAACCTGCTCCGGCGGTATGCCCACGGACTCGCACAGTGTCGCCAGGGCAACCCACAGAAAATTGCTGAAGCCTTCGACGGGCTGGGCATCGTCGGGGTTGAAGCGCAGCCCCATTCCCATTGCCCAGTGTCGCGCGTAGCGGAAGCTGATGTAGGCGTCGTCGGTGACGAACCAGAAGCGATGGGCGAGCAGCGCGTAGGGGACGAGGAGGGTCACCAGGGCCACGGCGTCGCCGGTTCGGCGGAGCATGGGCGGAGACCCACTCATCGGACTCCACTTCGCGGCGATCCGTCGTGCCGCAGGAAGAAGGTGAATTCTGGTGACGTCAGGAAGGGTTGATAGTGGCTCCATAGTTCGCGGAAGCGCGGGTCCGTGGAGTAGTTGCGCAGGATGTCGAAACGCATGCCTGGCATGGCTCGATGTCGGAGCCCAGTGGAAACGATCACCACCTCCGGCGGGTTGCTGGTGAAATCGTCCAGGATGATCTCGTGGTAGAAGCGCTCGCTCGGCGTCATTCGATCCGGGGTGTGGTAGAGGGGCTCACGTTCCGAGCCTCGTGCCGAACGATAGGCGGCTGCCAGATATTTCGGGAACCACAGAGAGCCGCTCCAGCGCGCACCGGTTTGCAGCATGATGGAGTACCAGGGATAGAGACCGGTACTCAGCACCATGACCTCTCTGCCCGTGATCTGCGGACCGACCCGTTCGCCGAGTCGTTCGATCCGATCCCGGTCGTCACGGGCGGTTGCCACGGCATCGCGCGTGTCCCGGATCAGCGTAGCGGCCAGTACGACTGCGGCGACCATAGGGAGGGCCTGGCGGGGGTAGAGGATCAGTGACCAGCCAATGGTGGAGATCGCGAAGAACGAGACGGGGTAGAGGTGGTAGCCAAACCCGCTCTGAAACCAGAAGATGGCGCCGCTGGTGGCCATCAGGCACAGGCCGAGCCCCAGCACGGCGAAGCGCGGTTTGGCGACTCGTGTGCTCGGAAGCAGTGCAAAACCCGTCAACAGTGCTGCAACCCAAGCCGAGCCCGTCAGGCTCGAGGCCCGTTCGGCGAAGCTGCGAGTGAAGGCTGCATAGGAGTCCGCAAAAGGACCGATCAATGGCAGGACCCCAGGGTGCAGGAGAGCCCAGAGGCTTGCGTAGAGGGCACCACTGACGGCAACCACTTTCGGTTCCAAGCGTCGCCAGCTTTGCGCGAAACCCAGATGCAGTGCCATCCAGAGCTCGCAGCACAGCCACAAGGCGAGAAAGTGTGGCTTGATGACGAAGCCTATCGCTGCCAGCACCCCGTTGGCGATCCTGTCCCGCGTCATTAGCACCGGTGCCCCGAGAAGGTGACGGACGCAGGTCAGCACGTACGGGGCAATCAGTGCGCAGAACAGCTGCTCGCGCTGGCCGAAGTCGCTACCGCGCGCGAAGGGCAGCGCGAACAGGGATGCTGAAAGCAGGGTCACCACGCCCACGCGAGCCACGGGTTCGCCGAGCAGTGGGGCACCGCGCAACGCGCGCCAGGCCTGAAGGGTGCACAGATTTGCCAGGGCGAAGACAAACACGTAGAACGCGGTCGGTCTCGAAAGCGGGCTGATCTGAGCGAGAGCGGCTGGAATCAGGTGGAGATACACCAGGATCAGCTGGTTGGGGGTGGCCGTGTCCTCGTAGAGGGTGGCGCCGTCGAGGACGCGCTCGGCGAGCAACAAATAGGCGGCCGCGTCGTGGTTGATGTACAGCGATTCGGCCAGATAGGTGCCGCCCACGGACACGATTCCGCAGATCCCGGCGGCAAGCCAGCCTGTCGCAACCTCTCGTCTCCGCCCTAGCCGAGGTGAGTCGTTCATGGCGCGGCCCCTCCAAGCGGGGAGGGTCCAGAGACGAGAACATCGACCTTGGCCGTGCCCATCGCCGGGGCTCCTGCAGTTCTACTTCCCGAGCCACCCCGGGAAGGTCTCCAATCCGCCACGCAGTCAGGGAGGACAGCTTCCAAGTATATCCGAGGGGACGGGGCTCGTCCGATGGTGGCCCTGCGGCTGTAGGGAGGAACGGTCACTCCCTTGCTTCGCATCCGCAGGCCAGAGAGACTCATCGGTGTACCCATGACTCACCGCAGCGCAAAGCTTCTCCTGGCTCTCGTCTTGCTCGGGTTTTTTGGCCCGCCGTTGTTGCGCGGCGAGGTGATCTTCGCCCATGACAACGGCGTGGAGATGGGTCTAGCTCCGACGCCAGAAACTGCCGGGGGATCGAGCCGCAAGCTCTCGGACCAGAGTTCCATCTATCTGCCCACACTCCAGATCCAACTGCGGGGTAACGGGTCGGGCTGGCTCTCCACCTGGAACCCCCACGCCGAACTGGGTCGTCCTACCACCCAGGTTTCGGGGTTCAGCAAGGCCTTCGTACTGACCCACATCTTCTCCCTCTTCTCCACCGACCCGTTTACGGTCTATACCTGGCTCGCCATCGCGGCCGTCGTGCTCAGTGCGTCCTTTGCGTATGGGCTGCTTCGAGCCTTGGCGCTGCATCCGGCGGCCTGCTTGGCGGGGTCCCTGTGGTTGGGGATGGGGGTGACCGTCGTTTTCTGGCTCACCTTCGTGCTGTTGATCTGGGGGATCTGTTGGACCCTGGCGTTGCTCTGGGCCGTCACGCTCTACCTGCGCCGCCCGGGGTGGGGTTCCTGGGTCTTTGCGGCCTTCTCGGTCCACGCGCTGCTGTTGACCGCATACCCTCAGCACATCATCTGGCAGGGCTACCTGGTGGCGGGTTACGTGGGCGTTTCGCTGGTGCGTGGTGGAGGTGGTTTTGCGCCGAGTGCCAAGCGCGCGGCCATGCTCGCCGGCGCCGCACTGGTCGGTGTGGTGAGCGTGGCTCCGGTCTATCTCGATCTGTTGATGACCACCCAGCGCTCGGCGCGGCTGCACGCCGATGCGAGCTTCTTTCTGGCCGCGCTCCCAACTCTCCACGGGGCCCGCGATCTCGCCGTCTATCTGCTCCAGGTGGTCGATCCCTTCTGGCTCGGAAACCCCATCCGCGATGCCTACCCGACGTCCTTCGATGGTGTGTGTCTCTCTCCCATGGTGGCTGGCCTGCTGTTGCTGTCCTTCACGGGAGGGTGGCCGAGGAGGGTCTGGCCCGCTCACCTGTTCGTGGTGGGAACCCTGGCGATGACCCTTTCGCCCGCTCTCTTCCGCATCGGGGTGGAATTTTTCGGGCTGCGGGTGTCGCGTTTCGATCCGCTGGCGGCAGCGTTGATCCCAGCCGCTGTCCTGGCTGCCTGGGCGGCGGATCAGGTGATCCGCCGCGGTGTGGGGAACCGCGGTGTGGCCATTGCCAGCGTAGGCGCACCTCTGATGATCGCGGCCATCGGCGCCGCGGTTTCCCCTCACCCCATTGACGGCGCCAATGCCGCCATGGGGGTGTCGCTGGGGGTCGGCACCGCGGCCTTTGTCTGGCTGCGTTCCCCGGCTTTGTTGGTCATCGTCGCGACGGTGGGAACCTTTCATTACGCGCTTCCCCAGCAACTTCTGCGTACTCCCGGCGAAATCCACCTGGATTCTCCCCTCGTACAGACGGTCCGACTCGCCACCCAGGGCCGGTCGCGCTTTGCACTCGTAGGAGAGAACATCCGCTCGCTTCTCCCGCCGAACCAGGAAGGGTTGCTCGGTCTTCGCAGCATCCACAGCTACAACTCTCTTTCCGCACGCCTCTATCAGAGCTGGGTCTCGGAGGTCAGCGACCGTGGAACAGCGGTGTTGGGCCGTCATTTCCGCGCGATCTCAAACCCCGATCGCCTCGGGGGTCCCGAGTTCAGCTACGCCGGAGTCGGGGCATTGCTCTCGGCGCGAGAACTTACGCCGCCCCTGGTGGGGGATCGTCTGCTTGCCGCTGGTGATGGGGGTGTCTACCGCGTGGCGCGGCCGCCGCTGCTCGACGCGCAACTCGTGGCGTTTCGAGACCTCGACGGCCAAAGCGCCACCATCGATGGTGTACTTCACGATGCACCACGGCTTGAAAGCCACCGCAGTCTCGACCGGGACGATCATCTGGTGTTTACGCTCACCGCCGCGCCGGAGCCGACCCTCTTGTTTGTGAGCCAGCAGTACCATCCGGACTGGGTGGCTTCGGCGGTGGGCCGTGAAATCCCGACCGCGATCGTGAACGGCTTCTTCCAGGGGGTTTTCGTGCCCGCGGGAACTTCGCAGGTCGATCTGCGCTTCCGTCCTCTCGCCACTCTGAGCTGGCTGCCACAGCTGTTGTTCGCTGCCGCAGTGCTGGGCGGAATGATTCACTGGACGCTGGCCCGCCATCGAGGGGGGGGCCGGGGGGCTTCAGGGAGTTGACCCGGTGGTTGTAACGGGGAGCTCCGCTCGATTTCCGAGCAGTCCCTGGTCTTCGATCGTCTCGGACAGTGCCCGTGCGATCAATTCGTGTGCGTAGGCGTTGGGGTGGCGGTCGTCGGCCGAGAGGATCATGGATGGCAGGCTGTGGATGTCGAGGTGGGTGCGCACGTATTCGGCGAAGTCCACGACGATCAGGCCGGGAAGCGCCTCGCGCAACCACGCTCCCCGGCTCCCCGCGTGGGGGGCATCCATATGCGGCAGATTCAGCACCACGAGCTGGGCCCCGGCTCGCTCGGTGCGCCGGGCGAGTTTGCGCAGCGTGAAGAGCAGAGCCCGTTCGCGCAGCGCTTCACTGTAGGCGGGCGGGCCGCCGGACAGGCGCCGCGTGAGGCGGTGGCCCAGAGCCTCGAGACCCAGTTGAATCGTTCCCAGCAGGGTGGGGTCCTCGCGCTGCTGTCGGAGGGATTCCGAGAACGCGAAGGCCCGCCGGCTGATTTCCTCGTTGGGTTTCACGAGTTGCGGTTGCTGATCGTCACTGAAAGTCACGTGGGGGACGGGGAGGCACGGAGCCTGGAAGCTGGGTGCGCAGGGGTCGAGGTTACGGCGCAGGTGATCGGCGATCAGGCCGTAGACCACGATCCTGGGCCTCAAGTCACTCAGGTCCCGCAGCGTCGCCAGGGACGCCACGGTTCCGTAACTCGACAGGGCGGCGTTGGCGACTTCGGCATCGAGATCGCGGCCAAGATGTTCAGTGAAGGTCTGAGGGTTGGCGAAGCCGTGGCCGGCAGAGAATGAGCCGCCGATGACGAGCACGTCCACTTGCGAGGGTGCCACCTGCCCCGGGCCATTGGCCCGCAGGCCCCGGGAGTCCGTGAAGACCGTGTACGCTAGCCCCGCGGCGGGTTGCGAAATCTCGGTGCGCGCCGACGCGGGTCGGGCGAACCCCCGGGACGCATTGGGTACGACCAGAGGATCCCCACGATGCAGAGCCCCGGCTTCCAGAGCCTGCGAGCCGAGTA
The DNA here is from genome assembly GCA_022447545.1 of Myxococcota bacterium. GTDB lineage: Bacteria > Myxococcota_A > UBA9160 > UBA9160 > SMWR01 > JAKVBI01. The sequence goes on from JAKVBI010000018.1 coordinate 81,421, forward strand.
GCCAGCCCACGGTGGCCAGGGCGCTCACCACCGAGATTCCGCCCGCGGCGAGCATTGCGACCCAGAGGACCAGGCGCCTCATGCCCGATGTCCGAGGGGTGCGGGGGACGGGCCCCCGGACTTGTCCATGACACTGCTCCTCATCCGAGAAACCGCCTAAGTGTTTAACTGGAAAAGGCTTTTCAAACAAGCGGGCGGTCTGTGGCCGAGGCCTGTGCAGCGGGCTTGGCGAAATTTCCCTCGCGTGACCCGATCCGTCACGGATCTGGGCTTTCCTGAGGGAGCCCGTGGAGGAGGCCTTATGCGATCGAACACCCTTTCTCGAATTTCCATGGCGAGCCCGAGCGTCGCACCCACCCCCGAGCCCAGCCTGGAACGCTGTGCGGTGTGTGGCTTCGCGGAAGTCCCCACGGACCTGGTCATCGACCACAGCCTGATGGTGCTGGCTGAGTGTCCGCGCTGTGAACACCGCTGGACGCGAGAAGGCCGGCCTCTCGTGCGTGTCGAGTTCGAACGCGTGCCCCTGGACGAGTCCCTGGGAGAGCCCAGCTACGAGTTTCGGGAAGCCTCCTGACCTTTTCTGCACCGGCTCTCTCTGATCGACGGACCGTGGGTGCCGTGGTACGGTCCCCGAGCCGAATCAGCCCTTCGTGGGGTGTGGGCGCTGTACTCGGTGCGTCCAGATTCGGGGTGTGGGATCGTTCGGCTGCGACCCCATGGCGTGCGCGGAGTGGGTTTGCGCCCAACCCCAAGCGTGGAACTGCAGAGCCTACCGGTGACTCCTCGCAACAGGGGCAGCAACCGGGAAAGGGACAGAGAGGCATTTCATGGAGTTCCCGGCCTCGAGAGTCAGCCCATGAGGTGGCTTCGAACACCCTGGCGGGCCCTTGGATGGACGATGATGGTGGGCGCCGGCGTGGCCCTGGCGCACGCTCAACCCGCTACGGCAGCACAAGTACGCGAGGTGCGGGTCGGCAGCCACGATAAATACACCCGGGTCGTGTTCGAACTCGACGCTCCGGCGGGCTACAGCATCCAGAGGCGCAGCGAGACCAGTGGCGAGGAGCCCGCGATTCTCGTCACCGTTAACGCGAGCACGAAGGCCCGAAACATCCCCACCAAGAGTGACCTGCTGTCCGCAGTGATCGTCGAGGAGCGCCTGGGCTCGGCGGTGGCCGAGATCCGCCTGAAGCGATCCGGGCTCCGCCTGAAGGAGATGATTCTCGCCAACCCCCCGCGAATCGTCCTCGATGTCATGGCGCGCGAGGCCCCAAGCCGGCCTCCCGAATCCAAGCGCAGTGAACCCATGGCGGCTCCGGTCTCCAAGCCATCGCCTTCGCCCAAGCGCGTGGCTGCGACGCCTTCTCCTCCAAAAAGGGAGCGCAAGACGCCCCGCCCGAAAGTGGCACCGATCGCGAAGCCTGCGGAGAGTGCCATGGTGGTGCTGGTCGAAGAAGAAGTGGCGGTGGTGGAACCGAAGCCGGTCACGCCTGAACCGCGCCCGGCTCGCGTGGTCCCCCGGACGGCTCCGCCCCGCGCTCCCGCTGCCACTTCAAGTGACGTTCCGGCGCCGACCCCGCCGGCCGCTCGGTCCAGTCGCACATCGTGGCTGATTGGGGTCGCTGTACTGGTGGTGGTGATCCTCGTGTGGAGGAGCATGCAACGGGGCCGCTCGGACGAGAGCGAGCCTGAACCCGCCGCGGATCGTACCTATCTCGACGACCGCTACGATCGCGAGGACCCAGCACCGGTGGCTGACAGTGACGAGGGCCTTTCGCCTTCGCTGGTGGATACAAACCCTCCCGAGCTGCCCAACACGGATGTGTTGGAACTGCGCTCGGAAGATTCCGAGCCCGGCGATACCTCAGTTGAATCGCCTTTCGCAGACCCAGGGGTCTTGGCAGACGAAGGAGTACCGGCTGCCGTGCAAGGGGAAACTGCTGGCGGCGATTTGACGGACCGGCTCGTGGAACTGGAGCGTCGCCTTTCCGAGGTGCATGCCAAGCTGGACGCCAGCCTCGATGGCACCGAGCGCGTAGAGCGCCAATTGGCGGCCCAGGGCGAGGAATTGCGGGTGCAGAGAGCCGCCATCGCCCGGACGCAGCGAGCGTTGCGGGGCCTCAACCGTTCCGAGGACGAGCATCCCACCGAGCCCGCACTTCGCGAGCCCCTGGGCTGACGCGGCCGCTCCGATGCTCGACCCCGGGGATTGCGTTGGAGCCCCCGATCAACGCGGGTTCCGGCCCCCCGGTTTGCCAGCCTCCACTGCCAGGGCAAGCGCGCCCAGGGATCCCGCGTACTCTCCTTCGCGCAGCAGCACGGGTTCGAAACCGTGAAGGCGAGTGATCGCTTCGAGCAGGTTCACCAGGGATGGGGTGGCCCGAAGTGCACTGCCTCCAAACACTACGCGACTCACCCCTGCGGTGGCGGCGAGGCCGGCACAGATCAAGCCGATGTTCTCTCCCAACAAGCCCAGGAGTGCATCTGCGAGATCTTCGCGCCGGGTCGTTGGCTCGCTGTCGTTCCGTGCGAGCTTTGCAAAGGAAGCGGCGTTGAGGTCACGAGCCAACGCGATGTTGTCACCGCCTCCGATGTCTCCCACGAGCAGATCGACGTTTCGCCGATCACCGCCCAGGGCCAGGTTGCAGATTTCGTCGTAGTCGCGCGTGCCCAGCAACGCCATGCCGAGGCCGAGGAGAGTGCCGCCGCCGAGCGCCGTGCCACCGACCCTCGTCACGCTTTCGCCTTCGACTCGCAGGGCCGAGCAGCCGGTTCCAATCGACACGAGCAAATAGGGCTCTGTGGGGTCCAGACCCATGTCCTTCAACAATCCCGAGGCACCTCGCCCCCACGCTTCGAATTCCCCAATGGTTCGGGGTGCTCCTCGCAGGCGCCGGACAAGCTCTGTGGCGCCTCCCCCAGTCAGCACCAATTGAGCGGGATACTGGGAGTCAAGGGCGGCCGCCAGGGCGTCGAGCTGATCCATGGACTCCGTGCCCAATGTGGGCGAGTCGTCGCCGTCTCGCAGCCGCGCTGTTTTGATCAACGTCGCACCCACGTCGATGCCCATGGCATGGGCGCTTTGCTTCGATCGGTCCTCTCGTTTCACCGCATGGCCTCCCACCAGGGCAGAGTCGGTTTCGCACCGGGGGTCTCGGACTCAGCGGCCCGATTCCAGAGTCGCACCATGCCCAACCGGCAGTAGGATCTCGATCATGTATACCTCGTTCTACGGACTGCGCGAGAAGCCCTTCTCGCTGACTCCCGATCCGAACTACCTCTTCCTCGCCGAATCCCACCGAGAAGCGTTGGCGCACATCCTGTATGGGATTGAACAGGGAGAAGGTTTCATCGCGATCACCGGCGAGGTGGGAACGGGCAAGACGACCTTGTGCCGTACGTTGCTCCAACGCCTGGAAAGTGACACAGAGGTCGCCTTCGTCTTCAACCCGACCTTGACGGGAGTTGAGTTACTGCGCGCCATCACGTTGGAGCTCGGGCTCGAAGCGGATGGAAAGGGACGCGCCGAACTCGTCGAGCAACTCAACGAATTCCTGCTCGAGACCAATCGCATTGGGCGTCGGGTGCTGCTGATCATCGACGAGGCTCAGAACCTCGCGCCCGAAACCCTGGAAGAAATACGACTGTTCTCGAACCTGGAAACACCGACCTCGAAGCTCATTCAGATTCTATTGTTCGGTCAGCCCGAGTTGGACGAGAAGCTGGATTCCCATGAATTGCGCCAACTGCGACAACGCATCAGTGTTCGCTGGAGTCTCGGGCCACTGACCGCCTCTGAAACGGCCGACTACGTGTCACACCGGATGACCATCGCAGCCGGCTACCAGAGTGAGTTCTTCAGTGCTGCGGCACTTCGAGAGATCCACCGTCGTACGAGAGGGGTCCCGCGGTTGGTCAACGTCATCTGTGATCGAAGTCTGCTGGCGGGCTTCGCGGTGGGAAAACGTCAGGTCGACATCGATATTGTCCGTCAGGTGGGTCGCGAGATGCGGGGAGTCGATAGATCGGGGTCCGGTCGCCCCTGGCTGCGTCCCGCCGCGGTGGCCGTGCTGCTGACCGCATTGGTGGTGGGTGCGATGGCCTGGCTGGATTCCCTCGAGAGCTCCGGGATCCAGGGCCGGGCGAAAGCCCCATCGCCGTGGGATGCGAGCCTCGCACCGGTATCGGTGGGGCCTGCGATGCGAGCTCCTGATGAGGATCCCACGAAGGGGCAGGACTTGCCCCAATCGACCCCAGCGCGCGGCCTGGCCGTGTCCAAGAAAGAAAACGAGGAACCGGGATGAGTACGATCCTCAAAGCACTCGATCGGTTGGAGCGCGAAAAACAGGCCGAACAGGCCGCGCGTTCTCTGCGAGAGGAGATCTCCACGCAGGCGCCTGCGGATGAACCCACATTTTCGCGCGTGCGAGGTATGCCTCAAGGGGTTTGGTTTGTCGCCGCGCTGCTCGCAGTGGCAGGCGTCACGTGGTTTCTGGCCTCCGCCCCATCGGTTCCGGAGCCCGCGGTCAGGCCTGCCGGCGTTGCGCCGAGCGAGCTTCCAAAGGCGGTGCTTTCACGGGTTCCGGTGCGAGGGGAACCGGTTGCGCTCAGCAGGCCACCCCGCGCCGGGCATGCGTTGCCGACGGCAAGCGAAGTGGCCCCGAAACCCATACTGCCCCCGACTGCCAAGGCAGTTGCTCCCGCGGCGCCGGTTTCGGAAACGGCAACCTCACCGGATTCACAACCGGCCGTTACGGCCTCCCCGAAACCCAGGGTTGCGGCCGCGCCCAAGCCCCAGGGATCTTCGGCTCCGGTGGTTCGTGCCAGCTCGGCGAGCGGCTCCGCCTCCTCTCCGCCAGCATCGCCGCCGCACGCCGACGCAAACCAGGAAGGGGCTACGAGTCCGGAAGAAGTCGCCAGGGCGGCTCCTTCTCCAGTGCTGCCCGCAGCGCCAGCCCCGGTGTCCGAGGCCGAACCCGCGTCGACGGCCATGATGCGCGTGTCCCGCACCGTGTGGCACCCGAGCCTGGAACGCCGACTGGCCTTCGTCTCCCTCGGAGATTCGTCTCGATCCCTGCGTGTGCGGGAAGGGGATGCGGTGGGGACTTTCGTGGTTCAGCGCATTGAGCCTTCGGGGGTCGTCTTCATCCGCGATGGAGTCGAGGTGCGGCGCGGGGTCGGCGAGCCCTGATTTCCTCAAGGCCGACACCCCACTGAAATTCCACCGAGACCCAGCGGTTCGTGAACCCTACCGCTGGCCTTTCGACGGCGGTGGTCAGTGGTAGGTCGGACGTTTGTCGCTTTGCTGGGCTCGACCAGACTCGTTCTGTTGACGCACTGCGCGGAGCCGGCGCTTCATCCGGTACCGGTCCCACTTCTTGCGCAGCTGAGAGACCGTCAGGGGCTGGCCTCCCCGGGGTCCGTCCCGTCGCAACAGCAACCAACCGACCACGACACCACCGAGGTGTCCGATGTGGCTCACGTTGCCACCCCCCATGGCCACGGTCATGAAGAACATGACTGGAATGATCCAGATGGCCCGGAAAGCGACGGGTGGGAAGATCAGCATGATGGTTCGGTCCGGCCAGGTCAGCGAGTAGGCGAGGACCACGGCGTATACGGCACCGGAAGCGCCCACGGTGGGGACGCCCAGGTCCGTGTCAATCCCCAGGGCGAGCAGGATGTAGGGCGCCGTTGCGATGAAGACTCCTGCGCCGGTGCCACACACCAGGTAATAGCGAAGGAATCTTTTTGCCCCCCACGCCATCGCCATGGGTGAGCCAAACATCCACAGTACGAACATGTTCATGGCGATGTGGCCCAGGCTGCCGTGGAGCCACATGTAGGTGAAGGGTTGCCAGAGGTAACCGCCCTGCCAAACGAGTACGGGGACGACGGCCCCGAGGAATTGGATCGATGGGATGAGGGCCGCCGCGACGAAGGTGGCGGCGTTGATGATCAACAGGTTCTTGATGATGGGCGGCGTGACGGGCGGGCCGAAACCCATCCCCATCCCGGGGCCGCCGCGTCCGTATCCCTGCTGTCCTCCACCGTACACGTAGCGGCCTCCTCGAGAATCGGTGGGATGCGGGCGCTGTGGGTCTCGCCGAGTCCCAGGATCGAGGCCAGAGCCTATGCAGCCCGGCACCCCGAGTCAACGAACGGCAGGGCTCAATTACCGTCCGGGGCGAGTTCCTCCAAGGTCCGGAGGCTGGGTTCCAGTGGGAGGCCGGAGAGGTCCACCACCGGAAGGTCGAGATTTAATTCAGCGGCGAGTTCGGCGAGCCGGACGCGGCATGCCGCGGGTTCGCCTGCGACCAGAGAGGGTTCGATTTCCTCATCGGCATAGTTTTGAAACCAGGGGTTCAGGCGCCGATACTCGGCGAGTGCACGGCCCGGACTCTCGGCACCACTGTGGCCCACCCTGCAAAAGATCATCTGGCTGCACTCGATCTCCGAGGGGGGGCGCCCGAGATTTTGGCATGCGGCCGCGAGTCGATTCCTGGCCCTCTCCACGTGGGTGGGGACGGCTGGCAGGTTGATGTCCCAGCTGTTGGCGTGGGCCGCAACCAGTTCCAGCATGCGAGGCCCAGCGGCCGCAATGCCGATGGCCATGGACCCCTCTGCTGGGATCGGTCGAACGCGTGCACCTTTGAGCTCGACGTGGTGACCTTGTATCGAAACTGTGTCGCCGCGCCACAGGGCTCGGATTGCCGTGAGCGTTTCATCGAGCCAGGCGATCCGCTCACTGGCGGTGAGACTCGGAAGTCCAAACTTCTCGTCACCCGGACGATCACCGATGGTGATCAGGAAGCGCACGCGCCCGGGCGTGATGCGCTCGGCCGTGGCCACGCACTGGGCCAGGCGCGCGGCGTTCCAGTGGTGCACCAGACGCAGCGAGCCGACTTGGATGCGAGAGGTTCGAGCGAGAAGGGCCACCGTCGTGGTCCAGCCGTCGAGGACATCGGCCTCGCGACGCGTTCCCAGCATGGCGATGTCGCCATCGACGAACGCAGCCGAGTAACCCAATGCCTCAGCACGTGTCACGAGTTTGAGCAGCGATTCCCAGGGGTGGACGTGCCACGCGAAGTTGACGGCGAGTTTCACCGTCTCAACTCATTCCACTCACGTCAATCGTCCCACCCGATGGGCTGCGTGCAGCAGTGCGAGAGCACTTTTCGCGTCGTTGAGTTCGCCCGACCAGACCCATTCCAGGGCGCGGCTCAGCGGGGTCGAGATCACCTCGATCACTTCATCGTCCTCCGGGCGTTGGGTCGAGGGCTCGAGGTCGAATGCGGCGAAGAGGTGGATAACCTCGTCGCAAAAGCCGGGAGTCGTGAAGATGGAGCCCAATGCTTCGAGGCGCCCCGCTCGAACCCCGGCCTCTTCTTCCAACTCACGCCCGGCACACACCCGAGGGCTCTCTCCCGGATCGAGTTTGCCCGCGGGTACCTCGTAGAGGTTGCCCCCGGCGGCGTGTCGGTACTGACGAATCAACAACACCTCGTCGGTCGAAACGAAGGGGACGACAGCGGAAGCTCCCGGATGCGCGACGATATCGAGATCCAACTGGTGCCCGTTGGGAAGTGTCACTCGCTGGGTGGACACATGGACCTGGAAACCTCGCTTGACGGTCTTGGGGTTGGCTTCGGACATGACGGACACAGGGTAGCGGGAGCCGGCCCCCCCTCGCCGCACGCCCCGGACTGGAGTATCTGACTGGGGTGTCTTCGGGGTGCTCGTCAAGAGCACGGGGACGGATGGAGGGAGCCATGGATCGATCCAACGAGCCGCGTGCGGTGGCCATCGGGCTACGCGAAGAGGATTGGGCCCTGGAGGGAGCCTTCACGGCTGGGAGCGACCCCGCGGGACGCGGCGCCGTGATCGCGCCACCGCACCCCCTGTACGGCGGGAGTATGCACGCACCGGTGGTGACCGAACTGGCCTGGGCGTGCACGCGGGTTGGGCTCTCCACACTGTGTTTCGACTGGCGCGGTGTGGGCGGCAGCGGAGGGACTCCCAGTGGCGAGACCCTTCATGCGGACTCCGACTACGAAGGTGCCCTGTCGCTGCTGGCCGAGACCGTCTCTGGTGGACTGTTCGCCTGTGGGTACTCGTGGGGGGCAGCCACCGCCGTTCGGATCGCTCTCGAGCACCCGCGAGTCGATGGCGCGGTGCTGGTGGCCCCCCCGCCGTCGATGATGGACGAGTCGAAACTGGCGGCCTTTACGGGCCCGATGCTGGTCGTGGTCGGCGAACGGGACGACCTAGCACCGCACGCCGGCCTCGAAGCCTGCCTGGTGGGGAGGGCCGCGACGGAGCTGGTTCTGGTGCCCGATGCCGACCATTTCTTCGCGACAGGTGCTCAGGAGATCGGTCGCGCCTTTGAGAAATGGTTCGAGGCTCGGCGCTGAGAAACCTGCGTAATTTCAGCTCCACGGGAGCTGGAGGCGGAACTCGGCGCCGCCTTCCGGGGCTTTGCGCAGCTCGATCCGACCCCCCGCCTCGTGGGTGAGGCGCCGTGCGATGGAGAGCCCGAGTCCCCCGGAGCGGCCCTGTCGTGTGGTGAAGAAGGGTTCGAAGATGCGAGCTCTGGACTCCTCGGGAATCCCCGGTCCGTTGTCGCAGAAGCACAGCTCGGCCCCTTCTTTTCCGGTGCGAGCTTGGATTCTCACGCGGCCTCCTGGGCCCGCGGCATCGACGGCGTTGATTCCCAGGTTCAGAGCGACCTGCCGCAACCGGTCCGGGGCGATGGACACGGTGGGGAGTGCGGGGTCGGTTTCCACCACCAAGTCAGTACCACTTTGCCGTGAGCGAACGTGTAGGAGCTGGAAGACCGAAGCCAGGGCATCGCAAAGGTCCGTCGGCCCAGTTTTCACCGGCTCGCTTTGTGGTCCTCCGTAGCCGATCAGGTCGTCGAGCAATCGCTCCACACGGCGGAGCTCGTCTTGCACGACACCGCTGTACTGTTCGCAGAATTCGGGATCCGAGCCCCGCTCGGGTAGAAGTTGGAAGAAGGTCTTGAGCGAGACCAAAGGGTTTCGGACCTCGTGAGCGATTTCCATGCTGAGTTCCCCGAGCCGAGCAAGGCGATCGAGTCGACGGATGCGATCGTCGAGGGAGTGCAGACGCCCGCGGGCCAGGGCAGTGGCCAGCGGTCCTTCGAGAGATCGTGCCGCAGCTTCCAATTCTCCCAGGACCCGCGGCGTTGAGCGCCTCGGGCTCGTCAGTGACAGCAGAGCGAGGGGGGTGCCGCCACTTGAGCGAATCGGCACGGCAACGTGTGCGGATACACGCGCTGCCGCCTCCCGAATGGTTTGGGTGAGGTGGGGCTCGGTCAGATCCGTGGCCGTGGGCAGGTCGGACAACACCGCAAAGCTGGCAGGGTCCAGTGGCCCGGGTGGAGTCTCCTGATAGATGGAAGCCGCCACATAGGGGCTGCCGCTGTCGCGCAACGCCCAAGCGACGGCGCAGCGGGGTCGACAGGTTTCGTCGAGTCGCTTGAGCGCGGAGGCGAGCAGCGTCTGAAGATCGCGGATGCTTTCTTCCGCGATTTCTCTGTGTTCGTCCATTCCCGGTTCGCGCCGACCCTCGGCTCGGTGTGCGGGCAAGCCTGCCGCAGCTCCCAGCTTGCTCGGTTGGTCCAAGGAACCCCCTTCGTTCGTTCGGCGCCGCCAGGCGGCGTGTCAGTTGAGCGGGCCGCTGGGTTGATCGTTCGGCACTTGAGAAAGGGGGCCTGCCTGGTGGTGCACGAGGCGCCAGGCGGAATCCTCTCGTGCGAATACGTTGGTCGCTGTCAGAGCACCTTCGCCGATCCGTTCCAGACAGGTCACGAACGCAAAGTCACCCAGGAGGTGGCAATGAGTGTCGTCGCAGTGGATGTCCGGGCGGTTGCCTCCGAACAGGATGGATCGCCAACTCTGCATCACGAGTTCGCGCCCACGTAGGATCTGCCACCCTGGATGAATGCAGGCCACCGGCAGGTTGCGGGCCCATGCCGCATCGAGGGCTTCGAAATCCCCAGCACGGAAAGCATCATAGAAGGAGGCATTGGCTCGCAGGACTTCGGCCTCCCGAGAGTCCGACATCAGAAGGAGTCGATCCGCAGTTCACGGCGAATCTCGGTGTCGCTCTTTTCTGCGGTCGCCGTTCGAGTGGGCTCGGTCCCCGTAAGGAATGCCTGAAAGACTGTGTCCGTGCTGTCTGCACCGGCGAGCAGGCCGGTCTTGCGGTCGATTCGAGCGAAAATGATGGGCTCGGGGGGCGTGAAGCTGCGGACGGGCCGATTGGCCAGGGCCGAGCGCATGTAGTCCACCCAGATGGGCGCCGCAGCACGAGACCCGGTTTCTCCCCAACCGAGGAAGCGGCTCTCATCGTGTCCCACCCAGACCCCGGTCATGATTTCGGGCGAGAACCCCATGAACCACGCATCGGCCTGGTCGTTGGTGGTTCCCGTCTTACCGGCGAGGGGCCGGCCGAGTGCACGAAGTCTCCAGCCGGTTCCTCGCGGGTCGGCGACCACGGCATGGAGCAGATCGGTCACCAGGTAGGCGCTCTCTGGCCGAATCAGGTAACCGGCGGGAAGCTCTGGCTCTTCGGCTTCGACCCGTTCGTCCGGGGCGTCTGCCGCGTCGGGCTCGTCCATGACAGCCACCGTGACGGCTTCCTCTTCGACCATGGGCTCCGAAGGCTCTAAAAGTTCAGACGGGTCGTCTCCGAGGGCGATGTTCTCGAGGAGGATATTCCCCTCCCCATCGGTCACGCGCCGTATGAATGTCGGGATGACTTTGCGGCCTGCGGCGGGATAGGTGGCGTAGGCCTGTGTCAACTCCAACAAAGACAGGTCACTCGCACCCAGGGCGAGCGACAGATCCCTGTTCATGGGGGACTTGATGCCGAGCTGGCGCGCGTAGTCGATCACATAGTCGACGCCAATGTCACGGAACAGATGCACGGTGGCGTTGTTGACGGATCGAGCCAGCGCCTCGCGAAGGGTGATGGGACCGTAGAAGTTGCGGCCGTAGTTGCGCGGCCGCCAGATGAAACCTGAGGTTTCATCGACGTAGACGTTTGCGGTGTCCCGGATGATCGAAGCGGGGGTGTAGCCTTTGTCGAGAGCGGCTCCGTAGATGAGGGGCTTGAAGGCGCTGCCGGGTTGGCGCTTGGCCTGGGTGACTCGATTGAATTGACTCTGGTCAAACTCGTAGCCGCCCACCAGGGCGATCACCTCGTCGGTTGTGACGTCGATGGACAGCAGCGCGCCCTGCACGATGGGTGCCTGGTGGAGAGTCACGACGACCTCTTCGCTCCCGTCTTCGCTGCGTTGCACGCCAACGCGTTCGAAAATCGCGACCTGGCCGCGGGCGAGCACCTCTTCGATGGCTTTGACGGGTTGGGGGCGTTTGTCGGGATCCGCAGGCCGTGCCCAGGCGACTTCGGGTAGATTGGCGACTCCCTCGATTCCCGGAGCGAAGGCGACGCGAGCGGATTGTGCGTCCGGGTCCACTTCAGTCACGACACCGATGAAGGTTGGCTTCTGCGACAGGATCGCATCTGCGGGAAGTCGATCGTCGGTACCCCGCATCGTTGTCCCGGACACGTTGGGTGAAGGGTCGATTTCGTTCCGCTCCCCAGCGAGACGGATCTCTTCCGGAATCTGCTTCTCTGGAACGAGCCGCACGGACTCGCGATACCCCTGTCGGCGATCCAGGTCGTCGAGGCCTTTCTTCAATGCCGCCGTTGCGGCGCGTTGGAGGTCTGCGTCCAGGGTCGTCTCGATGGTGAGCCCGCCTTGGAGGACGGAATCCCCACCCAGGGCACTGAAGAGGTAACGCCGAACCTCCTCGACGAAATAACGGGCCGCCAGTTGCGATTCATTGGGCTCGGAGTCAACGAGCACGGGCACCTCCGCCATGGCGGCTTCGTAGGTGGCACGGCTCAGGGGCTTGCGCAGGTTGTTTCCCTCTTCTCGCATGCGAGACAGGACGTAGACGCGACGCTTTTCGGCTTCGGCGGGATTGGCGAAGGGCGAGTAGCGCGACGGAGCTTTGGGAAGCCCGGCCAGGAGCGCGCTCTCGGAGATGGTCAGTTCGCCCGGAGGCTTGCCGAAATAGGTCGAAGCGGCCTCGCCGATCCCATACGCGCCGTGGCCGAAGTAGATCTGATTCAAGTAGAGGTAGAGGATGTCTTCCTTCTCGAATCGCTTTTCGATCTGCCAGGCGAGGATGGCTTCGCGAAGCTTGCGTCGATAGCTTCGCTCGGGAGAGAGCAGCAGACCCTTGACCATCTGTTGTGTGATGGTGGAGCCGCCCTGCTTCGTCGCGCCTCCGGCTTGGAGGTTCACCCACGCCGCTCGCAGGATCGATCGGAAGTCGATTCCCGAGTGTTCGAAGAACGAACTGTCTTCGCTGGCTACGAAGGCATCGATGACGTGCGGGGGCAGTTCGTCCAGGCTCGTGAGGCGACGGCGCTCCACGTAGAACTCACTGAGCACGCGTCCATGCCGATCGAGGACGCGACTGGACAGGGGCGGCTGGTAGTCCTCGAGGGTCTTCCAGTCCGGCAGATCGCGAAGAATGTGCCAGTAGACGAGCCCTGCGCCTGCCAATGCCAGGCCGGAACACACGACCAAGCCCCCGAACAGGATTCTGAACCCTCGTGACCGCGAGAAAGCCATTCGAACTCCGGGGGTTACGGGACCGTAGCCAACGAGGCCTGCCTTGCGCTACCGAATCGGCACGGTCGAGGAGGGCCTTGATGCCGAATTCCCGGCGGAGTCTTGCGTTCGTGATGGACCCCGTCGAGTCCATCGACATACGGGTCGATACAACTTTTGTCCTCATGCTCGAGGCCCAGCTGCGCGGCCACCGGGTGTGGGTTATTGACCCCGGCGACTTGGGAGTCCGGGATGGGCGTCCACAGGCCCGGGCGCGTGAGGTGACGTTGAGGCGCGAGGTGGGCAACCACGTCGATCTCGGGCCCTGGCAGCTTCTCGACCTCGACCGCGACACCCAGGTGGTTTGGCAGCGCAAGGATCCCCCCGTCGACGCCGCTTATACGGCGGCGACCCAGATACTGTCTTTGTGCCGTCACAGCCGAGTTTTGAATCGTCCGGCGGGGATTCTGAGCGCCAACGAGAAACTCTATGCCCTTCACTTCGCTGACTTGATGCCAGAGACCCTGGTCAGCCGTGACACCCCGGCGCTTCTCGACTTTCTCGATGAACTCGGCGGCGAGATGATCGTCAAACCCCTCGATGGCAAGGGCGGGGAGGGGATCTTTCACGTCCGTCGCGATGATCGAAACCTCACTTCCATTCTCGAGCAGGGCACGGCCTTCGGGAGCAGACCTCTGATGGCGCAGCGCTATCTGTCCGAGGTGCGTGCGGGGGACAAACGCATCCTCCTCGTCGACGGAGATCCCATTGGGGCCGTCCTCAGAATTCCGGCAGAGCACGAGACGAGGGCCAACCTTCACGTCGGTGGCCGCGCGGCGGCCACACGGCTCGACCAGGCGGACGAGAGAATCGTGGAGCGACTGCGCCCGTGGCTGCAAAGCGATGGTTTGTTTTTCGTAGGCATCGATGTCATCGGGGGGTATTTGACCGAGGTCAACGTGACGAGCCCGACGGGTGTCCAGGAGGCCAACGTCGATGCCCCTGAACGCCTTGAGGTCGCTGTGCTCGACGCCGTCGAGCGTCTGCTGAATGAGCAGGGGGACTCCGCGACCTCCTGATCGGGGCACTTGCCCCGGGTGCGGCCCTCGACTGGGAAGAAGGGCACCCGCATCGGCACGCAGAATCAAACGATGTCGTGCCAGGGCTTTTCGCAATGGAGTGGCACTGGCAGTGAATCCAAACCCACGCCGCGGGTTGGAATCGGATTTCTGATGTGCTCTGGAGTGCCTCAACCGTTACGCTGGGGCGCGGGCTGCGGGGTCTGTATCCAGGGACCCCAACCCGAGACATTCCGGTTTCGGGAACCGAGACACTGGAGGTCAACCCCCTTGTTGCAGCAACATTCTCTCTACACTGCGCAATTCGATACACCCATTGGTAGTTGTCGGTTGGCATCTTCCGAGCGAGGTCTCGCCTACGTCGAACTGCCACGCGCGAGTGGGCGCGGTTTCGAAGGGTGGCGGCGTCTTCATCTTCCGAACGTCAACTGTCAACAGGACGTCGGTCCCAATCGCAAGGCCATCGAGCAACTCCAAGGCTTTCTCGAAGGTGAACGAACGCACTTCGAACTCGAACTCGATGTCCTCGGCACGCCGTTCCAGCGTGAGGTCTGGAAGGTCCTGAAAGAGATTGATTACGGCGAGACACGCACCTATGCGGAGATCGCTTCACGGGTCGGCCGACCCAAGGCGGTGCGCGCCGTAGGAAACGCCAACGGAGCGAACCCTCTGTCACTGGTCGTGCCATGTCATCGGGTGGTGGCAACGGGTGGAAAGCTCGGCGGCTATGGAGGGGGGCTCGAACTCAAGGCCCGCCTGCTCGCCATGGAGGGCGCCATGCGAGACGGTCAGAGCCGGCTTCTCTGACGCATTTCCGGGTCAGACGCTCTCGAGTGCTTGGGAAAGGTCCCGGATGAGATCGTCGGGATCCTCGATCCCACAGGCGAAGCGCACCAGCGAGTCCGTGATGCCGTAGGCCTGCCGCTCTTCGGCGGGGACGTCCCAGAACGACATCAACACGGGCATTTCGATGAGGGACTCGACACCACCCAGGCTGGGTGCGATGTAGGGCAGTTGGCAGCCATCCACGAAGCGGATGGTCCCATCGAGATCGCTGTCGACCTCGAAGCTGACGACGCCGCCAAAGCCATTCATCTGCCGCATGGCCACCTCGTGGTCGGGATGGCTCGAGAGTCCAGGGAACCAGACCCGACGGATTTTCGGGTGGGATTCGAGCCAGCGTGCCACCTGCAGCGCATTGGAATTGTGTCGCTCCATTCGCAGAGACAGGGTCTTGAGTCCGCGTAGCAGCAGGTACGCGGAGTGTGCGTCGGTGACCCCCCCCAAAACGCCCACGGCCTCGCGAATCGGGGCGATGATTTCCGAGGAGCCCACGGCTGCGCCGGCCAGCAGGTCGTTGTGGCCGCCCAGATACTTGGTGGCGCTGTGGAGAACGAGATCCGCGCCATCGTCCAGGGCACGGTGGTTGATGGGGCTCGCGAAGGTCGAGTCGATGACGACGGAGATCCCATGGGCGTGGGCAATTCTCGCGCTCTCGGCGACGTCGATGACTCGGAGGTATGGGTTCGTGGGCGACTCGGTGAAGAAAAGGGCCGTTTCCTTGCGGATGGCCGCTTCGAACTTCTCGTTGTTGGCTGGTTCGATGACCGTGGTCTCGATGTCGAGCTTGGTCAGGTACTGGGAGATGAACTGGCGGGTGCGTCGGTAGCAATCGCTGGTCACGATCAGGTGGGCGCCCCGGGGCAGCAGCGCCAGAAAAGTAGTGGTGGCGGCACACATGCCCGACGCGAACAGCACGGCTTCCTCACCGCCCTCGAACTCGCAAAGCTTGCGCTCGACGGCGCGCCAGGTGGGGTTTCCGTAGCGACCGTACTCGTCTCGTGCCTTGCGGCCCTCGGCGTATTCCCGAAGTTCGGATGAATCGCGGAACCAGAAGGTCGAGGTCTGATAGATCGGCGTGGTGAGAGCGTCGGAGGTCTGGTGGTCTCGCTCTCCGCCGTGCACGGAACGCGTAGACGGGCCCACGGCCCGAGCCCGCTTGGGGTCACTCATACTGATTCTCTCGAGGTCGTGGTGCTTAGCAATCGGGTGCGGAACCCAGAAAGGGGGCCCGAGGGCTTGCAAGCACCGGAAATCGCCCAGATTTTCGAACCCGGAACTCCACCAGGGTAAACAAACCGAGTTTGTGCCGCCAACCGGGCGACTTCGCCGGATGGGAGCGGATGCGCGGGTTCACTTGGTGTCGAAGGACCAGATCCCGGACCACTGAGTCGGCGGCTCGGCGATCAAGGACTCACAGCGCGTGAGCAGGACGCGGCTGGGGCCATCCTCCCCCTCACTGGCGGCCAGGGCTTCGCGCAGGTGCGAGCTGGCCGCGTCGAACCTCCCCTCGCGGTAGGCCCCCAACCCCTGGGCGTAGGCGTCCAGGTAGACGGTCTCCTGCGACTCGGGGGTGCGTCGGCCGAGGATCTGGTGGATGCGCATGGCGCCCCGGCGGCCCTTCACACGGATCTCGTCGATCTCACGGGCCAGGAAACCGTCGGGAAGGCGCGCTCGCAGGTCGTCGCTCGCCAGGATCCCGTTGATGCCGTAGAACTTCGTCAGGCCTTCCAGGCGCGAGCAGAAGTTGACCCCATCCCCGGTCATCGTGTAATCGAAGCGAAGTTCACTTCCGAGATTGCCGACCACCACCTCGGCCGAATGGATGCCGATTCCCGCGAACAGCCGGTTGCTTCCGGGCAACTCGCGGCGTTCATGGCGCAGGCGGGTGATCTCGTCCTGCATGGCCAGGGCGCTTTCACAGGCTCGTACTGGGTGGTCTTCCACGGGCAGAGGCGCGCCCCAGAAAGCCACCACGGCGTCGCCGATGTACTTGTCCAGGGTTCCGCGGGAGTCGAAGATGATTTGCGTCATGGATGTCAGATACACATTCATGAGCCGCGTGATCTTCTCGGCACCGAGTTCTTCGGATAGCGTCGTGAAATCCCGAACGTCGCTGAAAAGGATCGACAGATCCCGGCGTTCGCCGCCGAGTTCGAAGCTCTCCTGGTTTTGAGTGAGTTCCTCGACGACCTCGGGCGGGACGTAGGTGGCGAACATCCGACGCGTGCGTCGATTGGTGGCCTCGACGCTCACACTCCGCGCGACTTCCAGTGCCAGGTAAACGAAGCCCACACCCACCAGGGGGTAGGTGATGTTGATCCAGAGGTTGTGTTCCAGGAACGCGTAGGTGCCCCCCGCCAGCACGGCGGATGCCACCACCAGCGTCGACAATGCGGCTCGTGTGGCGGTGGAGGTTCGGGGCACGATGAAAATCAGAACGAGGCAGCTGCCGATCAGCAACAAGAGCTCCGCGACCAATAGGCCATCGTGCCGACGGATCACGTGGCCGGAGATCAGGTTGTCGAGCACATTCGCGTGGATCTCTACACCCGGTGTGGAGACCCCGAACGGAGTGGGGTGGGTGTCGCGCAGGCCGACCTCGGTGGGTCCCACCAGTACGATTGCACCGCGCACCGCGTCGTCGGGCAGCCTTCCGGCGAGCACGTCGGCGGCGGAGAGACTGGGCACGGTACCCTTGGGACCGCGGTAGTCGATCAGCACTCGCCCACCCTCGTCCACGGGGAAGACCCGGTCGCCCGCCTCGATCGAGATCAAGCGGTGGGTGTCGCCAATCAGCCGACTGCGCACTCCCATGGCGAGTTCGTAGGTGGCAAGCGTCAGGGACATGTAGAACTCGCCCTGACAGCGGGCTGCCAACGCGGCGCGTCGCATCACCCCATCTTCATCGTGAATGGCCGAAAAGAAGCCCGAACGCCGTCCGGCCTGCTGGATGACGGGGAGGTTGGCTTCGAGGTCCGTGCAGGTCAGGATCGGTGCGTTGCTGTCGATGGGCGTTCGCGCAATCGAGAAACGGGCGCGCCGGATGCTGGTCAGCGCCTGGTTCAGATTTTCCTCGTTGCCGTGCTCATCGATGCCGGTGCGAAAGAAATAACCGAGTGCGACCCGCCCCGAACGGCGAATGGCATCGGCCAGTCGGGCGTCGGTGTCCACGCGCTCGAGGGCGCCGTCGATCAGGTCGATCTCCTCGGGGGTCTGGTTGGGGTCGTCCAGGCGCCGTTCCAGTGCGCGCCGCACGTCACGAAGGATTTCCACGCTCGGTGGGGTCTCGGACTCGCTGAACAAGAGGTCGAGACCAATGGCCCGCGCGCCTCCCTCGGAGAGCCGGTCGATCAACTGCGCGACGACGTCGCGTGACCAGGGCCATCGCCCGATCTCGTCGATGCTCTCGCGGTCGATGGCCACCACCAGCACGGGGCTACGGATGGGCTCCTCGCCGCGCAGGCGAAAGCGCCAGTCCAGCAACGCGTACTCGGCGCGTTCCAGTAGCCATGGGCGCAGAGCGAAAACCGCCAGCATCGAGCCCAGGGCAAGGAGTCCAATCCAAGTCAGCCGCGGTACCGGGTTCAACGGCCTCCCGCTTCTACAGCGCCGGGTGGGTCACGGTGGCATCCCACACCCGCCGCGGCGATCCAGCGAGATGCAGGGAGAGGGGGAGCCCGGGCGACATCCGGCTACTCCTCGTTGCCCCCGGTGCCGGTGCCCGGAAGCTCTGGAATCAAAAATGGGTTGTCCGAGGGGAAGAAAATGGTTTCAACCGGAGTCGCGGGGGGAAGAACTGCTTCGACGGACTCGGCATCCAAAGGCCCTTCGATGACGGGCTCGACGATGGCGCTGATTTCGAAGGGGGCCGTTTCGGGCCCAGCTCCCACGGCCGGCAGGGCTTCTTCCAGGAGCCAGTCGTTCAACTGTGCGGCCGGGCCGGGCGCACTCCCGGAGCCCGCCATGGAGGCGGCCACCCGATCCACGGATCTGGGTACCGGGGCCTTGATGGGCACGAAATCGACGGGCACTGGAATCATGGGTCCGATGCGATCGCGATAGGCCTTTCGGCAGCGGTTCACGTCCACATCGACGCTGGTGTTCCCGTTGGGGGCGCTCATGAAGACTCCGCCCTCCCAGTTGCAGCCCAGGGTGACGGCTTCGCCATTCTCGGCGCTGACTCGGCTTGTCAGCGCGGTTCCCTTGACTCCCATCACCGCCGTGGGGGTATGGATCTCGACCCGGGTGGAGCCTCCGAAAGCCTCGCCTACACGCATGCGAAGCTGTCCCGAAAGTTGCCGGATCACCGAAGGCTCTCGCAGGGCCAAATCGCCCACCAGGAAACTATCCACCAGTACCTCGGTGTCCTCGCCCACCGTGAGTGTGGTGTCATCGATCAGCACCAACTTGAGGGCCGAGTCCATTCCCGTGCGCACACCGTCGCCGATCTCGATGCTCTGATCGAGAGCGGCCGTCTGCCAGGAACTCTGGCTGCCGCGCACGATCTCCACGTTTCCCTCGACGCCTGCCACGAATCCGACGGGTTCTGCCACTGTGGCGGAAGGGGCCCACAAGACGGCAGCCAAGCACAGGCCGCTAAGGCTGAATTTGCGTAGGTTCTGCATCATCTGGCGTCTCCCGTGCCCCGGGGGCTCGTGTCCATCGGGCCCTAGTAGAGGTAAGTGGCCAGGAGCCCGACTACGTGTCGATCGTAGTCGAAAGATGGCACGTTCGAGTTGCGGTTCGTGTAGCCGTAGTTGGCTTCGAGCTCGAAATGGGCCCCGAAGGCCCGCTGGATCGCGATTCGGAGCTGAGAAATCCGGTCCTCGCGAGTCCCGGTGGCTGGCGAGAAGGTGCCCGGTCCCAGGTAGGCGGGTTCGTCGTAGTCACGCCATTCAATGCGCCCATCGAGCACGGCGCTGAACTCAGCTGGGAGCCCGAGGGACAGGGTGACGATGGGTTGATTGCCCTTCGCGTCATACTGGTCACCGCGCGCGGATTCCTGGCGATGGAGGTACCCGATTCGTAACCAGCTGGGTTGGGACGAGAGCAGCGGCGGGAGACTCCAATACAGGTCCGCCCCGCCGTACTGCACTTCTCCGGTTCGGTCGAACAGTTCAGGGCTGGGTGTTTCGAAGAAGAAGTCCCGGTCGTCGTAGCGATAGAAGGCCCTGGCAGACAGCACCGAGTTGATCTGCAGCGTGATACCGGGCTCGATGGCCTGGGTCTGACGGAATTGGCTCATGTCCACCCAGGCGAATTCGAACGTGTAGCGGGCGTCGGCGGTGACCCGCGGGTCCAGCTGCACCACGGCCTGGGCCCAGGTCCGACTGATCTGTTGGTTGAAGTTGGTGTCGTCGAAGTAGAAATGGCCGTAGAGGGTCTGGCCCACGCGCAGACTGCGGGAGCCTCCGCCAAATTGGTAGCTGCCACCTGCCTCGAAGATGCCCCGCCCGTCCGACTCGTCGGAAACCAGGAAGGCATCGTCGTCACTGGCGAGGTTGAGGTTCGAGTCGTAGCCGATCCCCGCCGTTGCGTAGAGTTCCCAGGGGCGGGGTGCGATCTCCATCAGGTACGTGGACCAGGTGGCTGCCGAACGTGCCAGTGGCGACCCCGGGAGTCGATCTCCAACGGTCTCGAAGAACTCGCGGGCTTCGCGGTAGTTCTGACTGCCCAGGGATAGCAGCCCCCGGCGGTAGGCGACCTGGGCCTCCAGGCTGGGGTCCAGACGGGCGGCTTCGGCGAATTCTCGCTGGGCCTCTTTGGGCTGGTCGAGATTCTGATAGGCGACCCCCAGCAGTAGATGACCCACGGCGTGGCCGGGCACGTTTTCCAATGCAGCCTGCAGGTGATCGCGAGTCTGGGTCCAGTCCTCCAGTCGGTAGTTGGCGAGGCCCATCAGGTAGTCGAGGCCGGGAGCGTTGGGGTCGCGTTGACGCAGCCGGTCGAGGGTTCCGAGGGCTGCCAGGGCATCGCCCGACAAGAGCTGTGCCTGGGCGTAGAGGGCCAGCGCCCGAGGGTCGTTGGGTGTGATCTCGAGTGCGGCCTCGAGGTGGCCCCGAGCGTCGTCCAAGCGTCCATCTCGGAGCGCGTGGGCACCGCGCTCGGTCTGGACATCCGAGGGGCTGTCCACCGCCGGAACCTCGCTCAGCGCAGGCGCGGCCAGCAGCCAGACCCCGAGGGCCAGGATCCGACAGGCGCTGGATCCGAAGGTTCGAAACGCCCGAATCGGCTCATGGGGCTCCGGGCGGGAGACTGCTCGCTCGGGATGATCGAGATGTCTTGCTTTCATCACCTGCCCGCTGCGCGTAGCGAATCGGGGAACACAGCCTATCACGCATGGGTGCCCCCGGGGTGTACGGTCCCCCGCCGAACGCCCAGTTCTACAGATTCCCCCTCGGGGGATGCGATTT
The DNA here is from genome assembly GCA_022447545.1 of Myxococcota bacterium. Taxonomy (GTDB): domain Bacteria; phylum Myxococcota_A; class UBA9160; order UBA9160; family SMWR01; genus JAKVBI01. The sequence goes on from JAKVBI010000018.1 coordinate 102,411, forward strand.
TTGAGCCGTCGCGGCCACCTATAAGCGGACACCCCGGGTCACCTCAGCGGTTTCGCTGAGTTCGAACGCGGGACATAGGTGAGCGGATTGGGCTGGAGACCGCAGATGCATGGGGCACTCCGAGCTGCGAAGTGCGGCTGGAGGACGTGTGTGGTCGCGTTGGCACTAGCCGCTCCGCCGGCTTCGGCGGCCACGATCGCCGACCTGCCCATCGAACCCGGCTCGATCATCGATCTTTCGCACCGTGACCAGCGGGATTTTCACCAACTGGCCCTCACGGCTTTGGACAGCGAGGTGGGCTACAAGCTGACCCTGCAGGGCGTCGTCACACAGCCCTTCAGCGGTGCCCCCGGCCAGCGGATCCGGTTCTCTGGCACCTTCCGGATGCAGCCCCCCGAGCACCTTGACCCCTACGTGGACGGCACGATGCTCGTGTTCACGGGCCCGCGCCAGACTCCCAGTCCGTCCAGCGCGCCCCTCACGTGTTCACCAGGGGGCCTGCCCGAACTCCAGGGAGCCAGCATGGACCCCGAGTCGGTGGGGGGCAGTGCGGATCCCTTCTATGTCGAGGCCACCTATACGCCCGGTGATGGAACGATCTGTCCCTATGCGGAGCTGAAAGATGGGGACGAGATCCTGCCCTTCCAGGCCCTCTACTTCGAGGGCCCGGGCGACGTCACCCACTCGTTCTCCTTCGATTTCGTCGTTGACGAGCAACTCGACCTGGGGGCCGGGTTCATCATGCCGAACCTGGGCTACGTGGTGACTCCCGAGCCCAGCTCGTTGCTGCTCCTGGCGCTGGGCATGGCGGGTCTGTGGCGGGCTCGCCGGGTGTCGCCCCGGCGATAAGCGCGCCTCAACCCCAGCATTCGGCGGGTCCGGGCATCGTCGCGTCAGGGCGTCGCACTCGGTTACTCGATGTAGCCGAGTTGGCGCAGGGCATCCTCGTCAGCGGCCGACAATTGAGCCTCGCCCCCCCCGTCGATGGATTGGCTCTTGGCCAATTGCTCCTGGGCTTCGACGTGTCCACGCAGCCCCGAGGCGATGTCGGGCCTGGCCTCGAACTGGTTCGCCGACTCGCCAGGATCCCTGGCCACATGGAAAAGTTCCCGCGAGGGCACCCCGCGCGGGTTGTCCTCGTTGGCTTCGATGTACTTCCACTCGCTGCTGCGAATGGCGCGCAGCACGTTGCCCTCGTGATCCTCCTCGGCGAAGGCCAGCGCGTCGGTCTCCGCACGCCCGTCCAGCCCGAGCCCGAGGTCGAGGCCCTGCATGGCGGCCGGCTTCGAAACTCCAGCTCGCGCAATCAGCGTCGGGGCGATGTCGATCAGGCGAGCCACTTGGCCGCGCTCGTCGCGGCCCACTGCCAGTGAGTCCCCTCCCTTGGACCATTTGACCAGCAGCGGAACCCGGATCTGTTCTTCGTAGAGGGTAGTTCCGTGCCACCAGCCCCCATGCTCGAAGAACTCCTCTCCGTGATCGGCGGTCAGTACGATGACGGTGTCGTCGTACAACCCGAGTCTGCGCAACTCGTCGAGTAGGACACCGAACTGTGCGTCGAGGTACTCGATTTCTTCCACGTAGAGGCGGCGCATGCGCTCGGCGAGTTCCGGGTCCGGGTGCTGGTTCGAGACTCTTGCCACCGCGTCGCCATCGTAGGGGTGCTCGAAATAGGGATCGTGGGGGTCCATGTAGTGGAGGAACAGGAAGAAACGCGAGTCGCGATGCCGGGCGAGAAAATCGAAGCCCAGTTCGTTGATGACCTCGGCGTTCTGATAGAAGTCACCGACGCTGTAACCGCTTTTGACTTTGAACCAGACCGCCCGCCAGATGTTGTAGAGGATCAGTTTGGATGAGGTTTCCTCGGCGCCCAACAGGTAGTCGGGGGCGAGGTAGGAGTACTCGTCGTAGCCCTGGTCGAATCCGAAGCTCGGTGCGAGGTTGATGTTTGAAACGATCCCTCCGGTCCGATATCCGGCATCCGAGAGAACCTCTGAGACGAAGGTCACCGCGTCAGGGAGTGCCGATGGTTTCGACATGGCGCCGTGGGTCGAGGGGACCAGAGAGGTCAGAATGGAAGCCGTTGCCGGCTTGGTCCACGAGGCGTGGGAGTAGCCGTCGAACAACGTGCCGCCTGCTTCCACCAGACTGCAGATTTCCGGAGTTCGAACGTCCGAGGCTCCGTAGCATGAAAGGTGGTCGGCTCGAAGGGTGTCGACCATCACGAGGATCAGATTGGGGCGCTTGGCGAGAGACGAGGGGACCGGTGGTGCGGATGCACCGCTTCCGGAACCTGGCCCCAACAAAAGCGAAGCGGTTGCTCCGGCCAGAGTTACCCCGAGCAGGGCCACCCCCACGGTGAGGGGCCGGAACAGGCGATTGATCCCGGGTGCCCGGAACCACTTGGGCCCGAAGAAGAAAAGCACCACGGCCAACAGAGCGGCGGTCCCCAGCACGGCAGCCAGGACCCCCGCCGGTGGCATCTGTTCGAGATAGACGTCCCGTCGCAGGCGGAACAGGACGATCGCCAGAGAGAACGGCAGGAAGGTTGCCAGGCTCGCCAATGCAGGGGTCCACCCGCGCAGTTCGTCCAGGTCCGCGGGCAGGAGGGCGAGCAATACACCGCCGCTCGCACCAATGCCTCCTAACAGAAACGCGTAGGCGAGGGGCCCATACCACAACACCTGCATTTCCTCGCCGCCTCCGCTGGCGATCAGCAACGCTTCGAGGCCACCAATCACGATTCCACTCAGTGCACCCGCGCCCAGTCCCAGGCCGGCCGAGAGTTTGACGCGCGCGGCCAGGGGGGGGAGTGCGGCGCGGTTTCGCTCTGGGCCGTCGGTGTCCTCCATGAGTTGACGGGCAGCCTCCGCGGCCTGCTCGTAGTCGACCTGCTGACCTTCGACGAGGCAGTAGGCGGGTGTGTAATTCTTCGGCCGAAACCACCAGAAGAATGCGCCGGCCAGAGTCAGGGCCTCGGCGGCCCAGAATCCCAGCGCAGCAGACACGATGGCGTTGCCTGGCCCCAATAGATTGCCCAGCAGTACGTACTGGGCGGCTTCGCGAATGCCCTCGCCTGCAATGGTGAAGGGGGAGAGCACCGTGGCGAGGATTTGAATCGATGAGCCGAAGGCAATGGGCCAGAACTCTGCGGTCGTTGCCCCGATCGCCAATGCGGTGAAGTAGTACATGGCGGCCGTGGAGAAGTGGACGATGAAAGACAGCAGGAAAGCGAGGGCGACCAGGCCTCGCTTGTCGCGATAGGCGGCGGCCGAACGCGAGATTCGCATAACCAGGCCCTCGAGCCGATCCCTACCCGGGATTGGCAGAGCGCCGAGCAGCCACTCGATGAGACCGGGATACCAGAGCACCACCAGCAGCCCACCGATCAGGGCGAGGCACACGGGTACGGTGATACCTGCGATCAAACCGGCGTTGTCGCCGAAGATTCCAATGCCAAAGGGAAGAGCAACCAGGAAGGAGAGGAAGATTCCCGAGAAGCCGATCACTTTTTCAAGGGCGGTGGTGGCGGTGACTTCGACGCTGCGGCCGCTGAAGCGAGCAGCATCGTAGAGCTTGTAGCCGTCCAGGCCAGCCGTGCTCGGCAAGAAGGTGCCGATGAAGCGCCCGATCAGGAACGAACCGAAAATGTGCCAGAAGGGCAGTTCGATGGACTGGCCGCGCAGCAAGATCGTCCAGCGATACATGGACGCCAGAATTCCGACGAACTTGATCCCTGCGGCGAGACCCACGAAGGTCCAGAAGGTTCCCGCGTCGATGCGTGCCAGAGTGTCCAGCACCAAGCGGCCCGCCACGACTTTGTTGCCGTCCTCATCCGTCACCGGGTGGCTGAACAGCAGCCAGAATGCCCCGACTGTGACGCCGGCCTTGAGCACATTGAGGATTCGGCCGCGCCAGGGCTCGGGGATGAACTTCGCAGTGAGCAGCGCAGTGATTGCAACCGTCACAATGGACAGAAGGATCATCATCTGAATATTTCTCCGAACTCTCCCGTCTGGGCTCCCGGCGCGCGGGGCTCAGTCGAATGCTTGGTGGGGCGGCAAGTGACACCATCACAGTATGAAACCGCTGCGAACCTACCAGTCCGGACCGACCCCCCACCCGCCCCGGTGGTCTCGAGTCGCTTCTACTGGGTTCATTCGATAGCGGCGGGAATGGGTCACCACTTGATGGCTGACAGCGAACCCAGGCGTCGAGGCGGGGGTGATTCCACCCGGCCCCCCGCTCTAGGGATTGTTGCTGGGGGTCCCATGGGAACCGAGGATTTCTCGGCGGCGCCGGTTGTACTCGGCCTCGGTGACCTGGCCCGCCACCCGCTGTTCCTCCAGGTCGGCGAGCCTGCGCAGAGCCGTGGCCGAGAGATTCGCGGGGATCGGTTGTGCCGGGATGTCGCGGGCGACTGCTTCGGGAGGGGATTCCATCAAAATGGTGCGTCGCTCGACCTTCCCGCTGGCCGACACCCGCGCTCGGCTGGCCTTGGCAAACACCGGGCTGCGCCAGTCGACGGCGACCGACTGGCGGCCGAGGAGCGCCATGCCACGCGTGGCGATGATGGAGAACTTCATGGGGTGAGCGCCGACCTCGGGCTCGGGGATGCGGCGCTTCTTGCCCTCCTTGGGAATCTCCCAGTCACTGCGGTTGAGGTGGATATCCAGCTGTTCGCCTCGGACGTAGGTAACGAAGCTGGTCAGATAGAGCCGGTCGAAGATTCCCAAACGCTTCTCTTTGCGAATGGCGACCACCGCAATTTCGTCCGCCGGGCTGGCCTGGCCCAATACCTGCGCCAGTCCTTCAGCCAGTGGATACAGGATCTCCGAGGGAATGGCGGGGTAGCGTTGGATATTGCCTTTCTCCTCGCTACGTAGGTCGATGCTCGCCAGGATGTGGACGAGCCGCGCTACGGAGATCACCGCGGGTTGGTTGAAGCCTCGATCGACGGGCTCACCGCCCTGCTTCTCGGTGCGCAGGGAGATCTGGATCCGGTTGTGTTCGTAGACCTTCTCGGTCACGGTTCGAGTGCCGCAGGCGGTCGTCAGCAGTGCGATCCCGAGAGGGATTGCGAGACTTCGAAACCGACCGTCCGTACGCCGCGGACTCGTCATCAGAAAGGCAAGCTACCCCAGCGCAAGCGGTCCCGCCGGTCTGGCGCCGGCGTTGCCGGGCTTCATGTGGCGGTCAGGTAGTGGACGGTGCGGTAGGTGACGAAGCTTGCCCCGTAGGCGAGTACGAGGAGATAGCCAAAGGCAAAGATCGGCCAGCGCCAGGAGGCGGTCTCGCGCCGCAGCACGGCCAGCGTCGAGACGCATTGCAGGGCGAATACGAAGAAGACGAGCAGCGACGCCACACTGGCGGGTGTGAACACCGGCTTTCCCGTGTCTGGATTGCGATCCTCACGGATGGCCTGGGTCAGCGACGAGCCCTCGTCGCTCGCGGCGTAGATCTGGGCCAGGGTCGAGACGATCACCTCACGCGCGGCGAGGCTCGCCAGCAGGCCGACACCGATCTTCCAGTCGAAGCCGAGGGGGGCGATGACCGGCTCGATGGCGTGACCCATCCGTCCAGCGAAACTGTGCTCGAGTGCGTATCGATCGGCTTCTGCGGCGTCGAGACCCGGGGGTGGTGGGGTGCGCGGGAATGTCAGGGCCACCCACAGCACCATGGACATGAGGAGAATGATCGTGCCGGCCCGCTTCAGGAACGCGAAAGCGCTTTCCCACACCTGGCTCAGCCAGAGCTTGAGGGTCGGCACGCGGTAGGAGGGGAGTTCCATGTAGAACGGGAGCTCGTCGCCGCGGATCAGCGTTTTTTTGAGCAATGCCGCGATCAACAGTGCGGCCGTGCCCCCGCCGAGGTAGAGGCCGAGCAGCACCAGACCCTGCAGTCCGATGGGGCCCCAGACGTGTTGGGCCGGTACAAAGGCCCCGATCAGCAGTGCATACACGGGGAGGCGCGCCGTGCAGGTCATCAGGGGCGCGACCAACATCGTGACCAGGCGGTTGCGGGTGGATGGAATGGTGCGCGTAGCCATGATGCCCGGCACCGCACAGGCGTAGGACGACAGTAGCGACACGAAGGCACGCCCCTCGAGCCCGATGCGCCCCATCAAGCGGTCGATGAGGAAGGCGGCGCGCGCCATGTAGCCCAGGTCTTCGAGCAGATACAGGGCGGAGAAGAGCAGCACGATCTGGGGCAGGAAGATCACCACCGAGCCGACTCCAGCGATCAGTCCGTCGGCCAGGAATTCCGCCAGCAGTCCGGCGGGCAGTGTTGTGTGTACGAAGTTCGAGGCCTTCGCCATGACGACCTCGATGAACTCCATGGCTGGTTGCGCCCAGGCGAAGATGAGTTGGAAGAACCCGACCATCACGACGCCGAACAAAGCGGTACCGGCGACGGGGTGGAGCAGGACACGGTCAATTCGGCTGGTGAGCTGGTTGGGGCCCGGGCTCTGGATCAGGCACGTCGACAACACCGAGTCGGCCCAGCCCACCCGCTCGATCGGATCCTCGGGAGGGGGAAGCACTGGCAGTGGCCAGGATTCGGGTGTCCTCAGCAGCAGCTGAAGTTCATCAAGTCCTCGGCCGCGGTGCCCCACCACTCCTCGCACGGGAATCCCGAGTGCCTGCTCGAGCCGCGCCAGGTCCAGTCTGCCCTGGCGCGCCTCCAGTTCGTCCACCATGGTGACGACCAGGCAGGTGGGGAATCCGCGCCGTAGAACCTGGCCGATGAAAGGTAGCGAGCGCTCCAGAGAGCACGCATCGGCGACCATCAGCAGTGCGTCGGGGCGCTCGGTGAGTTCGCCGTCGAGCACGCCGTTGACCACGGCTTCGTCGGGGCTCAGGGGTTCGAGGCTGTAAGCACCGGGAAGATCGAGGATCACGGCTTCGCGGCCCTCGAGGTTGGCAATGCCCTCGCGTCGCTCGACGGTTACACCCGGGTAGTTGCCCACCTTGGCATGCAGTCCGGTCAGGGCGTTGAACAGTGTGGTCTTGCCCGAATTCGGGCTGCCCAACAGACCCAGGCGGAGGGTCGTCGCGGGGGCGCTCACACCTGGTCCAGGATCCGGATCCGTATCAGGGAGGCTTCCGACTTCCGCAGGCATACTCGGGTTCCGCGTACCTGGTACTCGACCGGGTCTCCCAGGGGCGCCCGGCGAATGGCCCTGACCTCGGAGCCCGGTACGAACCCCAGGGCCAGGAGCCGGTCGAAGGAGATTGCACCGGGATCGACGTGGGTGATGAGGGCCCGATGGCCCGGGGCCAGGACACCCAGTCCATGGCCTTCCCGGCCTCCCACGTCCGTGCGCTCGGGGGCCGAGGGAGTGCTCTGCTGGGGGGTCGGAAGCGGTTGGGCCATGGTGAAGTGCCTGACTGGAAGAAACGAACTGGATGGGAAGACGCCAGCGGGCCCCGGCTCACGACACCCGCGATCCCGGGGATCTTCGCGGAAAATTGAAAACGAAAATCGATTTCGAGGTTATCGCCCAGAGGCTGAGTGCGTCAACGCTTTCGGGCTCGATTCAGCGGGTGGAGGGGACTCCCTCGCCACGCTCTATTCGTTCTCGCTGCGCAACTGACGACGCATGATCCGTTCAACGGCTTCTGATGGCTGGACGGTTCCGTTCAGGATTGCATCGACCATGTTCGAGATGGGCAACTCGACGCCGTGCCGGCGCCCGAGTTCGCAGGCCGCGCGGGTGGTGCGAACGCCTTCCGCCACTTCGTTCATGGCTCCCAGAACTTCTTGGAGTGGGCGGCCGCGTCCGAGTTCGAGGCCCACTCGCCGATTCCGGGAGAGGTCCCCGGTGCAGGTCAGGACCAGATCGCCGACTCCCGCCAGTCCGAGAAACGTCAGCGGGTCTGCACCCAGGTGGGTGCCCAGGCGGGTGATCTCCCGCAGGCCCCGCGTCATCACACTGGCGCGCGCGTTGAGGCCCAACTCGAGGCCATCGCAGATCCCCACCGCGATGGCGGCCACATTTTTCAACGCGCCGCCCAGTTCGACTCCCACGACGTCTTGGGTCGAGTAGCAGCGCAACCAGGGCGATGAGATCGACTCCTGGACCGAAATGGCGTAGACCTCTTCACGGCATGCCACGGTTACCGCCGTCGGCCGCTCGTCGGCGATCTCTCGCGCAAACGATGGGCCGGACAAGAACACCAACTTCGGCGCGTGAACGGATCCCAGAACTTCTTCGAGCACCTGGTCCATCCGCATGCAGGTGTCCTGTTCGATGCCCTTGACAGTGGAGACGACGATGGCGCCCTCTTCGAGGTAACTGGCCGCGCTTTGCATGACGCTTCGCACACCGTGGCTGGGGACTGCACAGATCACCAGTTCGCGCCCTGCCAATACTTCAGCGAGGTCTGAACTGGCTCGCAGACTCTCGGGGAGTTCGAAGTCGCTCAGGTAGGAGGGGTTGCGGTGCTCGCGGTTGATGGCTTCGGCGATCTCGGGTTTGCGGGCCCATAGCCGAACGTCGTGTTCGCGAGCGCAGAGCATCGCGAGACACGTTCCAAAACTGCCCGCTCCGAGCACGCCCACGGGAACCGCCACGGGCGGCAGTGTATCGCTCCGCTGGGACGGCTGCGCGGATCGAAGCGTTGACGCGTTCGGAGGCCGTCGGTACCCTCGCCGCGTTTCCTCAATGGTCTCGGAGGGTTTGGGCTCCCATGGGGGGTACCGAAGGCATGGGCACCTGGGATGAGGGAGCCTGCCAGAGGGCACCACGCCGATCTCCGCGGCGTCAGAATGCCGAGCGCGCCGTGGAGGAAGCCCAGCTGGGTGATGACTCCCTGGGAACGCTCACGGGGCCTTGAGTCGACGGCCGGGCGATCGCGTGTTGGCGACAGGGGGGCACGAGCTTGCTGGCGGAATTCACCGGCATCCTGGTGGTCATGTTCGCCGGGCTCGTGGGTGCCCTCACCGTCCTGGCGGTTTCGGCTCGCCTCGCTCCACACCGACCGAACCGGAGGACCTCCCCGCCCTCGGCGCATTCCTCGGGATGGGCCGGGCCCCAGCGCGTCGCCGTGCGCTTCTACCGCGTGGCTCTGGTCTTCGTCATCTTTCAAGTGGCACTGGCATTCCTCTACCCGTGGGCGCTGGTGTTCCGCGATCTGCGCGAGTTGGGGCTCGTGGCTGCGCTGGCCTTCGCGGGTCCGCTGGGGGTGGGGTTCATCTACGCATGGGCCCGGCGGGGGCTCGGCCCGTGATTGGATGCACGAGTGCCGGTGGGTACCCCTGAGTGCCGGTGGGTACGATCGCCGGGGCTTTGCTCGCAATCGTTGGGGTGGTGGGCGTGCTCGTGCCCCTCGTCGCCTGGGCGGAGCGCAAGCAGGCCGCTCTGGTCCAGGGTCGCCTTGGGCCCCGGCGAACGGAGTTGGCTGGGATCTCCGCCCTGGGTCTGCTGCAGCCCTTAGCGGATCTGCTCAAGATTCTGGGCAAGGGCGACCCACCGCTGAAGGGTCCCATGGCGAGGCTGCGAGGGATGGCACCGCTGGTGGCACTGATCCCGGTGCTGAGCGTGATTGCCGTCATCCCCGTCGCATCCACCTACCGCTTTGGGGATGCGACGCTTCGCTTCGTGGTGGCCGACCCTGCCTGGGGGCTCCTCTATGCCCTCGTTGCAAGCATTCTCGCGCTCTACGCCGGTGTGATCGCCGGGCTGACGAGTTCCGATCCGCTCGCGCGGTTGGGCGCGTTGCGCAGTTTGTCCCATCTCTTCTGTGCACCAGTGGTGCTGGGTCTGGCCGCGGTGAGCGTTTTCCTCGTCTATCAGACGCTGGCGCTGCCTGAAATGGCTCAGGCCCAGGACGCGACGTTCCGCGTTTTCGGGTTTCTCGAATTCTTGTTCGGGGTGCCGCTCACGGGTGGGCTCGCGGTCCTGACATGGTTCACACTCCCGGCCTGGGGGGCTCTCCTCCAACCCCTTGGGTTCCTCCTGTTTGCCGCCGCAGCCGTCGTCGGCACCGGACGCGCACCCTTCGACGCCCCCACGGCCGGGCCGGAACTCGCCGGAGGTCATTTGCGCGAATACGCGGGCGTCCGCCTCGGGCTTTTTCAACTGGCGGATCATGTCGCCGTTCTGGGAGTGGCGGGCCTGCTGGTCACGGTCTTTCTCGGGGGTTGGTCGATTCCGTGGCTCCCCCAGGCGCACCTTGTCGACTTCGTGGCCAGGGGAGTGGGTTCTTTTCAGGGCTTCGGCTCCGGTTTCGCGAATGGGGTCTGTGTGTCCCTTCATCTGATCTGCTTCGCGGGCAAGTTCGGGATCGTGCTCTGGGTTCTGATTGCGCTTCGGGGCGGACTTTCGCGTTTTCGAAGCGATCAGGTGATCGCCCTGTGCTGGGGGATTCTCGTGCCCCTGGCATTCCTGAACATCTTCATGACGGCGTGGGTCGTCTTGGGTGTGACGGGGCAGGGGGGCAACTGAGTTTGGACGTTACCGCCATTGTCTTCTACACGATGGGTGCCCTGATCGTGATCGCGGGGCTGGGGGTGTCCTTCGCGTCACGCGACAGTCTGGTGACCTGTCTGAACTTTTTAGTGGTGATGCTTTCCACCGGCGTGATCTTCCTGCTGCTGGATGCACCCATGATCGCAGTGCTCCAGATTCTCGTTTGGAGCGGGGTGACCGGTCTAGCCATGGTGTTCGCGGTGATGCTTGTGGGACGGGACAACCGAACGTTCCGCCCCGCTGGGATTCGACTCACGAAAATTGCAGGGGGGCTACTCGTCGTGATCGTTCTGGCGGAGTGGCTTCGGTTCACGGCGGACACACGGTCTTCCTTGCCGCCCGTTCCTCCCGGATACGGGGACAGCGGGGGGCTCGGGGTTGCGCTGTACACCGATTATCTGCTGGTCGTCGAGCTGGTATCCCTGTTGCTGCTGGCCACGCTCGTGAGTGCCCTCGTGTTGGTGGACCGGAAGGCGGGTCGATGATCCCCGAGCACCACGTGATCGGCCTGTCTGCCATCCTGTTCGCCATCGGCGTGTTGGGGGTGTTGGTTCGGCGCAACTTCATCGGGCTCGTGCTTTCGATCGCTCTCACCTTCAATGCTTCCAATCTGGCTTTCGTGGGCTTCAATCGCTTCTGGCCCGGCGACGAAGCCAAGCTGCATTGGGATGGTCAGGTCTTCGTGGCCGTGGTGATCGCGGTGGCAGCTGCCCAGGTCGTCATGGGGCTGTCCGTTCTGTTCTCGATGTTTCGCAATCGCAATGGCGTCGACATCGACGAGGCAGGGGCGTAGGAGCCATGAGTGAAGCCACGTGGCTGCGCTGGATTCCCCTGCTTCCGCTCGGGGTAGCGCTCTTCCACGCCGCGTTCGTGGGGTGGTTCCGACGTTCTCCCCCGTATCTCCTCGTGGCAGTGCTTTCCTGCGGGGCCGTCATGTCCTCGTTCGTCTTGTCGTGTTTGGCTTGTTGGAAGCTCGTGGCATTGACAGGTTCTGAACCTGCTGTGGTCGATGAGGTCTACACGTGGTTTGGTGTCGGAGTCGGGGAATGGGCTTTCAGTACCGACGTCGCTTTTCGGTTGGACCCCTTGGCTGCCGTGATGTGTCTGTTGATCACTGGGGTCGGTTCTGTGATTCACGTCCACGCTGCGGGTTCCATGCGCGATGATTTTCGAGAGGACGCGGGAGCCCAGCGTTTCTTCTGCTACCTGGGTGCACTGACAGCGTTCGCATTGGTGGTCGTCCTTGCCGAGGATTTGATTTTCCTGCTGTTGGGATGGCAGGGGGTCGGTGTCGCGACCTGGCTTCTGGTAGGTTTCTGGTACGGTGAAGCTCGCAGCGAAACTGCAGCTCGCTGCGCGTTTCTGATGGACCGGTTTGGCGATGCCGCCCTGCTTCTGGGCGGGTTTCTGATCTTCACAGTCATGGCCGAAGTGGGGCGCTCGGGTTTCTCGTTCCAGGAGATTGAGATTGCCTGGGCGGAGATCGCCAGTGCACTTTCAGCAGAGCCCGGTTCGAGCGCGGGCAACTCCGGGACCCTCGTTCGGATCAGTGCCCTGTGCCTCTTGGTGGCGGCGGCCGCGAAATCGGCTCAATTCCCACTGCACGTGTGGTTGCGCGGGGTCGTGGAGGGTCCGGTGCCCGCATCGGCGCTGATCCATTCATCGGCGACCCTCGCCATGGGTGTGTATCTGCTGTGTCGCTTGGACTTCGTGTTCGTTTCGGACCCGGTGGCTGCCGATGCGGTGGCGTGGTTGGGCGCCCTCACGGCTCTTCTGGCTGTTTCGTTCGCAACGACAGGTAGAGAACTCAACCGGGTGCTGTCGCATCTGGCCCTGAGCCAGGTCGGTCTGATCTTTCTGGCCTTCGCGGCCGGCATGCCCGCCGCCAGTGTGTTCCACCTGGTGACCTGCGCGTTCAGCCTGGCTCTTCTATTCCTGGTGGCGGGCTCGACGATTCGGGTGTTCCGGGGTGAGCGGGAAATGGATCAGATGGGGGGTCTGATCCACCAGGTCCCTGTTCTGGCCGGTTTTTTCGGGGTTGGTGCTTTGGCGCTCTCGGGCTTCCCCGCTCTGTCGGGTTTCTTCTCTCGAGATCTCGTGCTGCTGGCCGTAGCCAACTCCTCTTTGACGGGCCGTGCTGGCCTCTACGCGGTGGCTCTGATCGTGGTGGCAGCAACTGCATTCTCGGTGCTTCGCTGTTTCCTGCGGGTCTTTCTCGGCGAGCCCGAGCGGAAGGTGGCGAACATAGAACTTCCCCGCCTTGCGACTCGAATACACTCCCACCCGTTGTACGTCCTGGCCTTCTTGGCCACCACCATCGGCTTCCTGGTTGGCCTTCCTCAGTTCTGGGGGGACGTCATCGACGTTCAGAGGTCGAATAGCCTGGCGAACTTCCTTCGATCCCCCGTGGTGGACGAGACCGCATCCGGGCTCGAGCACTGGATGGTTCTGCTCGGCCTTTCGATGACCGCGGTCGGTTACGGGTTGGCATGGGTTCTGTACGTCCGGCGCCCCGAACTTCGAACGACTTCATCGAGCGGGATTCGAGCCGTTCGGCGTCTACTGGCCGAGGAATGCTTCATCCCGCAGCTTTATCAGCGTCTTGGGGCTCGACCTTTCGACTCCTTTGCCCGTCCGTTCGTGTCCCGGGTCATCGGTCCCCATCCATCTGATGGGAGATGGGTTTCCAACGCATCGCGGGCGTTGCGCTTGGGCACCGTTCATCTGCTGAAGCGGTCGCAGACGGGCCCCCTACAGGTTCATGTGTTCGTCGTTCTGGTTGGAGTGCTGGCCGTGGTAGGGCTGATGTTCCTGCGGTCTCCTGCGACATGAGGGTTGCGACGTCAGGGGATCTCGCTGGAGTACCGCCACCCGGCATGGAATTTGTGCAGGATCATCTCCTGAGTTGGATCGTCTTTCTGCCATTGGGTGCGGGCCTCGTGGCAATCGCTCTGAATGTGCTTTTGTCGTCTCTGGGGCTGGCTGGGATCCCGCGTCGCTTGTGTGGCCTCCTCGGTTTGGTGGCTAGCACGCTGTCCTTCGCGTTGTGCGTTCAACTAGTCGTTCAATTCGACGCAACCTCCATCGATCATCAGTTTGTCGAACACGCCCGATGGTTGCCGGAACTGGGTGTCAACTATTTCGTTGGAGTCGATGGGATCAACCTGCTTCTGCTGTTGCTCACGACCTTCCTCGTACCTGTCGTGATTCTCGCCACGTGGAATGAGGTTCACGACGGAAACCTCGGTTACGTGTTTGCAATTTTGTCGTTCGAAACGTGCGTATTGGGCGGCTTCGCATCCTTGAACCTGGTGCAGTTCTATGCGTTCTGGGAGCTTGCATCGCTTCCCCTCTTCTTCCTGGTCGGAATATGGGGCGCGGAGCGCGGAGAACGTTCTGCGACTCGGTTCGCGCTTTCCGCAGGTCTCGGATCGTTGCTCCTGTGGATCGCGATTCTCCTCCTGGCCTCGCTGCAATTCGAACAATTCGGGCGGCTCGATTTCGACCTCGTCTCTCTCGAACCCGGTGGTGTGGCATTGCTTGACACCACGGTGCCCTTGATGGACCCAGCCGGGCCGGGCCAGAGTGCTTTCAACTGGCGAACGCAGGTCTGGTTATTCGCAGTATTCGCGTTGGCGTTCGCGATCCGAATCCCGCTCGTTCCCTTCCATCGCGGTCTGGCCCATCTTCAGCTGGCTGCGCCGACGGCGGCTGCTGCTCTCGTTCTCGGAGTGACTGTCAAGCTTGGGATCTATGGATTCATTCGCTACGCGATCCCTCTTGCGCCGGCGGGCGCGCTCGAGTTCACACCCGGCTTGATCGTTCTCGCTCTGGTGGGAGTGGTGGGGGGGGCACTCGTAGCGATGTCCCAGGATGATCTTCGGAAATGTTTGACGCTGATCGCTCTCTCGCAGTTGGCGCTGATGACCCTGGGAGTCTTTACCTTCAATGCACAGGGCCTGAGTGGCAGTGTTCTTCAGATGCTCGGCCACGGGTTGAGTGCCGTGGCCCTTGTCTTGTTGGTGGGGATGCTTCGTGAAAGAAGGCACACGGGACTGATCTCGGAGTCCGGTGGGCTGGCCACGCGTATGCCCGTCTTCGTGGCCTGCTTCGGACTGTGGGTGATGTCGATGCTTGGAGTACCGCTGTCCAGTGGCTTCGTGGGCGAGTTTCTGATTCTGCTGGGCACCTTCCGGGTCCATCCGGCAGCCGCGGCTGCAGCGCTCCTCGGCATTCTTCTCGTGTTCGCCTTCATGCTGCGTTTGATCGGACGGGTGCTTTTCGGAAACGAGGCGCGGAGCGAAAACCGTTCGCTGGTCGATCTCGGGTTGAGGGAGAAGGTGGTGATGGGAATTCTCATCCTGCCCGTTCTCGGAATCGGAGTTTATCCAGAGCCGCTGCTGCGGCGAATCGAGCCCTCAGTCCTCAACTGGTTGCGGACGGTGGATGAGCGGAGTGCCGGGACCTCGGAGCGAAGGCAGGGACAACGGTCGACGGAGGGGCCCCGGGAAGCGATGCGTCTGGCCGGAGGTCGCCCGTGACGGTTCTCCCGTCGCTGCAGTTCGTTGCCATTGGGCCCATCTTGTTGATCGTTGCCGGGGCGCTGTCGGTTCTTCTGCTGGAGGTGGGATTGACGCGATTCCGGGACCGGGGGTCTCCACGCCGCGCCGTGTCGAATTTCCAGATTGACAGCGCAGTTGTGATGACGGCGATGGCGTTCTTGTTCGTTGCCTCGTTCACCGCGTGCGTGGCGTTCGATGTGGGCGGGGCCACCTACTTCAACCCACGACGCCCGATGTTGGTCCTCGACCCCTTGGCTGCCTTCATGACCACCATCCTGGCATTCTCAGCTCTTTTGTCCTGCGCGCTTGCCCATTCCTATCTCGCGGTGCTCGGGATTCACCGCGGTGAGTACTACGCGCTGCTCATGGTTTCGACGGGCGGCATGGCGTTGCTCGTTTCGGCCGTCGATCTGATGGCGGTTTTCGTCGGTCTGGAGATCATGTGTCTTCCTCTCTACGCGTTGGTGGGTTTCGATCGCCAAAGGTTGGAGAGCAACCGTAGTGCGGTGAAGTACTTCGTGATCGGCGGCCTCGGGTCCGCGGTGCTGCTCTACGGAATGGCACTTTTGTATGGCGATGTGGGCCAAACCTCCTATGCGGCGTTGGGGGACCAGCTGGACTTCACGAGGCCCCTGAGTCTGGCGGGTTCAGGCCTGCTGGTGGCGGGACTCGGGTTGAAGGTCGCCTCGGTTCCATTTCACCAATGGGCTCCCGACGTGTACGAAGGAGCGCCGACGACCGTTTCGGCGTTCATGTCCGTTGGGGTCAAGGTTGCGGTTTTCGCGGTGCTGCTGCGCTGGATGATTCAAGTGGTGGATCCAGCCGGGGAGAGTCTGCGTGGGCTTTGGACCCTTCTAGCTGCGGCGTCCCTGCTGGTGGGCAGTTCGATGGCCCTGATTCAGACCCAGATCAAGCGGATGCTCGCTTTTTCGGGCATCGCCCATGTGGGTTACCTGATGATCGGGCTGGCGGCAGGAGGCGTTGCCGGATTCACGGCGGTGATCTTCTACCTGATTGCATACACGTTGACGGAACTCGGGGCTTTCGCGGTCGTGGTGGCGCTGGCGCAGAGGGGGAGGGATTTCGACTCGCTGGCCTCCTATTCGGGGCTGGCGAAAACTCGGCCGGGAATGGCCGCAACCATGACTCTGTTCATGCTCTCATCGGCGGGAGTTCCGGGGACGGTCGGATTCATCGCAAAGTTCGCCATCTTCGCCGCCGCCGTTGAGATGCAACAGATTCCTCTTGCGGTCCTGGGTGGTCTGACGAGTCTGGTTTCCATGGTCTACTATCTCCGTGTCCCGGCGCTGATGTACATGGGTGAATGTTCCCAGGAAGCGCCCCGATCCGTAATCTCGAGTGGTGAGTTGATGGTCTTGACGGTTTGTGGCGTTGGGGTCCTTTTGTTTGGAATCCTTCCGAATCGCGGCTGGCTGCCGCTGATCGGCGACTTGAGCGTGCTCGACTGGGCGCGTGAGTCGGTTCAAGTCTTCGTCGCGCCGTAGTGTCGAGTTCATCCAACAAGCGATCGAGTCAGGGGTCGAACCGGGCCTCGCGAAAAGGTGAGGCTGGGCCTGAAGAACAGGCGCCGCCGGATACGCTTCTGCGTCGCGCCTGGAACCAGATCGCCCCCATCTTGGGTGGCGTCGGCTTGGCGCTCCTGATTCGGGCCATGGTGGTGGAGACGTTCTATGTCCCCTCCGAATCGATGCTGCCTTCGCTTCTGATCGGTGATCATGTGTTCGTGAGCAAATTCTCCTACGGGGCACACGTACCCTTTACGGGGATTCA
The DNA here is from genome assembly GCA_022447545.1 of Myxococcota bacterium. Lineage (GTDB taxonomy): Bacteria > Myxococcota_A > UBA9160 > UBA9160 > SMWR01 > JAKVBI01. The sequence continues at coordinate 119,238 of JAKVBI010000018.1, forward strand.
ACTGCCTGCGCTTCGAGATCCGGAGCGGGGAGAAGTGGTGGTATTCGACCTCGGGAAGAGGGGGAACGAGATCTGTCCCCTGGATCGCTGTCCCGACTACCCGTCCGAAAGCTTCGTCAAGCGTGTCATCGGCCTGCCCGGTGACACTGTGGAACTCCGTGGTGAGACCGTTTACGTGAACGATGCGCCCCTTCCCATCGAGTGGACTCGCGAAGTCTTCGAAGACACGCGAGGCCAGAAACTGCGTGTCGGTGAGGAAGAGATCGGGGGCGATTCACATCTTCTCCTGGACCACCCCAGCCCCACCCACCCCACGTTGCGGCAGCCGCGGGTCTTCGTGCCCAAGGACCACTATTTCATGATGGGAGACAACCGCGACTTCTCCCGGGACAGCCGAAGTTGGGGGTTCGTGCCGCGGGCTGACATTCGGGGTCCGGCGGTGCGGATCTATTGGTCGTGGAACAACCGCGAGAGCTGGGCCGCCATGCTGAATCCGCTGACATGGATTCGCCTGCTGTTGTACGAAACCCGCTGGGGCCGCACCGGCGAAGAGGTTCGGTAGATCCATGAAATGCCGTCGTGTCGAGAGCGGGGCTGGCGATTCGCCCCCCGGCCGCCTCGAGCTCCGGGTGACCGAGGCGCTGCGCTGGGTGCGCGTTGTCCAAACGCGCTGGCGACCACCGCTATACTGATACGTCATGAGCGGCATCGGCCTCTCCGTCGTGGTTCCGGTCTACGGAAGCGAGGACTGCGTGCAGGCCCTCGTCGACGCCATCGACGAGGTGCTGGAACCAACCGGTCTCGGTCATGAGATCATCCTGGTCAACGACGCGTCCCAAGATGGCTCGTGGCAGGCGATCCAGGAAGTCTGTTCCCTTCGTCGCCATGTCGTGGGTGTCGATCTTCGTCGCAATTTTGGCCAGGACAACGCGATTCTGGCCGGCCTTCGACTGGCTCGGGGCGAAGCCATCGCCATCATGGACGACGACCTCCAGCACGATCCAGCCGACCTGCCGAGAATGCTCGAGGAGTTGAGCCGCGGCTACGATGTCGTTTACGCCAAGTTTCGGCGCAAGAAGCAGGCGCGGTGGAAGAATGCTGGTAGCTGGTTCAACGGCAAGGTGGCCGAGTGGGTGATCGACAAACCATCGGGTATCTATCTCTCGCCCTACAAGGTCGTGCGCAGTGACGTGGCACGCGAGATATGCCGCTACTCCGGGCCTGTTCCGTACGTGGATGGCCTGCTTCTTCAGGTTACCTCCAGACTTTCGTCCATAGATGCCGATCACCACGACCGGTTCGCAGGCACAGGGCACTACACCTTCTTCGCGTCCGTGGCCGTATGGCTGCGCCTCGCCTTCTCCTTCTCGGTTCTTCCGCTTCGCCTGGTTTCGTTGCTGGGGGTAGGTTTGGCAGGGGTTGCCATGGTGCTCGTCCTGGCGACGGTCTACTACCGAGCCGTCTACCCAGACGATTTCGGTGACTTCGCGGTGGGATGGGCCTCACTGATTGTGACCCAGATGTTCGTGGGCGGGATCCAGATGGTGTTCTTTGGGGTGATTGGTGAATACGTCGGGAAGTCCTACCTCACACTCACCAACAAGCCTCAGGCGATGATCGCAGAGGTTCTGAATGGCGGTCCGAGTGATGCGAGCTCCGTCGCCAAAAACGTGTGATGTCATCGGTGATCTACCGAAGCCCCGCACTCTACGAACTGTTGATGCGGGTGCTATACGCGACGCATTATCGCTCGCGTCTTCGAGCGATTTCGGAACTCATCGAAGACGATTGCGAGGTAGTCGATCTTTGTTGCGGGCCCGGAGCGCTCTACCGCCTGGAACTCCGTGGTCGGGGCATCGACTACACGGGCTTGGACATCAACCCCCGCTTCGTGGCCCGCTTGCAAGAACTGGGTGCGAATTCGATCCAGGCGGATGTGGCCGCTCGGTCCGATTTGCCAAAGGGCGACTACCTGATCATGTTGAGCAGCCTTTATCAGTTCCTGCCTGGAAACCGAGAGGAGGACAGCTCGGCTTCGGATGAGGGTGAACGGAGTGCCCGACTCCTGGTGGAGCGAATGCTCGAAGCGGCTCGATCCAGGGTCATCATCGCCGAGCCCATTCGAAATTTCGCACAGAGTCGGAACCCGGTACTGCGAAGGGTGGCTTCGCGCCTTACCAATCCAGGTACCGCCGATCAGCCAGTGCGCTTCGACGAACAGTCGCTGGACGGTTTCTTCGATTCGTTCGAGGGCAGCTTGGAGCGCTGCTTTGCAATTCCCGGTGGGCGCGAGAAGGTCTACGTGTTGCGTGGGCGGGGGCAGGCGTGAAACCGGTTGCCTACGAGTTGATGGAGCAGTGGTCCCGAGATCATTGGTGGTACCGGGCGCGGCGCGAAATCCTGGTGGATGTATTCGAGCGCTTTGTGGACAAGGGTTCCCTCGTGTTGGATTTTGGTGCAGGCAACGGTGAAACGGGCAGGGCGCTGGCACGCAACGATTACCGTGTGCTGGCCGCGGACCCGGAAGAGTCGGCCCTGAAGCTGTGCCACGCCAAAGGTCTCGAAACGTTGAACCTCGGGCGGGAGCGCCCGGCTTCGGAAACCTTTGATGCCATTCTTGCTGCGGATGTGCTCGAGCACGTGGAAGACGACCTGGAATTGCTGAGAGAATTGTGTGGGTGCTTGAGGCCTTCGGGCCGGCTGGTCCTCACGGTGCCCGCATACGAGTTTCTTTGGAGCGGTGAGGATTATGTGAGCGGACATTTGCGCCGCTACACCCGGACCCGGCTGCAACGGCGGGTCGCCGAAAGCGGAGCACGAGTGCTTTGGTCCAGCTATTTCAACACCTGGCTGTTGCCAGGGATCACGCTTGCCATACTGGCGGCAAGGTTGTTCCAGCCTCGTCGGATGTATGTCTCCAACGTGGCGCCCGCACCGGACTTTGCCAATGCCTGGCTCTATCGACTGTTTCGTTCCGAGGCACGTTGGCTGCGCCGGTCGACGTTGCCTATGGGTGCCAGCATTCTACTGGTCGCTGAGCGTTGAAGGATCGCTGCCGGTGCTCGCCTTGCGCAGCACCCGGACCTCGTCGCGCCGAACGGTGAGATGCTCGGTGTCGAACAATTCCATCAGCGGCATCGCGGTTCGGCGCGTCGTTCCGATCAGGGCTTTGTAGTCCTGGGTGTTGAGCTCTCCGTGCTCTGTCAGGTGAGCGATGACCCGAGTTCTCAGCGTGTCGACACTCGACCGGTGGAACCAGAGGTCGCCGGGTGACCGCACCAGGACCCGCTCACGTTCGAGGTGGGCCAGAAGGTCGAGGAAGTGCTCGTGGGGGACATCGTGCCGATCAGCCCAGTCTCTCAGTCCGGGCGGCTCGAGGCCGGCCTCCCGGGCTTCCTCTCCGAGGCGTTCCACCAGGGCTTCGTCCTCGGCACCCAGGGTGGGCTGGTGGTCGGGTAGGCGCGCGGCGTTGCCCTCCACGACTAGACTTTCCGAGTGGGACAGTCCGTCGATCACCAGCTCTGCCACATCTCTGGTCACGTTGTCGGGCAGGCCTCCGCGAAGCGAAGCGGTGGGCATCCCAGGACGCAGGGGCTCGGCTTCGTGATAGGCACGGAGGATGTCGAGCAGACGGCGCTCGAGATCGCGGACGGCGTCTCCCGACAGCCAACGGTGACTGCGGGTAGCGGCTGCCGTTCCCGCGTCGCGTAACTGCTCGAGGGCGGTCTGTAGGACATCGCGTTCCAGGCCAGTCTCCAGCTGCAGAATCTGTTGCTCCATGCCCGTCAGCCCGGCGCGTTCGATGCGTACGCCGAGATCCTGGATGGGCTCCCCCCGCGCCAGAATCTCGAGGTCGGCCTTCAACCGGGGGTCGCTGCGCCTTCTGTGCGGGGGCGCAATGTCGAGGACGATGCCCCCGCCCAGCGTGGTGCCTCCCGTCTCCGTTCGTGCGAACCCTCGTACGATGAAACGGTCGCCGGGCAGGAGTGGGATGGGGTCTCCTTCGATGTGGATACGCGCGAAGGAGACCTCTCCCGGCAGCAACTGGTTTTCGTCGGGTGCTGAGATCCGTGCGATCTGGGCGCGGCGCTCCGCGGTCCCGGCGAGAAATTCGATGGAGGTCGGACTCTCGGTGGGTCGTGCCGCAGAGAGCCACCACAGTTTCACGTCGGCGGTGCATGTGGGGATCAGTGCTTCCGGGTGCGAGACCACGCAGCCTCGCTCAAGTTGGGAGACTTCAATTCCTTGTACGTTGATGGCACAGCGCATTCCCGGGGCTCCATGCTCGGCATCGACCCCGTGGTTCTGAATGCCCCGAACTCTTCCGGTTCGCCCGGCCGGAAAGATTTCAACTTCGTCACCCACGGAAAAACTCCCACCAACGAGGGTGCCAGTGACGATGCTGCCAAAGCCCCGAGCCGCAAAGCTGCGATCCACGCTCAGTCTCGGTGGGCCGCTACGGGTGGTGCGGGTCGGAGCTTCTTCGATCAGGTTCTTCAGGCTCTCGCGCAGTTCTTCGATGCCTTCGCCGGTGACCGAAGACACGGGGATGATGGGAGCGCCTGCCAGTTCCGTCTCCTCGATCAAGTCGCTCACCTCTTCGCGGGCAAGCTCAGCCACGTCCTCTTCGGCGATGTCGATCTTGGTCAGTGCGACGATGCCGCGGGTGACACCGAGTAGTTCGCAGATGGCGACGTGCTCGCGGGTCTGGGGCATCACGCCTTCGTCCGCCGCAACCACCAACAGCACGAGATCGATTCCCGTGGCGCCAGCCACCATGGTGCGCACGAGCCCCTCATGCCCCGGGACATCGACGATTCCAACGCGCTGGTGGCCGATTTCGAGGGGTGCGAAGCCCAGTTCGATGGTGATCCCTCGCACCTTTTCTTCCGGCAGTCGGTCGGTATCGACGCCGGTCAAGGCGCGAATCAGTGCGGTCTTGCCGTGATCGATGTGCCCCGCGGTCCCCAGGACGAGGTTCGGTTCAGCGCGGTCCAATGCGTTCGAAGCCCGTGTAGGGCTGTAGAGCGGCGGGGATGGAGACCGAGCCGTCCGCGTTCTGGTGGTTTTCGAGTAGGGCGATCAAAACCCGCGGGACGGCCACCGCGGTGCCGTTCAGCGTGTGGACCAGTTGGTTGCGCTTGGCACCTTCGGGGCGGTAGCGGATCTTCAGGCGTCGCGACTGGAAGTCTGTGCAGTTCGACGTGCTCGTGACTTCGCCGAAGTCGCCTGCCTCGCCACGGCCCGGGAGCCAGGCCTCGAGGTCGTACTTCCGATAGGCGGGGGCGCCGAGGTCTCCAGTGGCGACGTCGATCACCCGGAACGGGATTTCGAAGGCGCTGTGGATCTGCTCCTCGATTGCGAGCAACTCCTGATGGATGGATTCGGACTCCTCGGGTCGGGCAATGGCGAACATCTCGACCTTGGTGAATTGGTGGACGCGGTACAGTCCCTTGCTCTCTCGGCCCGCGGAACCGGCCTCGGTGCGGAAACAGTGAGAGATGCCCGCCATTCGAATCGGGAGTGACGCTTCGTCGAGAACGTGGTCGGCATAGATGCCCCCGAGTGTGATCTCGGCGGTACCGATCAGGTCGAGGTCGGTATTCTCGATCGAGTAGATCTGGGTCTCTGGGCCCCGCGGGCAGAAGGCCAGCCCATCCACGACCTCGCTGCGTGCGAGGTCGGGGGTCGTGTAGGCGGTATAGCCCGCCGACAATGCGGTCTCGAGGGCAAAGCGCTGGAGGGCGAGTTCCAGCAGGACGGCCTCGTTCTTGAGGAAGTAGAACTTCTGTCCCGTCACACGGGAGCCTGCCTCGAAGTCCAGCAGATCGAGACGTTCGGCGAGAGTGAGGTGATCGAGAGGCTCGAAATCGAAGCTGCGGGGGGTCCCGACTCTTCGTAGCTCGTTGAAGTTGTGTTCCTGGCCGACCGGTGAATCCGGGTGGACGAGGTTGGGAATTTCGAACATCCGCTCTTCGAGGGCCTTTTGGGCCACCGCGAGGCGCTCGTCGGCCGAGGCGACCTGCTCTTTGAGCTGCCGTCCCTCGGCGGCATGGGCCTCGCGCTCCTCGGGGGGCATCTTTTTCTTGCCCGAGGTCTGGTGTTCGTTGCGCCGGTGGTTCAGCTCGTTGAGCTCGGTTTGGAGGGCCGCGACGTGTTCCTGGGCCGTGATGGCCGCATTGAGGTCCACATCGAGGCCGCGCCTTTTACAGCTTTCGGCGATTTCTTCGCGGTTTTCTGACAGAGAGCGCGGATCGAGCATGACCCGGGGAGGGAAGCACAGGCCCTGCCGGACAGCCAACACCACAGGATCCGTGGGTCTGGGAGCTGCACATGCTATCGATACGGTAGGACACCGCGCGGAGGGACTGATTCATGGATTTCGAACACATTCGCTACGAGGTGCGAGACGATGGGATCGCCGTCGTCACCCTCCATCGGCCGCATCGCCTCAATGCACTCAATGGCCCGCTCATGCAGGAACTCGTGGAGGCGGTTCGCGCCATCGAGGCGGATCCGTCGGTTCGGGTCTGGTTGCTCACGGGCGCGCCCCGACCCGACGGGCGGCCGTGTTTTGGCGCAGGGGCCGACGTCCAGGCCATTGCCGAAGGCGAGGGACCGGAGGAGATCACAGGGTTTCATCTGTGTAACGATATCGATGACCTGCTGAAACCATCCATTGCCGTGATCGACGGCGTCTGCACGACAGGTGCGGTGGAGCTCGCGCTCTGCTGTGATTTTCGTCTGGTCGCCCCGTCGGCCCAGATCAGCGATTGGCACCTCAAAAAGCTCGGAACGGGGCTCGGGGGCTGGGGAGGCAGCACCCGCTGGTCGAGGCTCGTGGGAACAACTCACACGAAGGAGATCATCCTCACGGGGAAGGTGGTAGATGGTGAGGAGGCCGTGCGCATTGGGTTCGCAAGTGCGGTCCATCCATCCGATGATCTGATGGAAGCTGCGCTGGAGATGGCAGGCCGCATCACCGAGATGAACCCCGATGGGGTGGCTCTCACCCTGGCCCATCTCGACCGGAATCGCGATATGTCGCGCGATCAGGCACTGCGCTGGGCACAATTGGCACCCCGCTGGCTCGGGGTCTCCACCAGCATGGAGGGGAAGCAGGGCCGGGTGCTTCCTGCCAAGAAGGACGGGTAGCGGGTTCCGACTCCAAGCTGCCTAGCATTCGAGCGGGCGGAGGGGCCGAACTCTCAGGCCGTGGGTGCCGGCTGAGCGCCGCGAATCAAGCCACCGGGTCGGGCGTCGGTGGGCTCTCCGCCGACCATGATTTCTTGTCCTCCCACGAGGGTCGAGTGGTAGCCATCGGCGCGTTGCAACAACCGTCGTGCTCCACCCGGCAGGTCATAGGCCATCTTCGGGCGCCGAAGCTGAAGGCCCTCGAGGTCGATGAGGTTGATGTCTGCGCGGTAGCCGGGTGCGATGACACCGCGATCGAGGAGCCCGTAGAGCTTCGCAGTGTCCTGAGTCATGCTGTGGACGGCGTGCTCGAGGGGGATCTTTTCGCCGCGCGAGCGGTCCCGGACCCAGTGAGTCAGCATGAAGGTCGTGAGCGAAGCGTCGCAGATGAGCCCGCAGTGTGCGCCGCCGTCGCCCAACGACAGCACCGCGTGCGGATTGTGGATCATCTCGACCATGCAATCGAGCTGGCCGTAGCTGTAGTTGAAGAACGGAAACAGCAGTAATTCGCGTCCACCGTCGCGCAGCAGGTAGTCGTAGAGCACCTCGTCGGCGGGACGCCCTTCGCGCTCGGCGATGGCCGCAATGCTCTTGTCCACGGTGGGCTCGTAGTCGGGCGGATCCCCCATCGGGAACAGCCTTTCGTAGACCTTGGGCTGGTCCGTCATGCTCCCGAACCCGGCACTGCCGACACGCTCGGGGCCGAGGATGCTTCGCCGAAGCTCAGGATCCTGCAGGCGTCGTGCACGCTCGTCGATGGGCAACTCGGCGATCTTGAGGTACGCGGGCCGATTGAGGAACGGGTTTGCGGTGGTCTCGTGCCCGGTCAGAATTCCAAAGGGCCGAGCTGCAAATTGGGCAATGACATTCGCACCCTGGCTGTGGGTTTTTTCGCAGATCTCGAGCAACTCACGCCACTGGTCCGGGCGCGAGTCGAACTGCAACATCGCGAAGGAAACGGGTCGGCCGATCTCGGCCGACAGGCGGTGCATCCAATCGATCTCCTTCAGAGCATCGTCCGCGCCATCACCGCCCGTGTCACCAGCGGCGCCGGCTCCCGCGAGTTCGAAGATTCCCGTCCCGGTGTCGCGCAGTGCACGCCCGATGCCGAACAGCTCGTCTTCCTGGGCGAAGGTGCCCGGTACGGGTTCGCCGTCTACGGCTCGGTGCCCCAAGGTTCGGGACGTCGAGAAGCCCAGCGCTCCGGCTTCCAGGCCCTCCCGCACGAGTTGGTACATCTGCTCGATGTCCTCGGCGGTGGCCGCTTCATTCTTGGCTCCGCGCTCTTCCATCACGTAGGCGCGAATGGCTCCGTGGGGGACATGGGTGCCCACGTTGACTGCCAGGGGTGACGCTTCCAGGGCGTCGAGATACTCGGGAAACGACTCCCAGTTCCACTGGATGCCCTCCGAGAGGGCGGCTCCCGGAATATCCTCCACTCCCTCCATCAGACCGATCAGCCACTCGTGACGCTCGGGCTTGGCGGGCGCGAAGCCCACTCCGCAGTTTCCCACCACGGTGGTGGTGACACCGTGCCAACCCGAGGGCAGCACGTGCGGGTCCCAGGTGACCTGCGCATCGTAGTGGGTGTGGATGTCGACGAAGCCCGGAGTCACCGTGAGACCGTCGGCGTCGACGGTGCGACGCGCGGAACCGTCAACTTGGCCGACCTGGGTGATCTTGCCGTCGTCAATTGCAATATCGCCGTTCTCGGCGGCTTTGCCCGTTCCATCGACGATGTTGCCGCCGCGAATGATCAGGTCGTGCATGCTGAACTCCGGGTTGTGGGTAAGGGACCCATGGGGTCACCTCTGGGTTGGTGTGGAGAGCCGGAATCGACTCCGAAGACCCTCCACGATATCACACGACCGTCCCAGGTCGGATCCAGGGGAGCGGGTTCGAGCAGGGCGCCCCCGGGGTCCGCAGCGTGTAGGATCTGGGCTGGGTCGGCTCGGGAAGAGCCGTGTCACCGCGGGTTCCCACCGGGGAACCGGCATTTTCAGGGGAGCCCCATGGATAGAATCCTGCGTGAAGGCGCATTTACCGGTGAGACCCACATCGTGACCGGTGCAGCCCAGGGAATCGGGAATCGGGTCGCCACCGCCCTCGCCCTGCACGGCGCCCAGGTGGTTTTGGTCGATCTCGACGCAGGCCGCCTTGCCGAGGCTGCCGAGGCCATGGCACCCCACGCACAGGTCTCACCCCTGACGGTGGCGGCCAATGTGGTTGACGAAGCGGACGTGCAGTCGGCCGTGGCCACCACCTTGGAGGCGACTGGTGCCATCAACGGCCTGGTCAACGTGGCGGGGATCACCCGAGACGCGCGCATCGCGAAGAAGAGCTTCGATGATTTCAAGGCGGTGTTGGCAGTTCACCTTCACGGGACGTTCCTGTTCACTCGCGAAGTGGCGGCGCAGCACTGGCACCCGCTGTTCAAGGACAACGGAAATCAACCCCTCGACGATGGTGTGAACCGATTCATCGTGAACTTCTCGTCGGTCAGTGCGCGCAACGGCAACGTGGGCCAGGTGGACTATACGGCCGCCAAGGGCGCCATCGAATCGGTGACGAAGACCTCGGCCCGGGAGTTTGCGAGCTACGGGGCGCGCATCAACGCCATTGCGCCTGGGCCCGTGGACACGGCCATGTTGGCTGCCGTGGACGAAAAGGGTCGGGCCGGCATGCGTCGCTCCACGCTCCTGGGAAGGGTGGCACAACCCGACGAAATGGCCGCGTCGGTGTGTGCCATCGCAGACCCCAAGCTCTTTGGTTACTGCACGGGCCAGGTCTTCCAGGTCAATGCGGGGATGTACTTGGCTTGATGGCCAGGTCGCGCGGAAAATCGCCCACCCCACCGAGGGAAGTCTCGAGCACCAGAGGATGATTCATGGCGAATGAGTACATCGAGTGCAGTGACGAGAATGAATTCTCCGTCGTCACCATGAGCCGACCCGAGCGACGCAACGCGCTGTCCGAAGATCACTTGCGAGAGTTGCTGGATGCGCTGGAGGACATCTCGAATACCGAGCAGCGCGGTGTGATCGTGGCCGCCAAAGGGCCGGTCTTCTCGGCGGGTCACGATTTCTCGGACATGGATGGCCGCAGCCTCGAGGAGATGACCGAACTGTTGGTGCTGTGTTCTCAGGTGATGCAGCGCATTCAGACCCTTCCCCAGGTCGTGATCGCCCAATCCGAAGGTCTGGCAACGGCAGCCGGCTGCCAGTTGGTGGCCAGTTGCGATCTGGCCGTGGCCGGTGCTTCTTCGCGTTTCCAGGTCCCCGGCGGTGCGGGCGGTTGGTTCTGTACGACTCCGGGCGTCGCGTTGGCGCGGGCGGTGGGACGCAAGCACGCCCTGGAGATGCTGTTGACCGGGGATCCGATCGATGCCGCCACCGCCGCGGCCTGGGGGCTCGTCAACCGGGTCGTGCCCGATGATCGGGTGGGGGAGGAGACGCGGGCCCTGCTCGGGCGGGCAACTCGCGGCAGCCGAAGCTCGAAGGCTACGGGCAAGCAGGCCTTCTACCGACAGATCGAGTTCGATACGCCGGGAGCCTACGCGTACGCCACCCGTGTGATGGCCAATGCTTCCCAGACTCCGGACGCCCAGGAAGGCCTGCGCGCCTTTCTCGACAAGCGCCGACCCAGTTTCTGATCCCGCCTCTCGGCGGCGCACTGCCACCCAAAAAAAACATTTTCGACCGAATCCAGCGCAACCGCTCCCCAGCGGGCGTGTTCAGGGAGTCGTGCACCCGGAGCCACTTCCGGCGCCGGGACGAGGGTCGGAGGAGGAAAACCCTCCGACCGATACAGGGAGATCGATGCATGAAAGTCGAACGAAGCAAGGCCCACGATGTGCAAATGGCTGGGAGTTGCAGGCTACTGGGTGCAGCCGTTCTGATGGGGGCTCTGGCCCATGCGGCACCTGCTGAAATGGGTCCGGTCGAGGTCGGGGATCGAAATGTCGTCGCCGAATCGAGTCGGGAGGTGACCCGGGCCGGGGATGGTTCCGTGACGGTGACGGGTGAACGCCAAATCACTGAGGTGGACACCGGTCGTACCGCGGGGTCGACTCATACGTTCGAAAAGTCGCCCACCGATCAGGGCCACATCTGGTCCAGTGAGGGCACTCGAACGAATCTGGACGGTGCGATTTTCTCGCGCTCCGCCGAGGGAGAGGTTTCTCGTGGCGAGGGAACTCTGAGCCGGTCCAGCCACGGTGTCCGAACCCATGACGAATCGGGTCGAATTCAGACCTGGGACAAGAGCTTCGAAGTTGCCAAGGTCGATACCGGTAACAAGGAGGGTGTCGAGTGGACGAAGTCGAACCGCATTGCCGACAGCGACGGTCACGCTGTTTCTAAACAGATGTCAGGCAGTGTCTTGAAAGGCGATGGCAAGCGGGTTCGCCATGTCGAGCGATCGGCGACGAACGAGGCGACTGGCCAAAAAATCGCGCACGAGCACACCACGGTTCACGTACGGCCCATGAACGAGATGGGGAATGGGTCGCATGAATTCCAAAGACCCGAGAACCCGTTGCAACCGGAGTTGGGCCCCATTGCAAACGTCTCGCGTCCCGGGGCCCCTTCCAATGCGCGGCCGCAACGTCCCACGCATCCTCAGCGTCCGAACATGGCGCGACCTGGTCACCCACAGCGCCCCGAGTTGACACGGCCCGAGCGTCCGCAGCGCCCCGGCATGACGCGTCCCGAGCGGCCTGAGAGGGTGCGTCCCGAGCGCCCTCAGGTTGCACGCCCGGAACGTCCGGACTTCACGCGTCCGGAGCGGCCTGAGCGAGTGAAGCGGGTCGTGCGGGTCGAGCGCCTGAGTTTTCAGCGCTGATGCGGGTGGGGTCATCACAGGCTCCTGAACCGGCCCCCTACTTCCCGCCGCGGGCAGGAAGTGGGGGGCTCCCCATTGGCAAGAGGGTGGGATTGCCGGGAGCCCGTGTCCCGAATTCGCTCGGCGTTAGACTGGGCGAAAATTTCGGGAGGATGAACATGGCGGGGCCCCTCGAGGGAATTCGCGTGATCGATATCGGAGCACTCATTGCCGGACCGCTGGCCGCGACGCTGCTTGGAGACCAGGGCGCCGAGGTCATCAAGGTCGAACGGCCCGGGGTCGGAGATCTTTTCCGTCACGTGGGTAGTAGCCGTGGTGGCATGTCGGGGACCTTTGCGCTGCTCAACCGGGGCAAGCGCTCCCTGGCCCTCGACCTCGGCCAAGCGCAGGGCGTGGAGATCTTTCTGGAGTTGGCCCGCACCGCGGATGTGGTGATCCAGAACCTGCGACCTGGAGTGGTCGACCGTCTGGGCGTTGGTTACGAGCAGTTGCGCGCGGTCCGGGAGGACCTGGTTTACCTCTCGCTCTCGGGCTTCGGGGGGTCGGGGCCCTACGCCGAAAAGCGTGTGTACGACAACGTGATCCAGGCGTACTCGGGGCTCGCCGACGGCCAAACGAACCCCGAGACGGACGAACCCGAATTCATTCGCCAGCTCGTCACCGACAAGCTCACCGCTTATGCGGGAGCCCAGGCGGTGAGCTCCGCGTTGTTGGCTCGCGAACGGGGGCGCGGTGGGCAACACGTGGAACTATCGATGCTGGACACGGCCATCGCTTTTCTGTGGCCGGATCGAGCCAATGATCGGATCCTGCTGGGGGAGGATGTCGTCTCTCAGCCCCCCCTGGGCCCCAGCTTCAAGCTCATGCCGCTTGCCGATGGTCACGGCACTGCCACCGCATTCTCGGACGCGGAATTTCACGGCTTGTGCCGAGCACTGGATCTGGCCGAGTTGGCGTCGGACCCGCGCCTGGTCGACACCGCGGCGCGTATGAGCAACTTCAAGCACCTCACCTACACGTACCAGCACGTTATCGGGCCGGCTGCACGGAAACTCACGCGGGAGGAGTTCGAGAAACGTCTCGCCGCGGAAGACGTACCCCACGGCGTGGTGAGGCGGCTCGATGAATTGGCGGAAGATCCCCAGGTGGTGGCCAGTGGGGTGTTCAGCGAGCGAGATCACCCGGTGGCGGGTCGTATGCGGGAGCCCCGGCATGCCGCTCGTTTTCTGGGAACTCCCCTCGAACCGGCGGAACCCGCGCCGGCCCTGGGTGCGCACAGCGACGAGATTCTGGCCGAGCTCGGTCTTTCGGGCAGGGCGCCTGCCCTGCGGGAAGCCGCTGTGTTGGCTTGAAGGGTGAAGTCTTCGATGCGTGCCTGGAGAGAGGGACCCTCGCGGGCCGTGCACGCGCAATGTTGTCAAAACAAACGAGAGGAGAATTTCTATGACGTTCAGACGACTCCATGGCTTTGGCCCAGTGACTGCGGCCGCTGTGATGTTCACCCTGGGCTTTGCGACTGCGGCCGTGGCTCGGCCCGACGGCCCGCCGTCTCATCGTCCACCGGGTCCCGACCTCCTGGTGTTCGAACTCGATCTGGATGCTGAGACCGAAGCCGCAATCGAACGACTGTTCGAGGAGAACCGCGAGGAGCAGTCCGCGCGTCACCAGGAGCTGCGGGATGCCCGTCATAATCTGGGTGAATTGCTCGATGGTGAAGAGGTCGACGCGACGGAGATCTTCGCCCAGGTGGATCAGATCGCAGCTCTCGCGCTAGAGGCCCGCAAGCACGGCATGCGCACGATGCTCGATGTGCGCGCGTTGCTGACACCCGAGCAGCGCCTCGAACTCAAGCAACTACGTGAAGAACGTCGCCCGCGGCGCCGCCCGGCGCCGCCCTTCTAGTCCCCGGCTTCCGGCCTGTCGCGCAATTCCGTGTCTACCGAGGTTCCCAGATAGCGGTCGAGTACGCGGTGCATGTGTCCGATCCGGGCTTCTTCGGGGACGAGTTGCACGCTTCGCAGTCCCGGTTGCTCGAGCCCGGCCTGGGTGCGTGGCAGGTTCTCGAGATCCTGTGCCATGACCGGTCCGAGGGCGGGGATGTCCTCGGCTTCGAGCCAGCGTTCCTCGGGCCGGGCGTGCCGGTTCGGATGGCCTTCGGGGAGCCAGTCGAAGTTCCACATGTCGAGCACGCAGCGGTCGGGACGCTCGCCCGGGCGTGCACGGATGAACCCGAACCAGCCGGCGAAGACGTTGAACACCGTGTTCGGGAAGAAGTGGTAGTGGTAATCGTCGATCACCTGGTCGTCGGGAATGCCGGGGTAGGGGTCGCCAATCTCCTCGAGGTGGGCGCGGATACGCTCGATCAGGACCTGGCGCAAACTGCCACCGGCCGGGATTGGGGGATGGGGGCCGGGATTGGCGTGCTCGGCGAAGGGCAGACCCAGACGGTGGCCCAGGTTGTGGGTGAACGCTTCCCAGATCTCCTGATCGCCGACCTGGGACGCTACCCGCGGGCTGGGTGCTCCATAGGGCTGATAGAACATCGAGTGCTCGCCCAACAGTCGGATCGGGGTGTGAACGTCGTCGGCAATGGCGAGCATTTGTGGGTGCACGGCGTGCAGGTGGTAGGTCTCGATGAAGGCATCGATGACGACCTTCCAATTGCAGGCCACGTGCAGGCTCATGGCGCTCGTACAGGTGTACTCATGCATCCGCACCCAGCCGAGTTCGTCGGCCATCGGGTCGAGAAACTCGTCGAGAGGCGCTGCGTCCGGGTCGAGGTTGACGAAGACGAAGCCGCCCCAGTCGTCGACTCGCACAGGAATCAGAGTCAACCCGCCAGGACTTCGATGCGGGCGTTTTGTCGGATCTCCCCTGGACACCGAGGTCAGTCGACCGGATAGGTCGTAGCACCAGTGGTGGTAGGGGCAGCGAATTTCGCTCAGCCCGGCCCCAGACCCTTCGAGCAGGGCGTTGCCCCGGTGGCGGCAGACGTTCTGAAAGGCGTGAAGACTCCCCGCCTCATCGCGCACGATGAGCACCGAAAGACCTGCGATGCGGTACTCGTAGTAGTCGCCGGGGTCGGGGAGGCAGTCGAGGGTGCAGGCGAGCTGCCAGGACTGCGGCCACAGCTGCTCGCGCTCCCGGTCGTGGAAGGTGGTGGATCGGTAGCGGTCGGCGGCGATCTTCCGGGGTGGGTTCTGTGAGGCCATGGGTTTCCAGTGACTATGCGGTCCCCATCCTAACCCGAGCGGATTGGCTCGCGGAGGTTGGACTGAGGAGGCCCGGGTTGCGTCCACGCGGCAGCGATTTCAGCGTAGACTGGGGCCACATTTCGGGCGGGGCAATGGCCCCTCCCCAGACAGAGGAGTCACCAAGCATGGCAGGTCGTCTGGTCGTCTCGACGTGTTTCAAGGCAGGGCAGGAGGCGGAATTCAACAAGTGGTACGACGAGGTTCACATCCCCGAGGTGCTCGGGCTCGGAGTGTTCACGGCAGCTCAGCGCTTCCGCATGAGCGACAGCCAGGCCATGGACCAGAGCCATCAGTATCTCGCCCTCTACGAGTTCGAGGGAGACGCCAAAGAGGCTGTGGATGCATTGCTCTCGGCATCGGGAAAATTGAATATGAGCGACACCCTCGAGTCGCCCTTCATGAGCGTCGTGGAGGAGATCTCCGAACGCGTCGTCGCTTGAAAAGGCCGTTGCAGCCCGGCGACACAATTCTCGCCGGCCGAATTGAGCTCGTACAAGAGATCCGAAAGGAGAGGAATTGGAGAAGCTCGCCTATCTGATGGGCTCGTCTCTCCCGGGGTCCGACCTGCGCGCGGAACTCATTGGGGCGGCCAGCGCCGAACTCGAGCGCGCGGGTGCCCTCGACATCGAGATCTTCGTCGATGACCTGGAGGCCGAGCAGTCCGAGACGCTCTCTGGCAATGGATCGGACGGCTACCTGTCGGCGGTGGTGACGGTATGGCTCGAGAGCCTCGATGACCGCGGTGCCCTGGAAGGCCCGTTGCGCGAGCTGAGTGATCGCCTGGCCGTCTACCTCGTGAGCGAGTCGATTCCGCGAGAGTACGCGGAGCGCAGCTGGCCCGAGGACGAGCGAAGCCCCGGGGTGTGCATAGTGTCGGCCTTCCCCAAGCCTGAACGGGTCGACGACGAAACCTTTTATGCCTGCTGGCATGGCTCCCATACCCCGTTGTCGCTGCGTATCCACCCGCTCACGAGATACGTGAGGAACGCCGTCGTGCGTTCCCTCACGCCCGGTGCTCCCGACTACCGTGCATTGGTGTGTGAGAGTGTGGGAAGCTTTCAGGAACTGGCGGATCCCATGATCTTCTACGGTTCGGAAGAAGGTCGTCGCGAGACCATGGAGGACCTCCTGAAATTCGCGGATCTCGAGACCATGCAGTCCGTTCCCATGAGCGAGTATCTGGTGAACCCCGGCCCCTGGAAGGCGTGGCGGAGAAACACTTGATGGGGGCCCCCTATCGCATCGTGGGCGTTCCGGCGTCGCCCTACAGTCGAAAGATGCGCGCCGTCATGCGCTGCCGGCGCCTTCCGCACCAATGGGTCCTGTCCGGTTCCCCGGGCGCCCGGAACCTTCCCCCGGTTCCCGTGCCCCTGCTGCCGATCCTGGTCTTTCCGGCTCGGGGGAACGAGCCCGCCGAAGCAATGATCGACAGCACCTTCCAGATCCGTCGTCTCGAGGAGTCCCACACCGAGCGGGCGCTGGTGCCGCCGAACCCCGCTCTCGCGTTTCTGGATGCACTGATCGAGGACTACGCGGATGAGTGGCTCACCAAAGCAATGTTCCACTACCGCTGGGCGTTCGATCCGGACATCGAGAAGGCGAAGACAATCTTGCCTTTGTTCAACCAGATTGGGCTTCCGGAAGAGCAATGGAAGACCCTGGGCGATGTGTTCAGCAAGCGACAGATCGACCGGCTTTCGGTGGTGGGATCCAATGCTGTGACAGGACCCATCATCGAGGAGAGCTACCGCCGCCTGCTCGGCGCACTAGACGCTCACCTGGCTGAGCAGCCCTTTGTCATGGGTCGACGTCCTGGCACCGCTGATTTCGGGCTGTTCGGGCAGCTCACACAACTGGTTCTCTTCGATCCGACTTCGGCGGGGGTGGTGCTCGAAGCAGGCCCCAGAGTCTACGCGTGGTGTGAGATCGTCGAAGACCTCTCGGGTCTCGAAATCGACGAGGGCGGTTGGCTCTCGCCCGAGGAACTTCCCGGGACCTTCATCGACATCCTGCGCGAGGTGGGACGAGTCTACCCGCCGTTCTTGTTGGCCAACGCTGCGGCTTTGGACAGCGGCGCCGACCAGGTTGAGTGCACGATCGACGGCCAAACCTGGAAACAGGAGCCTTTCCCTTATCAGGGGAAGTGTCTCACATGGCTCCGTGCGTCCTACGCGGCACTGGCCCCTGGTGATCGTGCCCAGGTGGACGGCGTGCTGGCGGGGACGGGTTGCGAGGCGTTGTTCGCCTGACGGGCCCCCAATCAGAGAGTCAGCACGGTGCGGATGCCCCGGCTGGCTCGCAGATCCTCGATGCCTTCGTTGATGTCCGCCAGAGGGCGCCGATGGCTGATCATGCTGTCGAGGTCTAGGAGACCGCGTTGCCAAAGCGCCAGCAGGCGCGGCACGTCGCGCTGGGAGTGACATGAGCCCAGCAACGAGCCCATGATCTTCTTTTCCTGGGCGAGGAAGAGGCCTGGGATGGGGATGGTGAGCGGCTCATCACCCATGGGGGCGCCGACCATGACTGTGGTTCCACCGGGGCGCGATGCGGCGATGCAGTCTTCCACGAGCTTGGCGCCACCGGCTCCGTCGAACGCGTAGTCGACACCGATTCCACCGGTGAGTTCGAGGGTTCGGGCAACGACATCGTCCTGAGTGGGGTCGAGGATGTCGGTGGCGCCGAAGTTGGCAGCTGCATCGCGTCGCTCGGCGACGGGATCCGACGCGATGATCCGCGAGGCCCCCGCCACACGCGCGCCTTGTACGATGGAGACCCCGATTCCACCCAGGCCAATCACGAGGACCGTGGCGCCGGCTTCCACGCCCGCGGTATTGAGGACTGCGCCCACGCCCGTCTGGATCGCGCAGCCCACCAGGCAGGCGACTTCCAGTGGCGTGTCCTCGGGGATCTTGATGGCGCCGTTCTCGGTGGTGATCAGGTACTCGCCAAAGCCCCCCACTCCATAGCCGCGGTAGACGAGTTCTCCGCCTCGGGCCAGAGGAGACGTACCGTCGGGTAGCAGTCCGGTGAGGAAGCTCTGGGCCTCGACGCACAACGTGGGTTGGGAGCGCGAGCAGTAGTAGCAGCGCCCGCAGGGAGACAGGGGTGTGAGGGTGACCTGATCGCCTCGGGCCAGGGAGGTGACTCCGGGCCCAACGGCTTCCACCACGCCGGCGGCCTCATGGCCCAATACCACGGGCAGCGGCATGCCCGGCGAGTCGATGTAGGTGAGGTCGGAGTGGCAGATCCCGCAGTTCGAGACGCGAACCAGCACTTGACCCGGTCCCGGTTCCGAGACCTCCACGTCATCGACGATGTTCAGGGGTTTCTGATTCTCGACGAGCAGGGCTGCACGCATGGGGTCCTCCACGAGAAGGGAAACGGTGAGGGTTTGGAATCGGTGGCCGGAGCATCATACCGCGCGTTGGAGTGTCAGTTGGGGGTCGGTCTCCTACTTGAAACTGACCTCCACGCCTCCCAGAGCATCGAAGTCGGCGCACACTCGGCTGCCCGGGCCCACATCGAAGGCTCGTGTACACGAGCCGGGCATGATGACGTGTCCCGCTTCCAGGGTTACCTGGTAGGTGGCCAGACGCCGGGCGAGCCAGGCCACTGCGGTTGCGGGGTTTCCCAGCACAGCGTCGGCGCAGCCGCGCGCGACCTCCTGGCCATCCAAGTGAAGACGGGCTTCGACCCGGCGCACGTCCGGGAGGTCCGTCAAACGCTTCGGGTTGCCGCCGAGGACGACCCGCCCGGAAGACGCGTTGTCGGCGATGGTGTCAATGAGACCGATCTTCCAGTCGCGTACGCGGCTGTCGATCACCTCGATGGCGGGGAGCACGAAGTCGGTTGCGCGCAGTACGTCGGCAACCGTGCAACTGCGTCCAGGCAGTGCTTTCCTCAGAACGAAGGCCACCTCGACTTCGACGCGCGGCATGCACATCTTCTCGACGAGGATCTGATCCCCCTCGAAGACGAACATGTCGTCCAAGAGGTGCCCGTAGTCCGGCTCGTTGACGCCCATCATCTGCTGCATGGCGCGAGAAGACAGGCCCACTTTGTGGCCCCGGATGGTGGCCCCGGCCGCCACGCGTCTCCGGATGTTCAGTTGCTGGATCTCGTAGGCGTCATCGACATCGAGGGTCGGCCAATTCGCGCTGGGCGGCTCCATGGGGGTGGCGGTGGTCTCGGCATCCCAGAGGGCCTGGGCGACTTCCTCGCGTATCGCTTGTCGCGGATCGGTACGCGTCATGCCCAGTGCCTAGGCGTGGAGGAGGAAGTCGATGGCGAGCCGGTCGAATTCCTCCTGGTGTTCGAGTTGAGCCCAGTGGGCGCAACGCGGGAAGACATGCAGCCGTGCGTCAGGAAGTTGTTGCAGGGCCAGCAGCGCTCCATCCATGGGCAGGGTGCGGTCGTCGCGTCCCCAGATCATCAAGGTGCGGTGGGGGATTCGATCCAGCTCACGCCACAGCTCACCCGCTCGGGGCGCGGCGAAGGTGGCCATGGTGCGCACCAGACCCTCTCGGTTCTCCGGGTTGGCGGCTGCAGCCAGGCGCTCTTCGATCAATTCCTCGGTGATGAACTTCTCGTCGTAGACCATCACGCGGAGAAAAGCTTCGACGTTCTCCCGCGTGGCACCGCCGGGAGCCGCAGTGAGCCCCAGCAGCTTGATACCCTCGGCCGGTTCCGGGGAGAACATGGGCTTGAAGGCGCCCCCCGGTCCCATCAGGACGAGCTTGTCCACACGGTCCGGAGCATCCAGTGCGATGCGCAACGAGGTACCCCCACCGAGGGAGTTCCCAATCAGGTGGGTGCGTTCCACACCCAGGTGGTCGAGTAGCGCGACCACAGCGTCGGAGGCGAATTCGAAGAACTGTTTGTCGAGTTCCGGCTTGTCGGAGCGGCCGAACCCGGGCATGTCGACCAGCAGACAGTGGAAGTGCTCGGCCAGCGCCGGCAGGTTGCCCTTGAAGTTGCTCCAACTCGACGCACCGGGCCCGCCCCCGTGCAGTGCGACCACGACCGGCGCGCCGGGCTCACCGGCTTCGTTGTAGTGCAGACGCATGCCGCCCGCCTGGGCGGTTCGGCTGGTGGATTCAAAGCTGAACCGGGTCATTCCGTGGTCTCCGTTCCCAGGGGTTCGAAATGCTCAGAACATGGCATCGGCGACTTCGATGCCCAGCAGAGCCTTTCCGTAGAGTTCGGCGGCGCGTTCGTAATCGTTGATGGCGTGTTGCCGCGCAGCGTGGAGGTCCCTCCAGAATCGCTGCAGGGTGTTCCCGCGACGCAGGACCTCGCCTCCGCTGGATTCGAAGCACTGGTCGATGGCCTCGATGGCGCGACTGACCCCGTAGGCCTGGTCGTGGCGCAGCCGTGTGCGCTCCAGAACGCCCAGGCCCCGCCCCGCTTTTACAGCGTCGGTCAGGGATCCGATGTTGCGTTCGAGTTGAAGCCAGGCGGCATCGACCATCGAATGGGATCGAGCCAGAGAGACCTGGGCGTGGGGTTCTTCGCGCGCTGCCTGGCCGTAGGCGATCTTGAAACGAGCGGACAGGATCTGCTGATAGGCCTCGAGTCCGCCCTCGGCGATGCCCAGGGCGGCGGCGTAGATGGTGGTGCTGAACACCGAGGCGAAGGGCAACCGGTACAGGGCTGCGGGATTGACGGCGTTGCCCGGGCAGTCGCACACCGAGGTGTCGGCGAAGGAAAGCGTGCGGTAGCTGGGGACGAAAGCATCCTCGACCACGACGTCGTTGGTCCCCGTACCCCGCAGGCCCTCGGCGTGCCACGTATCGATGATCTCGTAGTCGCTTCTCGGCAGCAGAAAGGTGAGCATGTCCGGCTGCTCGGGTTCGGTAAGGTCGACGGCGCCCAGCAGCACCCAGGGGCAGTGATCCGTTCCGCTAGACCACGGCCAGTGTCCGCTCAGGCGGTATCCGCCTTCCACCCGCGTGACCTGACCCACCGGTGCGTAGGTGGAGGCGATCAGCGTCGAGTCGTCGTCGCCCCAGACCTCCGCTTGCGCTTGTTCGGGGAACAGTGCCACGTGCCAAGGGTGGACACCCAGGATCCCGTACACCCAGGCCGTGGAGCCGCAGCGCCGGCCGATGGCCCGGGCCGCGCGGTAGAGGGTGAGGGGGTCGAGTTCCGAGCCGCCCCAGCGCGCGGGTTGTAGGGCCTTCATCAGACCGCTGTCCCGAAGTTCCTGGATGGTGGCGTCGGGGATCCGCCGCAACGCTTCGGTTTCCTCGGCTCTCTCCCCGATGGCGGGCAGCAGTTCATCCAGGCGTTTCAGAAATTCGTCTTCGACCATGAGTTGGGAACTACCCCGCGTTCCAGTGGTGTCCCCAGAAGCTCGGCGCTGTGATCTCACCGGTGGTCCAGGTGGCGTCATCCACGAGGATTCCACCGCAACCGAATTCCACGTCGAAGCCACTGGGTGAACGCACATAGAAGGAGGTCATCTGGTCGTTGGTGTGACGTCCGAGGGTCGAACTCAGGTGGAGATCCGCCCCCTGGACCCGGTCGAGTGCGTAGCCGACATCGTCGAGGGTTTTGGCTTCCGCCATGAAATGGA
The DNA here is from genome assembly GCA_022447545.1 of Myxococcota bacterium. GTDB lineage: Bacteria > Myxococcota_A > UBA9160 > UBA9160 > SMWR01 > JAKVBI01. Next base: position 141,105 of record JAKVBI010000018.1, read on the forward strand.
AGAGCCCGTTCGGGGATTCGGCACTCATCAGAGCCAGGCTGTGGTGGCGGGCGTTGCAATGGAGAAACGTGATGGTCATGGGTCCCATCTGCATGAAATCGCTTCGACGGAATCCGAGAACTTCGGTGTAGAAGGCCAGGCATTCGTCGTAGGCGGGAGCTGGGATCACAATGTGGCCCATGCCGAGATCCCCGGTCACGAAGCCCGAAGTGGCGGCGGGAGAGACAAAGGGCGTGTGCTCGTAGATGCTTCCGTGGAAGATCTCGAGTGTGTTGCCCGACGGGTCTTGTAGACGCACCAGATCGTGGACGCGGCGGCGATCACATTGGTCGGCGGTCCCTCGCTCGAGGCCAACGCCCGCAGCTTCCAACTCGGCGCAGGCCTGCTCGAAGTCGTCGGGCCCCGACACCTGCCAGCCCGCGCAGCTGAAACGGTCGGCGTCGCTGGTTTCGACCACCACTCGGTAGGGGCGCTCGTCCATGCGGAGGTACAGGGCCTCGTCGCTCGAGAGCAGCGGGTTCCTCATCAGCCCCAGGACCTCGCACGCAAAGCGCTCCCAGGCGCCGAGATCACTGGATGCAATTGCTAAGTAGCCGAGGCCTCGGATGTCCATGGTGGTCTCAGCATACCCGTGTGCTCATCCCGTGGGTAATCGATCCGCCCAGTCGAGTGGCCGATCGATTCGTCTTTTTTCAGCGCGGTGTTTCGAGGGTTTGGGGCAATTTGTAGAGGTCCACCATGTTGCCGGCACAGATCTGATAGCGCTCGTCGGCCGGGACGTTCTCCATCATCTCGAGAGCGATCTTGCGGCTGTAGGGCCAATCGCAGCCGTGGTGGGGGTAGTCGGTCGACCAGGCCATGTTGCGCACTCCCACGGCATGGCGGTTTTTTACACCGTGCCGGTCCTGGATGAAGGTGCAAGTGAAGTGCTTGTGGAAGTAGTAGCTCGGTACCTCGCGGATGCTTACGCCCGTATGCGTTCGGTTGCGCCAGTAGAAGTTGTCCACCTGCTCGAGGACGCCAGGCACCCAACCCACCTCGGTCTCTACCCCGACCACCTGCAGGCCCGGGACGCGGTCGAATAGGCCCGACATGATCATCTCGCACATCAGGGGCGGGAAGGCGAGGGTGCCCGCCAGCGCCATTCCGGCGATGCCCGCGGCGCCTTCGGTGGGGGGTTTCACGTCGCGCTTGCGGTGAATCAGGATGTGGATGCTCACGGGCATATCCAGCTCCGCGGCGGCGGTGAAGAATTCATCGTCGGCTTCTGAAAGATCGTCCTCGCCCGACGGCCAGGCAGAGATGATCACACCGCGTGCGCCTTTTGCCTTGCAGCGACGCATTTCTGCAATGGCTTCTTGGACGCCGAGATTCGGCATCTGGGCCAGGGCAAACAGGCGCTCCGGATCCGCGGAGCAGAATTCATCGTTCATGTAGTCGTTGTAGGCGGCGACTCCGGCCCGATGGAATTCTTTGTCCTCGTTCCCCATGAAGTACCACATGGTGCGCTGGCTGGGGTAGATGAACTCGGCGTCGATGCCGTCGAAGTCCATGTCCTCCAGTCGTGCGTTGCCCTCCCAGCAACCCTTGCGAACGTCGTCGTAGGTGTAGCCCGCCCACTTCATGTCCTCGAAGCGCATACCCGGAGTTGCCACCAGGCCGATCTTCATGGGGGGGACATCGGGTTGGAGCTGCCAGGCGTCGCCTCCCTCCTCATCCTTGACCAGCTTCGGGGCCCGGTCCAGAAATTCTGAGGGAAGCCATTTCTCCCAGATATGGGGCGGCTCTACAACGTGACAGTCGGCGTCAATCATTCTGTACTCAGGCATGCTGTTTTCCTTGCGTTTGTCGGTTCGACGTGTTCGGGGTGCGGAGAATGCTCGGCGGAGCTGCCGACTCTCTCCATCCTACGGGAAAGTGAGTCTGATCGTCTAGAATACGAGGCTCGGCAGTTTGGACGAGTAGGAGACTCGAGCATGCGAGTGGGCGAAACGCGAAACGAACAGAGCGCGCAGTGGGGGAAGCCCCTGGACGGGGTCCGGATTCTGGCCGTGGAGCAGATGCAGGCCATGCCCTACGCGACCCAACTCATGAGTCACCTGGGTGCAGATGTCATCAAGGTCGAACACCCGGTCCGCGGTGAGTCTGGCCGAGCAGCCAAACCCGCCATGATCGATGAGGACGGGCGCGAGGTTGGTGCCACCTACCTGCGCAACAACCTCGGCAAGCGAAGCATTGGGCTGGACCTCAAGGCGGATGCGGGCCGTGATCTGTTCAAGCGTCTCGTCCCCCACTTCGACATCGTGGCCGAAAACTTCAAAGCTGGAACTCTGGATCGGTTGGGCCTGGGGTATCCGGTGCTGGCGGAACTCGAGCCGCGAGTGATCCTGCTTTCGATTTCGGGCTTTGGCCAGGACGAGGAAAGTCCCTATCACGCCTGGCCCGCCTATGCGCCCATCCCCGAGGCCATGGCGGGTTTTTACGAGCAGAACCGCACCGGCGATGATCGACCCCGGCCCGTCATCGCTGGGGCTCTGGGTGACATCGGGTCCGGGATGTTTGCGGTGATCGGGACGTTGTCGGCCCTTCGCCACCGCGACATCACCGGGCTCGGTCAGCACGTCGACATCGCGATGTACGACGCCATGGTGGCCATGCAGGACATCGGGCCGTTGATGTACTCCATGGGGGTTCCCGAGAACCCGACTGTGGCTGGAATCGGATTGTTCGCGGGGTACCGCGCCAAGGATGGTCACTTCGTGCTGCACTGCATTCGAGAGGTCCAATTTGCGGCTCTGGCTACTTTGTTGGGGCACCCCGAGTGGATCGATGACCCGCGGTTTGCCGAACGCCAGGGGTGGGCGAGGCACAACGAAGAGGTCATCCGACCGGCCCTCGAGGAATGGGCCAGTGGTCGCACCAAGCTCGAGGCTTGCCACGAGTTGTGCAGCGCCGGCGTGGCGGCGGGGCCGAGCAACACCACCCGCGACAATCTGGTAGATGCCCACGTTCAGGCGCGCGGCATGTTGATCGAAGTCCCCCGACCCGATGCCGATGATCCGCTCCTGCTGGTGGGCAACCCGGTGAAGCTTTCGCGCGTTGCCGAGGGCCCGATCCGGGGCATGCCGCGTCTGGGCGAGCACACGCGCGAGGTACTCAGTGAGACCCTCGGCCTGGGCGAGGGCGAACTGTCCGAGTTGACGGAACGCGGCGTGATCGCGTAACCGTTCTTTCACGGAGGAAACCTTCCATGCTCCAGTACTCTCCGTTCTCTCCAGAGGCCAAAGCGGATCCCCATTCCATGTATCGGCGTCTTCGCGCCGAGGCACCGGTCTATTACGTGGAGGAGTACGACGCCTGGGCGCTGTCGACTTTCGAGGACGTGTGGGCCGCTTCCATGGACAACGAGCACTACACGTCGTCGAAGGGTTCGACGGGCGATCAACTGCTGAGCAAGAGTTTGCCCGCCGTCCCCATGCTCAACGCCATGGATCCCCCCGAGCACACTCGGGTTCGCGCCGTGCTTCGGCCATTCTTTGGGCCTGGGCGCATGCGGAAGCTCGAGCCACTGATTCAATCCGCCATGGACGAGCTGTTGGACGGTTTGGCAGAGCGCGAGAGCTTCGACGCGGTTCGCGAACTCGGGGATCTGCTGGCGGGACGCGTCGGTGCGTTGGCTGCAGGCTTTCCCCTGGAGGATGTGGATCTTTTGATTTCGTTGATTCGGCGCTTTTTCGAGCGTCAGGAGGGCCACGAGGGCATCACGCCCGATGGTCTGGCCGCGTTCGAGGAGATGGGTGCGTATTTGCTCGAGTTGGTGGCTGAGCGTCGCGCGAGCCCCACCGATGACGACGACCCCCTCAACACCCTCCTTGCTCTGGATCTCGACGGCCGACGCATGAGTGACGAGGAGATCGGTCCCCACTTGTTGCTGCTCGTACTGGGTGGCTTCGAGACACTCCCCAAGGTCTTCGCTTCAGCGTTGCATCGTTTGTGGGAGCACCCAGATCAACGCGCCCGTTTGGTCGAAGATCCCAGTGGTGTGCCCGACGCCTTCGTCGAGGCGGTGCGCTACGACATGCCCACCCAGTTTCTCGGGCGCACGGTGGCTCGGGAGGTGCGGGTTCGCGATCAGACTCTGCGTCCCGGCCAGCCCGTCATGTTCCTTTACGCGTCGGCAAATCGCGACGAGGCCGAGTTCGACCACGCCGATGATTTCGACATCGCCCGCCGGCCCTCGCGCATCCTTTCCTTTGGCCACGGGCAACACAGTTGCCTTGGAATCCACGTTGCCAAGCTGGAGGGACGGATCGCTTTGGAGGCCCTGCTGTCCCGCATGCGGGACTACGAGGTCGACCTGTCGGCGTCCGAGCGCTACGTGACCGAGTTCGTACAGGGTTTCTCGAAGCTGGTGGTTCGGCCACGCGGCTGATCAGCGTTCGTTGAAGCGCTCGAGCAGCACGCGGCGCAAGGCCTTGCCCGAAGCGGTGCGCGGCACCTCTTCGACGAACTCGACACCCATCAGGCGCTTGTAGTTGGCCAGCTGTTCCCCGGACCACTCGACCAACTCGGATTCGTCCACCTCGATAGTTGCCCGCCGGACCACCGCGGCGTGGGGCACCTGGCCCTTCACGTCGTGGGGGGCGCCGAAGACTGCGCAATCAGCGACTCCAGGGTGGGAGAGCAGGATGCTTTCGATCTCAGCGGGCGCCACCTGGAAGCCCGAGACCTTGATCATCTCCTTGACGCGATCAGTGAGGTGGAGCCAGCCGTCTTCCTCCATCCACCCCACGTCGCCGGTGCGGTACCAACCACCGGGCAGGAACGCGTCGGCGTTGGCCTCCTCGGGGAGGTAGCCGAGCATCACGTTCGGGCCGCGGACCACGACTTCTCCGCTTTCGCCCGGGGGGACGGGCTCGTGGGTTTCGAGGTCGACGATGCGCATCTCGCAGTCGGGTCCCGGCAGGCCGGGCGTGTCGAGTCTCCAGCGCTTGGGTTGTTCGACCGGGTTGGCGCTGAGCACCGGGGCTTCGGTGGCCCCGTAGGCGGTGAGCCAGCGCACGCCCGTGCGTTGGGTGAAGCGGTTGGCGACGTCTTCGGTCACGGGTGTCGCGCACCAGTTGAAGTAGCGAAGGGACGACAGGTCGAAGGACTCGAGGTCTGGGTGGTCGGCCATGGCCATGGCGACGGGAGCCACGGCGATCCCAATGGTGATGCGGTCTTCCTCGATGTTGCGCAGGACGGTGTCGAGGTCGAAGCGCGAGAACAAGCGGTGTGCGGCGCCGCTAGCCATACCGGCGGCAACATTTGCGAGACCGAGGATGTGAGAGAGGGGGGTGAAGGTCTGGAGCCGATCACTGGGCCCCATGCCGAGAGCGATCTTCCACTGCAGGGCACCCGTGCACAGCGAGCGATGGGCGTGGCGCACGGCCTTGGGGAGACCCGTGGTCCCCGAACTCATGCACAGGACCGCTTCGTGCGTCTCGGGATCCAGTTCCAGACCGAGGCGCTGACCTGGTTGGGAGGCGATGAGATCCCAGAAGCCCGGGCCCTCGACGCTTCCGTCCACACAGATCAGCCCTTCGCCCAGGTCGGCTTCCACCGCGACTTCGGCACCCTCGGCTCCGGTGATTGCCATTTTGGGGCCGGTGAGTTCCACGGCGTGGCGCAGCTCGGCGAGTTTGAGGGCCGAACTGATCAGCACGGCGCTGGCGCCGGCCTTGAGGATTCCAAAGGCGGCAATGATCCACTCGGGTCGGTTGGAGCAGTAGAGGACGACGCGGTCGCCGGCTCCGATGGAGCGTTCGCGAAGGGCCCGGGCCAGAGAGTTGGAGAGCCCGTCGAGTTCGCGGAAGGTGAAGCGCTCGTCTTCGTAGAGTAAGGCGATGGCTTCGGGGTACTGGTCGGCGGCGCGCTCCAGCAGGCCGTGGAAGGGGATCTCGGGATAGTGGACCGAGGCGCGCGGCCGGGGCGGGGTGGATGTCGACCGTTCACTCATGGGAGCTTCCCGTCAGCGCGGCAGTCTGAGCTGGTTGGCGATGTTGTTCTTCTGTACGGCTGAAGATCCCCCGATGATGGGCATGACGAGGACATCCCGCACGTAGCGCTCCATGTCGTATTCCTGCACATAGCCGTAGGCGCCGAGCACGCGTTGGCAGGTCAAGACGATCTCCACGGCGGTGTCGGATACGAAGAGCTTTGCCATGGACGTTGCCACGCCTGCATCGCGTCCCTCGTCGAGCAGAGCGGCCGCGTGGTAGGTCATGACGCGGCAGGCCTCCAGTTGGGTCTTGGCCTCGGAGAGCATGTGGCGAATCGACTGGAGGGTGCAGATGGGCTTGCCGAACTGCACGCGTTCTTGGGCGTAGTTCCATGCGTCGTCTACGGCCGCGCGCGCGATCCCCAGCGCCATGGCGGCCACCTCGATCTTCTCGACGTCGAGCCCCGGTCCGATCAGTTGCCCCCAGCCCGCGTTCCAACCCGCTTCGCCCCCCATGATGTTGCGGGCGGGGATGCGCACGTCTTCGAAGGTGACATCGGCGGTTGCCGAGCCCTTGAGGCCCATGGCCTTCTGCAGTTCGATGGTGATGCCCGGCGTGTCCGGTGGAATCAACAGAATGGACAGGTTGTCGCGGCGATTGTCGCTGTCCCCGCTGCGGGCCACCGTATAGATGTAGTTGGAGAAGGCTGCGCCGGAACAGAAGCGCTTGGAACCGTTGACCACGATTTCATCGCCATCTCGCCGGGCCGTGGTCTTTACGCTGGAGACGTCAGCACCCACGTCGGGTTCGCTGATCCCGTAGGCGAACATCATCTCCCCGGCGGCCACCTTGGGGAGCAACTCGTTCTTCTGTTCCTCGCTACCGACTTCGGCCAGGTTCATTCCCGCGTAGCAGGCCGTCTGGATGTAGGGAGAGCAGATTGCCATGCTGCGACTGGCGAGTTCTTCGATGGTGACCATGGTGGCGACGACGTCGGGTCCACTGCCCCCGAAGGGCTCCGGAACGGTGAGTCCGGTTACGCCCAAGGCTGCCAGTTTTTCGAAAACGTCCCGAGGGAACTCGTTGTTCTCGTCCCACTGGCGGGCGAGGGGGCGCGGCATGTGATCTTCGATGAAGCGCCGGAGCGTCTCCCGCAGGATCAGGATGTGCTCAGGCTCCAGAAGGGGTTGCATGCCATCTCCTCGTTGCAGTCCGCCATGATAACGGGATTCGTGAGTAGTGGAGTCCATTCGTCGGTCGGAGTCCATTCCACGAACAGAGTCCATTCGTCGTTCGGCTCGGATTTCGCCGGCGTATAATCGGCGCTCCTTCGACCAGGAGAGACTCATGGAATATCAGAACTACGAGGCCCTGCAGATTGAGCGCGACAGCGGAATCCTGCGCGTGACGATCAATCGGCCCGAGGCCCGCAATGCCATCAACCCGCAACTGCACGAGGAGTTCAGCCGCATCTTCTCCGACGCCGAGCGCGATCGCGAGACCGATGTGGTGATCCTGACCGGTGCGGGCGACGCATTCTGTGCCGGGGGCGATCTCAACTGGTTGCTGGACATGCACGGCAAGCCGGCCGAGCAGTACGAGACCATTCGCAATGACCGCATGATCCAGAACACGATGCTGGATCTCGAGAAGCCCATCATTGCGCGGGTAGTGGGGCCGGCGGTGGGACTCGGCTGCTCGCTCGCTTTGTATTGCGACTTTGTGTACGCGACTCCGAAGGCCCGCTTCGCAGATCCCCACGTCTCGGTGGGCCTCGTGGCGGGGGACGGCGGGGCCGTGATTTGGCCGCAGCTCATTGGCTACGCGCGCGCCAAACGCTACCTGTTGACCGGTGACCCGATCACCGGTGTTGAAGCCGAGAAGCTGGGGCTCATTACCGAGGCCGTTGAGGAGGACCAGCTCGATGCCACGGTAGACGCCATGGCACAGCGCATGATCGACGGCGCGAAACATGCGATCCGCTGGACGAAGGCCTCCATCAACGCGGGGTTGAAGCAGGTCGCCAATGCGGTACTCGACCGCGCCGCCGCCTACGAGGCCATGAGTCAGACGCTGGAGGACCACCGCATTGCGCTGGAGGCCTTCCAGAACCGGGAGACGCCCAAGTTTCTCGGCAAATGAAACCCGCTCAGGGTCCCCACTGGACGGGGTGACGAAGAAGGGAGTTTCCATGCCTGCCTACGCGATCGGAAGACTCCAGTCCAAGGACTGGAGCTGGCTCAAGGAATACGGCCCCGTTACCGGAGCACTGATCGAGAAGCACGGCGGTCGGTACCTGGCTCGTGGTGGTGAGATGCAGACCCTGGAGGGCGAGGAGGAACTCCCCGACGCCTACGTGGTGCTCGAGTTTCCCAGCATGGAGGCCGCGCGTGCCTGGTATGCGGACCCGGAGTACCAGCCCATGATCGACCTACGACGGGCCAACAGCGAGATCGAATTCGTGCTGTTGGATGGCATGCCAACGGGTTGAGGGGTCGGGGTCAGGGCCCCAGCGGAACCACGAACTGTTCGACGAAGCTCTCCATGGCGCGTCGCTTGTCGTCCAGGCTCGAGGCGGGAATGCCCTGGAAGGTGAGCGGCATGTGGATCAGGTCGGTGAGGCCTGCGTCCTCGAGGCGCTTGCAGTCGTCGAGGCTGCCGAGGTCGGTGATGGGTGAGACGATGCGGGGGGCATCGGCCCTTCCGCACTCGGACCAGACCTTCTGGAAGCGCTCGGCGATGGGGGGCAGCTCGTCCACTGCGTAGTGGGCACCGAGCCAACCTTCATAGCGGGCCGCGCGCCGGAAGGCCGCGTCGGAGTGGCCTGCGATCAGGATCGGAACCGGTTGGTCGGGGACCGGGCAGAGCTGACACTCGGGGATGTCGTAGAAGGCGCCCCGGTGGGAGACCTTCTCGCCGGTCATCAGCCGATCGATGGCCGCCATGGCTTCGTCGCAGCGCTGCCCCCGGGTGTGGAAGTCCTGGCCGGCCGCCTGGAACTCCTCCTTCATCCAGCCGACCCCCACGCCGAGGTCCAGGCGATGGTTGGAGAGAACCGCTGCGGTGGAGATCGCCTTGGCGGCCACCAGTGGCTCGCGCATGGGGAGCACGTAGGCGGTGACCATGAAGCGCAGGCGCTCGGTGACCTGGGCCAGCGCCCCGGTCAGCATCAAGGGATCGGGGCTGGGATCGTTGGGCTGGACCCAGGGCACGTTATCGGGCGTATAGGGGTAGGAGGAATCGATCCGGGTGGGGGTCACGAAGTGGTCCCCCATGGTGACGCCGGTAAAGCGGAATTCCTCGGCGAGGCGGGCGAAGTCCACCAGTTGATCGGGTTCCGTGAAGGCGATGGCCTGCCAGAACTTCATGGGCCTCTCCGTCTTCGAGGGTCGGGCGATCCTACCAGAGGGGTCCCCGGGGCGGGCGCTGCGGATTGGGGAGGCGTGGGATCCGGTCGGGTCCACTACACTGCCCGAAGCTCGAAGGGGGGATGGGATATGCGCGGTGTTCGGACCGATACGCGAAGGGTGGCCGCGCTGGCGGCCGGGTTCACGCTTTGTCTGGCAACGCCGGTGGCGGCCGAGGTCTGGGGCTTCCTGGGCACCCGCTACCAGGGCATGGGGGGTGCCGGCGTCGCGGTGGTGGACGACAGCTTCGCCAATTATTGGAACCCCGGAGCCCTGGGGTTCCAGCGGGGCTGGGACGTTCAGCTGCCCGTGAGTGCTGGCTACTCGGTCGAGAACAATGCCCTGACCGATCTCTCCAACGTCATCCAGGAGGCGCGTCGGGTCAACAGCGCTCTCGATGCCATCGACTCGGGGGCTCCTCTCACCGAGACCGAACTCCAGGAGGTACTGAGTCTGGTGAGCCTCTTCCCGACCCTGGGAGAAGACGGGCAGTCCATGGCGACCAACGTCGATTTCGGGCTGACGGGCCACCGCAACGGTTTGGGCATCTCCGCCCTCTCCATCAGTCAACTGAACGTCCAGCCCGTCTTCGATTCGAGTAAGGGCCTCGCGATCGGGATCGGGATCGATGCCGCGGGCTCGGTGGTGGACGCCACGGGGCCCTTCACCGCGCCGAGCAACGTCGGCCTTGCCACAGAGATCGCCAGCGCCAACCCGGGGTCCTGGGGCGTCGTTCCCGGCGGAGAGACCCTCACTCGCGCTGACCAGTTCGTGTACGTGGCCGAGCAGGCGGGCGTCGACACCAGCGATCCGGGCCAGGCCGATCTGCTCCGCAATGTCGCCAACAGCACCGCTCAGGGTGAGACCACCATCACCAGCCCGGGCGAGGCCATCGGTGCGGCGGTCCAGGGGCTGTCGACCCAGGAGTTTGGTGTGGGGTACGGACACACGGTTCCGGTTCCCTTCCTACCGTCTTTGGAGGGCAAGGTCGCGATCGGAGGTGTCCTCAAGTACATGCTGGGTGTCTCCTTCTCACAATTCGTGGAATACAACAGCGGTGAGGACGTCGAGAACATCATCCGCGATCTGGCCGATTTCGATCAGGTGACCACGAGCAGCAACGTGGGCCTCGATCTGGGAATGCTGGTTCAGCCCACGGATTGGTTGAGGTGGGGGCTCACGGCCCGCAACGTCAACAGTCCCAGCTTCGACACGGTTCCGACTCAGTTGGGCAACGAGTTCGAGCTCTCGCCCCAGGTCCGCACCGGTGTGGCGGTGATGCCTCTGCGCAACTGGATCCTGGCGGCCGACGTCGATCTGACCGAGAACGACTCGCTCAACGTCCCCGGCTTCCGGTCGCGTCTGGTTTCGGTGGGCACCGAGTACACGATTCCGATCTCGTGGTTCGCCCTGAGCCTGCGGGTGGGGAGCTTCGCGAACATCGCCGACAACATGACGAACGACATCGCGTTGACGGGTGGTTTCGGGCTGCGCTTCGGAAACTTCGGCATCGAGTTCGCGGCCGGCGGCAGCTTCCACGACGAGGAGTTCGACACTGGCTCCGACTCGCGGTCCCAGATTCCGAGCCGTTTCAACGCGGGCGTGCTGTTCAACTGGCAGAGTCGGCCCGAGGGAACCCGGCGCGACACGGGCAAGTTTACGACGCCTCGCGAGAGCTGATCGAAGCGTTCGCGTCAACGGATTGCGCGTAGCGGAGCCTACATGTCGGCCTGTCGTGTATGCTCGACCGTCGCATGAGCGCCTCACCTGTCGATCCTCTCCACCGCGTGAGCGGGCCCGACACGGCGTGGACCCGGGTGAACATCGCCGAGGGCATTCCGGGTGTCTCTACCCCGCTCAACTGGTCGTGGTGGGATGATGCCAACGACGCCATGGTGCTCGGCGCCTATTGCGACATCGGTGTCCTACCGGCTGTCGAAATCCCTCCCGCATCCGCGGTGGATCAGCGCACATCGGCCATCTTCTACGGTCGGCCCGCCCTGAACGTGGACGTGTCGAGGCGTATGGCGGATCTCCAACCTGGAACCTCGGGCGAGGCACTCGAGCGCCACTACTTCGGAGCCGTGCGGCCCGATGCACCGTCCCACGCGTCCGTTCGCCGCTATCCGGCCATCGCCCTCAAGCTGCCTTTCTTGTGGCGCCGCATTCCGGGCCAGCTCCAGGCCCTCTACGACGACTGCCATGCCTGGTGGCAGCAAACCGTTGCGGCGGGCCCTCTCGACGATGAAGCCGCTGCCAAGGGAATCTTGGCCGAGGCGTATCGGCGCTTTTGTTGGGTGGCACGGCCCCACAGTGCCCTGGCGCTACTTGCCGGAGCGCTCACCCAGCAGGTGAGTCGCTTGGCCGAGCGAGCAGGTCACACAGAGCTGTTGCTCGATGCACTCGGCGGCTATGACTCCGTCGAGTTCGAGACGATTGGGGATCTGTTGGAGGTCAAGCAGGGGCAACTTCCCATGGCCGAGTTCCTGCGGCGGCGGGGCTACCAGGGTCCCCAGCAGGGGGAGTTGTCCAGTGTCTCCTGGCGGGAGGATCCCACGCCCGTGGAGCGACTCCTCGAAAGCCTCGACGTCCACTCGGTTCGTGGCCAGGAAGCCAGTCTCGAGCGGTCGAACAAGCGCGAAGCCGCCGAGGCCAAGCTCTGTGCTGCACTGGGCCCGGTAGACCGGGCCTCGGCGCGCTGGTGGTTTGGTCAGGCGGCTCGCATGTTGCCCCAGCGCGAGACCGGCAAGGCGGCCCTGACGTTGATGATCGACGCAGCGCGCTTCAGCCTGCGCGCTCTAGGGCAAGGCCACGCGGCGCGTGGGCTGCTCGAAGTGCCAGATGACATCTTCTACCTCACTCTCCCCGAAATCCACGCGGGTTGCGAGCCTTCGGCGGTTGAGCAGGTTCCGGCGCGCCGGGCGCAGCGAGCCGAGTACGAGAGCCTCGAGTTACCCGAATCCTGGATCGGTATGGTGGAGCCCCTGCCCGCGCGATCCGGGGTGGGGGGAGAGCCCCTGATGGGGCTCGGCGTCAGCCCGGGGGTCGCCGAAGGCCGGGTGCGCGTGGTGCTGGATGGATCGGGCCAACTGGAGCCCGGGGAGATCCTGGTCTGTGAAGCCACGGACCCCAGCTACGCGGGTTATTTCCTGGTGGCGGCAGGGGTGGTGACCGACATCGGGGGGGCCATGGGGCACGGATCCATTGTGGCGCGTGAAGTGGGGATTCCGTGTGTGGTCAACACCCGGGATGCGAGCCGCCGGCTCCGAACCGGTGACTGGATCCGAATCGACGGAACCACCGGGGTCATCGAGGTCGAACCCTCGGGGAGTGGAGCCGAGGGTTGAGGGTCTGGGTGCGGGCGGCCCGAAGCGGCGCTGGGCAGCTATCCTGATCTACATGAGCGAGCGAGATCGAACGCGGACCCAGTGTCTGCAACTCCTGGCGCTCTCCTTCGTCACGCTATTTCTTGAGTTGATGATCATCCGCTGGGTGCCTGCCGGTGTTCGACTGGTGGCCTACTACGCGAATCTGATGCTCATCAGCTCCTTTCTGGGCATTGGGCTGGGGGCCCTTCTCCAGAACCGCGGGACTCGGCTCTTCTCTCTCTTTCCCTACCTGCTGGCCATCGATCTGGCGGTGTTGGTAATCGCGCGTCAACTCACCCTTCCCACCTTCGGTGCCGAGCATCGCTACTACGCGGTAGATCCGGATATTTTGAACCTTTCGGTGTTGGTGGCGATCTTTGCGCTCAATGTCCTGCTCTTCGTTCCCCTGGGCGAGAGGATCGGCGCGTTGTTCGATTCGCTTCCCCGGCTTCGCGCCTACGCGTGGGACATCGCGGGAAGTTTGTTGGGAACCCTCGCGTTCGGAGTCTTCTCGTTCCTCTTCTTCGCGCCGATCTTTGGCTTCGCGCTCGTGGCTGGCATCTACCTCGGCCTGGCGGAAAAGCACATGCGCTGGCCATCGGCGTTGGCGTTCGGGGTATGTTTGGTGCTGGTGGGAATGTCGTCGTTGCCTGGCGCCATCTGGTCGCCCTACCACTACGTGACGGTTCAGGATATCCAGAGCCAGGCCCCGGTGGTCATCGACGAGGTTCCGCGCGAGGTTCGGGAGGGACCCGATCCGCCTGCCTTCTCGGTCAGTGTCAACCGGGACTACTACCAGCTGCTCCAGACCATGGATCCCACCCGTTACTCACCCGGGTCTCCTGCGCGCCAGCACGCCAACCGAACCCTGGCCAACGCCTCGGTTCTCTACCGCCTCCTGGGTTCGCCCGATCGGGTTCTCGTGGTCGGGGCGGGTGGGGGCAAGGATGTGGAGGCCGCGTTGCTCAATGGGGCAGGGCGGGTGGACGCAGTCGAGATCGACCCGGTGCTCGTGGAGTTGTCTCGTCGACTGAGTGCCAGTGGCGTCTACTACGACCCGCGGGTTCACGTGGTGAACGACGACGCGCGAGCCTTCTTCAGCCGGGCCGAGCCAGTCTACGACGCCGTCGTGTTTGGTCACCTCGACTCCCAGGCGCTGTTCAGTTCCATGAACAACATTCGCCTGGATGGCTTCGTCTACACCGTGGAGAGTTTTCGTGCGGCCTTTCGTCTGGTGCGGGAGGGCGGTGTGCTGGCTCTTGGCTTTCAGGCGCCGCGACAATGGTTGCAGGACAAACTCGTCGCCATGATGGCCGAAGCCACGGGCCATGAACCCATTGTGTACGAACATGCGGGAACCCTTGCCATCTTGGTTCCCCGGGGAGAGCTCGAGCGGGTGCCCGAGACCTACGGAACGCTAAAACGCGTCTCCTGGGTACCCCCCGCATCGGATACGACACCTCTGGCCACCGATGATTGGCCATTCCTGTATCTGAGCGAGCGCTCAATTCCCAACGACTATCTGGTGGTGATCGTCACCTTGTTGGCCCTGTCGAGTATCGCCTTGTTTGTGGGCATGGGGCCCCTGCGTCTCGGGGCCGAACAGGTCCATTTCGCCGCACTTGGCGCGGGCTTCTTGTTGCTCCAGACCAAGAGCATTACCGACTGCTCGCTTTACTTTGGTGCTACCTGGTTGGTGACGACCCTGGTCGTAGCGGGCATCCTGGTGATGGTCTTTGCCGCCAATCTCGTGGCCATGCGGATCGCATCGGTGAGGTTGTCGTTCTACATCCCGTTGCTTTGCGTCTTGTTCGTGCTCTGGTGGGTGCCGAACGACTTGGTCCTGGAATGGCCGGTCTGGGGGCGCTTGGCTTGGGTGCTGGTGGTGGTTCCCCTCCCCGTGTTCTTCGCCGGTCTCATCTTCTCCACCACCTTTCGGGATGCATCGGCGGCTTCACCGAGCTTTGGCGCCAACTTGTTGGGGTCGGCGGTGGGTGGGTTTGCGGAATATGGTGGCATGGCGATGGGCTATCAGGGCCTCGGCCTCGTGGTGATCGCTGTCTACCTGTTGAGCTTCGTCGTCGTCGCGCGAACGGGCCTTCGCGGGCAGTGGGTGTCATGACGAGGATGGATCGCCTCTCGGTGCCGATCGCACTGGGTGGCGCTGCCGTGGTGATCTCGACCTTTTCGCTCAGTCGCAGCGGCGTTCTCTACGACGACGCCTATATCTATTTTCGCTACGTCGACAACCTCCGGGGGGCCTGCCCCCTGGCCTACAACTGTGCGGATGGTCCTCTCGAGGGGTTTACTTCGGCCCTCTACCTGGCCGTTCTTTGGTTGGGATCGTTTGGTTTGGCGAATCTCCCGGCCCTTTCTCAAATGTTGGGGAGTGGATTCCTTTGGCTCACTCTGCTGGGCCTGGCGGTTTCGGAATCGCGCCTGAAGCACTGGCACGGTGTCGATCCTAAGCTGGTGACCCTCTTCGCAGTGGCTGTGCTGGGTCTCGATCCCTTCTTCCTGATCAACGGGGTTACGGGGCTCGAAACGTCTCTGGCGGCCTTGCTGGTGACTCTTCTCTATCGCGCCGCGCAGAGCGAGTCGCTGGCCGGACTGCGCCGCCTGGTGGTGCTTGCGGTACTCGCCCGCCCGGAATGTGTGTTGTTTGCCCTGTTCATCCCTGTTCTTCCCCGCGCTCGCTCGCCGAGGTACTGGGTCCCGCTGATTGTGGCGGGAGTGTGTATCGCATTGCTGCGCTGGTTGATTTTTGCGGATGTACTTCCCAATACCTTCTGGGCCAAGGCGGGGGGGACCGCGCGCCATTTCGAGTTGGGTGTTCGCTACCTGGGCGAGTGCGTTTTGGATTTCCCCCTGGTTTTGGCGGCACCGCTGGCGCTGCTCCACGCACGCCCGATCGCGCCGGTGGTGTATCTGCTGAGTGTGACTGTGACGTGGATGCTTTTCTTCCTTCGAAGTGGCGGCGACTTCTTCGACTTCAGCCGCCTGTTTTTTCCTCTCGTGCCGGTCCTGACCTGGTTGGGTGTCGCGGCCCTATCGGCCTCCGCTCGAGACCTTCTGGGTCATCGCAGAATTGCGGGTTGGCCGTCTCATGTCGCGCTTTTGGCGGCTCTGCTGGTCTTGATCGTCGTCTTTAATTCACAACTCCACGCGCTCCGGCCCATGGACCATCATCCCAAGCACGAGCGTTGGGCCCAGGTGGGTGAATTCATCGCAACACATCATCCTGGGTGGTCGGTGGCGACGACACCCGTGGGATTGATCGGGCACCGGTCGGGTGCCCACATCATCGACCTGGTCGGTCTGGTCAGCCGAGAGGTGGCGCACCATGGCGACGTCGCGCCCAACTTCCCGAACGTCGGACACGAGAAATACGCGACGGACTGGGTGCTTGAGCAACGCCCGGATTTGATCGTCACCATGGACTGGAGTCAGGCGCCCATCCGGCCCGGATCTTTTCCCACCCGGATGACCTTGGGAGAGGCCGATCTCGCCCGGCGGATCCACGCGGGCCGTGCCCCCTACCTTCTCTACCACCCGGAAGTTGCACCCGGCCTCTACTGGTACATGTTCATCCGCAAGGATCGCGCCGACCAGAAGGTTCATTAGCCTGTTCCGGCACGCTTGTGAGACACTGGCAGCGTGAGTTACCACATTTTTCGTCTGTTCTCCCTGGTCGCAATCCTGTGCGGGCCTGCTGTTGCTTCCGCCCAAGAGCAATGTGCCGATCACTCGGCCCAGCGGAAGGTTTACTTCGGCGACCTGCACATTCACACGGCGCTCTCCGCGGATGCCTACGTGTTCGGTACCCGCAATCTGCCGGACGACGCCTATCGTTTCGCGCGTGGTGATTCCATTGAAGCCTCGGCACTGTTCGTTCCGAAGCCGGTCAAAACCGTTGCGCTGGCACGCCCCCTCGATTTTGCGGCGGTGACAGATCACGCCGAGTATCTGGGAGCCTCGGCGCTGTGCACGAGCGAAGACTCTCCACGGTACGACGCCCAGCTGTGTCGCGATTATCGGAATTCCAACCAGGGTCAGACATCGATGGAGACCGTGGTGTCAACGGTTGGGCGTGTCTTGGCCGGCATGCTCACCGAGCCCATCTGCGGAGCGGATGGAAGCCTGTGCCGCGAAGCCGCTCGGGCGCCCTGGAAGGCCACCCTCGATTCGGCGGCTCGTTGGAATTCCCCGTGTGAATTTACGGCATTCGTGGGGTACGAGCACTCGGCTTCCCCCCTCTCCTCCAAGGTGCACCGCAACGTCATCTTTCGCAGCCAGGCAGCACTCGATCTCCCGGTTTCAGCGACCGATGAGCCCACAGGGCCGGGTCTATGGAAGGCGCTCCGAGCCGAGTGCATCGACGCGGGAAATGGCTGTGATGCCCTGTCGATTCCCCACAACTCGAACCTGAGTAATGGCCAGATGTTTGCGGTGGACTACGGAGATGCGAAGACGCCCGAAGAGCAGGCAGAGGTGGCGCGTTTGCGGACTCATGTCGAGCCCATCGTGGAGATGATGCAGATGAAGGGCGATTCGGAGTGCCGCAACGGAATGTGGGACGTCGCGGGTGGGACCGATGAGCTTTGCAACTTCGAGAAGTACCGGGGTTGGCCGGATTCTCCCGAGGATTGCCAAGACGGCTCGGGCGGGGGTGCGCTTTTGGGCCAGGGCTGTATCTCACGCCTGGACTTCGTGCGCTACGCGCTGATCGAGGGGTTGCGTGAATCGAGGCGGATCGGAGCGAACCCCTTCAAGTTCGGCTTCATTGGCAGCACTGACGCCCACGATGGGACGGCGGGTGACACGGACGAGTGGGTCCACGATGGCGTGCAGCGGCCCGTGGCCCGAGTGGGTTTTGGGCGGGACAATCCCGGAGGGCTCGCAGCGGTTTGGGCTGAGGAGAACACCCGTCAGGCTCTGTTCGATGCCATGCGGCGTCGCGAAACCTACGCGACCAGCGGTCCACGCATGACGGTGCGGTTCTTTGGGGGTTGGAATTTTGCCGAGAACTCGTGCGCGGGCGCCGATCTGGTGGGTCGTGGCTATGCGCAGGGGGTACCCATGGGGGGGGATCTGCCCGAGCGCCCCACCGGGGCAAAGTCTCCGACCTTCGTGGTGAGTGCGCTGCGCGATCCGGGCACGGCCGCTCACCCCGGTGGTTTGCTTCAGCGCGTTCAGATCATCAAGGGTTGGGTGGGCGAAGACGGGCTTTTTCATCAGGCGGTGTTCGAAGCCGCAGGCGATTCATCGAGTTCAGCCGATGTGAACCTCGAGACCTGTGAGCCGCGCGGCGCGGGTGCCGAGAGTTTGTGTGGCGTCTGGCAGGACCCTTCTTTCGATGCCGAACAGGCTGCGGTCTACTACGCGCGGGTTCTCGAGAACCCGAGTTGCCGATCCACGACGCGGATCTGTCGCAATCTTCCGGCTGACAAGCGCCCGGCCGCGTGCGACAGCCTTCCCCAGACGATCCAGGAGCGCGCTTGGACTGCACCGATCTGGTACGAGCCGAAAGCATCCGGGTCGCCAAGTCTCTAGCGCGGTACGCGTTGGCCAACGTAGAATTCAAAGGGCAAGCGCCGTGGCATCGATTCGCTCCGCGAAACTCGGCTGCGCGCGCCATGGGGAGGGATCGTAGCGATGGGTGTACTTTCGGATCGAGCGGTCGTCATCACCGGCGCGGGCCGAGGGCTGGGTCGCGCATATGCGGAGGCCGCTGCGAACGAAGGGGCCAGGGTCGTCGTCAATGACATCGACGCTCAGGCCGCAGAGGAGGTCGGGGCGGCAATCGAGGCCGCGGGCCATGTCTGCTCTGTCCACGTGGGTTCCGTGGCGGACTGGTCATCGGCTCAGGCTATGGTGGAACAATGCGTTGGCGAGTTTGGGCGCATCGACGGCCTGGTCAACAATGCGGGCGACCACTACCTGACTCTGCCTCAGGAGGATGAAGAAGACGGGATCCGACAGACCGTCGAGTCGAACATCCTGGGCACCATGTTCCCGGGCATCCACGCAATGCGGGCCATGATCGATCAAGGGGGTGGAGTGATCGTCAACTCCACCTCGGCGGCGTTGTGTGGGATGTCCATGGTCGCCAGCTACGGGGCTTCGAAGGGGGCTGTCACCTCGTTGACGTACAGCTGGGCCATCGATCTCATGAAGCACGGCATTCGCGTCAACGCGATTTCGGCCACTGCTCTCACACGGATGGTGGGACATACCCTGGAGCACCGCGACAGCCCGGTCACCTGGCCGCCCGAGGCCATGGCCCCTCTGGTCGTCTATCTGTTGAGCGATCGCTCCCAGGGGATCACCGGTCAGGCCATCCGGCTGTGGGGCGGAAGTCTGCAACTCATCGGCCATCCAAGTGTCACGCCGACGCTCATGGACAGGGAGAGTTGGACCGTGGAGGATCTCGATGCGGCCTTTCGCGGAGACCTGCGCGACCACCTGCAGCCCTTCGGGCGTGACATGGCGGCCTATGCGGACAGCGGTATGAGTGCCGGTCCAGCCCAGACGCCCCGTGATTCCTGATCGGAGAGAATCGGTGTTGCTTGATCCGGCCTGCTGGAGCGAGCACTCAGGCAGCTGAGGTCTGCTTCGTTTCAGGCTTCGTGCAAGCTCCGTTCACGAGGACTTGAACGCGAGAGCCACCTCGGTGTACCAGCCCTCGATGGCTTCACGATCGAACGGTTGGGTGACCTGGCAGACGAAGTGATTGAAACCCAGATCGATGAATCGGGCGATTTGGTCTCGCATCTGCTCGTGAGTACCCAGCATGAACTGGTCGCGGAACTCCTCGGGCATTCGGCGGCTCTTGATGTAGTCCCTCACTGCATTGGGGTCGCTGCTCTCGAACAGGCCCAGGTGCATGATCGACTTTTCGAACTCGTCGAAGTCGCGTCCGGCGGCATCGCAGTGGCGTTTGAACACGTCCACTTTGGGAGCCAGTTGTTGGGGGGAACCCGTCGTGTTCCAACCGTCGGCGTAGCGCGCCGCATCGCGCAACACGATCTTTTCTCCCCAGCCGCCCACCCAGATCGGGATGCGAGGACTCTGGACGGGTTTGGGCGAACAGATGGCATTTTCGATCTGGTAGTAGTTTCCATCGAAGCTCGACCGCTCCTGGGTCCAGAGCAGGTTCAGAATCTGGAGAGCTTCCCCCAGGCGGTTGGCGCGCTCGGTGTTGGAGTGGTAGGGGACACCGTACATCTGGTGCTCGGCTTCGAACCAACCCGCACCGATGCCCATGATCAGACGTCCGTCGGAGATGTGGTCGAGGGTGGTGGCGATTTTGGCGAGTTGTGGTGGGTGACGGTAGGGATTCCCGGTGACCATCACTCCCAGCCGTACGCGCTGGGTCAGCGCGGCCAGGGCGGCGAGAGCCGTCCAGCCGTCGAACACGGGTGCCTCAGGGGTTTTTTGGAACATTGACGTGACGAAGTGATCCGAGGTCCAGAGACTGTCGTAGCCGATTTCTTCAGCGAACTTCCAGATGTCGAGAAGTGCAGGCCACGTGATGTTCTCCGTTGCCGTCTGCAGGCCGAAGCGAATGGGGGGCGGGGCCATGAGGTTCACCTCCTTGGCGCTCGTGCGCCACTTGAATCACTTATCGATCACGTTGGACCAATCACGCCCAGCGATCAAGCCAAGAACATGCGAGAGAAGAATTGACGCGGCCATCGTGCGGGCATCAAACTAGCCGTTCGATCGACACGCAACTTCCAAAGGAGAGACCCATGAGCAAGTCAAGCCTGACCCCGCTGGACACCACCGATGTCGACCGCTGGATCGGTATCCCGCTGGGGGGAGGACAGCTCAAGGAATCCGTTCACATCAATGACATCCGACGCTGGGCCCAGGGTATGCAGAACCCGAATCCGATCTGCTTTGATGAGAAGTATGCGGCCGATAGCGTGCATGGTGAATTGATTGCTCCCCAGTCGTTCACGATCTGCACAGATGTGGGCCATGGTGCGACCCCGGCCATCCAGGGCAATATCCCCGGCCAGCACATGTTGTTCGGTGGCGACGAGTGGTGGTTCTTTGGACCTCGTATTCGGCCCGGCGACACCATCCGCCAGGAGCGGATGCTCTACGACTACCGGGTCACCGATACCAAGTTCGCGGGGCCCACCATGTTCTCGCGTGGGGACACGACGTATATCCAGCAGACCGGTGAGGTGGTCGCCAAGCAGCGATCCACTTCTATCCGCTATCTGGTGGAAAATGCTCGGGAGCTCAACCTCTTCGGCGATGACGAGGAGAAGGAGTGGAGCGATGAGGAACTCGAAAAGATCGAGCAGGAGAAGGCCGACTACTACCACTCGTATCTCGATCTTGGACATGACAAGCGACTGTTCGTGAAGGTGGGCGACAAGTTGCCGCGCCGCCCGATCGGGCCGCATACGTTGCTCACTTTTGCGACCGAGTGGCGTTCCTACACGATGACGGTCTGGGGCTCTAGCTACGAACACGGAGTGAGTTCGACCCAGGATTCGGGCTGGACGCCCGAGATGTCACGGGATCCCGAAGGGGCGAAGATCGACCCGGCCAATGCCGATGGCTTGTACAAAGGTGCCTCTCGAGGACACGCACAACCGCGCTGGGCCCGACACATCGGTATGCCACGTGGTTACGGGTACGGGGCCACCATGGGAGCCTGGGTGCTCGACTATCTGACGAACTGGTCCGGGGAACACGGCTTCGTGGTCCACAGTGACGTGAAGTACCGCTTCCCGGCGCTGACGGGGGACCTCACGTATCTGGATGGCGAGGTTACGAACATCACCCACGGGGAAACCCCAATCGCCCACGTGAGAGTCACCATGACGACTCACGAGGGTGCGGTGATGGCCGCGGGGGACGCCGAGGTGGCGCTGCCCGCGGAATAGGGGTCGCGTTTCTGCGCGTCTCCAAAGAATCGCCGATCGATGAATCCATGTGAATCGGGCCGTGCATTCGATTCTCTGGACCCCGGCGAAGCGATCACTTCCTGTGAGTGCCCCAGTGCGCTTGGACGATCCCTATACGGGTTCGGAGGCGACCACTTGTTGGTTCCGCAGCTCCGCGATTCGCTCGGCGGAAAGGCCGAGCTCCGCGAGGATTGCATCGGTGTGTTGGCCCGCCAGGGTCCCCGGCCCGTAAGAAGGCTTCGCATCACCCACCGTGACCAGAGGTCCCCACCGCCGGTATTCGCCGAAGCGTGCATGGTGGCAAAGCGGAGCGAAGCCGTTGTCCAACACGTGTGGGTCCAGGGCCCAAAAGGAACCGGGGCTCACCCCGTCTGCGCGCACGCAACCCACGCCCTGGGCAAGGAGTTTTTGTTCCCACTCGTCTGCATCCCGTGACTGAAAAAGCGTCCCAAGAACTTCTGTCAGTGCACCTTCGTTCTCGCAACGTTGTTCGTGGGTCTCAAAACGGTCGTCGGGCGCGAAATCTGCGACTTCGCAGAACCGCTTCCATTCAGTTTGTGTGGTCATCGCCAGAAATACCCAGCCGGAGCGTGCAGGGTAGAGGCGGTAGGTGGCGTTCAGGCCAAAGAGGTCCGCGTCAACGGCGGGGCGCTGACGCTTGCCGGCATAATCGAGAAAGTCTTCTCCGTTCGCGTAGGCGTTGGCGGTGAGCATGTTGACGTAGACGGTCTGGCCCATGCCATGGCGCACTTTTGCGAGCAGTGCGAGAAGAACCGCCGACCCGATCACCACCGATGTGTTGGGGTCGGGGTTGGATTCGTTGGCGCGCATGAGCTGGCGAGAGATTTCGCGGATCTCCTCCAGGCTTTCACAGCGCTTCGTCAGTGCGGCTCCCGATTGATGGGTGGCCCCGCTCATGGCCGCTCCGGGGACAGGGTGGGTCGAGGGGCGGTTGGCACTGGGTCCATCCGGGCCGTACCCGTTTACG
This sequence comes from Myxococcota bacterium, assembly GCA_022447545.1. Taxonomy (GTDB): domain Bacteria; phylum Myxococcota_A; class UBA9160; order UBA9160; family SMWR01; genus JAKVBI01. The sequence goes on from JAKVBI010000018.1 coordinate 163,779, forward strand.
GAAACCCACACCAGCCCGGGATTCCTCTCTCGCAGCTCTGCGTATCCGATCCCCAACCGTTCGGGCACTCCAGGTCGGAAATTGTGGATTAGGACGTCGGCGCGTTGGGCCAGATCCTGGGCGATTGCGCGCCCCTCTTCAGACTTGAGGTCGAGGCAGATCGATTCTTTGCCGGCGGTTGTCTTCACCGCCGTTGAGCCGTTCTGAATCATGTGCCGATAGGGGTCGCCGGCGACGGGTTCGATACGGACGACTCGAGCACCGAGATCCGCGAGCATGGCGGCTCCGAGGGGAGCTGCGATGATGGTCGCGATCTCGAGCACCAGGACGCCCTCGAGCGGTTGGCCTGGTTGACTCGTGGGCGTTGCCTCGAAGTCAGGAGCGTTTCGTTCCTCACCGAGGATCTCGTGGTTGTGTTGTCCTACTCGCGGTGCGGGTTGTTGGGGGACGGCTGGAGTCGAGCACAAACGGGCGATGGGGCCCAGCTGTCGCACGGGACCCAGCTCGGGGTCCACGATTTCGATGACATCGCCATTGTCCACCAGGTCGGGGTGGCTCAAGGCTTCTCGTGCCGTTTGATACGGCTCGGCGGCCACGTTGCCGTTCTCGTGGAAGATCGCCATCCACTCTGCGGCAGTCTTCTCCCGAACGCGGGTCAAGATCCGATCGCGGGCGGCTTCCACGGTTTCCTTGTTCCAGAGATCGGGGGAGTCCTGGAACCGCTCCTCGGCGAGCATCTCGCCCAGCAGTCCGAGTGATTCCAAGAAGGCGAGGAACAGGTGCTCGAGCAGGTTCCCGCACTGGATCCAGCGGTCGTCGCCGGCGAGTACGGGGTGGTAGTTGAGGGTGGGCATGTCGCCGCCCACCTCCGTGAGAGTGGGAAGGGAGTGGTCCTGCCTCTGGGCGAGTTGCACCAGCAGCATCTCCAGCAGGTCATAGGGCATGAGGGCCTGGAGCAGACTGGTTTCGACTCGCTGTCCGCGGCCATTGCGTTGGCGGGCTAGCAACGCCGCTGTGATTCCCTGTATCGCGCCCTGGGCAGCAGCGTGTGACGCTACGGGGACCGCGGCAAACGCGGGACCCTTTCGGCGGAGCTGGCGCTCGAAGGCTCTCATGCGCCCGCTCCGTGCCGCCACCAGGCCCTCGTAGCCCGGGTCCTCGGCGTAGGGGCCCCGCGAACCCCAGGCCGTGATTGAACAGTGGATCAGGGCGGGTTGACGCTCCAGGGCAGCATCTGCGTCGAGGCCCCAGCGCTGTGCCCGGGACGGAGGCCCACCCACCATGAGAACATCGGCGCCCTGGGCCAGCGCGTGTGCCTGGCTGCGTCCGCCTTCGCTTTCGAGGTCCAACTCCACGCTGCGCTTGCCTCGCAACCACATGGGGCTGGCAGCCAGTGCTCGGAAGCGATCGCCACCGGGCGGTTCGACCTTGATGACATCGGCCCCAAAATCGGCCAGCACCATGCTGGCGAAGCCTCCAACGGGCCCTTGGGTGAGATCGATGACACGGAAGGAGTCGAGTACTTGCGCCATGGCTGACCTCTAGGTTCGGGGTGGTTGGACCTGGCTGGCTGCCCAGTGCGCTTCATCATACACATCGGCGCCAATCGATTTGCCCGTGGTACCAGGACCGGGATACGTTGTGGCTGCCGTATTGGCTCCATGGGAGAGGTGGCCGAGTGGTCGAAGGCAGCGGTCTTGAAAACCGCCAGGGTGAAAGCCCTCGTGGGTTCGAATCCCACCCTCTCCGCCACTTGGATTCCGATTCAGGACGCCCCCGGCCCGAAATCGAATATGCTGGAGGCGTCCATCGATCAAGGGGGGCGCTATGGCGACCGCAGCGCATGGGGATACCTCGTCACCGATTTTGAGTGACGCTTATCTAGCGGACCCGATCGCAGTGTTGGCGCAACTTCGCCAGAGTGATCCGGTCCATTGGGTGCCTGGCCATGAGTTCTGGCTGGTGACGCGCCACGATGACGTGAGCCGCCTGTTCGCAGATCCCAACTGCACCCCCGACCCGCGCGCCTGGGAGCGATACCAGCCCGCACCCGTCGGTAGTTGGCGGTCGCAGATCGAAGACCGAGGCTTGTTTTCTGCACCTCGCGAAGACCATGCGCGCCAGCGCCGTCTGGTGTCGGCGGCTCTCACACCGCGCGCGGTAAAACGAATGGAGGGCCAGGTTCTCGAGGTCGTCGAGCAATTTGCAGCTGCGCTTCGCGGTCGCACGGGTGTGATCGATCTGATGGAGGCGTTCACGAACCCGATTCCCAATGCTGTGATCAGCCGCATCACGGGTGTGCCAGCCAAGGGCGACGACGACCGGCGTTTTCGCGAACTTGCCCAGCGCACGATACGGGGGTTTCCCTCCTTTGCGCCCGAGGAGGTGAAGCGCGACGCCGATGAGGCGGCGGATGAGATGGCCGCGTGGGTGCGCGAGATGGCGGAGGAACGCCGACGCCACCCGCGCGAGGATTTTCTCTCCGATCTGGTCCAGGCCCACGACATGGACGACCGCATGACGAATGACGAGGTCGTCATGATGGTGGCCGCACTGGTCAATGCCGGAAGTGAAACGACGGCATTGGGGGGCACCTACGCGCTACGTGCGCTGCTCGAAAACCCCCAGGAGTGGGCGAAGCTTCGCAATCATCGCGAGTTACTGGACAACGCGGTCATGGAGATTCTCCGCTACGACTTCGGCGTCGGCGGCGGATTACCGCGCTACGCAATGCAGGACTTCGAGCTTCGGGGCAAGCCGATCCGCAAGGGCCAACAGCTTCAGCTCTCGTTCAACGGTGCCCACCGCGATCCAGAGGTCTTCCCGAACCCCGACCGTTTCGATGTCGAACGGGACACGCGCAATGTGGTGATCTTCGGTCGTGGTCCACACTTTTGTCTGGGTGCGAACCTGGCCAAACAGGAAATGCGCTTCATGGTGGATGCTGCGCTCGATTTCCTGCCTCCGGGGGCTTCGATTCGCCACGATCTGGTGGAGTGGAGCCAGATGGCGTTCGTTCGTCGCATGGAGACTCTGCCCGTCGAATTCCCGGCCTGACATCTTCCGGGCCTGCCGGCGGCCTCGGTCCGGTGCTCCAGCGGGCTTGCTCGGCTTCAGGCGCCCAGCTTCGAGGCGTAGTGCATACCCCGCTCGGCTAGCATCGGCACCAGTCTGCCGATCTCCGTGGCGCCTTCACCCGCTGCTGTTCCATCACGGACGCGCCCCGCGATGCCTTGCATGATTCCTGCGCTGCGGAAGAAATGGTACGCGAGGTAGAAGTCCAGATCGGGCACGCCATCGCGTCCCGTATGTGCGCAGTAGAGCTCGATGAACTCGGACTCGGTGGGGATGCCCTGGCGGCTCAGCTCGTCGTCGCTCATGTTCATCAGCGAGCTGTTGGTCGAGCGCCGCTGGGACAGCTGGTAGGTGACGTCGGCCAACGGGTGACCGATGGTGGACAACTCCCAGTCCAGGACCGCCACGATCTTCGGCTCCGTGGGGTGCGCGAGCATGTTGTTCACCGAGTAGTCACCGTGAACGATGCTGGCGGAGTCGTCGGCGGGGATGTTCTCGGGGAGCCATTCGATCAGCCGGTCCATATCGGGTACAGGGTCCCCTTCAGAGGCGCGATACTGCTTGGTCCAGCGGTTGACCTGGCGAGCGAAGTAGTTGCCCGGCCGTCCGTAGTCGCCGAGACCGATGGAATCGGGATCCGTCTGGTGGAGCCGAGCGAGTACTTCGATCATGGATTCGTAGAGCTGACGCCGCTCACCCATTTCGAGTTCCGGGAGCGACGCGTCGACGAACAGGCGTCCATCCACCTTTTCCATCACGAAGAACATCGTGCCGATCACACTTTCGTCCTGGCACAGCAGGTGGGCGTGGGGGACCGGAAAACCCGTGGCGTGGAGGGCACTAATGACGCGGTACTCGCGGTCCACGGCGTGGGCCGACTTCAGGAGCACCCCCGGCGGCTTGCGGCGCAGTACCCATTGACCAGCGGGTGAGGTGAGTTCGTAGGTGGGGTTGGACTGGCCGCCTCGGAACTCTCTCACCGTCAAGGGGCCCTCGAAGCCCGGTAATTTGCGCTGTAGGTAGGCTTCGAGGCTGCTCGTGTCGAAGCTGTGGCGGGCTTCGACTTCCTTGGTACCCGTGGCCATGTGGGCCATGGATTGGGGGCGCTTGCTCACGGCGCGTCTCCGCTGGGGGAATCGCCTTGGATTCTACGTCAGGATCAATCGTTGGTGGGCGGCGGATCGCCGCCTCCATCTCGCCTTTCGCTGCTCGCCGAGGGCCGCCCGCGCCGGCGCCGGTTCTGGCGTCGGCGGCCCTGGCGCTTCTGGTTCTTGTCCCTGGAATTGGATCGGCCCCGGCCCTTGGATTTCGACTTTGCTTTGGGCTTGGGGACCTCCAGGGGAGCGAAGAAAGTGGGCGGGCGCGTCCTTCCGCCAATGCAGACATCGCAGAGCCCGCAGGGCTCGCTGTTGTCTTCTCCGAAATACGACTGCAGAAAGGTCGCTCGGCACTGGTCGGTGCCGGAGTAATCGTTGAGGGCGTCTAGACGGCGACCATCTTGGGTGCGCAGGGTTTCGAACTGTCCAGCCAGGCTTCGCGTGTCCTCTTCGATGGCTTCGGTGGGTTCGTTGATCTGGATGCCGTCGTCGAGAATCTCCACGAGCCCGGCCTCTTCGATCTTGGCGAGAAGCGCCGACGAGATCCTCGGCCCCAACTCGGCCGACAGAGCGAGGGCCTCGAGGGTGGGCATGCGCTGTTCTCCGGCCCAGGCGGCCAGGGCGCTGCCGATCTTGTAGAGCTGATCGGGACGCACCCGGCTGCGGGCCAGCAGAGCCTCGTGGATCTCACGATCCGCGGCATCGTAGAGCAGGATGCAGTTGGCCTTCTTGCCATCGCGTCCACCGCGCCCGGCTTCCTGGACGTACTGCTCGAGGGAGGCCGGGGACTGGTAGTGGAGCACGTAGCGGATGTCCGGTTTGTCGATTCCAAGGCCGAAGGCATTGGTGGCAACCATTACACTGCGCTGCCCCCGACGCATGAAGTGGTCCTGGGAGGCGTTGCGTTCGGTGGCCGTCATCGCGCCGTGGTAGCGGCGTGCGGGCACCTGGAAGCGTTGCAGCAGTGCGAAGACGAAGTCCACCTCGCGCCGCGTCGCGCAATACACGATCCCCGGGCGGCGCAGGCGCAGGACCAGGCGAACCAACGCGCGTGCACGAGCGTCGGCTTCGCAGCGCAGTACCTCGAAGGCCAGGTTGGAGCGGTGTGGCGAAGTGGCCACCACGCGCGGATCGTCCATGCGCAGGGAGTTGACGATGGCTTCCCGCACCCGCGGTGTCGCAGTGGCCGTCAGGGCCAAAACCGAAGGGCTTCCCAGCTCTCTGACGCGAGCCCCGAGCCTCAGATAGGCGGGGCGGAAGTCGTGTCCCCACTCGGACAGGCAGTGCGCCTCATCGATGGCGATCAGGGACACGCCGGCCTTGGAGAGATTCTCCCGCACCTCGGCGTTCTCCATGGTTTCCGGGGTGGTCATGACGAGCAGCGAGCCCCCCCGGCGGATGCGGGTGAGTGCGTTGGCGCGGGCTTTGCCACGCAGGGTGCCATCCAGCCGGATGCAGGGAACGCCGAGTTTTTCGAGCTTGGTGGATTGATCCTGGAGCAGGGCGCGCAGCGGCGAGATCACGACCACGGGTTTGGGGAGCACCATGGAGGGCACCTGGTAGCAGGCGGACTTGCCCGAGCCCGTGGGAATCACCATCAACACGTCGCGACCGCTGACAATGTCCTCGATGACCTGGATCTGCTCGTCCCGCAGACGGTCGATACCGAGTCGCCGTGCCGCCACGTGAATGGCCGAGGCTCCCTTCCGGCGACCTCCCGAACGAGACGAGGACGGGCTGTTGGTATCGCCGGATTCCGCATCCGACGGGGTCTTCGCGGGGCCGTCGGTCTCAGCGCGCACCCCTGCGGATCGGCGAGGCTGGCGCCGTCGGCGACTGGGCCGCTTGCGGGGTGAAGGCTCGTCGTCGGAAGCCTTTTTGCTCACCCGCCTGCGGCCACGCGTCTTACTCCGCCGGGAATCCGCGGTCTTCTTGGGCGGTTCCGCGGACGGCGGATCAGAATCTATCCGCGTGTCCGATTCCGACACGCTGCGATCTTAGCGTGACTGACACTCGGCTCGCCGGTTCTTGGAAAATATCCTTGGAGTGCCCTCGAGGGGCTTCCGGGCCCCCATTGCGGTGGGAAGCCGTTATGCTTAAGGATTCAGCCTTCGCGCGGAGAGGTGGCCGAGCGGCTGAAGGCGCTCCCCTGCTAAGGGAGTATGGGGTGAAACCCATCGTGGGTTCGAATCCCACCCTCTCCGCCAGGCCAATAGGCCCCTGTAGGCTCGGCTCAAAGCGCTAGAAACTGCCTCGGACGCCCAGTCGCACGCCCCGACCGGGGAGAAGTACCTCGTCCTTGTTGAAAGCGACGTGGTTGCGGGCGCGTCGGTCCAGCAGATTCCGGGCGACCAGACTCAGCTCGATATTTCCCACGGAGTGGTCGACCAGGAGGTAGGAGACACCGAGGTCGAGCATCGTAAACCCTGCCGTCGCGGTCTCGAAGGTGGCCACGCGATCCTGCGAGTCGGTGCGACGTACGTCCAGGCGCACGCGCAGCCGATCATCGACGAAGAAGACTCCGCCCCCCCACCGGATCGGAGTGATCCGTGGCAGGTTGCGATCCCCGGGACCCGTGGTGAACTCGGCACGCACCCAGTCGAAGCCAGCTTCCACACCGACCTCTCCCCCGAGCAGACTGAACAGTGAAGCGCTGGCGCTCAGTTCCCCGCCGTAGAAGAGGGCACTGCGACTGAGGTAGTCGAGTTCGTCGAGGGCCTCGGGGTCGCCGGGGGCGACGGGATTCCCTTCTTCGTCCACCGTGTTGCCTGTAAGGGAACCGAAGATGTAGTCGTCGTAACGCGTGACGAACTGGGCCCATTCGAACTGCAATGCGCCCAGCGCAGCGCTGACGCGCACTTCGCCCGTATAGGAGGTTTCCTCTCCGAGGTTCGGATCACCGGTTTCGAACGTGCCCGTCGCTTCATGGGGGCCCCGCGAGTAGAGCTCGATCTGGCTCGGCGCGCGTTGGGCGACGGCACCGAGCAGGCCGACGGTGACGTCCGCGCCGACGTCCATACGCAAAGCCACGGATCCACTCACCGGCGCGAAGGACCGATCTCGAAAGATGCCATCGGCGCCTGTGCCCTGGACTCCCACGTACTCCGTGCGAAAGCCCAACTCAGCGTTCAGCCACGGCGTGATGGGGCGCTCCTCGTAGAGATAGGCGGCAACGCCGCTCGTCTTCGTGGGGGCCAGGAACTCGGCGGCTTCGCCACCAGCGGTGAGCTTTTGATAGGTGCCCTGGAGGCCCAGCGCGCCCGTGAATCCGGCTAGCGGAACATGCAGGGCCTCGACTCGTCCCTCGAACTGGTCGTTATCGAAGGTCTGTCCGACTGCACCCTCCGCGAGTTCGTCGTGACTGTAATCGGTGTAGGCCGACCGCAGGTGGATGGCCTGGAGCCAACTCACGGGAGTTTCGAGATCGCCCTCCAGCCGGAATCGGTTGGTCGCCATGTCGATGGTGACGTCCTCGCCGGCCTCGGGGATCCCGTAGTCGCTGCTGAACCGCGTGTAGGAAAGGCCCAGTCGTCCCTTCTCGCCGATGTAGGCGCTACCTGCCGAGATCGATCCCGTATCGATGCTGCTGCCCGGCTGGCGGTCCGGATTTCCGGGGATCTCGTAGTTGTCGCCGTTCATGCCGAGCCCGTCGAAGTGCCAGGCCATGGGGCCTGAGCTTCCGTCCAGTGAAAACGCCAGGTTGCGTTCGTCGGCGACCGTGCCGTAGGAGCCGAACACTTCGCCGCTCACCCCGCCGTCCGTCAACTGTGTGGGGACGCGCTGGGTGATGACATTCACGACCCCGGCGACGGCACCACCGCCGTGCCGCAGGGTCGCGGGCCCGCGCAGCACCTCGATGCGCTGGGCCGCCAATGGATTGACGGGGACGGCGTGGTCCGGGCTCAGGCGCGAGAGGTCCTGGGTGCCCAGGCCTCCTTCGAGAACCTCGGTGCGGAAGGCGTCCTGGCCGCGGATTACCGGTCGGCTGGCTCCGGCCGCGAAGCCGCTGGTGGCAATGCCTGGTTGGCGAACCAGGGTCTCGCCCAGGGTCGTGCCCAGGTTCTCCAGCACTTTCCTGCGTTGGTAGACGTCCACAGGGATCGCCAGATCGTCGGGGCTGTGCTCGAGGGGGTTCCCGGTGACCACGATGGTTTCTTGTTCGGTGTGTCCTCCCTGGTTGCCTTCGTGGGCGTGCTCGTGGGCGTGGCCTTGGTCCTCGGGCGCTGAGGCCGCAGTTTGCGCGGCGGCGGGATGCCAAGCGAGCAGGACCAGAATCAACGTGTGACGGATCAAAGAGTTGTATTTCGGAAGCGACATGAAAACCTCGTGAGTTACGCAGGGATCGCGGCCCGCCCGGCAACGTCGAGCCGGGAATGGGCGGCGCTCATGGGTCGTGTTCAGCAGAAGGGGGATCCGATTCCCGATGGACGGATCCCGCGGGTTGCGAGGTCGGTGTCGAGAGACACCTGGGGAACCTCAGCCACCCATGCCGTCGTGATCCCGCTGGGATCGACGAACCGGCACGTCACCCAGCCGTTTTGCAAGGCCGTCTGGGGGGCCGCCTGACAGCGCACACAGCTGGCGTGCCAGCGATCATCGGAAGATTCTCCGCCATGCCCGTGGAGGGCCTGAGAGGCTGCCGTGCTCATCAAGAGCGCGAAGGCCGCGAGGGCAATCCAGTGGCGTGTAGGGGTCAGGCTACGCTGCATTGTGACGGAGACTATCTCTAGGCGCGATGGAACGCTACTGCGGGTTGCGGTTTAAAGAGGGGTTCGGGCGAATGCCCTCATGGTGCAACGACGAGCTTGCCCACCGCGCGCCGGTCGAGCAGATCGCGCAGGGCCTGGCCGGCCTGCTCGAGGGGGTAGCTTTGAGAGGCCTGGGGCTTGAGCTTTCCGCTGGTGCAGAGCTCCACCAATTCCGAGAGCAGCGCGTCTCGGCGGTCGGGTTGCCGGGCCATCATGGCGCCGAAGAAGACGCCTACGATCTGGCAGCCCTTGAGCAGGGGCAGGTTCAGCGGTGGGGCCGCGATGCCGGCGGTGAAGCCGATTACCAGAAAGCGTCCCTCCCAGGCCGTGGCGCGCAGGGCGGCCTCGCTGTAGGCACCGCCTACGGCGTCGTAGACGACGTCGGCTCCGCGGCCCTGGGTGAGTTCTTTGATGCGTTGCTTGAGGTCTTCGCGCTCATAGTTGATGGTCTCGTCTGCGCCGCGTTCGATGCAGAACGCGAGTTTTTCATCGGTGGACGCCGCGGCGATCACGCGCGCTCCCAGGGCGTGGCCCAACTCCACGGCAGAGATGCCCACATTGCCACCTGCGCCCAGCACCACCAGGGTTTCGCCCGCTTGCAGGGCGCCGCGATCGCGAAGGGCGTATAGCGCTGTGCCGTACGCGTAGGCGATGCCTGTGGCGTCGGCAAAGCTCATGCCGTCGGGAATGGGGGCCGCGCCTGAAGCGTCCATGACGGCTCGCTCCGCGAACCCGCCGTCACGCGCGCCGCCGAACACCCGGTCGCCCACTGCGAAGCCCTGCACGCCAGGCCCCACGGTGAGGACTTCGCCGGCAACGTCGGTCCCGGGGCAATAAGGCGGGGTGGGGTGCATCTGGTACTTGTCCTCGACCATCAGGGCGTCGGGAAAGCTCACACCTGCCGCTTTGACGTCCACCAGCAACTGGCCCTCGGCCGCTTCGGGCTCCGGAACGTCTTCGACCTTCAGATTCTCGGGGGGTCCAAATGCGTGACAGATGACGGCTTTCATGTCTTGGGTTCCTGTGTGGAGGTGTCCGGGTTGAACTGGGCCTGGAAGTTGGCGGTGTCGAGTAGCTCGCGGACCTCGCAGATCCGGCCATCTCGAAAGAGAAAGGAAAATGCGTACTCGTTCTGGTAGGGGGCGCCGTTGGCGGTCCGCGCTCGCATCTGGGCCACCACCACTGCGGCGTCCCCCTCGACGACCTGGAGGTGGGGGTCGAGTTGCAAGGAGCCGGGCTCGAACAGTTCCCCGCCAGCGCTGCACAGGAAGTCGATGACGCTTTGCCGGCCCCGCATCTCACCGAGTTGCTCAGCCACCGATGGCGGTACGAGCCAGACGATGTCCTCGTCGAACAGCTCGCCGAGGGTTTCGCGTTCGTCGCCGAACATGGCGGGAAAGAAACGCTCGAGCGTTTTGTGGTGATCCATCGCGGCAGCCTACCCCCGCCGGGGCATGCCTGTCGCGAGCTTTTTTCGCGTGGCGCGGGGCGGCGCTCGAGAAAGCCCGGCCCGACGCTCGTGGCCCTCCTGTATTCTCGAAGGCTCGGAACCCGTTGAGAATGTAGGAGGGAGGGTCGGCACCGTGAGTCAGTCGCGAGCATCGGAAAGGTCGGAAGCAACCGGAAACACTGGAAGGCTTGCCGGAAAGGCCGCGCTGGTGACGGGGGCCGCGCGGGGCACGGGGGCCGCCATCGCGCGACTCTTTGCCAGCGAGGGAGCCCGCGTGATGCTGGCCGACGTGCGCGACGAAGCCGGCCGGGCCGTGGCCGACGAGATCGGCGAAGCGGCCGTCTACCGGCACCTGGACGTTCGCCTGGAGGCCGATTGGGCGGCGGCCGTGGAGGCCGCGCTGGAGGCCTTTGGCCGGCTCGACATCCTGGTCAACAACGCTGCGCGGCTGATCATCAAGGCCATGGTGGACACCACCCCCGAGGAGGTGTTGGAGTTGGTGGAGGTCAATCAGCTCGGGCCCTACCTGGGGATCCGGGCCGTTACGCCCAGCATGCGAGCAGCCGGGGGCGGCTCCATCGTCAATGTGTGCTCGTCGGACGGCGTGAAGGGGATGAATGGCGTGACGGCCTACGCGTCCACCAAGTGGGCGCTGCGGGGCATCACCAAGTCAGCCGCCATGGAGCTCGCCCGCCATGCCATCCGCGTTAACGCCGTGTGCCCCGAGGCTGGGAACTTCGAGATGTCGGCGCCCTTCCTGGGCGAAGGAGTCGACCCGCAACAGGCCGCCGAGGCCAATGCCGGCCAGTTGTTGCGGCCACCGCCGGGCTATTCGATGCACGATCACATACTCGATGTGGCGCGCACGGTGCTCTTTCTCGCCTCGGACGAGTGTCCCACGGCTACCGCAGCGGACTTCGTGGTCGATGGGGGTCTGACGGCGGGCTACATCCAGCCCGGCATCCCGGGTGCCGACTGAGCGACCGGGGTCGTGCTCGGGGAGTCAGCGCTCTCGGAACTTACGGAAAGCTGGGGAGTGGGTGATCGCGGCAGATCCCACCCTCGACGCTCTCGTATTCTTCGACACTCATCACTTCGCCGCGTTGGGTGAAGGTGGCGTAGATCTCGCAGCGTTGGGCGCTGTTCTCGAAGCGGTCGTCGCCGGCTACGCGTGCCACCACGGAATCCAGGGTCACGGTGTCGTCGGAGATCTCGAGGCCCCCGTCACGGGAGCTGTCGAAGACGAGGAAGCGTCCACCGTCATCCCCCCAGCCCGGCCATGGGGGGAGTGCGCCATTGCGCCCGCGCCCGGGGTCGCCGGTGGTGGCGAACTGCGTCCAGTAGGAGCGCATCTGACGCGAGAGTTCAGCGGCGGAATCGACGTCGTCGTAGACGAAGCCCGTGGCTCGGCCGAGGTCGGTGAAGCCGAATACGAAGAAGATCTCCACGGCGTGTCCCGCACCGATCATCTGGGAGAGGTCGAGCCACAGCACCTGGGGTTCCTCGTCCCAGTCGAAGCGATAGCCGTACACAGGGCTGTCGCCGGCACGGCGCAGTGCGCGCAGAGGGTCGTCGACTCCGCTGGCCTTCCACGACAGGGAGCCGTACTCGCCGTGCAGGTCGTAGAGGTTGGCGTCGTTGAACCACAGGGGCACACCCAACAGCCGTGTGATCTGGGGGGCCCCCATGGCCATGAAGAGTTTGACCTCGTCGCGGTTGGTGCCCGCGATGAAGGGGACGGCATTGTGTTTCCCGGGAGTAGCCAGGGCCTCGAGGGGGTCGCCGGCCACCACCACGTGGCCGTCGCGGAAGATCCGCGGCGATCCGTACATGCCGCCCATTCCACCGGGCCCATCGAAGACAGCCAGCAGCTCGGGGCTCGATTTGCCTCGCAGGTAGCTGGCGATCTCGTCGTCGCTCATCTGCGCGGCCACGGCCTTGGCGGCTTCGCGGTCGGCGGCGCGTCCATCGATCTGCAGCAGTGCGATCAACACCTCGGCGGAGCTCCCGGGCAAGCCGGGGTTCGGGGCATCGGTGTAGTGCTCGGCTTCGGCGAGGGTGCGGGTGCGCACCGAGCCGCTCTGGGAGATGGCGCGTTGGAAGAGCCCCTCGGCGCGGGGCGAGAGCAGCAGTGAATAGACGTTCGTGCCCCCGGCTGACTCGCCGAATACGGTGACGTTGTCGGGGTTGCCCCCGAAGGCCGCGATGTGGTCGCGCACCCACTCGAGGCCGCGAATCAGGTCGAGGGTGCCGAAGTTGCCCGAGGCGTCGTCGGGACCCTGGGCGCCGGCCCGCAGGGCCGGGTGTGAGAACCAGCCATGGATGCCCAGGCGATATTGGAGGGTCACCACCACCACGCCGTTCTCGGCCGCCAGGATGGAGCCGTCGTACATGGACTTCTCGCCGATGCTGTTGCCGCCGCCGTGGATCCACACCATCACGGGGAGGCGCGCATCGCCCTGGGGCACGGCGTCGGGCGCAAAAGCCGGCGCGTAGACGTCGAGGGTCAGGCAGTCCTCGTCGCCGGTGAGGTCGCCCGGTGAAGTCACGTCGAATTGGGGGCAGGCGGGTCCAGAGGTCAGGGCCTCGAGGGTGCCCTGCCAACCCATGGGGGGCCGCGGTGCTCGCCAGCGCAGCTCGCCGACGGGGGGCTCAGCGAACGGTATGCCGCGCCAGGCGTGGGCGTCGCGCCCCTCGACCTCGTAGCCCACCAGTGCACCCTGGGCGACGCTTCGCGCCGTACCGGGGCCGGCCTCAGGCGTGGGCGGGGGCGTGCTCGCGCAGGCGCTGGCCAACGCGCAGGCCGCGAGGATCCGGGCCAGCCCGTGACGCCGGGCCTTCACCGCGATATCGCAGCGTGCGCCCATGTATTCAGCCGCCCATCTGGCCCTGGAACTGCGCCAGGTCGAAGTAATCCCGCCAGGCGCTGATCTTGCCGTCGCGCAGCTCGAAGACGCCCATGACCCGGGCCTCGACCCATTTTTCGCCCATCTTGAAGCGGTCGGTGCGTTCGTTCATCACCACGCCGGACTCGGCGTTCTCGGACTGGTGGTGGACGACGAACTCGATGGCCTCGGCCATGCCCGTGAAACCCTCGATGGCCTTGCGGATGGCTTCGCTGCCCTCGTTGGGGGGATCGACGGGGATGTTGATGTAGACGGCATCGTCGGTGAAGAAGCTCATGATCTTGTCGACGTCCTTGTCGGCCCAGGAAGCGGTGAAGGCGTCGATCACATCGGTGTTGGCACTCATGGGGGTCTCCTTGTAGACAGGGCCGGCATCCTACCACTCCCGGTCCCGAGGCGGATGGCCGGAAATGGGATGGCGGGATGCGGGGAGAGTTGTGGTTCCGGCTGCGAGGGGCGCTGCGAATCAGGACCGCCGAACCCGGACCGCCGGTCAGGCGGTGGGCAGTGTACGCAGGCTCACCACCAGCGGCGCATCGAGGAGGCTCGACTCCTCGCGGTAGGTGGCGTCGGGCAGCTCGCTGAGACTCAGGGTTTCTACCAGGGCCTCGTG
>JAKVBI010000019.1 GCA_022447545.1 Myxococcota bacterium
GACGCGACCGGACAGGTCATCGCCAGAACCACGTACGAAAACCATCTTACGGCGGCAGCTGGAATCAGGGATCAGAGTGAACCGCCCTCGGGCTCGAATCCGATCGTGGTTGAGACTTCCTATGAAGCAGGGCTACCCGTTGAAACGCGGTTCCCCGCAGTGCATACGACCAGTCTCCAGAATGTTGGAGGCGATAGCCCCTCGGCTACGACGACACTGAACTCAGACATCCGCGAAAGAGTCATCTACGACGCCTGGGGAAACCCCGTCGAAACCATCGATCGAAACGGAAATAGTTCGCTTCGGTACTACGACAAACTCGACCGAGAGGTAGCGAGTGTCGATGCGGACAATTATTTCGTCGAATGGGTGCGTGATTCGATGGGCAACATCGTTCAGCAAACTAGATACGAGAACCCGATTTTGGGAAATCCATCGTCGAGTACGAGGCCAGTCACTACGGCTCTGGGGAAATCGTTCCAGATCGATCTCGTTTTCGATGAGCACGAGCGACTCGTTCTTGAAACTGGTTCCGGTGTCCAAACAAGTCACGACAGCGAGACACGAGTCAAAACCCGCTACCAATACGATGCGCGCGGGAATCAAATCTCTCAAACCATCAACTATGACGCTCAAGATTCCTCCAAAGGCCTCAGTCGATATACCTATTTCGATGGCGCCGACCGTGCCATCGCCGTTGTGACCGAACAGCGGATCCTTAGTGTCAAGACGTACGACACCGATGGCGATCTGCTTTCAGTCACAACCTACGCGACACCGGTTGCCGACGGCGTTTCGCTGAACGACCGAATTCTCAGTGGGCGGACCGCGAGTGGGATCCGTTCGGAATTTGGTGTTCCTGCTGATGCTCAAAACGATCAGACGATCACGTACGCATACAATGCGATTGGCTTGAAGGTTCGTGAAACCCGCGTCATGTCCGCGACGTCCGACCAGGTGACCCGTGTTTCTTTCAGCGAATCCCAGTCCCGAACGAGGTCAACATCTATCAATGAACAAAACAATAAACGAGACGACCATGAAAGCGAGGTCACTGAAGAAAGGCAACGCGTTCGATGGGAAGCCTCCAACCCCGACACAGTCGATGCGAACGTTTCGGTTTCGCTCGATGTTTCGGAAATCGGTGATATTTCGGGCGGTCTCAAATTGCGTGTGCATCAAAGCACTCCAGATCCAAGCCAACAGGGAGTCTTCCACGAGTTTTCTGGTTCGATGAACCCAGCCTTGGATTTGGAACTTCCGCAGGGTGAGGAGGTCTCACTAGAAATTTACTATTCGACCCTTTCTGGAGATGAGCAACTTGTTGAATGGATGACCATCACGGTTCCAAACTCGTCGAATGACGTGGTGAGTGAAGAGGTGGTCGATGATGGCGAGAGCACCTCGAATGTGCGGACCGTTCACTTGGGGACGGTCTCACCTGACATCGTCACTAGCTTTGAATACGATCCGAACGGAAACCTCACTCGAACCATCCACGATCTGCACGGCAACGAAGTCATTGGAAAAAATGCGTATAACGCCGCGGGTTCCATCACTCGAACGATTGCTCCGGACGGGCAATCCGACTCCCGAGTCGAATACAACACTCGAAACCAAGAAGTCTTTATGTGGACTGGTGGAGCGGATGCCTTGCAGGCGCCACTTCCGTCGGTTGTGGGTGTCGACGTCGTAGAAGGAACGACTTCGGAAGTCGAGATTTTGGTCAATGTCGGCAGTAGTTCAGAGTCCCTAACGGTCTGGGCGATATGGGATCACCAAACGAAAGCGGTGCCGTCGGACGTTCTTCCGAGCGAAGGACCGGGACAGACGTCGACTCTGGGGCCAAGTGGGTCAAATGGGGCATCAATTTATGGGCATGCAACCGGAGTCGGTCCGAAAGTCACTGATGGTGTCTACAAGATCTCGATTCCTCTCTCCTCCATGGGTTCCGGCGGCGAAGAGATCTTTTTTCGCGTACTGGCACAGGACTCGTCACATCACTTCAGTTGGACGGGTGAGCAGAAAGTGACGCTCCCCACGGTTCGTGTCGATGAACTCGAGATCAAGCGAAGCGTTGACACGAATCGTATCGAGGTCGAATTCACCGGCAGCGTTGAAAATCCGAGAGTCGTAGGCACGAGCAACAGTTCCAACTATCCCCTGGTCTCGATGGGTCAGAATCGGTGGAGCCTCGATTTTCCCGGGGGAATTGACGCCACTCAATTCGATTTCAAAATCGAGTGGGAAGTGGGTTCCAGGAGCTACCGAACTGCCACCGCGAGATATTTGGCGACCGCTGGGGACCATACTGGTAGACCCGGAAACATGGTTCGTTGGGAGGCTCCCACGATCGACGGGAGCGAGCTTGTCGCTTCGGAAATCAATGGGGGAACACCTGGTGCTTTGGTAATCCTCGATGGCGAAGCCCTGGATTCCCATTGCAACAGCGTGAGAACCCGTTCTGAATTTGCGGTCGATTCGGGGGTTCCAGGAGATATGTTTTCTCTCTCGGATCTCGAAAGCGCGTATCAGACGTACGCTAGACCTTCGCAACTGTCGTTTCAAACAGGGATTAATTCAACTGAGACAAAACATTACGATGCCTACTACGGGACGAGGTTTGGTTCGAATCACACCGTAGAGATTTCTTTCTCCGACGACGGATCGATGCGATCCGAAGCTACCTATCACGAGAAAGGTCTCGAAAACGATACCGATCGCGTCGGGAATGGTAACAAGATTCAAACCACGGTGAGCGTTACGCTTGACGCGAATGAATCGAGCCTTGTCGACGGGACCATCAAAGCCTCGTATCGAAAAGCATCGGATCCGGCGTCTTCTTTCGAGACCGTCAATCTCACGGGAATTGGAAACGCCACAGGCACCTTGTCTCTCGATGCAAACTCGACCTACGATCTCAAACTCCACTATCAGCAAAATTCGACCGCAAGAGAAGTCATTGTCGAATGGTTTCGCTTGATCATTCCATCCCAAGCCGGTTCTCGGGCGCTTGAGGCCGATGAGGACCTCGGCGGGCAGAATGCAGCCGTGAGAAACGGAGTCAATCCGATTGGACCACGCGGAACTGTGACGGGAAAGTCGCTGCTCGTTGTTGGAAAGGAAATGGGAGGTCGGATCAACGGAAGAATCGGTGAAGTCCCAACTGTAGAGGTTGGGCTCTATACCGGGCCGGTGGACGCGGATGTTTCACTCGCAATTTCCGGAACCGAGAATTCAGAGCCAGGATACAAGGCGGTGTCTGGCAGGAACGCACGCACCTTCTTTGTTGAGAACAGATACGACATTCTCGGGAACCGAGTGGCCAGTAATGAGGAAGGCGGTATTTGGACGGAATTTGGAATCGATGCCATGGGACGGGTCATAGTTTCCAAATCCTATGGAACCCTCGAACAAAAAAATACGGCTGGGCACTTCTTCGACGAATACACAGAGTACGATGCAAGAGGGAATTCGATTCGAATGTGGGGTGAACAAACGGCACAGGGGCGATCCCGTACGGACTATGCGTGGGACTACGCGGGCAACATGTCATCGAAAACGATTCATTTGAGCGACAGCGATTCGTTCCAAACGCGATACGAATATGATGGAGCCCATAACCTCAAGGAGGAGTCGTATTCGGGAAATGGCGTACTTGTTGGTGACAACACGAGTATCACAACGGTTCGCAGCATGTTCTATGACCCGTTTGGAAATAAAGTTTCCGAAACCGATGCGCTCAATCAGACGACCACGATGGAGTATGGGAGTCCGACTGACGGGATATCGACCCATCGAAATCGTCTGATTCGTAAATATGTCGAAGGGAACGCAATACGGCTTAACGAAGAGTCCTATGAGTACGACGCATTCGGGAGACGAACGAAAGTTACGGATGGACTCGGCCATTTCCATACTTTTGTATGGGACCAGAACAACCGACTCACAAAAACCGTCGATGCTGACGCGAATGCACGAGGCGGAATTCCGACAACGGGAATCACTGAATTCTATTACGACAAGAGAGGAAACCGAATCTGGACGAAAGACGCGAATGGAAACATGTTCGGTCGAAGCTACAACAAGCTTGGCCTTCTGACGGGTGAATATAGTTTTCAGAGATACGTCTGGAGTGGATCGACTTTCGTGGATCACGGGTCCGGGTCCACACCCACCAGCAAAACGGCAGCAGAAGCGGAAGTCCAGAGAGGGCGAGGAGTCTCGAATACATTGGTTTCCCGGTCGTACGAATACGACTTGTTTCAGAACAAGATCAGCGAGACGGACCCAGTGGGCAGGCGAACCTTGATGCAGTACGGAGCCTTCTCTCGACTCAATCAACAAACCGTTCAAGATAAAGGGAGTAATGGGTCCTTCGTGGATGGTATTACCACGAACTACCACCGTGATGCTTGGGGAAGAATTGTCGAACAGACCAATTCATTCAATCAGCACCTCAGAAACACCTACGACGACGCTGGCCAACTCTTGCGTGTCGAAGATCTCGGTCTGAGCGTTACGGAAAACCATACCTACGACCGATCCGGTCGGAAGCTGGCCGAATCCATCGAAAATTCGTCGACTCAGGTCAAGAGTGTCGATCTCACCTACGTCTATTACGACAACGGATGGCTGAAGCGTTGGACTGACGCAGCGGCGTCGAACGGAGATATCTATCTTCAATACGAGTATGACCGCCTTGGAAACAAAACGAAACTTTCGAATACGAACACAGATCACCAGTACAGATACGATGCTGCCAACCAGATAACGGTTTTCATCGACTCGAAAAAGTCCGAGACCCATAATTTTCATTATGACGCGGCCGGGCGTCGCACTTCCCACGAGAGGCTGGTCCCGGGAAAACCGAATCAGACTACGCACTTTCAGTATACGGAAAACAATTGGGTGAAGAAATCGGTGTCGGGAACCAATCAGCTCGATTGGGTTTATGACTCGGTTGGGAATATCTTGAGTCTCACGGAAACCGATGGCGGAACACAATCCGGAAGTACCACCAATTCACTCGACTCCAACTACCTGACGTGGAAACAGGTGACCACCGGGAAGAATCAAGAAACGACGACGTCGAAGTTCGATTTGTCGGGCCGGCTCATCTCTGAGGAAATTAAGAACAAAGACAATAAAACAGTTCACTATTCCCATTCCTATGCCAACGATGGGAAATTGAGCACGATTACCGCTAGTGGAATTGGTAGGGGTAGTACGAGCATTGATTACGACAAGAATCGGAATTTGTCTCGATTCAACACCGGCGGGTCTGGAAAAACGGGGTCGACCGACACGTTTTTGTACAATTCTGATGGAAAGATCATCGAGAAGACCGATGTAGAAAAGAAAAAAAGTGGAACGACGACCGAAACGACTCGATACCTCTACGAAAGAGGAAATCCGATCGGCGAATACTCAGGGGACGCCAATTCCGCCAAACTCGATACTGGTGTCTACGCGGAACTGAAAGAAATCACTGTTAAAGTGGGTGGGGAGCAATTTCCGACTGAAACTGTGATTGGCCACACAATCACTGCCGGCGAAACGCTTCAGTCGATTTCCCTCATGTACTTTGGGAATTCGAGCCTTTGGTTTGTGCTCGCCGAGGCCAATGCGCTTACCGGTCACGAACCTCTTCCCGTCGGTCAACGACTTGTAGTACCGAATACCGTCGCAAACGGAAGGATGACGTACAGTTCTCACCCGGTATACGATGAGGGGAAGATCGTTGGCTCCGAGCTTCCCGATGTCGTTTCGAGCAAGACAACCAAGTCGCATCATCACGGTTGCAACGCCACGACGGTCTTTGTCGTGATCGCCATTGTTGCCGTTGCGGCCGTCGCTTCCGTCTTCACTTTTGGTGCAGCGGATGTCATTGCGGCCGGTGTGCTTACTGCGGAAGTTGGTGAAACTGCCGCCGCCACAACAGGAGTCGTTGCAGGTTCGGAAGCTGTCGGCGTTGTTGGAGGTTCGGAAGCGGCAGGAACGGTCGTCTTGGGGTCGGAGGCCGGCGGCGCGGTCGCAGGCACCGACGTATCGGTCGGCATTGGAAGCGGATCAGCGATAGGCGAAGGCGTCGGCGTCGGTGATGCGGCAGGTTCCGGCCTCACGGGAGCGTCACTCGTTGGGAGTACGACTCCAAGCGCATTGGTCACTCTTGGAGGTTCTGCATTTGGCTCCGCGGTTTCCTCCGTTGTGGGTGGCAGTTACTTGGGTGCGGCGTTAGCGATTGTGGGTACGGGAGCGGTAGTTGGGGTCCTGTCGAACACGGCAATTCAAGGGATTCTGATCGCTGCGGGTTTCCAGCAGAAATTCGACTATTCCCAGTGGGAAGCCGCGTCCATTGGTGGTGGTTTTACGGCACTTGGCGGAGCATTCTTGGGTGCAGCTAGAGCCTACGAGGCCATCGAGGTTGCCGAGACAGCCGCAAAAGTAGGCGAGGAGGCTGAGGAGACTGGCGCAGTAGTTCTAGACGTTGACCAAGGTTCCGGTGTGGCGGCCCAACAAATTGCAGCGAGGAGTGGAGAGGCGGAAGGGTACGCAACCTGGGCGAGGAAGGCGATGTTGGGATGGAAGGGTATGACGGTGGCGCAGGCTGGGTTGATGGCCGTCAATAATGTGATCGCTCAGGAAATAAATATCGCCAATGGTAAGCAGAAGAAGTTCAATGAAAAACAATTTGGCATAACCGTGGCAGGTGGTCTGTTGTGGAACGCGCCGTTTGCTTACTACGCTCAGGTGGATCGATCAGTCGGTATTGGGTTGGCCGAACTCGAGGCATCGGGAGTGGAGGTTGAAGACGCAAGTCAGGTTGCTGTATCAGACGAGAACCAACTTGATATCGATGACATGGACCCGGGAAACCTGCGTGGGCGGGTCGAAGTCAATCGCGCCGAGGCGAACACGTATGATGTGCGAAAAGCCGAGATCGAATCCGAATTGGATAGTTGGGCGTCGGTAACGTCGTATCGGATACCGATTCCAAGTGCGTACATGTTCGCGAAGGGGTCGTTCTATGGGATGACCGCGGCGGGTGGAGTTGCTTTCGTAAAGTATCAGGTGGACAAGTACACGGGGACAGCGACTTGGGGAAGGGACTTCCAAGGGTTGGGTGCATCTCGTCTTGGAACTGGAATCACCACCAAAGAAAAGATCAAGATGATCACCAAGAAACAAGCCGTCGTTGTGGGTGAAGATTCCGACGGTCTCGAGAGGAGTCGGAAAAGTAAGAGGACGCGATCCCAGGCTAGATCGGTCGCGACGCAGGAAAAAGTTTTCGGTCTCAGCCGGAGCTTCAAGGGGCGTGGCTTGGGTGTCAACCACTCAGTGTCCGCAAAATTGGTACGCGATGGCGTGTACGATGATCCCCGAGAGTCTGGATCTTTTGGTTCTGACGCTGCAGGACTGGTGGCGGAATCATCGAGCAAGGGGAGTCTGGTTTTTGCGAAACAAAGTCGATCCATATCCAATGCGATCCAACGTCCGAGCATGGTGACGGACAGAAGACTCTCGTTTGGAGCCATGAGCAGCAAGGCATTGGCGGATTTCAAGGACCGTGCTTCACGCTTGAAGTTCGTCGAGATCGATGGTCGCAATCGTGATTGGAAACCGGTCCGATGGACCGACGCTATCGGTAACAGCTATGGGCAGATGCGCCGCTTGTCGGCGAAGAGTTTCACGGAGTCATTGCGTTACAAGCTCGAGTCGCGCGAAATGACATCGGGTCAGACGTACAGGTTCTCAGAGGGAGCGGTTCTTGCCTTTGCCGAGGAAACGGTGGGCGCCGTCGGGGGGGACCCTCGCACTTCGCCGAAAGTACTCCCGCTGCTCGGTCTCAGTCTGCCAGAGCCAATGGCTTGATCCGCAGGTGCGTTGGGGTTCCATCGCGGGTTAGCGCGGGGGGAGCATCGTGGCGGCAGAAAATCCGTATGAAGCTGCGAGCGATGGAATTGGGCAAAAACACTGGCCTGATTCTCTTCGATTTCGAATACTAATCAGAGCGCTGGCGGTTGTTTGGATCTGTGAGGGCTTTTGGTGCTGATTTGTTCTGCTCCCCGTGTACTTTGCGCACTGGTGTTGCTCATGCTCTGTGCGAGTTCAACAAGCGCGTTGCCCGCTTTCTGGTCGATCAGTCCCAGAGATAACGTTCTGCGTCGGGTAGATGGGGCCACTGGACGAACGCACAAGGGAAGCCAGGTTCTCACAGTGGCGGGAGAGACCGAGGTCTTGGGTGGCTATGGGATCGCACGCCACCCGAGCACCGGCATTCTCTACGTGATCTTGCGTGTTCCGAGTACGGCGTCTCGGGTTCTTTGCACCGTCAACGAGGAGGATGGGATATGCACTCGGGTGGGTCCCACGGGAGATACCGGCGACCGGTTCGCGGGGATCACGTTCTCGAGTGATGGGACGCTCTACGCGCTGACAGGAGACGGGGCGGGGTACTACGATCCCGAGACGCTCTGCACCTTGAGCCTCATCGATGCCAGTGCGACCTGCGGGTTGACGCTTGGAAATGGCTCCCACGGAGAAGTGCTGGCCTTCAATCCTGACGATGGCCTGATCTACCATGGCTCAGGGTCAGGGACGCCCAACGACCCAACCGCCGGCGAAATTTTCGAGACCGTGGACCCTGGAACCTCCACGATCACCCCCATTCCCCTGTCTGGCCACGACTACACCAATCTCACGGGCCTCTACTACGCAGGAAATGGGGTTTTCTATGCAGCTGAGCCTAATGAGAACAGTGGAGACAACCCTCATATCCTGACGATTACAGACGCAGGGTTCGTTGAACTCGTGGCCCCACTTGACCATATTTCCAAAGGGTTTGCATTACTGCCGGCTACCGTTCCTGTCACACCGTTTCACCCCTTTGCGACGGTTTTGGGAGGCCTCGTGCTGATCGTCGGGATGCGACCTTTCCTGGGCAGGCGCGATGGGACCCCGGTTCCCCCGAGGTGAAAAACCTGGGAGCTTCCCCCTGCTGGAATTCTCAAACTGGGAAAAAAGTTTATTATTTACAGATACTTAAGGACTTAACTGCGTATTTGAAGCATTCAAGCTACAGATTTTCTGCCACAACAAGAAGCGAAACCAGTATTCGAAATACCTGAAACATTCACTCCTTTTGCCTTGCCTTTCAGACGCACAGTAGGTGAAAATACCCAGCAACTTATAGGAGGGAGACCTCCGCTGAACCAATTGCTGAAACTGGACCAGGCCGCCGAGCCGAAACGCCGGAACGTGCGCGGCCAAGCTGAACGAGGGGTGACCTGCTGATGAAGACATTGTTGAAATTTGTATCCACGACAGTTGCTGTGATTTTCACTTTGAGCGTCGCCACCGACGCACAAGCCCGTAAGCGGGCCAAAACGGTCAAGGCAGCCGACTTCTTCGCCAATTGCATTTCCGGCACCCGTGAGGGTAACTACTCTCAACTGGTTATCGTGACTCACGATACCCACGTCGTTGGTGATGCGACCATCGGAGACTGCGCGGTCAACGTGATGCCGGGGGTTACCCTCGATTACTCGCGCGGGGAGCTGGAAGCTGGATTTCTGCGCATGAACGGCGCCCACCTCAGTTCGCTCCAGATCCTCGATACCGAACTGACCACGGAATCGTTCAGTGTTGCGGGGTTCGAGAACATCCAATTTTCTAAATCCGACGCCACGGGGTGGAGCATCGGTTTGGACGCTACTGGGGTGAAGACTCTTCTGCGAGTCGATAAGTCCAACCTCATGGCCGAGCACTTGATCTTGATCAACGCCTTTGGAACCAAGACGAGCGAAACAGCCGTTCAGAAGACCCATGGCTTTGTTGAAGGCGTTCCTTGTTGCACGAATCGCCAGCGTGAAATTCTCGATGCCATGCATCATGACATTGGCAAGCGGGTCCATATCGATCGTACACAGGGCGCGGGCGGAAAGATCCTGGTCACCTCGGTGGGTATCAATGAATCGGTGACCAAGGTCCAGAAGACCACTCTTTATGGAAGGACCGAAGGTGAGGACACCACGCAGCTCACAGACAGCGTGTGGGATGACCTCGTTAACAAGAAGAGCCTGGACGACGCCATCGCGTTCGACTGGCGGAAGTATGGCCACGTCGTGGTTCATAATGGAAGCCCGCACGACGCGACCATGATGGTCGAAATGAGCGAAATCGGAAATGGGCAGTACACGACCGCCGCCATCAACCTGGCTGCTGAGACGTCGAATTCCCTCGTCAGCAAGACGATATTCACAGGCACGAATGCTGTGGTCGTCGACGGTGGTGTCGAAGAGTCTGTCGCCAAAGTCATGAAGAACACATTCTTGGGGTGCGAGAACACCGTCGTTCGTTCCTTCTCGGATCATGATTCCACCCTCAGGTTTCGGGACAATGATGTCAAAGCGACTGACCCAGACGTCAGCGTGACCATCGCCACTGCAAAGAGTGGGGGGAACAGCGTGGCGGATTTCTACAAGAACGACTTCTGGAACTCGTCCTTGATATTCCTGGGAGCCAACGGTGGCGACGACGCTGAAGCCGATTTCACGAAGAACGTCTTCAAGAAGGTTGATCATGTCCGCTTGTTCTCGACTGGAAGCTTCTACGAGGCCAAGAACAAGTTCGGTGGTGCGACCCCCGAAATGAACTACCCGGACTAGAGGCAATGGTCCGAAAAACATGAAGGGATAACGAAGCTTGTCAGCTTCTCGAATTGGCGCCAACTACGAAACCGATCTGGCGATCGACGAGCTGATGATGCTATCGGTGCGCGCCGTCCGAAAGGGCGATCACGATCGGGCCATAAGCTATCTGAAGCGGGTGCTGAGTCGTGAGCCCCAGAATGCTCATGCCTATCATCTGCTGGGTGCGATTCATGCGAGTCGCGGTGACGGCGGTCGAGCCGTCGAGATGCTGACACGTGCAGTGCAAATCGCACCGGAAATGATCGCTGCGCGCTTCGAGCTGGGATTGATGTTGCTCGACCAAGGCAAGGTGGATCGCGCGCTGGTGGTTTGGGCGCCGCTCGAAACCCTTCCTGATGAGCACCCCATCTTCATGTTCCGCAGGGGGTTTGTTTCGCTGATCAAAGGGGATGCTCCGGCGGCGATCGAGGAGCTGGAACGCGGTGCACTGCTCGATCCGGAGCTGGGTGTATTGAATCAGGAGATGGCTCGCATCGCCGAGTCGCTTCGGTTCGGTATGGAGCACGGTGACAAGGAAGTTCGGGAGCCACAGCTATGATGGCTCAGACTCCCGAGCTTTCCGGGTCCATCGAACGCCTGTCGAGCTACACCGAGATCGATCCTGAGAACTCTGAGCTTTGGATGGCTCTCGCCGATGCTCAGGACCGGGGTGGGGACAAGCAAGCAGCAGCTGTGAGTTACCGCCGTGTGCTCGAACTAGAGCCTGGCCACTCGATTGCTCGCGCCCGTCTTGCAGGCATCGAAGTGACTCGCGGTGAATTCTCGTCTGCATCGAGTGTGTTCGCGCAATTGGTTGTCGAAGACAATGGCGATGCAGTCATGAGGGAAAACTTGGCGTTTACGCTGTTCTGTCAATCAAAATTTGAAGAGTCCATCGCCGAGTACGAAATTGCTGCATCCATGGGAGCGCCGAGTTCGCAGAACTACGCATTTCGAGCACGAGCCCACCATCATCTCGGCCGTCTCGAGGATGCTGAAGAGCTTGCTCGAGTGTGGGTGGAGCGGGACGACACTCCGGAGGCTCACGGCTACCTCGCGCTGGTGGAAATGGACGCCGAGAAGAATGACGATGCCTTCCGGCGAGCGATGATGGTTCTCAAGCGCGAGCGTACGAATATCGATGCTCAGACTGTCGTCGGAAGCGTGTTGCTCGAGCGCCACGAGTTGGAAGATGCACATGAAGTTTTTCAGCACCTCGTCCGGCAACAGGAGCGAAACCCCCGCGCATGGTTTGGTCTGGGTACGACTCGCCTGAACCGGCAGGACTTCGATGGATCCATCGAAGCATTGGAACGAGCCGTCGAACAAATGCCCGACCATGGGGGGGCTCGGGTGACGCTGGGTTGGGCGCATCTGTTGCATCAGGACTTTGAAGCCGCGGAGCGCGTTTTTTTGAAGGCGACTCATGTAAACAGAAATTTTTCCGAAGCTCACGGTGGCTACGCATCGATTCTTGCGATTCTGGGCCGCGAGGATGAGGCCCGAAAATCCGTTCGACGTGCGAAGGGGCTTGACCGGGACTGCTTTGGATCGGCTTTTGCCGAGAGTGTGATGCTTGAGCGGCGAGGCAAGCGTGATGATGCTGTCGAGGTAATCGAAAACGCACTGAGTCGATCGCCAAAGCCCGGTGAACCACCGTTGATCCAAACTATCGAAGACCACTTGCGCCGCCAGGCAGCACGAGCTGGAACCCCGAACGAAACGAGGAGCCATTGATGAGTGAGCAAACCCCGCCGCGAGATGTCAAAAACGGAATCGAGACATCCTCCGCGGATCTTGATGCGGAAGAACTGCGGCATCTCGCTGAGCTTGCGATTCAGCGCGAAGATCCGGAGGCGGCGCTGACGACCTTGAAGAGGCTTCTTCAGTTGGAGCCTGAGGACGGTCAGGCGCTTTATCTTCTCGGTGCAGTGCATGCCGGACTCGGCATGCATGCTCGGGCGATTGACGAGATCTCTCGCGCAATCGAGCTTCTGCCGGACATTCCGATTGCTCGTTTTCAGCTCGGTCTTCTCTATGTGCTGGAAAATCAGGCTGCTGAAGCGACTGAAGTTTGGAAAAGTCTGGATGTTCTCGGAGACGGTGATCCGCTGTTTCTGTTCAAGAGGGGAATCGAGCACTACCTGGAGGATCGTGTTGATGAATGCATTGCCGACCTCGAACGTGGTCTTGAACTCAATGTCGACAATGAGGGTTTGAGCAACGACATCCAGAACATTCTCACCGAAGCAATTCGTGAACGGGCCGAGAGTGAGGGTGAAGTCGTGACACCCGAGGTCGTTGAAGACGACGAGGTTCGTCCTGTAGAGCTCAGTGCCTATCGCGATGGAAATGGGACTGCCGAAACGAGTGCGTAGCCATGGCTCGAACGAACACCCTTAGAAAAATTCAACCTGACGAGGCCGAATCTGCGGAGCGTGCAGGGGCTGATCTGCGTGAACTCCGGGTCCTTGCAACTCAGTTGATTCTGAGTGAAGAGAAGCAACGCCGACAGCTAGCCGAAGGGCTGCATGACGATCTGGCACAAAGCCTTGCCATCATCAAGGTGAAACTCGCGGGCCTTGCGAGAGAAATTGATTCTGAAGCGATGCAGTCCGAGTTCACCAGCTTGATCTCCATGGTGGGAGAAGCTCTACAGAAGACACGGGCGCTAACTTTCGAGCTGAGTTCCCCAGTCCTTCATCAATTGGGTCTCGAGGCGGCGATCAGAAACCAGATCGATCGGATGAACGAGGAAACGTCTGCCCAGATATCCTTTGAAGCAGTACCGATTTCGGGTGATGGGGATCCTCCCGCTCGTTCGAAAGAAATCAATGCGCTGCTATTCCGGAGCATTCGTGAACTCCTGAGAAACGCATTGAAGCATGCCGAAGCTTCGGAAATCTTTATCTCTCTATCCGAAAGTTCCGAGGGCGTCGGTGTCGATGTCACGGATGATGGAATTGGCTTTGAGGTGAAGGAAGCTGCGAGAACCATTGACGGTTCGACGCGATTTGGTCTGCTCAGCGTTCGCGAGGGCATCGCACACGTAGGAGGAGTTCTTACGATTCGCTCGAAGCCCGGGCGCGGGACTACGGCACACATATTCGTGCCTTCCGAAAAAGGGCTCAACGGCAGCAGGATTTGAAGTATGGGAGCAGGGATGAACATTCGAGTGCTGATGGCAGATGACCACAAAATTTTTCTCGAAGGGCTTCGGTCGTTGCTTAGCGCCGAGCCCCAGATGGAAGTGGTCGCTGAAGTTGACAACGGTCGCAGCGCGGTTGAATCTGCTTTGGAGATCGATCCGGATGTCGTTCTCATGGACATTTCCATGGAAGAACTGAACGGGATCGAAGCCGCTCGACAGATCTGTGCTGAGAGATCCGATATTCGTGTTCTATGCCTTTCCATGCACGCAGACCGTGAGTTCGTTGATGCCGCATTACGGGCCGGTGCTTCGGGCTACTTGCTCAAGGACTGCGAGATGGATGAACTCGTTCGAGCGATTCGCGTCGTCGCGAATGGGCGCGTCTATTTGAGCCCCGCCGTAGCGGGGTCGGTTCTCGAGGGTTATCGAAACGGCGGGCTGAGGACAGAGTCTAAGGCCGTCTCGGTGCTCTCGACCCGTGAGCGTGAAGTCCTGCAGCTGCTCGCCGAGGGTCACCCGACGCGTGACATCGCTGAGCGTCTTGGTGTGAGCGTCAAGACCATTAGCACCCACCGTGAAAACTTGATGCAGAAGCTTCAGATCCGAAGTGTCGCCGGTCTGACGAAGTTCGCGATTCGCGAAGGACTTACTTCGGTGGCGAACTGAGTTCGTCGATCATGGAATCGAACTGACTCTGGAACGATTCATCTGTGTCGATCTGGTCGCACACTCGATCGACCAGTTCGGAAAAACGAGGGTCGTCAGACATCGTGGCCCCGAACTCATGGAAGAGAACCGATTCCACGAAAATGCGCCTGGCGCGTGAGGCGTGATCGGGTTCTTCGGGGGGGATCGCAGCCAGGCGCTCGATGACTCGGGATCGGAGGGTTTCGACTCCTGCGTCGTCGGAGTCACTGAGGACTTCGCTCGAGGCACCGGTCGCAGCATGCGAATCGGGTGAACCGCGCGTTTCTCGTACGCGCTGCCGCAGTGTTCCAATCATCGATCCAAGCCGGTCGATCTTGCTCATGTTCTCGCCAAGTTTGGGAGGCCCGGACTCCTGGGGACCGGCAACGGGTGCCCTGGCAAAGTAGCAGTCACTCACCGGCCCCTGTATGTCCAAACTCGTGAATCTGGAGCGGGCGTCTCAACCCCCAGAGGCCAGCGATTTTCAACGATACGCCCCGCGGGGAAACGGGTTGGGCGGGCCCACGGGGTATAGGCAATTCCCTACGTATGTGTCTGCTCCAATGAAAGTTTTTGTTTCTCTCAGAATCCCTAAACATTCACGATTTTCTGTGGAAAAACTCTTTAAACACACCGGGGGAGCCTATCGGTCTCTCCCCTGCGCAATGGATATTGGGCCTATGACGCTCGCGATTTCAGAAACGCTACATCCCTCGGTACTGTCCGATTGGAATGAGGCGAGTCCTCCGCGGGTCGTATTGGTGGAAGAACAGCCCGCCTATCGTCGGGCTCTCGGCGAACTCGTCGAGGAGTCCCTGCATTTCATCGTCGTTGGAGAGGCTTCGGATGGTTCTGCGGCTTCTGAGCTCACGGACACCCTGGGGCCTGACCTCGTGCTGGTCAGCGCTGGGGGCGACCACATGGATAGCGTGAGCGTTACCCGTCGCCTGGTCTCCGAACATCCAGACCTGAGGGTGATTGCGGTCTCCATGTACCGCGACCGCCAGTACGCTGAGGCGATGATGAACGCGGGGGCGTCTGCCCATGTGATGAAAGACCGTGCGCACGAAGAACTGCCTCTGGCACTCGAAGCCATTGCTTGTGGCAGTCGTTTCGTCACCTCAGAACTTCGCTGACCGGCAGACACCAGTTCCGGGGTCGTTTCACCACGTACCGGTTCTTCCTACGGTATACTTCACCTGTTTTTTCGGAGATGAAGTTTCGGTCTTAGACCGGGAGGGGGAGCTCGGACGGACCGTCCCCGGAGAACTCATGCCCAAGAAGATCCGGAACAAGAACCGTAAAAAGCTGCCCAAGCCGGGTCATCCCGGTTCCGCCCCCAACGCCGGCTCAAGGCCCCAGAGTCAGGCCCGCCTCGATGCTGAAGAGTTGGTGGCCATCGCCGCAAAGGCCATGGCGGCCGACCAGGACCGCATCGCGATGGAAAAACTCCAGGCGGCGCTCGAAATCGATCCCACCCATGCCGGGGCCGCCTACATGCTCGGGGCCATGTATGCACATCTTCGCGACAACACCAAGGCGATCGAGTGGATGGCTCGTGCCCTGGAGCTCAAGCCTGATTTTCATGACGTGCGTTTTCAACTCGGTCTCCTCTATGTCGGAAACCGCCAGGCCAACATGGCAGAAGTCATGTGGATGCCCCTTGAAAAGTTGGATCCCGAGCACCCACTCAAACTCTTCGCGAGGGGTGTTGGGCATATGCTCCACGACCGCTTTGCGGAATGCATTACGCATCTCGAAACCGGAATTGCAAACAACAAGACAAACCCGTCTCTGAATCGAGAGATGTCCCGATACGTCGAAGCGGCTCGCAACGCACTCGCTGGGAAGACCCCTACGACGGCCCCACAGAACCCGTCGTG
This sequence comes from Myxococcota bacterium, assembly GCA_022447545.1. Lineage (GTDB taxonomy): Bacteria > Myxococcota_A > UBA9160 > UBA9160 > SMWR01 > JAKVBI01. The sequence continues at coordinate 16,416 of JAKVBI010000019.1, forward strand.
AGCACACGAGGGACGAACGAGTGGGCCAAGCGACGCGGATTGATTCAGCAGGAGCGATACGTCTCCAGTCGCCGGGAACGCTTTCGGTCCATCCGCTGGATCAAAGCGGACGGGTTCCATTGTTGATGCAACTACTACGACCCAAGGGAGCGCTCGCTCTGAGCATTGCGACTCTCATGTCGGTTGCATTCACCGTCAGTGCATATGAAACGGCACCGCAGTATCTGATTACAATTGCTCAGGGTGTCAGCCGTGCTGAGGCGCAGACCCTGATGGCGGGTAACCGCCACGTCCAATCGACCCGCAACACACGAAGCGGATCAAAGATCTCGAAACTTCGAGTGACATCCGGGAAAACTGCCCGCCTAGAATCTGGGCGCCATCTTTATGCTGTCGAAGGTATCTACACCGCCGATGCGATCAGCCGAAACCTGATGATCCCGTTTGGAACTGGAATCCAAATGGAAGAAAAGCCGTTGACGCACGGGTTTTCCGTGACAGCGACTCAGCATGGACGCCAAGTCGAAATCAGCATTGAGCCGTTTCTCATGCGAGAGGGGCACGATGCGCCAGAAAACCGCGAGATCCAAGAATTCAAAACAGAATTGCTGGTCGTTCCGGGGGAGTGGACCCTGGTCGGCGGCGGTGGGGATCTGCCGGATCCCAGTGCCAAAGTCTACGGTACACGCTCATCGACGACTGAAAGCCTGACTCTTCTCAAAGTCGACACGGTCAGTCCGACTGTCAATCAATAGTAATCGTCCACGCCCCAGCGCAGTGAAAGATCTGCTTTCAGGTGCGCCATGGCCGAACGGTGGATCTGAGAGATCCGCCCTTTGGTTAACCCTAGAAGTCCAGCAATCTGAGTGAAATCCATTGCCTGGAAGTAGTGCGATCGAACGACGATGCTCTCTCGTTCGGGTAGGTTATCCAAGGCATTTACGACGATCCGTTTTGCACGTTCGATCTGGCCACATTCGTATGGATCAGAACGCTTACGATCTACTTCCCGTTGATCACCATTCGCCATCTCGAGGAGTGCGCCGAGCGCAAGCCCCAACGTCAGATTCATGGCTCGCTCGAAGCTCTCACTTTCCGACAAACCCGAATCAGCAAGGGATTTCGATCGCTCAGAGATGACTCTTTTTCGGTAGGAATGAAAACTCCGCCTTTCCGAGATCTTGGGGATGCTGTTCAGAATTGCCCCGCGAATTCGATAGCCAGCGAAAGTGGAGAAACTGGCACCGCGTGTCGGGTCATAGCGATCGAGTGCTTCCAAAAGGCCCACTGTTCCGTAGTGGACGTAGTCGTCGAATTCGGCCAGACCGTCAGACCGATTCGCATAGAGCCTTCCAGCTATTCGTTTCGTCAAGTCGAGGTGTTCTTCGAAGATCTTGCAGCGAGTCGTCTGGTCCACACCCGACCGGACGTCGTTCCAGAGTCTGGCTTCCTCATCCAGATCTCGTTTGGTGGCAAGGGAGGCTTTGTTCGAAGGGTCCACGGCCTAGACGAAACTCCCCAGTAGCGATCGGACAACGAGATTCCATCCATCGATCAAAACGAACATGAGAATTTTGATTGGAAGGGAGAGCATCATGGGTGGAACCATCAGCATTCCCATCGACATCAATATGCTCGCCACAACAATGTCAATGAGCACGAAGGGCAGAAAGATGACGAACCCGATTTGGAAAGCCATTTTCAGTTCGCTCAACATGAAGGCGGGAATCAGCGAGGCGCTCGATACGTCATCCACCGTATCGGGCATGGGAGAGTTGGAGACTTCGAGCATCAACTCGAGGTCTTCCTCTCGAGTTTGACGAATCATGAAATCCCGAAGAGGAGACATGGCGCTTTCGAATGCTGCGTCGCTATCGATTCGATCTTCGAGAAAAGGAGTCATCGCATTCTGCTGAATCGACTGAAAGGCCGGCATCATGTTGAAGAAAGTCAAGAACATCGCGAGGCCGACGAGGACAGCATTGGGCGGTGTCTGCTGCATGCTGAGTGCATGACGTAGAATGGAAAGGACGACGATGATGCGAATGAACGAAGTCATCATGATGAGAAGGGCCGGTGCGACGCTGAGTACGGTCAGGCCCAGCAGAACCTTGATCGCTGTCGAGATTCCTTCTCCGCCCTGACCGTCCGCGAAGTCAATCGAAAGGCCCGGCATCGACAGGTCGGCAGCTGCCGAATCACCGGCACCCAACAGCATTGAGATCGCAGTGGTACTGACGAGCGAAATCAATCGAGTTCGCGTCAGCAGGCTAGCCATCGCAGTCACCCTTCGATGAAGGCAAATCCTCGTCGGCGTCGAAAACGTGAAGAGAGCTCAGGCGATCACCAGATTGACCCAATAGAATCTCTTTTCCGCGGGCTTGCACGAGGAGTAGTGAACTCTTGGTCGAAATTCTTTGGGTTTCGATCACTCGAATGTTCGGCTCGATGGGCCAACCGGAGTCATTTCCATACCCCAAGCGCCGAAGTCCCAAAACACCGCCACCGACCAGTGCGAGGCCGACCGCTGTGGCTCCCGCAGTTCGAAGGAGGGTCGTTCCGGAAATCGAAGATTCTCGTCGAAACGGGATCTCCGATTCTTCGTCGACAAGTGGTGCTAGTGGGCGAACGTTCTCAGAGGATGATGCGTCAGCAACTCGAGGGAATGCGGAGAGAACAAATCCGACCAAAGTTGAAATTGCAAACAGGTATGTTGCAAACCGGATCGACTCAGTCACTCTCGACCTCGGTGATGCGAACGCCAAAGTTGTCGTCAACTGCAACGAGAGTGCCGCGTCCGACGACCTTTCCGTCGAGGAGAACATCAACGGGGGCATCCACATCACGGTCGAGCTTGACCACAGAGCCGTCTTTCAGGTCGAAAAGCTCTCCTACGCTCATCTCACATTCACCCATTACGACCGAAAGTCGAACTTTTACACCGCGAATGAGTTCGAGGTTGCGTCCAAAGAGTTCCTCACCATTTCCGGAATCTGGCGTCGCAGATTCTGGCTGGAGGACGGAGACAGTGGGTTCGTCTGTTTGTTCGTTCAACATGTGTTCACTCCTGATCACCCGGGCGATTCGCCCGGTGCGCCGGAGGGGCGCTTGAGTAGCAGTACACTGGCACCTTCGTGTTCGCATAGGTATGCGTCACACGAGAGTTCGAGGTCTGGGAATTCGAATACCGAAGGGTCACTGATACCCTGGTCCAGGGAGATCACATCTCCGGCGCATAATGTCGCCAACGAGTCCAAGGGGATCTCTGCGGTTCCCACAATCGCTCTGGCTCGCACTCTCTGAACGTCCAGGCTCTCGCTGATGGGCGTCAGCGTAGACGAAGGGGTGGAGCCTTCGGCCGGGTGTTTGGAGAGGCTCTTGAGCAATGCATCAGCGAGGGCGGGGGAGAGCAGGGCGGTTATGTGTGTGTCGCCGATGGGGTGGTTTACAGCAATCACTCCTGAACCCGGTGCGAATGCGCTATCCGGGATCGAACCGACTCCGATATGCGCACCCCCGTCGGTCTCGGAACGAGTCCCGAGAATACGCTGCGCCAGGTCGATGCTCGCTCGCTCCACGAGTTCTTGGGTCAGTGATGTACCCGGGCCCTTGGGCTCCTTTTCGAGTTCGTGGCGTGGTCGAGCAAAGAGGGCTGCAGCCAACTCTGCCTCGTCCTCAATGCGAACCGAACACCACAGGTCCCGTGATTCGGTCACGATTCGAACATTCGACCATTGGCTGGGATCCGGTGAAACTTCGAGCAGAGCCTTGACCGAAAGACCTGGTTCCATCGTCCAATCGCGTCGCCATTTGGAGAGAAGGTCCTTTAACTGACGTTCGATCGAGTCTTGTTCTCGTTTGGGTCTCAATCGGAAAGAACGGCTCATCGTCTTGACCTCGAGTTCTCGATGAGTTCTTGGATCATCTCATTTGCAGTGGTCAAAACCTGTGATGATGCTTGAAAGCCCCGCTGTACGATGATGAGCTCGGTGAATTGTTGCGTCAGCTCGACGTTCGAAATCTCGAGCGAGCTTCCTGCAATCCGGCCCATGACTCCTGTGTTGGCGACCCCCGTAATGGGTGTCAGGCCCTCGGCCGAGAACCGGCCTTCTCCAAGCTGCTCGAGATCCTGAAGGTTCTCGAACCAGGCCAGCGCAAGGCGCGCTCCACTTTCCGTGGCGCCGTTCGAGTACTGAAACTTGAGCACTCCATCTTCATCAAACTTCGAACCGGTCAGAGAACCCAGACCCCGGCCATCCTGGTTCGTGAAGGAAAGGGTTGAATCCGCTCCACCAGAAAACGAAGTGGCACCTCCGAATTCACCCGGCGTTCCGAAATCTAAAGTAACGTCGTGGGGTAGAGCATCGTCCGGAGCAAACGTAAAGGTTGCGCTCGAATAATTTTCCAGAGGCGATCCGTCGCCGCTGAAGCGGATTTCTCCGACATTGGCGATGAAAGTATCTGACTCCGTATAGGCTTCGATGAGCCAACTTCTCGAGACCACCGAACTGTTGTTCTTGAACAAAAAGCGAAGCTTATGCTCGACTCCGAGCGTGTCAAAAATCGGAACGTCTTCCACCGTGTGACTGGATGAGCCAACCGAGAGATTGTTTGCGAACGACACCTTATTGGTCGTCAAGGGTGCTGATGTTCCATACCCAGCTCTTGTGATGACCGTGGGGTTACCATTCGCGTCGATTCCGGCGACAGGACTTCCGTCGGAAGCTATGAGGTCTCCGTTCGAGTCGAAGGAAAACTGCCCGGCACGTGTGTAGACATCCCGTTCATCGGTCTTTAGAACGAAGAACCCATTTCCCTCAAGGGCGACATCAGTGTCGTTTCCGGTGTCACGGATATCTCCTTCGTTGAAATTCACGAACGTTCCAGATGATCCGACGCCCATTCCAAGGCCGAACCTACCCTCGGGGTTGGGGCCACTCCCAATGCTCTGACGGTAGAAGAGATCATCAAAGAGAAGACCGCTTCTCTTGAATCCCGGTGTGTTCAAGTTTGCAACGTTGTTGCTCAACACGTCGAGTGAGCGGGCAAAGGTGAGCATTCCCGACATTCCGATGTAAATGGCTCCAGGCATGCTCAACTCTCCTCGCCGTCATTGATGATTCCTACCTGCGACAGGCCGATATCGGTCAGGAACTGTCCGGATGAGGTCTCGATGGTGAGCCTCGGTGTTCCCTCGCGATCGAAAGTGATCGTGTTGACCCGACCCACTTCGCTTCCGCCTTCCACCGCGACTTCTACGACACGTCCGAGCAGTCGGAACGCCTGTGCGACCGTCTCGGCTCTCAAGAGTAGATTGGTGTTCTCAGATGTCTGACGGCTTTGCACCAAACTCGCGAATTGTGCGAGCTGTGCGACGAATTCTTCATTGTCCAACGGCTTCAGAGGGTCCTGATAGGTGAACTGGGTCAGGAGAATCTCGAGAAAATCCTCCTGGCCAAGCCCGGTTTGCTCCACGGCTGTTGTTTCGTTTCCAAGTACAGCACCTACGGCTTCGATCATGGGGAGCCTCCCTCAGTAAAAAATATCGAGTTCACGTTCATGACTACCCGGTGCATCCGATTTGGATGCCGGGCGATTTCGGTTCTCATCGACGAGCGTCTTTCCGTTCAGAGTGAATGTGGCGAGGCGTGCGCCGAGTTGGCGAATGATTTTTCGGATCGTATTTGCGAGTCGGCTTCCGGCGTCGCCGCGGAGGTTTCCATCGCGCATCAAGACATGAATCTCTCCGTCTTTGTTCACGACCCGCGTCATAATTTCTTCGAATTCGCCCGGTGCTGCCATCGAGTTCCGCGATTGGACCACCTCGCCGGTCTGCGGGGTCCTGGCTGCGGATGCGTGTTTTGTGGCCAGAGGAGCCGCATTGGCTCGAAGGGAATTGGGACTTGCAATGGGTCTCGTAGGTTGGATTTGCGGTGTGAGGCTCGAAGAAGTGGCTTGAGTCTCGTTTTTCAGGTCCGCCGGTTGCAACGAAAAAATGGTCGTGCTTTTCTCGACTTCCGTACTTTTTTCGGGCCGGTTCGTCGACGACGTGGTTAAGTGTTCTCCCCGGTCCTTCAGATTCGAATCCTTCTTCTGATCCATCTCTTCAGGTTTGGGTTGCGCCGCAAGAAACTCTCTTTCCCAATCCAGCAGTTGGGCAAGGCGTTGCGCGGGCGTCGATCCTGAAGGTTCATCGTGTGTGACCGGGGCATTCCCCAGGTTGGTCAACAAGTCGCTCATGCTCGCCCACCTCCCACGAGCCAGAGTTCATCGAGTTCTCGCTGATTACGGCGTGTTTCCTCGATGTTGGAGGTCTCGATTGTTCGTTCCATCAATTTGCTCACGGTCTCGCGCTCGCGAAAGGCGATACCCAGAAGTTCTTCGGTTTCCTTGAATTTTCCGTCGAGCGCACGGGTGTGCTCTTGGCGTTCTTCGAGTTTCTTATGGAGCGCATCCAGGAACATTCGCCCGCTATTGAGGACGCCGAGGGAGAGTTGGGCTCCATCTTTCAAGCCTCGTCGTAACTCGGACTCGAAATCTGAGATTCGGGTTGCGAGAGTTTTTTCGATGCTTCGTGATTGATCGAGTTCTGATTTCGCCTTCGAAGAAACGATGCGCGCCTGTTCGAGCGCATGGTTTCTAAATTTAAATAGGGAGTTCAGCACGCGGATTCGTCTCTTTGAACTCATTCGTTACTGCCTCCCGGGTTGCGAATGAGCGAAGAAATTTCTGCGAAAGATTTCGTTCGAGATCTCGATTCGTCTGGGTCCTGATTGAAAAACGAACGAAGTAACGGCACGAGTCGAATCGCCGCGTCGAGCTTTGGGTTGGAACCGGACCGGTAGGCTCCAATCTCGACCATGTCCCGGTGGGTTTCGTAGGTGCTGAGAATGTCAATGGCTTCAGTGACGACTGCCCTTTGGGATTTGTCACACAGGACATGGATGAGTCTGCTGTTGCTCTGCAGGAGATCTATGGCCGGGTAATGGCCGCGATTTGCGATTTCTCGGGAAAGAACGATATGGCCATCCAGAATTGCCCGAATGCTATCCGCGACGGGGTCGTTCATGTCGTCGCCTTCGACGAGAACCGAGTAGAACGCGGTGATCGTTCCGCCACTTTTGTCGGGCCCACCCCGTTCGAGGAGTCGAGGCAGGAGTGAGAAGACCGAGGGTGTGTATCCCCTTGCCGTGGGAGGTTCGCCGACGGCTAGACCGATTTCCCGGCGCGCCATGGCGAAACGGGTAATCGAATCCATGGCAAGCATTACGTGCTTGCCCTGATCTCGGAAATATTCGGAAATCGCCGTCGCTGCGAGAGCTGCATGAGACCGAACCAGAGCGGGTTGGTCGGGTGTCGCGACGACCACTACCGATCGCGCGAGTCCCTCGTCTCCGAGGACCTCTTCGACGAACTCCAAGACCTCCCTTCCCCGTTCACCGATCAATCCGATCACGCTGATGTCCGCGTCTGTGTGTCGTGCAATCATTCCCACAAGAATGCTCTTGCCGACCCCACTCCCAGAAAAGATTCCCACTCGTTGGCCGCGGCCCACGACCTTGAGGGTGTCGATAGCAGCGACTCCCGTTTCAAGGGGTTCCTGGATCCGGGGGCGATCGACTGGATTACGAGGTTGAGCGAACAGCGGGTAACGAGCCTCAGCAGCAATGGGTGGACCACCATCGAGTGGTTCACCGAACGCATTGATGACTCGGCCGATGAGCGCATCGCCAACGGGTACTTCCACTGGGCGACCCGTTGCGATTACTTCGCTTCCCAATCGCATGCCGTATGTATCGCTATGGGGCATCAAAAGGACACGGCCCTCTCGAATGCCCACCACCTCTGCCGACGTGACGGAATCTCCATCGTGAATCTGACAACATTCTCCGAGGAAGACGTCGGGACCGTCCGATTCCATCACGAGACCCGCGAATTGCCGAATTCGACCAATGCGACGCACGAAATCCTGAGACTCGATGGCGTGGAAGTAATTCGTGGCCGAAGCCATTAGCCGACCTCCACGACGAGGTTTTGTCGAGTCGTTCGCACTGCGTTGCGTAGACGTTCGACCTGCAACTCCAGTCGGCCATCGAGCGTTCCGCCACTCCATTCCACTAAACAACCGCCGAGTTCAATCTTGGGATCCGAGACGATCTGGATGCGTTCGCCGATGGAGGCGGAAAATCTTTCATCTCTGGAAAACATTGCGTGATCTTCGGTTGAAAGGTGGACCGAGAGCACGTCTTCCGACTCGATTTCCGAGCAGACGGTTTTGACCGATGCGGCGATCCCTTCTCGAGTAGAAAATGCATTCCCAAGAACTTTGCAGAGACCAGCCATTACGGCCTCTGCGATTGCATCTTCTTCGCGTTGCAAGCGCTCTCCAGTTGCAAGGTTCAAGGATTCGATGATGCGACTAGCGCGTTCAATTTCCGATTCCAGTTCCTGCTTTCCTGCTTCGACCCCCTCGGATCGTCCAGCGGCGAAGCCAGCTTCGTGAGCGGAATTTCGCTCGTCTGCCACCGTTGCCCGTAGTTGCTCGAGTTCTTTCTGTGCCTCCACTTCTGATTTTCGCGCGTCGGCGAGGCGAGCCTCGAATCGAGAAGTGATCTGTTGTTCTAATTCCGCCAGGCGCTCTTCGAAACCCATCGAGGTGGGTTCGTCAACGGTCACGACTTCTTGCGGTTTCGGTTCATCGGAAGGGACCGCTGTCTGAACATCCTCCTCTTCGTTACCGCCGGGGCGAGGAAGGATTCGCGGCCGCGTCTGGAGTTTGGGAGACCGAATTAGCGCGCCCACGATTCACTCCAACGAACGAATCTCCTGCGAACTACTCCGGAGATTTCCCGATCGAGAATGCCCTGGAAGCCGTTGGCATTCGATCGGTGTTCGGTGATTCGGGTACTCATGGTTTCCAGAATGGCATTGCTCAAGAGGGGAGGCTGACTCCCATTCGACAATGCAATTTGCTCGGTGATCTCGTTTCTCTGATGGAGGGGTAGGGAATCGAGAAAGTTTTCTAGCCATGCCCAACTCTGATTCGAAAGCAACGAAACGATCACACAGTTCGGTTCGGAGGCGAGCAATGTGCGAATAACCGAAGGCTCTGCGCGATCAATCGTACGGATCCACTTCTCGCGGTCCGTAGGTGTCGAAACCGTTTCCTCTTCGAATTCGAGTTGCGCAACTTCGGCGGGCGGGTTCAGCTCCGAGAGTTCTTGGAGAAGCGGCTCGAGCTTCGTTCGTTGCTCGGGCTCGAGTTGATCGAGTAACCACGAGCGATCCTGGTCAGCGAGACCATGTAGGCATAGTGCGGCACGTCGCAAACCGTTCATAGTGGGCTCTCATCTGCACGGGTTTTGTCGTCATCGAGCCACCGATGCAATCTTTGGAGCACCTGTTCCCTTTCCGTCGCTGTCAGGGTCTTCGGTTTTTGTGTCTGGGAGCGCAGTTGAATGATGAGGACTGCCGTGAGCAGCGTGGCTATGACCACGATTCCGATGACACCCGCGCCCATCTCGAACCCTCCGAGCATGGCGGTGGTAGGGGGCAATGATGCGGCACGAGGCTTCGGAGAGATGCGGGAGGCCAGGGAGCCTTCAGCTTCCATGGCCGCCTCCAGCTCCAACATCGGATCAACCCCGCCGGCTTCACCCGTGGATGTTTCAAGTGCAAAGTCTCCGCCGGCGATGGAGGCACTTTCGACGACCCTCACGGCAATCGAGTCACCCCTGTTTGGAGAGAAGCCCACCGCCATTGCGACAACGTCTTCGATCTTTTTGACTTCACTTTCTTCGATCGGACCGGGAATCAATACGCCGACGCTCAAGCGTTCGATGGCACCCGGCATTGCGACGACTTCTTCGATTGAATGGCCCAGGTCGTATTGGGTCTCCGTCGTTACGCCGCCATCGCCGCCTTCTTCTTCTAGCCCAGTCCAATTGCGAGTCTCTCGTCGCATCTTGACCCAGCCGCTTCCATCCTCTCGAGTCACCACCTTCTGCAAGGTCTTCTTCACGGTATCCATTCGAAGCGAAGCATCGACGCTCACGACCGCGGCCCCAGGTCCCAGAACTCGGGTGAGTACCGCGTTGGCCTTGTCGACTAGGTAACTTTCGACCTCCTGCTTCTTTTCGAGGCGAGAGCTCACAGATTCGACGTCACCTTCGTTGGTAGCGGGTCGACTCAAGGTGACACCGCGTTCGTCAATCACGGTCACCATGCCCTCTTCGAGGCCTTCTACCGATGCGGCCACGAGACGCTGGATGCCCCGCACCTGAATTTTCCGGAGGTCGATATTGCCGGCCGTCGATATCGTTACGGCCGCAGTTGCCAGCTCTTGTTTTCGACCGAATAGACTCGAATCCGGTAGGACGAGGTGGACTCGTGCGGTTTTGATCTCGGGCATCGACCCGATGGTTCGGGACAGTTCGCCCTGCATGGCCCGTTGGAAGTTGATTCGCTGGGCAAACTCGGTCATGCCAAAATCGGAGTCATCGAAGAGTTCGAATCCCGACCCACCGGCGAGGGGCATTCCGGATCCCTGCAGCTTGACTCGGACCTCGTGTACCTGCGATTTTGGGACGAGAACCTTCGTCCCGCCCTCTGTCAGTTCGTAGGAGACCTTCAGCTTTTCGAGTTCCTCTACGACTGCTGCGGCATCATGAGGCTGCATGCCGGTGAATAGAACGCCAGGTTGATCCCGAAGCAGCCAATATCCAGCCGCGACAGAAACCAGCAAAATGATTCCAGCCCCGACTGCCACAGCAGTTCGAGTGGAAGCCGGCGATTCATTCCAAATTTCCTGCAATGTTGCCATCGTCGTCCCCTATATCTGCATCCGCATGATTTCCTGGTACGCCTCCAGCACTCGGTTGCGCACCTGGACAGCCAGGTCGAAAGAAAGCCTTGCTTCTTCGATGGCGAGCATTACGTGATGGATGTTGCTCGTCTCGCCAACGGCAAAGGCCTCCAGTGAAGCGTCCGCCCTATCAAGTTGAGCATCGAGGCCCTGAACCTGTTGGCTCAGCCAGTCTGAAAATTCAGTCTTCGTCGCGTTGTTCGCTTCGACACCGCTCAGCTCTGTGCTCCGAGGCACTGCCTCGATGGGGAGGATTTCGAGAAGAGGGGTGCTCATGATCGACTCCCTATCTCGAGCGCGACGGAAGCCATGGTCTTCGCGGCATTGAGCGCTCGAACGTTGGCTTCGTAGGCTCGGGTTGCTTCAATGAGTTCGAGCATTTCGGAAACCGGGTTGATGTTCGGGTAGTTGACGTAACCGCGATCGTCGGCCACGGGATGCCCTGGATCGTAGACACGCCTCGGGGCCGTATTGACGAATCCGATGTCTCGAAGCTCTGCGCCACTAGGAAGCGAAATGTTTCGGAGAGCTCCACCGATGTGCATCGCAAAAGAAGTTGCTTCGCTCGGGCGCGTGATGACCCTCCGGGGTTGATAGAGATCTCCATCCGGGCCAGCAACGGAATTCGCGTTGGCCAAGTTCAACGCCACCATTTCGACGCGCATCTTTTCGATGTTCATTCCCGTCGCGCTGATTGCAAAGGCTGTTCGATAGTCCATTGTCTACGATCTCCCACCGGTGATTGCGGTCCTCAGGATGGTTCCGCGGTTGCTGAGTGCGTTGATGAGCGTCTGATAGCGCACGGTGTTGTCGGCCAACTTGACCATTTCGAGGTCGATCTGGACAGTTTCGTCACCATCGTCGACGATGCTATTTGAGCCCAATCGATCTGCTACACGATCGAGCTCCGCACTCAGTGCACTGTCGCTACGGCCAGACAACAAGCTTGATTCGATGCTCCTCAGTTGATCCTCGAAACTAACGCGCTTGGGAACGAATCCGGGCGTGTCTACGTTCGCAATGTTGTTCGCAATCACCTGGTGGCGCAGAATCGAAACATCGAGCGCAAGTTTTACGGCTTGGGCCGTTACACCAGTCAATTCGATCATGCCGTGACTCCTTTTCTTTTGATCGTTCCGAATGTCATTGGATCACGAGCTCCGCGTGAAGGGCGCCCGCTCGCTTGATGCCTTGGAGGATTACGATGATGTCTCGGCTACTGGCGTGTACCCGAGTGAGCGCCATGACGAGATCCGCGACGGTGGTTCCATCTGGCATGGAAACACTTTGGGGAGCTTCTTCCTCGACCTCGATGGTTGTTTCCGGAAGGACAACCGTTTGGACTCCGACTCCCGTATCGCGGACGAGGAAGGGCTGTGATGCGTAGTACTCGGTGCTGATGGACACCTTCAGGTTTCCATGACTGATCGTCGTCTGGGAAATCCGAACGTCTCCTCCTGAAACGACGGTTCCTGTTCGCTCGTTCACAACCACCATGGCGCGCTGGTCGGGTTTGACCATGACGTTTTCGGCGCGCATCAGAAATGTCGCCATTTCCTCCCCTTGACTTGGCGGCGACACCACGACACGACCGGCATCAAGGACCTTGGCGCTTTCGTTTCCGAGCTCTCGGTTCAGCGCTTCAGCGATCCGAGTCGCCGTAGTGAAGTTGGGGTTGACGAGGATGTATTCGAATGATCCATCAGGTCCGCGCAGTCGAGTGTCGATGTCCCGTTCGACGGTCGCACCCGAAGTGATTGTGGCGGCGGTTGGGTGATTCTTTTGAACGACATTCCCAAACAGGTCGTACTTGAAGCCTCCGACCGAAAGGGGCCCCTGAGCAAGAGCGTATATCTTCCCGTCGGGACCATTGAGATGTGTGAGAAGCAGCGTTCCACCAAGGAGGCTGCGTGCATCGCCGAGGCTCGTGACATTGATGTCTAGTTTGTCGCCCTGATGCATGAAAGCGCCCAGGGTCGCCGTGACCATCACGCCTGCCACGTTTCGGGAGTGAAGTTTCGCCGGAAGAACATTGACCCCGAAACGGCGCAGGAGGTTCGAGATCGACTGGACGGTTCCAGCACTTCGGCTTGTGTCTCCGGTACCAGCCAGGCCGGTCACGATTCCATATCCAACGAGCGAGTTGTCGTGAGCTGTAGCGATCCGCACGAGTTCCTTGATGCGGACGGACGAGACGTTGCTCTTGCTTGGAGCTGCCCATGCTCCCGATCCGGGTACGAGCAACAGTGCAGTAGTGATCAGTAGAGGGAGAAGAGTTTTCATGTCAGAAAATCCACCCGAACAGGCGGCTCCAAAGAGACTGTTGTTCGGTTCGGGCGAGAATTCCCTCACCGGTGTAGTGAATGCTCGAATCCGACAGGCGCCAGGAATCGATGGTGTTGTCATAGGCGATGTCAACGGTTCGCACTCGACCAGCGACTACGATCGATTGCGTTTCCTGATTCAGGACGATTTCTTGACTCCCGGAAACGCGAAGGTCGCCATTGGGATATACCTCTTCGACGAGAACCGAGACCTTGGCGATGAGTTTCCCGTGACGATTCACCTTCGCATCGCCATTGAAATCGTTCCGTGTCCAAACGGAACCATCCGCTTCGCCGCCTCCAACTCCCGTGATGTCTCCCGAGGCTTTTGCTGCGAGATTCACACTTCTTTTTGTATTGGCTCCCGCGCTAGCCTGGGCGCTGGAGGATTCGAATACGTTGATGGTCAACGTGTCTCCCACGCGAAGGGCACGAATGTCCGAAGTGAGAGATTGGTAGGTGCCCTCGTCGTACACGCTCTCCGCTTGCGCGTAGAGGGGCATGAAGACAAGCAGGATCGAGCTGAGTAGTTGTAGTCTTGCTTTGTTCACGGCATGACACCTCCAGCTAAAGCGCGTTTTCGACCGGTTACGAGCACCTCGTAGTCGATGCCACCATTCCTTCGGACGCGAATAGCATCTCCGGAGCGACCATCCTCGAGAGCGACCACGCGAGCCTCGATGGTCACCGGGCCAGACTTGGCGGTTACGAGAACTTCATCGCCACGTTCGACGGCCGGAATCGGCTCGAGATCGCTCTCGAGAAGAACCTGGTCGACTCGGACAGGTCTTTTCAGGCGTTGTCCGTCGAGGCGTTCCAAGCTCCGAATCGGTGAATCCGACAAGGCCGCAACATCCACACGGTGAATTGTGCCGTGGGCTTTCCCGAGTGGACTTCGTTCGGGTAGATCGCGTGTTGCCACGACGGCGTCCTGGAATGCATCTACCCGGAACCAGAGGGGAATCGATGTGTAGCGGTGGGAATCCACGTCAATGTCGAGCCAAACCAGCATTCGTTTTCGAATCCGATTGGTCTGGGAGACACGGGGGATCACTTCGATCTGGCCCGAGGGAAGCGAGAGGGTCTGCTCTGACCCGACGGACTCGATGAAGAGCTGGCCGTAATCGCCTGCGAGTTCCTCTTGGAGAGCAGATTTCGCCAACGATCGATACGATTCGAGATCAATCCTGCGGCCCACCGCCCGGATTAGGACTTTGGAAGAGCCTTTCCAAGTCGATCGGGCGAAAAGGCCGGGGACTTCGCGTTCTAGCAGAGAACCGATCGAGTGCTTCGTGAGAAGAAGTCGGCGGCCTACGCGAGGCGCGCGCGCCACCGTGACATCGAGAAGCCGACTTCGGATTCCCTCGTCTCCGCTATGGAGTTCCGCGACATCCCGGAGCATGACCATCGTCTTGTCCGTCACGACTTCATCCCGAAGCACGATCTCCACAGGAGAGAGTGCGAGTGATGAGACGGGCAGAATGGCGAGAAGCCCGAAGATGGGGAGGTAGTGTTTCAACGGAAATCTCAGCGTCGGAGGTTGTTTACGATCGAAAGGAGTTCATCGGATGCCTGAATCACTCGCGAGTTCACCTCGTAGGCCCGTTGCGCGAGCATCAACTGGGAGAGTTCCTCGACGAGTTCGACATTCGAGGTCTCCAAAAAGCCCTGGGCGATTAGGCCGGATCCATTCTCGCCGGGTGCCGTGTACAGGGCGTCACCCGATTCGTGAGTGACGGCGTAAAGGTTGTTTCCAGAGGGCTCGAGACCGCTCGGGTTCACAAAGCGCGCGAGTTCGAGTTGACCGACCCTGAGCAGTTCCGGCTCTCCGGAAATCTTCGCCTTTACTTCACCGTCAGGAAGTACGATCAGTTCTTCGGCATCGCTAGGAACTTCGATCATGGGTGAGACGGGGTATCCATCTGAAGTTACGAGTGTTCGGTCCTCGTCAATTTGAAAGGAGCCCGTCCGGGTGTAGGCGTAGTTCCCATCCGGCATTACGACTTCGAAGAATCCGTTTCCGCGGATCGCGAAGTCGAATTCGCCCTCGGTCATGCTCAGGTCGCCGAGCGAAAAGATCTTCTGAGAATTCGCTATGGCCGTTCCGAGGCCCAAGGAGAGGTTGCCCTCTTCGGCTCCTGGCAGCCCGTTGGCCTGCGAGATCTTCCCGTACATCAGGTCCTCGAAAGAGACGCGCGATTTCTTGAAGCCGGGTGTGTTCATGTTGGCGAGATTGTTTGCGATGATGTCGATCATCTGCTGCTGGGTGTTCATCCCGGTTGCAGCGATGTACATGGAATTAATCATGATTGCCTCCTAGAGATCACCAATGGTCTGTAGGCTCTGTCCGAGCATTTCGTCGTAGCTGCTGACTACCTTTTGGTTCGCCTCGAGTCGACGCATCAGTTCGATCAGCAGCACCATTTCCGGAAGGGTGGATACGTTCGAAGTTTCCAGATAACCCTGGCGAACCGAGACTCGGGTGTGACCATCGAAGCCCACGGCCAGTTGGTCGCCGGCTTCGTAGAGGCCATTTCCGATCTTTCTCAAATGTTCTGGGTGTTCGAAGCGTTCGAGACGAAGGGAGCCGATGCGCTCGTCGTCTTCGAAGATCGTTCCCTCGGCATCAATGCGGGGGTCCACAGCGGTCAATCGGATTTCGCCTTCATTGCCAAGAACTGGGAAGCCGTTGCTTCCTGTCAATCGGCCGGAATCGTCCAGAGAAAGCGCCCCGGAGCGTGAGTAGAGCGGTCCGTCGGGGCCTTGAAGAACCAGGAACCCGTCCCCTTCGATCGCGACATCGAGAGCGTTTCCGGTGGGTCTGAGGCTCCCGGGTGAGTGATCGGTGTACCGAGTGTTCACCGAATCCATGATTTCGGAAGGGTTCGGGAAGGCGCTCCCTGCACCCCCGAGCTGCATTTGATTCGAGAGCATTTCGCCGAATGCTTGGGTGATCGCAATGTCCCGTTTGAAGCCCGGGGTGGATGCATTTGCGAGGTTGTTGCTGATGACATCGAGTCGTCGGATGTCGGTCAGCATGCTGGCCTCGATCAATGAGATCATGTCAGGCATCTCTTGCCTCCGAAATTGTGGCGTCCACCGCAAACACATGAACGAGCACTGCGGCCACCACGGAAAAGAGATCACGCCCGATGGGCGCATCGATGGGGAGTCGGTACAGGGCTTGGACCAACTCCGGGTTCTTGACTAGCGCGGGACCTTCGGTCCCACCCTGGCGACGAATCCGTAGGATTTCCTCAGCATGCCTTTCGCTGGCTTTGAGCATGACTTTCGGCGGACCCTCCCCGGGTTCATAGGAGAGCCCTACGAGTCGTTTCGATCGCGTGTTTCGTTCGGGCTGCTTCGAATCACCCATCAAATCCACCTGCTCAAACTGTCTTGTGATATGTGATGGAGCACGACGGACTCGAGGACCGAGCCTTCCGCGTCGAGGTCTGCCTGCAGGTAGCGGAGATCGGCAACCTGGAAGCCCTGGTCGGACAAGGTCTTCTTCAATTCCGGCGCGTATCCCACCAGGACGTCCGCAGAGGCCGCGGATTCGGCGGCCACGTCGACGCGTAAACTCGAATCGGCGGCGCCCAGCGTGATTTGAATGCGCCCGAGGTCTTCGAGCTCGACGAATACGACAGCCCGTCGGAAGGTAATGTCGGGTGCGTGTCGTTCCGATTCCGAGAATAGGGCAACGCTCACTTCGAGAAATTTCTCTCCCAACCAGATGGGAATTCGAGCGACCCGGTGCGAGATACGCCCATGTGTCTGCGTGTTGAGGAGGGCTTCGCCCATCTGCCATTTCCAATCTGAATCCCGAGAATCGTCGTCAGCCGCGTGATCGTTTGTTGAATCACCCACGAATTCTTCAGATCCGTCGTCTGTGGAATCGGCGGCTCGTTCACGCAGGTAATCGGCAAATCGCTCGGGTACCGGTCCCGACCGTTCTCCCAGGGGAGTCGCGCCGAGCCGCAATCTCGGAACGCTGTCCGCTTCCCAGACAGGCCGGTTGGACTGGGCGGGATCCAGTCGGAAATAGAGTGCCTCGAGGAGTTCCGGCGTGAGCCGAATGCCGAGTTTGTGAAGAAGCAGACCGCTGACACCCATGAGTTCCGGGTTCGAAGCTCGTTTGGCGGACTGCTGGAGTAGGTTCGCCTCTGAGGGCACGAGCTGTGCGTTCCACTGAACGAATAAATCGCCCAGTGGTCGTGCGTCCGGCCGAAGACCGCTGCGTTGGCCCGAACCAGACTCCAAATCCGACGCGATCTCGGCATCGGACACGAGGTGCTGCATGTGCACCTGCTTCCCTACTGAAACGACCCTGGCGCGAAAGTTTTCGGAGACGCGCAAATTCAGCGTGCTCTCGACTACTTTCTCTTGCCCGTTGAAATCCACAAGGTAACGACTGCCATCGTAGTGGCGGAGTACCCGTCCCTTGAGAATCTGTCCGATCTTGAGGGTCGATCCGAAGTTGGCATCGTCGACGCGAAGGGCTCGTGTCGCGCTTACGAGCGATTCTCGAACCGAAGCGAGAAGTCCTTCGACAGTACTCATAGCGCCACCATTCCGTAGGATTTGACGTTCACGGTGTTGGGGATCTCTTCTAACGAGATCACGTTGAGCTGCGGAATCATGCGCTCCATGAGTTGACGAACATGTCGCCGCAGTTCGGGTGCACACAAGAGAACGGGGAGGATGTCACCGGTCAGCATCTTCTGGACGTGCGTTGCCGTCTGTGTGATCAATTGCTCGGCGAATTTTGGGTCGACTGCAAGGCTTCCACCTCGTTCGTTCACCGTGACTCCGGCCGCGAGTGTTCGCTCGACTTCGGGATCCAGAACCAGAACGTGCAGCTCACCCGAAGAATTCATCAGGGGTTCGCAAATGGAAGCCGCCAACTTCTTCCTAACCAATTCAGTTACGAGGTTGGGGTCTTTGGTCTTTGTTCCCTCGTCGATGAGAACTTCGAGGATCAGGTCGAGATTCCGAATCGGGACGTTTTCGTCGAGAAGACCCTGAAGAACCTTCTGGATTTCTGAGTAGGTCATGACCGACGGGACGAGTTCGTCGACAAGTCCGGTGTTTCTCTTGCGAACGCCCTCGACGAGTTTTTCGACGACACTGCGTGTTAAGAGCTTCGAGACGTGTCGTCGAAGTACACCCGTGATATGGGTCATGAGTACTGTAAGCGGCTCGACCACCGTATAGCCCGCTGCGCGTGCGCGATCGCGCTCGGACTCGAGGACCCACACCGCCGGCAGGCCATAGGCTGGGTCCGTCGTTTCCAGACCTTCGAGTTTGGACTTGGCGTTTCCCGGATCGATCGCCAGATGGCGATCGGGCAGGATCTCGGCTTCTGCGAGCTTTGCTCCGAAAAGGTTGAGTTGATAGGCGTGGGCGCCGAGCGTACGGTCGTCCTTGACTCGAAGGGGCTGCATCACCACGCCCATTTCCATGGCAAACTGCTTCCGGAATGCTTTAACCCGTTCCATCAAGAGGCTGTCCTCGCCTCCGACCAGCGAGATGAGGGCCTGTCCAACTTGAAGTTCGATGGCATCCACTGTGAGCAGGTCGTAGATGTCCTCGGATTCGTCTGCGGCTTTGCTCGTTTCGGTTTCTGCGGCTTCTTCGATGTCTGCATCCATCGAGCCTGCACGCCGCGCTACCCAGGCCAGGGTTCCGACCACACCCAGGAGCATCAAGACGGGAAATGCGGGAATCCCGGGGATGAATAGGGTCACGAACAGAGCACAGGAAAGAATCCCGAGGATCTTGGGATAAGAGGTGATCTGCCTGGAAATCTCTGCGCTCAAATAGGTATCTGAAGCGGCCCGCGTGACGATGATTCCCGTGCCAGTGGCAATGACGAGTGCGGGAATCTGTGTGACGATTCCGTCGCCGACTGTGAGCAGGGTGTAGGTCCGAAGAGCTTCTCCCCAATTCATCCCCAATTGGGCGATGCCGATCGTCAAGCCGCCGATGATGTCGATGAGAACGATGATGATTCCGGCAATCGCGTCGCCCTTGACGAATTTGCTGGCGCCGTCCATCGCTCCGTAGAAGTTGCCCTCTCTCTCGATCTGGCGTCGTCTCTCCCGGGCCTCGTTTTCATCGATCAAGCCGATGTTCATGTCCGCGTCGATGCTCATTTGTTTGCCTGGCATCGAATCGAGCGTGAAACGAGCTGCTACCTCGGCGACCCGTTGTGCGCCGTTGGTGACCACGACGTACTGGACGACGATCAGAACGATGAAGACGATCATTCCAATCACGTAGTTCCCGCCGACCACGTGCTCGCCGATCGATTGAATGACCCTCCCCGCATCGGCATCACTGAGAATCAGACGAGTCGCAGATATGTTCAGAGCGAGGCGGAAGAGTGTCGCGATCAGCAGGAGAGAGGGGAATGTCGAGAACTCGAGTGGCTTCTTGACATAGAACGTCAGGAGCAGGATGAGAAACGCGAAAGAGAAATTGGTGATCAGGAGGAAGTCGAGAAGGCCCGACGGAATGGGAAGAAAGAGGACCGACAGGATTCCGGTGACTGCGAAAACGAGGACGAGGTCCGTCTGATTGCGCATTCGCATTGCGAAGGATTCCATGAGCGTCAGGCCTCCACCGAGGCCGAGCGGGATGGCGCCCTGGCTGCAAAGACGCGCGCGAGGATCCGCGCTACGGAGGCGTAGTGTTCTTCGGAAATGGCTTGATCTACCGAGACGCTACGGAACAGGCCGCGTGCCAGTGTTTTTTCCTCGACAATGGGAACTCGGCTTTGGCGGGCAATTTCCCGCATCTTCGCAGCGTGATCTCCCGCTCCCTTGGCAGTGACGATCGGTGCCGCCATTTCACCTCGTTCATATCGAAGTGCGACGGCGAGATGGGTTGGGTTCGTGATGAGTACGTCCGCATCGGGAACTTTCCTGATGGATCCAGCTCGTTGAGCCGCTTCGCGCTGAAGTTCCCGCATTTTTGCGCGCACGTGAGGGTCTCCCTCGCGGCGCTTTCTTTCTTCTTTGATCTCTCGGTGGCTCATTCGCAACTTTTTTGCGTATTCGAACCGTGTGTAGAAGAGGTCGATCAGAGCCACGAAGACCAATGCCAGCAGGAGCTTTGCCGCGAGCCCACTCGCAGTGGAGAGCAGAGCAACCGGATACACGACCGGGTCCTTGTCCATCATCGTCTGCAAATAGGGAAGGAGCGCTTTGATGGCGAGATAGGCGATGCCCGTGAACAGCACCATTTTGAAGAGCGTCTTGCCGATCTCGTACAGGATCCGCACGTTGACGAACTTTTTGAGGTTCTTGCTCGGGTCGAGCCTCTTGAAGTCGGGTTTGAGCGGCTTGCTCGAGAGAACAGGGCCTGTTTGTACCAGGTTCGCAAAAACCGCCACGCTCATGACACATGCGCCCACGAACCAAAAAATGGAACTGAGCTCCGTCAATACGCCGGAGAAGAAGGGGGCGATGACTCCCGATTCCAATGGCACGCTGCCAGCGCTGGCAAGGAGTTTGCGGGAAAACGCGAGATCGCGGGCCACGAGTTGGGAACCCATGGCATAAACGAGGATCAGCCCCATCCCCAACACCAGAAGCGAGTTCACTTCGATGCTCTTGGAGACCTGCCCCTGACGCTTGGCCTCTTCGAGCTTGAAGGGGGTCGCGGGTTCCGTTCGATCCTGTTCTTGCTGTCCGTCTGCCATGGGTTACCCGATCACCGCGTCCCAGTAGGTGAAGATGGATGTATAGATTCGCTCGTATAGGGGGCCGGCCTGGGTCAACGTGATCGCGAGAACGGACAGGCCGACTAGGACCTTGATGGGAATGCCAAGAATGAACATGTTCACCTGAGGCATCGTGCGACCTGCGACCGCCATGGCAGTGTCGATGAGGAGGAGCGTGAAAATGGGTGCCGCGACGACTGCGATCCCGAAGGTGAACATCGCGCCGAATTGGGCAACGACGAGGCCGACGTCGAAATCCGCCAGCCCCTGCCCGGGGGGAATGCGGGAAAGGGAGTACGCGAGCCCACGGACCAAAAGGTGATGTCCATCCACCAGGAAGAAGGTCGTGACCGCTGCGAGGTTCAGGAGGGTACCGAGGAGGGGGGCGGCTGCTCGGGTCGCAGGATCAATGAGGTTCGCGACCCCAAAACCGAGTTGAAAGTCGAGGACACGCCCTCCCAGAAGAAATGCCCCGAACGTCGCGGCAACTCCAAAAGCCAGCAGTCCACCCGTGAGAATCTCGAGCGCCGCAGACCTGAACAACCAAGCCAGTGAGAGGTCGGCAGGAATGGACTCCAGGTTCATCCCCAGGGTCAGCATGAAGGCGAGCCCGAGAGTCATCATCACCTGGATCCGGATGGGGACTCGCGTCATGGCGAAGACCGGCGTGAAGAGCATCACGGCACCCACCCGGATCGAGACGAGCAGCACGACGACCCAGAATTGTGCATCGGCAGTGATGTCCATCTCAGCACAGCAGCCTCAGAAGTAGGAAGGGATCTCAGAGATGACCTGTGTCGCAAAGCTGGTGAGCTTCTCGAGCATCCAGCCGCCAAAAGCAATCAGGACGAATGCCACCGTCACGATCTTGGGTACGAAGGTGAGCGACATCTCTTGGATCTGCGTGGCTACCTGCACCACGCTGACGAGAAGACTCACGAGGAGGGCCAGACCAATGACGGGTCCTCCTACCTGGATGGCCGTCCACAGCATCTGATTGCTGAGTACGAGCGCCAGATCGTTGCTCACTTGTGGCTCCCGCAACCCCCACCGGAAGCTTCAGAATGGTCTGGCGGCTCTCCAGCATCAATCGGACGGGATCGGAAATTCCTCGAATACGCGGAGAAATGTGTCAGCGATAGTGCGGAGTCAGCACCTCATGAAACCCGAACAGGCTCAGGCCAAACCCGAGTTGTAACGCGCAACTGAGCCGCAACTCCGTTGATAAAAGCCCGCTTGTAGATCACTTTTTGGTACCGATCAACGAATGGGGTAAACACCCTATTTCTTGGCCGTGGAAACCGCTGAATCTCGAATCCACATGTCGGCGGACACGACCAAAAAACGAAGAATTCGCCGCGAACTCGGTGGTGCGAGCCGGAGGTGTGCTTCCTCATACCTGGGAGCGTGAGCGGAAAAACAGGTGCAGCAGGCGCCTTCTGGGACCGGGATCCCACGGGCGGTCCCGCTGGTGCGCGGGACTTCGGTGAGTTCGAAGGGGCCTTCACCGGGTCAGGTCGTAGAAGCGAAAGGCGTTTTCACCCAGAATCTGCCGCTGCTCGGATTCACTGAGACCCGTCATGTTGTCGCGCAACTCGGCCACCGCACCGAGCGAGGCATCGATGTGGGGGTAGTCTGAGGCCCACACGCAGAATTCCGGACCGATGCGATGAGCGATTTCCGCCGTCATGGTCTCGTCGGGATCGGCAGAGATCACGCACTGACGACGAAAGTAGTCGCTGGGTTTGAGGTTCAGAGGATAGGCGCCGGGTGCCATCTCGTACTTGTGGTCGAGTCGGTCGAGCCAGGCCGAGATCCAGTTCGAGCCCGCTTCGAGCACCGCGCAGCGCAGGCCTGGGAAGCGCTCGAACACGCCACTTGCCAGCATCTGGGTGAAGGCGGCCATGACATCGATGGCCAGGAAGGCGTGGTAGAACAGGCGGCTGCCGCCCTCCAGGGCCGGAACCCAGTCGGAAAAGAACGGCCGTTGGCGTACCACGACGTGAAAGGCGATGGGCATCGCCAGGTCCTGTGCCGCCGCCCAGAGGCGGTCGAATCCGGCATCGCTCAACTGCCGTCCACCCCGGGCTTGGAGATCCGGCGAGAGATAGATGCCTACGCAGCCATCTTCCCGTGCGCGCTGGGCCTCAGCCACCGCGAGGTCAGCGTCGAGGAGCGGAATGTGGGCGATGGGGTAGAGGCGGTCGGGTGCACTTCGGCACCAGTCGGCCAACCAGCGGTTGTAGGCTCGCGCGTAGGCGATCGAAAGATCCGCGTCGCGGACGATGTCCTCCCAGCACAGTCCGATCGTTGGGTAGAGGAGGCTCACGTCGATCTGTTCTTCGTCCATGATCGCAAGGCGACCGGGCACGTCATTGCCCCCGCGAGGGCATCCATCCACGTAGCTGTAACGCCCGGGGACGAACGACTCCTCGGCGGGAAGGTGGATGCCCCCCAGTGTTCCGAGCACGCCGCGCAACATCTCCAGGGGCTTCCCGTCGATGAGCAGCACTTCGAGACCCTGGGCGTCCTTTTCGATGCGAATGGCGCGATCGCGCCATTTGGGTTCCAGGTACTCCTGCCACAGGTTTTGGGGCTCGAGAATGTGTCCATCGATGTCGACCACCGGGGAATCCATGCTCATGTTCGGTTCTCCCATCGTTGCGAGCCTCATCGGCGCCGAATGCGTCGATTGCAAGAGGCAGATCCCAGAGGGTGCTCTGCGCGCTCCTCGGCCAGGAGTCGAAGTGCCTGCCTTGGGATCATCTGCGGGTGACATCCCATGATGCCGGTGGGTTCGATTGGCGGTCAAGCCGGCCATCCATGGGTTTCATCGATGAGTGAATGAATTGGTTGAATGCAGCCGGGGCCGTAGAGATCAGCCCCTGTGGATCGGCTCCAATTCCAGAGTCGAAGCACCTACAATGCCGTCATGTCAGCCGAAAGCGACCGTCCCAATGCGGCACAGATCGACTATTGGAACGGTCCGGCAGGGGATGCCTGGGTGTCCAATCAGGCCGAGATGGATGGAACCCTTGCGGGTCTCGTGGAGCCCCTTCTCGACGCTGCCGATCTGGCCGAGGGCATGCGAGCCGTGGACGTGGGCTGTGGATGCGGGGCGACCACCCTCGCGCTTCGCGCGCGCCTGGGCGATGGTGGTCACGCGACCGGTGTGGATGTCTCGGCAGCCATGCTGGCGAAGTCCCATGAGCGTGCCACGGCGGACGGCCTCGAAATCGACTTTCTGGAGTCTGATGCCAGCGCTCACGCCTTCGAGCCCAACAGCATCGACCGCATCGTCTCGCGCTTTGGCGTGATGTTCTTCGACCGGCCTGACGAGGCGTTCGCCAATCTTCGCAGGGCTCTCAAACCCGATGGAAAGCTCGTTTTCTTCTGTTGGCAGGCCCGCTCCGAGAATCCCTGGATGACCCTTCCCATGGCAGCGATTCTGCCGATTCTGGCACCCGATGCGACGGCGCCGGACCCCTACGCTCCGGGCCCCTTCTCTCTTGGAGAGCGGGATCACCTCCGTGGCGTGCTCCAGCGCGCGGGCTTTGGCGAGATGAGCATCGATGACTTCGCTTATCCGATGAACATCACAGGCAGTCTCGACGACGCAGTTGCGTTTTACACTCAGCGCGGCCCTGTCCAGAGCCTTTTTCTGGAAGCCGATGCAGACGCTCGCATGCGGGTTCTGGCGGTTTTGCGCGAGATTCTCGCCCCTCATCACGATGGCGAGCGCGTCGCTCTCGAGGGCAACACCTACCTGGTGACTGCTGCGCCATGACTGCAAGGGACAGCGCACGCGACCAAGCGCGAGAGAAGTGGCAGCATCGCGGGGACGGCCGCCCTGCCTTCGCCGTGGATCCGGGTCCGGGTCGGGAGTCGGTGTGGGATTATCCGCGGCCGCCACGGGTCGAGCGCGACTCCCGACGCGTGGAGGTGCGTACCGGAACGGTCCTACTCGCCGATACCGTGCGCTCGTTGCGCGTGCTCGAGACGGCGAGCCCGCCAACCTTTTACCTGCCGGTCGAGGACATTCAGCGCGAGCTCCTGCTTCGCGCTCCGGGTCGCAGCGAGTGCGAGTGGAAGGGAACTGCGAGCTATTGGGCGTTGGCGAGTTCCGAGGAGTCGGAGCAGGCGATCGCCTGGAGCTATGCCGCTCCACTCCAGGGATTTGAGTTGATCGCCGGCCACATGGCCTTCTATCCGGGGAGGGTGGAGTGTCGGTTGGCCGGCGAGCGAGTTGAGCCCCAGGCAGGCGGATTCTACGGGGGTTGGGTGACTTCCGAGATCGTGGGCCCCTTCAAGGGCGAGTCGGGAACGGGTCGCTGGTAGATCGAAGCGCTGGTTGGCAAGGAAAGGAGGAGTCCCATGGAAGATCGTACCCACGCAGGGTTGTATCTCGAAATGACTGACGAGACCCCGGAGGTCTATGCCGAGAGCCGTTTGCGCGAAGTCCTCGGCTGGCCGGGCGTCGAGCGGGGCACCTGGTGGCGTAACCTCGTTCCAGGCCGGACAGAGTTTCCGCGCACGCTGCCGGAGTTCGCCACACTCGCGGTGTACGAGGTGGGCGAAACCTTTGCGCCCATGTCACCAGGAGCCGAACGAAGCCTCACATTTCGCCGCACACCCCGGCCGGGCCAGGGCAATCTCAGTGGCCAACCCACTCTGGGCCTCGAACTCGTTCTGATCAGCCCCAGAAATCCCGGCGGTGCGCAGGCCCTGCGCGACTGGGCGGACTTCATCCACATCCGCGAAATCGCGGCCTCCAGCGCGCCGGGGTTCACCATGATCACGCCGTATGAAAATGCGGGGGAGGGAGAGCCGCGATTCATGCACTTCTACGAGATGGACACCGCGGATGCAGAGAAGGCGTTTCAGGGGATGGCCCCCGCCACCCAGGTCAGGGTGGGAGCTCCGGGAAGTCCGGAATACGATGAGTGGGCCAACCATCCGGAGCTGAGAATCAACTACGTGAACACCTTCACGCGGATAGGCGAGGCGATTGCTTGAACCCATCCGCGCTCATGGGCTCCTGGCCCCCCGGGCGTGGGTCGCGAGGGTTTGTGGTAGCTTTTCGCCATGGCCAAGGGGAGTTCGGGCACTCGCTGCGCGCGTGATCTGACATTCAACCCCCGCCGTTCGATCGCGTGACCATGCGGGCGGTTGCGCTGTTCGCCATTGCGGTGTTCGTGGTGATTTCGGTAATCGCCACCTCACCCCATGGCAGCAGTGTGTTCTGGTTCGTGAACGAGATTCCCGGCGCGGACAAGACGGGGCACTTCATCGTCATCGGGCTGGTGACACTTCCGGTCGTTCTGGGGTTCTCCTCCGCCCGGGTGTTTGGCCATCGCCTTGGATCCGGCCTGTGCCTGCTGCTTATTGCCGTGGTGGTGACCTTCGAGGAGTTCTCTCAGCAGTTGCTGCCCTATCGCCGCTTCTCCCTGGTCGACCTGGCCTTCAGCTACGCGGGACTCGCCGTTTTCGGGGCCATTGCGGCCTGGATCGATCACGTTCGCAATCGGCGCCGCTCCGTTCAGCTCGATCGCAGCAGCTTGTAGATCGGAGCGAACCGCTCGAGGGTGGAGTCGGGTAGTGGGACCAGATCTCCGAGGATGCGTGCTCCCCAGATGATCTTGGCCGTGCGCTCGACCAGTTGGGCGACCTTCATGGCGTTCGTGGCGCTGGTCCCCACAGTGAGTAGACCGTGATTGGCCATCAGTACCGCACCGCGGTCTCCCACCCAGCGCGCCACTTCATCGCCCAGCGAGTCGCTTCCCGTGAGTTGGTATCCGGCCACGGGGACTTCACCACCCACGTAGATATCGAACTCCTCGATGACGCAGGGGATGGGCTGATGGGTCACGGCGAACATCGTGGCGAAAATGGCATGGGAGTGGATGACGCCGTGGATGTCGTCGTGGGCGCGCATGCATGCCAGGTGGAGGGCCTTCTCGCTGGTCGGGGACCGCTCGCCCTCGACGACGTTTCCATCGAGGTCCAGCACGACGAGATCTTCGAGCTGCATGACCTCGTAGGACAGTGACGAAGGCGTCATCACGACGTTGCCGTCGGGAAGACGCCCGGAGATGTTCCCGGCGGTGCCCTCTACCAGGCCCGACCGCAGCAGCTCCTTCGCCGTATCTAGAACCTCTTGCTTGACCTCGTCATTGCTTCGCTTGGTCTTCGCCATGGGGGCGAAGGTAACCGGGCGCGGCATGTACTGTAAAGCTCAGGCGTCAGAGGCTCGGGTCGCTCGCGCTCGAACGTGGCGCTGCCAAAGGCGCTGCGAGAGCCGATAGAGGACATGGTCGCGCAGGGGGGCATCGGGTTCGAGCGCGGGGTCCGCGAAATCATCGGAAGGGTCGTGTTGCATGCCGATCCGTTGCGTCACACGCTGAGAGCGCAAACTCGTTGCTGCGGTGAACGAGGCGATCTCGTTGAGTCCGAGTTCCCGGAAGGCAAAGTCCGCTACGGCGTGCGCCCCTTCGCTGGCGAACCCCTGGCACCAGAAGCGGCGCGCGAGGCGCCATCCGATTTCTACGCAGGGAGTGAAGTGGGCTTCGAAGCTCGGATGCGACAGGCCAACGAATCCCGCGTGCTCTGTGAGGCCCGGTACTTCGACCCCCCAGAGCCCGAAGCCGTGCTCGTCGAAGTGCGCGCGGATCCGTGCCGCGGATGCATCGCTCTGAGTACGACTGAGTGTCGAGGGGAAGTGCTGCATGACGGCGAATGTGCAATCCTGAAAGAGAGCCGACTCGACGGGGGTTTCCGCCGGGTCCGGTGCGAGGGCGGATCGTGGCCGTCCCGCGAAAGGAGAGTGTGATGATCGAAGTGCAGCTGCCCGATGGCAGTCAACGTTCACTGCCCGATGGCTCGACGGCGGCCGACCTGGCGAAGGACATCGGCCCCGGCCTGGCCAAGGCTGCCGTCGCGGCGGTGGTCGACGGAAACGTCGCGGACCTCTCGAGCCCTTTGCCGGCGGGCGCGAGTGTGGCGCTGCTCACCAAGCGCGACCCCGAAGGGCTCGAAGTGCTGCGGCACTCGGCCGCTCATCTCATGGCCGATGCCATTTTGCGCTTGTTTCCCCAGGCGCAGCTCACCATCGGGCCCGTGGTGGAGGACGGCTTCTACTACGACCTCTTCATGCCCGAGGGCACCATTACACCCGAGGATTTTCCGGCCATCCAGAAGGAGATGAAACGCATCGCCAAAGAGGGGCACCCCTTCCAGCGCTGCGAAGTCGGGGACGTGGATGCCGACGAATCCTTTGCCCGCTACCGCGCCATCGATGGCGGTCACAACGCCTTCAAGGCCGAGTTGGTGGGAGACATCCAGGCGCGCGGTGAGGGGATCACCCTGTATCGACACGGCGATTTCGTGGACCTTTGCCGCGGCCCCCACGTGCCCAACACGAGCTGGTTGAAGCACACACGCCTGACAGCGGTTTCGGGCGCCTACTGGCGGGCCGATGCCGAGCGTGAGCAACTGGTGCGCGTCTACGGCACGGCCTTCTTCAGTAAGGACGATCTCGAGGAACACCTGCGGTTGATCGAGGAGGCCCGTAAGCGCGACCACCGCGTTCTCGGAGAGCAGCTCGACCTGTTCCACTTCGAGGAGGAAGCACCCGGCTTTCCCTTCTTCCATCCCAAGGGTGCCGTTCTCTACTACCTGTTGGTCGATCGCATGCGCGCGCTATTGCGGCGGCGAGGCTACGAGGAGCTGCGAACTCCGCTGGTGCTTTCGGAAAAGCTCTGGCACACCTCGGGCCACTACGACAATTACCTGGAGAACATGTTCTTCACCAAACTCAAGCTCCGAGACGAGAGCCAGCCCGAAAAGATCCACGACAACGTGGACGAGACGCGACCGATGGCCGTCAAACCCATGAACTGCCCCGGCCACCTGTTGGTCTACGGAGATCGAACCCACAGCCACAACGAATTGCCTCTGCGCTACTCGGAGATGGGTCTGGTGCACCGTCGGGAGTTTTCGGGTGTGCGCCACGGTTTGTTCCGCGTGCAGGCGTTTACTCAGGACGATGCCCACCATTTCTGCACCCCGGAACAGATCGGCGGCGAGATCCGCCTGTTGATCGCCTTCTTCCGCGAGGTGTACGGGATGTTCAGCCTCGACGATGTGCGCTTCGAACTCTCCACAAGGCCCGAGAAGAGCATCGGCAGTGACGAGATGTGGGAGACCGCCGAGACCGCCCTACGCGAAGCCCTCGACGAGTTCGACATCGATTATGAGTTGAATGAGGGCGACGGAGCCTTCTACGGCCCGAAGATCGACTTCCACATCCGCGACGTGCTGAAGCGCTCCTGGCAGTGCGGCACCATCCAACTTGATTTCTCCATGCCCGAGCGCTTCGGTCTCAGCTACATCGGGGCTGATGGCCAGAAACACACGCCTGTGATGATCCACCGCGCCTGCTACGGCAGCGTCGAGCGCTTCCTTGGCATTCTGATCGAGCACTTCGGGGGGCGCTTCCCCCTGTGGTTGGCCCCGGTTCAGGTCGTGGTGATCCCGGTCAGCGAAAAGCACAACGACTATGCGCGTGGTGTCTATGAGGCCCTGCTCGATGCAGACCTCCGCACCGAGATCAACCTGCGAGACGATCGTGTGGGTTACAAGATCCGCGAGGCGAGTTTGCAGAAGGTCCCCTACGTGATCGTGGTGGGCGAGCGCGAAGCCGAGGCCGGAACCATCAATCTCCGCTCGCGAGACGCGGGTGAGCTGGGAGAGATGTCCCAGGCCGAGTGGCTCCAACGCATCGCGGAGGAACGCCTGCCCGGAGGCACGGCCGTGGCCGTTCCCTCCGACTGAGCGGCGGGGTCTCGCGATCAGTCCGCGTGCACGTAGCCGTAACTGAGGTTGCTGCGCGTGATGCCTGTGGCACGGTATTCGGCGCGCATGGTGTCGATGGCGTCGCCGGTCACTGCACCTTCGGTGCTCTGGGCCTTCAGGCCGTACAGGCGCGCGCCGTTGTCCCAGAAGATCGCGTTCTTGGTCGGGCCGGTATCCGGACCCAGGGCCGAGAAGCCGTGCTTCTCCTGCAGGTCCTCTGGAATCTCGAGGCGTCGAAGGGCTTCGATCTGCCACTGCGGGGAGCCGTACCAGGTGGAATCGGTTCCCCAGAGTAGATGGTCGTCGCCGAGGCCCGCCAGAAGTGTTCCCAACATGCCGGCACAGAGTCTGGGCTGTGTCACCACCGTATTCGCGAAGGAGGTGCCGATCTCGCCATAGACGTTGCTTACCCCGAATTTCTCGGGAATTTCTGCGAGGTCACTGACCCAGCGGATGTAGCCCGTCTTTTCGAAGACCTCGGCATCGTGGTCGGGAATTTCCACGAAGGGTCGCAGTGCCGAGTGGTAGATCACGAAGTCGAGACCCGGCCAATCTTTGGCTGCCTGGCCTACGTCCTCCACGGTGGCATGGCGCCAGACCCCCTTCATGCTCTTCTCGTAATCTCGCGGCACCAGGCCCTTGTGGACGCAAATCGTGGTGATCCCGGCCTTCTGGGCCTTTTCGTAGAAGGGGTAGACGAGCTTCTCGTCATCCATCCGCCAGGGGTGCTTGGCGTTGGCGGGCGCCAGTGGGTCGCCGATCGTGTAGCCCTTCCACGAGTCGGGCTTCAGGTTCTCGATGCAGTGGTCCACGTCGTCCAACCAGCCCGGAATGCCCGGCGTGAAGGCGCAGTGGATCAACATGCGGCGCGAACCCGCGATGCCGTTGACGAGTTGT
The DNA here is from genome assembly GCA_022447545.1 of Myxococcota bacterium. Taxonomy (GTDB): domain Bacteria; phylum Myxococcota_A; class UBA9160; order UBA9160; family SMWR01; genus JAKVBI01. The sequence continues at coordinate 47,083 of JAKVBI010000019.1, forward strand.
CTGGATAGGGCCATCTGCTCATTGGATAAGAGCCATGGGCGGTCCTCGAAAGGCACGGTGCTGAGCAGCGCCACATCGGTATCGCTGTCGAGATAGATCTCTTTCAGGTAATTCTCGAACTGGAAACGCTCGTGGAGGATGCCCATCTCGTCGAGCATCCCGGGGTTCCAGTGCTTCGCCGCAAAGTGTCCCACTTCGATGGGCTCGGGATTGCGCAGGTCGTCGCGGTTGAAGTGGGTCTGGTCGTCGAAGATGCGTTGCGAAGCGAGGCGTGCAGCACGTTCGTTGGCAGCCTCGAAGTCGCTGGCTTCGGCACTGGCCACATCGAACACGGAGCCGTGGACCTCATTCATGGCGAGGAAAGCAACGGCCATTCCCGAGGCCGTCTTGAGGAACTCGCGCCGATCGAGACCCACTCGAGATCCCAGTCGATCGCCCAGTTCTGCGATTCGACTCTCCACCCGCTTTTGCTGTCGAGTCTGGGGCAGGGGGTTGAACTCCCCGTTGGAGACCACCCGGGTGGGGACCGGCGACGCGGATTCGTCGAGCTCCGCCGGGGCGACCTCCCGCATTTCACGCTCGGACAGCCAGTTCGACATGGGTTTTTCCTGTTCAAGCGGGCAAGTCGATGTGCAGAAGTACAGCAGACAGTTGTATGCAAAGCAAGCGCTTGGTAATTTCCGCAAGGCCTTTCGGCGTCGTGCCGGAGGCCACGTGTCGCCAACGATCCCCCCTTCTGGACCCAATCCGGTTCCATCGAAGTAGGGTGGGGGCCCGGAGGTTCGAATGGTCTTGGAACCCAGCCGCCTGAGCGCTGAAGAGGTGATGGCACTCACCCGACTCCACGCCGAACTCGAGGTGGCGGGAGATTACGAGCCTCTGCTTGCCACTCTGGTAGAAGAGCCCATTTTCGAGTTCCACCCACCGGGCGGGCAGTTGGTGGGTGGTGAGACCCTGCGTCGTTATTACACGCGCTTCCTCGCTGAGTTCATGCCGCTGGTGGAGGAGACGATCCTGATCGGAGAATGGACGAACGAGAGAGCCTGTGTGCACGAATACCAGCTGCGTTTGCGCATCGGTGGTGAATTGGAGAATCACCAGCTGATGGGTTCGATCTACGCCTCGGGCGATCGTCTGGGGGGAGAGCGCCTGTACGGAAGTGCGCGCCTCATGGATCTTATGCTGGGCCCCTTCATGGAGGAACTGGTGCCCATTGAGGCTGCCACCCAGTGGGCGCTTCCGACTCCCTAGGATGGGAACGTGTCGGCGATGCCGCGCATGAAGACATCGAGCCACGCGCCCACGATCTCGTCCTCTGTGAACGCGTCGGGGTCGTACCAGCGCTGCACGGCGCCCATCACGTCCATCATCATGCGGTACGCGAAAGCGGGTTCAATGTCCTTCCGAAACTCGCCTGAGTTCATCCCCTGGCGGATCACCGTCACGAAGATCGCCTCCACCTGGTCGACCATCTCGTGGATGTAGTCGAACTCGGGCAGTTGAAACAAGCGATCCTGCTCGTGGATCAGTACGGCGGTTTCGTTGGGATGCTCGAGATTGGCGCGCACACAGGCGCGGAACAGGTCCTCCAGCCGTTGACTCGCAGAACCGCTCCCCTGGTCGGCTGCCCGGTAGCGCGCCAACAGACTCTCGCCGTAGACGCGCATCAGTTCGTGGACGATGTCGCTCTTCGTTCGAAAGTGGTGGTAGAGGCTTCCAGACAACATGCCCACACGAGCACCGATGTCTCGCACGGTGGTGGCCTGGACGCCGCGATCGGCGAACAACTCGCCGGCGGCACTGGCGATTTCGCGTCGGCGTTCGGCGGCGGACACACGTCGTGCCATGGGGCGACTCCGGGTTCCAGTTGGACGGGGAGAGCATATCGGCCAAGCGCTTGGTTTGCTTCGAAAGGGCGCCCCGGCTCCGACGGGCGGCGTTCGGGCAGGGTGAGTGGAGCTTCGTTCAGGGTCCCCCGATGACCTCTTCCGATTCTCTCACGGCTCGTGCTGGAGTGTCCGCTCGCCCTCCCGACCCGGCTGGCCTATCCGACGCCGCCAAAATTTTCGGGGTGATCCTCGATCCCCAACAGCGCGGTGACCTGTACCCCTACCTCCGCCGCCTGCGCGAGGTCGAGCCTCTTCACCGAACCGAGGCCCTCCACGGGCGCCCGGCATGGATGGTGACCCGCTTCGCCGATGCGTTGGAACTTCTTTCCAACAAGGCTCTGGTGAGTGATGAACGCAATGCCGAGATCTTCGATACGGGTCCCAGCGGCGCTCTCTTCTACGCCATGGTCAAGCGGTTGTTGCTCTACATCAACCCCGTAGAGCACGATCGGATTCGCAAGTTGTTGGCGCGGCACTTCACTCCACGTGCCGTCTCCAGGTACCGGCCGCTCATGCAGAATGCCGTGGATGATCTGCTGGCCAAGGTCGAAGGTAGGGAGGAGATCGACATCGTGGCGGACCTCGCCTATTCCCTGCCGACGGCGGTGATCTGCGAGATCCTGGGAGTTCCCGCCGAGGATCTGCCCGTCTTTCACCGGTGGCTCAATGATTTCGCGCGTCGCGGCGACGTGAGCGGTATCACCCCCGAAGTGGAACGCCTCGGCGAAGAGTCCGTCTTGGGCTTTACCGATTATTTCGAGCGTCTGATTTCAGAACGGCGCAAGCGGCCGCAGAACGATTTGATGACGATCCTCGTGGAAGCTCGTGACGAGCAGGGCGGTCTCGACGAGGATGCGCTGGTGGCGCTCTGTATCCTGATGATCCAGGCCGGCCACGAGACCACCGCCGACATGATCGCCCTGGGCGTGTTGGCGCTGTTGCGTCATCCCGACCAACTCGTGTTGCTGAGAAGCAAGCCCGAACTCCTGCGCAACGCCATCGAGGAAATGCTTCGGTACGACGGCTCCAATCAGTTGGTGCAGCGCGTGAGCCATGAAGACTTCGAACTCGCGGGGGTCTCCATCCGTGCGGGTGAGGTCTGCTCGATCCTGACTGGCGCAGCGGGACGCGACCCCGCCCGCTTCGCCGAGCCAGACCGTCTGGACATCGAGCGCAGGGAGATCCAGCATTTCGGCTTCGGTCACGGCAGCCACATCTGTCTGGGGTCGGCACTTGCCCGTTTCGAATTGGAAGCCATGTTGGGCAGTCTGATCGCCCGATTTCCCGGGCTCGAGTTGGCCGAGGAAGAAATTCATTACCGCGACAGTCTGGTGCTGCGAGGCCTGAAGCGCCTCGCGGTCCGGTTGTGAACTACCACGTCTCAGTCGTGTCAGGACAGGGAGGATGCGCGCCATGAGTCGATTGTCCGAATATCAGCACCGCTACGAGGTTGCGCGTCTGGAGCGCAGCGATGACGGCGTGCTCGAGGTCACCCTACACACCCGGGGCGGCTCGTTGTTGCTGGACGAAACCACCCACCGGGAGTTGCCACTGTTGTTCAGCGACATCGGCAACGACGCTGACACCAAGGTCATCCTGCTTACCGGCACCGGCGACGATTTCTGTAGTGAGTTGGCGGGAGGGGACTGGGATTTCAGTACTCCGGCGGGTTGGGATCGCACCTACTGGGAGGGGCGGCGCCTGATGCAGAACCTCATGGACATTCACGTGCCCATGCTCGCAGCGATCAACGGACCTGCCCGGGTGCACGCAGAGATCCCCATTCTGTGCGACATCGTATTGGCATCGGAGACCACCGAGTTTCAAGACATCGCCCACTTCGGCGAGGGCTTCAAGGTGACACCCGGTGATGGATCTCATCTCGTGTGGCCTTTACTGTTGGGTTTAAACCGTGGCAAGTACTTCCTGCTCACCGAGCAGGTGATCGATGCACGGCAGGCCCTCGATCTCGGATTGGTCAACGAGGTGTTGCCTCCGGAGGAACTCCTGCCGAGGGCTCGTGCCCTGGCTTCGGATCTGGCGACTCGAAGCTCCGTGACGCTTCGGTACACGCGTGTGGCGCTCAACATGCTCTTGCGGAATCTCATGCAGGACGGGATGAGTCATGGCCTGGCCCTCGAGGGTTACAGCGTGATGGAGCGGGCCCAGCAGGGTTCCTGAAAGCAGAGAGGCGAGAGCGGAGCAGGTCGAATCGATGGACGCAGATCAGATCGTCATGGGCCGGTTGCAGGACAAGACTGTGGTCGTCACCGGGGCGGGCCGGGGGATCGGCCGAGCCTATGCGCTGGCCATGGCGGCAGAAGGTGCACGTGTCGTCGCCAACGATCTCGGTGTCGATCTCACGGGTTCGGGGCGGAGTTCCGAAACCGCAGAAGGCGTAGTGGCCGAGATCCAGTCCCTCGGAGGGCAGGCGTTGGCGAGCGCCGTCGATATTTCCGACCCCGCAGGTGCGGCGGAACTCATGTCGGCGGCGGTGGATCATTTCGGCGCCATCGATGCGCTGGTCAACAATGCAGCCATCGAATTTCGAGGCACACTGGAGGAGCACACCGCCGAGAACTGGGATCGTGTGATGACGGTGAACACCCGAGGCACCCTGCTGTGTGTCCAGCAGGCGGTTCCGTACATGCGGGCGGCAGGGCAGGGCTCCATTCTCAACACCACTTCTGGATCGTTCTGGGAGGGAATTGAAGAGGTGGCGGCCTATAGCGCATCCAAGGCGGCGGTGTTTTCCCTGACTCTGTCTCAGCACACGGAGCTCCGCTCCTCGGGAATTCGTTCCAACTGCATCGCGCCCAACGCGACGCGCACGCGAATGCTCGAGAGCTGGCTCGCGCGCCTGGCCCGCGAATCCCAGCGTGCCGAGGAAGAGGTCGCCGAGGAATACGGAATTCAACCTCCCGAGAACCTTGCACCGCTGGCAATTTTGCTGTGCAGCGATGCTGGGCGTCACATTTCTGGGCGAATCTTCGAGGTGCAGGGCCCGCGCATTCATGAGATTTTGCCCCCGAGTCGCGGAATTTGTGTCGATCGAGAAGGAACAGCCTGGGATCCCGACATGTTGGCGCGGAGCCTTGGCGAAAAAGGAGCTCGCTGATTGGCTTCTGATGGACGTGAGTCAGGACAGGGGATGTCCGAGCTGGTCTTCGACCCTTTCGATCCGAACCAGACTCAGGACATGTGGCCATTGATGGCCGAGTTTCGGCGTCAGAGCCCAGTGGCCCGGATGCCCAACGGCTTCGTCTACGTATCCCGCTATGGGGACACCGAGACGGTGCTGCGCGATTCAGAGACTTTTTCCAATGCGGGTGGCATGCGCCCCACGGGTTTGGAAGTGCCCCTGGAAGACTGCAGCATCGGGGAGTTGGTTCCGCCCGTGCACGGTCCCATCCGTCGACTGGCCATGGTGGCGGCGCAGAGCCCGAGCATCGTAGAAGGCGCTCGGCCGTTCACCCGTGAAACTGCCTTGTCCTTGATCGATGCCCTGGTGGAAAAAGATGGAGGCGATCTCATCGAGAATTTCAGCCTCGCGCTGACCAATGCGGTGATCGGGCGCTTGCTGGGGATCACGCCCGAGGAGAGTGCACAACTCGCCGTCTGGGGCGAGGAGATCATGCGCAGCACTCTCACCACGTTGAACCGCACCGAGCGCGGCGTTGGCTACGCGGGAGCTTTTCCGGAGTTCACTCAGTATCTCGAGGGCCTGGTATCGGAACGGATGAAAGATGATCTGCACGACGACGGAATTTCACACATCGTGCGCGCCGGCCTCGACGACGCGGACCTCACGGTTCCGCTCATCCGAATGATTCTGCTCAACCTCGTACTGGGTGGGACGGCGACCACTCGTGATTTCATTGGAAGCCTGTTGCTCGAACTCCTGCACCGTCCTGAGCTTCACGAGCAACTGAGAGAAGACGCCGAACTGATTCCGACCGCCACGGAGGAGTCTCTGCGAGTGGCCCCCCCTGTCCTCTACTTGATCCGCACCTGCACTCGGCCGACTGAACTCGGGGGAGTGGTCCTCGAGGCTGGAGAGCGGGTGGTGGTGGGGATTGCATCGGCCAATCGGGACGAGGAGTTCTACGAAGACGCCGAGCAATTTCGTCTGGATCGAGTGAACCCAGCACCTCACTTCTCCTTTGGTTACGGACGACATTTCTGTGTGGGCGCTGCGCTCGCTCGTATGGAGGGCCAGGAGGCTTTGCGCGCCTTTCTGGATCGTCTGGCGCCAGGCCAGGTGCGATTGCCCGCTGGGAGTGGGATCGAGCGCATGCCGTTGCCCTACATGCTGGGACCCCTGCGCCTGGATGTGGAGATCCGGGCGCGTTGAGGGCTCCGCGGCCGCCCTTCCTCCGTTCGCCCGTGTGAGCTTCATGGTAAGATCACGCAACTCATTGGGCTAAAAAGCGACTCTCGGTCAGGAGGGACGAATGTACCGGAAACGATTCTCGATTTTCGCCGGCGTGGCGATTTCTCTGCTTCTCGCGCAGGTGACAACGGCAGCCAACGAGGACGCGGGAAGCGCGGCTCCCACGTTCCAGGAAGGCGATGTCCTCAGTTTCGACGATGTCGACAAGCTCAAGCCGTTTTTGCCCGAGCAAGTCTGGGACAACCGAGACTTCTTCTTCTACGAGGGTATGAAACTCGAGATCGGGCCCACCCAGTTCGACTACTCGAACCCCAAGGAGTTCACTGCTGCGACGGAGCGCTACGACGGTGGTCCGAGGATCGGGCCCGACAACAGCCTCGAGAATTACTTCGCCGGTGAACCGTTCAAGATGTCCGAAATCGACTGCCTCGGTGATCCCCAGGCCGGGGCAAAGATCATGTGGAATCACCGCCGCCAGTGGCGGGGGTCGGGGGGCGTGCCTGCGACCTTTTATTACTCGTACTGGGATCGCGGCGAGCAGCTTCCGCTCTACTACGAGGGCACGGGTACAGGGGTGAATTTGGCCCATCGTGTCGAGGGGCAGTATCAGGAGACGGATGGGGATCTCTTCCGCGGCGAGAAGCGCAACCAGGCCCAGGCCATCGACGTAGACGCTCCCTTCGACGCCCGTGGCATCATGTTGCTGACCTTCCGCTACAAGAGTTCCGATGGTCCGAGGGCCACGGCCAAGAACGACGATACCTGGGTCTACGTTCCCACTTTGCGGCGCGTGCGCCGTATTTCCACGGCACAGCGCACGGATGCGGTGGCGGGTACGGACTTCACCATGGACGACCTGTTCAGCTTCAACGGGATCGTTCCCCAGTACGAATGGGAATGCATGGCCGAGACCCAGGTGCTCGCTCCCATGAACACCACCGTCAAGGCATTTCCGTACGAGCGTGATCACAACTTCGGTCCCTATGGGCTCTCCTATGCGGATGATCGTTGGGAATTGAGGGACACGATGGTGGTCAAGATGATTCCCAAAAACGACGACCACCCCTATCTCCACAAGATCATCTATCTCGATAAAGAGACGCTGACTGCGCATTACTCCTTTGCCTACGATCGCAAGGGAGAGCTGTGGAAGATCATCACCCACAACAAGCGCTGGAGTGAGGATCACGACTTGACCGGCAACTACTATCCGGGGTGGCCCGGGATCGAGAAGCCGCGGGATCTTCACATCGTCAGCGACACCATCGTGAATACGCAGACTGGAACTGGAAACCGAATCGAGTTCTGGGACCGCACGGGCCTACCGCTCAAGAGCAAGGGCAAGGTGCGGCGTCTGATCGATGTGGGTCGCTTGACCAAGGGGCGTTAGTCTCGGGCAAGCGCTGGGTTTGACCCCCCGTCCGGTTCCAGCAGTCGCTCCAGTGGCTGGGGAGACGGCTCCATTCACGGCAGGCGGCTTGACGGCTGCAACACTCGGGCGCAGTGGTGGGAATAAGGGGTTGTCGAGCACTGGCTCGTGTCGGCCGTGGGAATCGCCGGGGGCGCTCAACGGTTTCGGCGGTCTGTCGAAGATTCGGTGCTAGTGCCGATCCGCCTCACCTGCATGGCCTGGGCCTTACACAGGGCGACGACGGGCTGAGAGGGGGTCAGGGAGAGATCGCGCACGGCTCTTTCCGTGACCTCTGCCAGGACTGGAGCGGACAGGCCGCAGTCGAGAGTCACCAGGCATCGTGCGCTACTGCGGGTCACACTGACCACGCGACCTGGAAGCCGGTTGGTGAGGGACAAGGGCGTTTCCACGGGGGGGCGAGCGAGCACGAGATCCTCGGGGCGCAGGACCATCTCCACCCGGTCACCGGGTTCGGCTGGGCAGTCTCCGCATGCCAGCTCCCTTTCACTTGCGCCGTCGGGGCGGATCCAGGCGAGGCCATCGGGATCACGCCGCGCCACCCGACCCGGCAGTGCGAACACCAGGCCGCAGTCGTGCAACAACTCCAGCGTGTCGGAATCCGTGGCGAGTTGGGGAAGGGGGCCCTGACCGGCGATGGCACCGCGATCGAGTAGGAGTAATTCGTCCGTCAAGGCGAGCAACTCGGCCAGATCGTGGCTGATCATGAGAATCGGAAGGTCGTAGTGATCGCGAATGCGGCGCAGGTATGGGAGGATCTGACGCTTCAGGCCGCGGTCCAGGCTGGCAAGGGGCTCGTCCAGGAGCAGCATGCGAGGTGCACTGAGGAGCGCGCGCCCCATGGCCACGCGTTGACCCTCGCCGCCCGAGCACTGGTCGGGCCGACGCTTCAGCAGGTTACCGATGTCGAGCAACTCGACCACTTCGTCGATTCCCGGTCCCGGACCTTGTTGGGCCATACCGAAGCGGAGATTGGCGTCGATGCTGAGGTGTGGAAACAGTCGATGGTCCTGGAACACCATGCCCAGGCGCCGGCGGTGCGGAGGCGAATCCAGGCCAGTTCGCGTGTCGACCACCGCCTCGCCGTCGATCACCAGGCGAAGTGCATCCACGGGGATGAGGCCGGCCAGGGCGTGAAGCAGGCTGGTCTTGCCCGCACCCGAGCGACCGAAGATCCCCGTGGCGCGATGGGCCAGGCGGGTGTCCAGTTCGAGCAGGAAATCTCCGCGGCGCACACGACAGGAGACTTCGATCATCGTCCCCCCCGCTCATGGCGAACGCGATCCCGCAGACGTCGCAGGAGCCACTCACTGGTGGCCAGGGCGATCAGGGACAGCAGGATCGACAGCCCAGTCAGGCGCAGAGCCTCGGTTTCTCCGCCAGGTACCTGGATTGCCGTGTAGATGGCGATGGGCAGGGTTCGGGTCTGTCCAGCGATGTTGCCCGCCAGGGTGATGGTCGCTCCGAATTCGCCCAGACTGCGCGCGTATCCGAGGACCAGTCCGGCCACGATGCCGGGCAGAGCGAGGGGTAGGGTGATCTTCCAAAACCGCCGCAATGGCCCCGCCCCCAGCACCGCAGCGGCTTCTTCCAGGCCGGGATCGACCAGTTCGATGGCCGTGCGCACGGAACGCACCACGAGTGGGAGCGCCACCACGGCTGCTGCGAGGACCGCGCCGGGGTAGGAGAAGGCGAGACGAAGTCCGAGGTCTCCGAGTACTGGGCTCAGCCAGCCGTTGCGTCCCACCAGCAGCAACAACAGGTAACCCACGACCACCGGTGTCAGCACCAGCGGCAGGTGCACCAGGGCATCCACCAAAAGCTTGCCGGGAAACTGGCAACGGGCGAGCAGCCAGCCGAGGGCGATGCCCGGCACGACCAGGACCGCCGAGGCCCAAAGGGCCACGGTGGCCGAAAGCCAGAGGGCAGACCATTCTGCGGGTGAGAGCAGTGAGGTCATGGCTGGGCGAGGGCCGTGGAGGGGAACGATGGGAAACCATTCGCGCGCAGGAGTTCGTGGCCCTCGGGTCCCGAGAGCCAGTCGAGGAATGCTCGGGCGTGGGGATGCTGCGATGGGGTCAGAGCTGCCGGATACACGATGGGGTCGTGGGTCTCAGCGGGTAATCGAGCGGCCACTCGGACGGCATCGCTCATACGGGCGTCCGTTTGGTAGACGATCCCCCAATCGACCTCGTTGCGTTCCACAAGACGCAGCGCTCCTCGGGCATCGGAGGCGGAGATCAGTCGGGGCCGAAGTTCCTCCCACCAACCCAGAGATCCGAGGGCATCCCGTGCATAACTCCCCACCGGGACGTGCCGGGGGTCGCCGGTGCTCCAGAGGCCGGACAGGGCGGGCGGGGGTCGATCCGAGGCAACGGTGAGGGTGTGTTCCGGGGACCCGCGAGGTTGGATCAACACCAGGGTGTTGTGGGTCAGATTGCGTCGAGAGGTGACATCGATGAGGCCTCGAGCCGCGAGGTGGTCCATCCACGCCTGGTTGGCCGACACATAGAGGTCGACGGGAGCCCCCTGCTCGATCTGGCGGGCGAGGGTGGAACTCGAGGCGTAGGTCGCTTGACCCCTTCCCGAGTTCTGAGCGTTCCAGGTCTTGAGAGCGTCATCCATGAGGTTGGCCAGGCTCGAAGCGGCTGCAAGGGTGAAGGGTGGCCCTCCCGAGGCCTGTGACTCGCCGGGCTTCCCAGCCCTGTTGGTGGAGTCGCAGCCTACGGTCCATCCCGTCACCAGGAGAGCCGCGATCAGCGACAGGCGGCGGGACGAGTGGAGTACGAGTTGGCATCGGGTCCAAATGAGCACGAGGAGAGAATGCTGCGCCTGCCCGGTTCCGTCGACCGGCCTGTCAGGATCTGATTCATGAGCCGGTTGCCTCGTGGGCCGGAAGTGGGGATGCTCGGGTCCCCGGTGGTGATCTGGAGGGGCTTTGTCGCTTCGCCGTGCCGCCTGGATTGCGAGGTACCCATGAGAAACACCATCGCCGTGGCCGGAGCGCTGCTCTCGGTCGTCGCTTGCGCGGGCGGGAAGCCGCGTCAGGATGCGAATGGGGCCGACGCTGCCTGGGAACTCCACCGCACCGCCATCGTCGTCGACACGCATTCGGACACCACGCCTCGCTTCGAGGACCCCGAGTGGGATTTTCTTCAACGGCACGACCCATCCGACGGGCACATGGATTTGCCGCGGATGCGCGAAGGGGGCCTCGATGTTCAGTTCTGGTCGATCTACATGGGGCAGCGCGAGGGAGAGGGGCGGGCCATTCGGGAGGCACTCCAGCGCATCGATGCCGTGCACCGACTGGTGGACCAGCATCCCGATGAACTCGGCCTCGCGACCAATGTCGAGGAGATCCGCAAGTTGGTCGCTGAAGGGCGGATCGCCTGTCTGATGGGCGTGGAGGGGGGGCACATCATCGAGAACGACCTCGCTGCCCTGCGCAGCTTCTACCGGCTGGGGGTGCGTTACCTGACTCTGACCCATTCCTTTCATACCGACTGGGCCGACTCGTCGGGTACGGGCCGGGATCTCGAACCGCTGCACCATGGCCTGACGGAGTTCGGCGAAGAGGTCGTGCTTACCATGAACCGGCTGGGCATGATGGTGGATGTTTCACACGTATCCGACGAAACTTTTTCGGACGTTTTGGCCGTATCTCGAGCACCGGTGATCGCCTCGCACTCCTCGGCGAGGGCGGTTGCCAATCACCGAAGAAACGTGAGTGACGACATGCTGCGTGCCCTGGCCGAGAACGGCGGTGTGATCATGATCAACTTCTACCCCGTCTACATCGACGAGGAAGCCAATCGGGCGGCGGACGCCTATTACCAGAAGTGGGGCCGAAGAATGGCCGAGATCCAGAAGGCTCACGCCGACGACCCGAAAGCGCGTGCCAAGGCATACCGGGCGCAAACGAGCGCCCATCCTCTTCCGCAGACCTCCTTCGACGTTCTGCTTGATCACTTCGACCATGCGATTGTCGTGGCCGGGCCCGATCACGTGGGCATCGGCGCGGACTGGGACGGGGTGCCGAGCATGCCTGTGGGCATGGAGGACGTGACCTTTCTTCCCGAACTCACACGAGGGTTGCTCGGGCGAGGGCATTCTCCCGAAGTGGTGCGGAAGGTGCTCGGCGAGAACCTGCTCCGTGTGATGGCCGAAGTGGAAACCGTGGCCGAGCACCTGCGCGAGGAGATGTCGGCCGAGAGTGCTCCGTCCCATCCCTGAGCCGACACCATAAAGACAACAGGAAATTCCCATCGTCGCCGAATCGTCTATTCTTGCAGAGATGAGGAGAAGCCCCTTGAGCCGTTTAGCGCGGTGTCTCTGGTGAGCCGGGAGCAGCTCATCCAGATGGCGCGGCGCAACCTCGCCCACGTCAAGGCAGGCACCGTCGACCAGGCAGCGGATGTCTACCGGGTGCCCGCTGAGAACTACTACGATCCCGATCGAGGCCGGTTGGAGGTCGAGCGTATTTTCAAGCGGCTGCCTCTCGTGCTCGGTTTTTCGGCAGAATTGGCAGAACCCGGCGCCTATCGCGCGATGCAGGTCGCCGATGTCCCCGTTCTCCTCACTCGGGGTACCGATGGCGAGGTACGCGCATTCTTGAACGTGTGCAGCCATCGGGGTGCAGTCGTGGTGGCCGAGGGCACCGGCAGTGCGCGTCGCTTTACCTGCCCCTATCACGGTTGGTCCTATGACTCCGATGGCGGGCTCGTAGGTGTGTTTCGAGCCCAGGACTTTGGCGAGGTCGACAAGTCTTGCCTGGGCTTGACGGCTCTGCCCGTCAGCGAGAGATCAGGCCTCATCTTCGGCGTCCTCACGCCGGGAATCTCCGTAGATTTCGACGCATTCCTGGGCGGATATGACGAGATCCTGGCGCATCTGAAACTCGATGCTTGTCATCTCGTCGGTCGCCAAGAGGTGGAGGGTCCCAACTGGAAGGTGGCTTACGACGGGTATCTCGATTTCTATCACCTCCCCGTGCTGCACCGGAATAGCTTCGGCCCAAAGATGCCGTGCGAAGCTCTTTACGATGCCTGGGGGCCTCATCAACGGGTCACGATGCCCAACCCCCACTACATCGAGCTCGAGGGAAAACCCGAGGAGGAGTGGGAATCCGCGGATCTGGTCGCAGGCGTCTGGACGATTTTCCCGCACGTTTCGATCGCGGACTTCGAGGCGGGAGGGAAGCTGTTCATGGTTTCGCAACTCTTTCCGGGACCCAGCGCAGATGAATCGGTGACGGTTCAGAATTTTCTGTCGGTTCTCGAACCCAATGAGGAGCGAGAGGCCGCCAACGTCGAGATGATGAAATTTCTGGAACGCGTGGTTCGCGACGAGGACTACTTCACCGGGAATCGAATTCAGAAGGCGCTGAAGACGGGTGCCAAGTCCGATGTCTTATTCGGAAAGAATGAAGGCGGTGGCCAGTCCTTTCACCGCTGGGTGGATGCGCTGATCCAAACCGGGGACGAGGAACTTCCCGATTTGTTCGCCCGGGGGATTGGCGTCTAGGCATCGTCGTGCCAAGAGGCGCTCCTATTGCAGGATGCAGCCCAGGTCCTTGTCGTAGAGCGCAACGCGCTCAATCGCGCCCAGGACCGAGGCTCGTACACCGGGAGGGGTTGTCAGGACCTCTGCATCGATGGGGTCCATCTCGGGCATCATGTCGGGTCGGCAGGCGTCGGCGGTGCGCTCGTCCACATAGATGCACGAGCACATCTGCTTGGCGAGGAAGCCTGCCCCCGTCTCCGCGAGCTCCTGCAATGGGCGGATGTAAGCCACGTAGATGAAAACGCCGGCGAGTCCGGCGGCGATCAGGGCGATCCAAGTGATGCGCGATCTGCGGCTCACGGTGTGGTTCCCGAGCTTGTTTCGTGTGAAGGGGTGTCCCGCACGGGAAACAGGATGATCGTCTCGCCGATCAAGCGCCTCAGTTTCGCGAAGTTCTCGAAGGGCGCTTCGCCGAGGCGGACGAACACGAGGTCACGGGTGGGGTCCATGGCCACGAGTTGGAAACCCGCTCCTTCGGCGGCGAATACTTCCGAGGGGGCTGAGGGCAGCATGTTCCATTGTCCCACCGATGGGATCGAGTTCACCCAGAAGTGACCTCCGTAGATTCCACTATTGGGTGCCGGTCCCGGCGTGCGAGCGTGGTCTACCCAACCTTCCGGAAGGATTCGGCGATCCTCCCACATGCCATCTCGCAGATACAGGGTCCCGAAGCGGGCCCAGTCTCGGGCGGTGGCGTGGAAGAAGGCTCCTCCCATGAACTCTCCACTGAGGGCGAACTCGGGCCGAGCGCTCGACATGCCCAGGGGTTCGATGAGTTCCTCTCGCATGAAATCGAGAGTGTCGGGAGCGCCGTTTCCGACGGCGCGGCCCAGGATGGCGGTGACGATGAGGCTGGTGGCCGTCGAGTAGGCCCAATGGGTTCCCGGTGGATGGAGGAGGGGAACGTCGGCCGCATAAGCGGCTGGGCTGCGTCTGCCCGGTCCGAATAGAGTCCGGCCGACGAAGGGGTTTTCTGTAATGAACCCGTCGGCGTTGTCGAGCCCGGAGGTCATGTGCAGCAGATTGCCCAGGGTGATGGCCGACCGCGGATCGTCGGATTGCTGCCAGGCTGGAACGGGCGCGGGAGCCTCGATGTCGAGCACACCACGTCTCACGAGAATTCCAACCAGGGCGTGGGTAACGCTCTTGGCCATGGACCAGGACTGGAAGCGTTGGTCCGGGCCGAATTCCTCGGCATAGCGCTCGAAGATCAGCAGCCCCCCCTGCACGATGAGGAGAGCGCGTGTGTCTCGGACTCCACCTCGGCCTCGATCTGCGAAGAGTTGCTCGACTCGTTCGTCGAAACGCGCTCGGTCCAGATCCTCTGGCAGCGAACCTTTGGGCCAGTCGTGAGTGGGCCACGGGACATTGGCGGGCTGGCTCGGGAGTTGTACGAGGTCGGCGCGACCGCTGCTTGTCGATGCGATGATCCACAACAGACCCATGAGGACATACGACGCCTTGTTTTCTAGGAATCGATGCATTGCTCTGCTGGAGCCTTTCGGGGGTGCAGGTCTTTCAAGGGAAGACGCTGCTCAATCCGGAAGGGGTGGATTGGCTCGCGCGAGGATTCCCTCGTAGCGTTGGCGAACGCGGGCGTCGTGATCCTCACTGGGGGGTAGGATCCAGAAGCGGCCCTCGCGAATTCCCTCGAGGCAGTAGGCGGCGACGTCCTCGGGCTCTGAAAGACGGAATTGAACCCCTGAACTTTGCGCTAATTCTTCCATGCTGACGTAGGAGGCTGGCTGACTGTCGGGGGCGGCGAACTTGGGGGGGCGGTTTCGTCCCGAATTCAGAATGTTGGTATTGACCAGGTGGGGGCCGGGAAACAGGGCGGATGCGCCAATGGACGCCTCTTCCATTAGAAGCTGATAGTGGAGGGTCTCGGTGATGCTGGTCAGTGCGGCCTTGGTAGCTGAGTAGATGGGCGTCGTGGGTAGGATCGTCAGCCCACCATTGCCCGAAGAGGTGTTGACCACCCAGCCCTCCTCACCGCCCTCGAGCATCCGGGGGACGAAGGCGCGGATGCCGTGAATCACTCCCCAGACGTTGACCCCCAGGCCCCAGCTCCAATCGGTTTCGGGGAGGGTCCAGATTCGGCGCTGTGCCTCGCCGAGGCCAACGCCGGCATTGTTGAACAGCAGATGGACGGCCCCCTTTGTGGCGAAGACGTGGTCTGCCAGTCCGGTGACCGAGGCGGCGTCGCTCACATCGGTGACCCGGGCATCGACCTCGCCGTGGGATCCGCTCAACTCCGCCGCAGTACGTCGAAGTGCTTCCTCCTCGACATCGGCAATGACGACACGCGCTCCCTGGGCCACGAGTGCTGCGGCCAGGGCGCGTCCCACCCCGCTCGCACCCCCGGTGATCACTGCGACGCGGTCGGTGAAATCACGCAAGTCTGGAACCTCCGGTTTCAGGGACCTCTGCGGCCCGGTCGGTGTTCTTGACCTCGTTGGATCTTTTCCATTCAGGCCTCTTGGGAAGAGGAGGGGGCGGTCTCGACATAGAAGTTCGAGAAGTAGCGCCGGAATTCGGGAATCGGGCCGTCCCCATCACACAACAGGGGGTGCACCCGATGAAGTTTGTGTTGCCAGATTCTGATGTCGTCTTCGACGCCGGCCGCTGTGTTTTCGATGGATCGTACCCCCATCGCTTCTTCCAGGGATCCGGGCTTTTCTCTTCGCCGGGTAAACGCGAATCGAAGCTCGACTTCTTGGCTGTCGATGGGGGTCACGAGGGTCATGAGCAGGGTCTCGGCCAAGCCCGATAGGCGTGTGCATTTCTGTCCCGCCCCATTCTGGACGGTGACCACGCGGCTCTGGTAGGTGCGTACGCTTCCGTCGGGGTCTTCGGCCGTGTGGGGGCCCTCCACCATGCTGCAGCGCATGACACCGTCGTAGGTGGTCTCGCCTTCGGGCACTGCATCCATGCCGTGCACGTAGCGGAAGTGAGCCGGGTCCACTCCATTCTCTGCGATTTCCTGGGGGTTGGAGCGGAAACGCCAGTGGTAGCGAGTGAGCGGCTCCCAGTCGGGATCTCCCACCTCCGGGTATTCGACGACATCGAAGGTCGGTTTTTCACCCCGAGGGTGGTACCAGCCCCAGATGATCTGATTGCGCTCGACCGTCGGATGCGCCGTAACCGCCCCCGCCCGGTCACCGCCGCTCGGGGTGCGCTTCGCGTAGGGGACATCCACGCAGCGCCCCTCGGTGGAGATCGCCCAGCCGTGGAAGGGGCAGCGCAACGTTTCACCCTCGACGCGTCCGCCGTGGCCCAGATGCGCGCCGAGGTGGGGACAGTAGGCGTCCATGAGGCAGGGGGTTCCGTGTTCGGTCCGGAACAACACCAAATCGCGTCCGAAATAGTGGACCGGTCGGACTTCGCCGGTTGTGAGTTCGTCGGAGTAGGCGATGAAGAACCAGCCGAAAGGAACCGGCAGCGGGAGCGGTTCGACCATGGGGAGGCTCCTGATGAGTCGAAGAAGGTTAACTGGAGAAGGTTTGGCGGGGGGGGCCGATACGCTGTGCGATTGGCGTGAGCGCATCGAGTTCGAGTCCGTAGCACTCGACGGCGTTGAGGCCGAAGATCGCCTCCATTTCGTTGGGGGGAACGCCCTTGAAGGATTCCCCGATGCGCTCATGGGTTCTCGGCCAGAGACCTTCGGGGTGGGGGTAGTCGGTGCCCCACATGAGATTCTTCACGCCGATCTGATGGCGCCGGGAAACTCCGAGGGGGTCGAGCAGCGATGCGCCGACCCAGCAATTGCGCGCGAAGTATTCGCTGGGCTCCATGGAGAGGTGGCCGCGAAAGTTTCCGAGTTTGCCGCTGGTGTGTTTTTCGGAAGCGCGAATCTCCATCATTTCGAGAATCGCGGGCAAGTGGAATTCGCTGACTTCGGTGACCGCGAACTTCAGGCGGGGGAACCGCTCGAAGACGCCTCCGAAGATCAGCACCCACAGTGGGCGGACTGCCCAGAAAACGAACTCCGTCAGGTAGATGCCCATCATGCCGGGCAGGTCTTCGAAGTCCGGGGTGGGGCCCGAGTGCGTGTGTACCACCATTTTCAGGTCCTGGCAGGCGGCCCACAGGGGGTCGTAGCGTGGGTGGTGGTAGGCGGGATATTCGCCCCAGAGCGCGGGGATCAGGATGCCGCGCAAACCGGCTTCGTGTGCTCGACGGGTTTCTTCGACGGCATCGTCGACGTCGTAGACGGCTGGGATCACGGCCACACCGATCCGTCGTTCGGGTGCCTCAGCGCAGAATTCTGTGAGCCACCGGTTGTGGGCCCGTGCGCCGGCCCACTGCAGTTCGGGATCCACGTTCCAGGGCTTGAGGCCGAGTCCGGCACCAAACGGGGGTGCATTCATTTCGGTGATGCCGTCTGGGAAAAGTACTTCCGCAGCGACCCCATCGGCGTCGATCACGGCCAGACGTCGATCGGAGTCCCAAGCGCCCTGGAGTTCGGACTCGATGCCGCGGCGCCATTTCTCGTTGAACTCTTTGACGAAGAACTTCTTCTCGGCGATCCGCGTCTGTTCGAGCTGTTGGGGCAGGGCGACATCGAAGGCGTCTCGATAGCGCGGGTCCACATATTCGCGGTAACGCTCCGGCGGAAGCCCTGCGTGCCCATCGGAAGAGATCATCAGATATCGGTCCACAGGGCTCTCCCGTATTTTTAGGTCAGTGGAGCATTGTAGATGGATCGGTTGATCGCCGAAAGCCGAGCCGTGTAGGATGCGTCGACATGAGCGGCCCCGTTTCACCCCATCGAGCCCGCTACGCCTTGGGCCTGCTTTTCGTGGTCTACGCGGTCAGCCTGGTCGACCGCCAGATCCTCGCCATGTTGCTCGAGGACATCAAACTCGAGATGGGGCTCAAGGATTGGCAGCTCGGCTTTCTGTCGGGACTTGCCTTCGCGCTGTTTTACAGCACGGCGGGGATTCCCCTGGCTCGTTTGGCGGATCGTGGCTCCAGGCGCGCCGTGATCGCTGCGGGCATGATTGCCTGGAGCATTGCGACGGCCTTGAGCGGGGCTGCGCGTGGTTTCTGGCAACTCGCGCTGGCAAGGGTGGCGGTAGGCGTGGGTGAAGCGGCGGGAAGTCCTCCGAGTCACTCTCTGATTTCCGATCTGTTTCCGCCCGAGAGCCGCGCACGTGCCATCGCCATCTACACCATGGGGGCCAACGTCGGGGTCATGGGTGGGTACATGCTTGGCGGCTGGTTGGCCCAGAGCATTGGCTGGCGTTGGACGTTCGTAGTCATCGGCCTGCCCGGGGTGCTGGTTGGTTTGCTGGTGCGATTCACACTTCCCGAGCCGCCTCGTGGGGCCATTGAGGATCGAGCCGACGACGAGCCCCAGCCGCCGCTGGGCGAGGCCTTGAGATATCTGTTCAGGCTGCGTGCCTATCGCCAGCTCGCTGCGGCGACGTCACTGTACAACGTTGCTTCCTACGGATTCATGTTCTGGGTGCCCGCATTCATGCAGCGCGTACACGAAATGGATCGCACGGAGATCGGTTTGTGGTTGGGGCCCATTGCGGGTTTTGTGGGTGCGGCAGGCGCTTTTACGGGTGGTTGGCTGGCGGACATCGGTTCGCGACGTGACGAGCGCTGGCTGGCGTGGGTTCCGGCGATCGCGGGCATGTTGGGCGCCCCGTGCATTGTCGTCTTCTTGCTGATTCCCGGCGCACATGCCGCCGTGCTCTGGTACGTGCCCATCACGTTCTTGACCGCCATGTGGACCGGAGGCACCTACTCGGCGGTCCAGGGCCTGGCGAGCCTCCGCATGCGGGCCACCGCGGCCGCGGTTCTTCTCTTTCTGCTCAACTTCATTGGTTTCGGTCTGGGGCCACAACTGGTCGGCATTCTCAGCGATGTGTTCGAGCCCACCTGGGGTCGGGAATCTCTGCGGTACGCGCTGCTCGTCGTCGGGATGTGCAAGGCCTGGGGTTGTGTGCACGGGTTCCTGGCAGCCAAGCACCTTCGTGCTGAGCTGGCGGCCGTGCGAGAAGGGGAGGCTTGATTGCCGTCGATGCTGGGCCGACGGCAGACTCTTGCCGGAATTTCACGTGGTAGGATAAGACCTGTTTCGCGTCCGATCTCATCAAGGCGAGCGAGCATTTCGATTCTCAGCCCATCGACCATGGGAGATATGTAGCCGTTGGAAACTGCGAACTGGAAGGTCTTTTCCGTCGAAGAACTGACCGAGCACCGAAATCGCCAAGGGATGCCCTATCTCGAATTTCTGCGGGTTCCGGCTCTTAGCTCTGGTATCTACTTCCTACCTGCCGGAGCCAAAGATCTTCAGAGTCCGCACGATGAGGACGAGGTCTATTACGTCGTCAGTGGGTCTGCCCGGTTGAAGATGGGCGATGAGGAGCATGTACTCCAGGCAGGCTCGGTCCTGTATGTGCCAGCGACTTCGTCACACTCGTTCATCGAGATCGAAGAAGACATCACACTTTTGGTGTTTTTTGCATCCGGAGGCCCGTCAGAGGGTTAGTTCGTTGGATCTCTCGACGATCCGAAGCTGAGAAAGAACGACCTTCATCCAGCGCTGATAGCTACCGTGATAGGCGCTGTGAACGCGATCCCCGCCGGGTATGCCGCGGAGCCGGGAATCCTCATCTGTTTGGATCTTCCACTGTTCGGGGCCCACCGCGTCCTCGGTTCTTGACACCTCAGTTCGGTGGAATGGGTTGCGGCACGCCTCCGAGCACCGTGCCCCAGACCGGGATGTCCTTCCACGTCGCGGGGTCGACCTCGTAGGGGTCCGCCTCGAGGACCGTGAAATCCGCGCGCTTGCCGGGCCGGATCGACCCGATCTCCTCTTCGAGCCCGAGGCTTCGTGCCGCCTCCACGGTGATCGCCCGCACTGCCCGGTCTGTCGACAACTTCTGGTCCGCTCCCCAGACACGGCCGTCACTTCCGATCCGGTTGACGGCAACCCAGGCCAGGCGCAGAGGCTCCGCGGGTGCCATGGGGTAGTCGGAGTGAAACGAGACGGGGACGCCGGCGCGCTCGAGTCCCCCCAGCGGTGAGATATCTGCAGCGCGTTCGGGCCCGAAACCGTGCTCGTGGTAGATGGGCGCGAGTTCGTGGGTGTAATAGGCGTTGTTCGAAACTTCGACTCCCATGCGTGCCAGTCGCTGATGCTGATCCTCACGGGCGTAACCGTAATGTTCGAGCACGATGCGGCGTCCGGGGGAAGGATGGGCTCGTTGCTGAGCCTCGATCTGGTCGAGTACCAGGTCGAGGCCGGCATCTCCGTTCACATGGACGTGGATCCCCCATCCCTTTTTCCAGAAGGCTTCGAGGACCGCCTCCTGTTCCTGCGGTGTCATCATCCACTCGCCGTGGTGACCATCCAGGTAGGGCTCGGACATCTGCATCCGCTGGCTGAAGAAGGCGCCGTCGGCGTAGTACTTGGCATGCTCGACCACCCGGACACGATCCGTGGAAAGCCACAGCAATCTGGCCGCTGCACGTTCGGCGGCGGTGGCGTCTTCGTGTTCGCGCAAGAGATACATGGCATTCGGTACGAGCACGATGCGGTAGGGGGCTTCGCCTCTGCGCAACTCGAGATGGAGCAGGGTGAGTTCGGCCAACGCGTTGATCTGGGGAAACCCCTGTTCGGCGACGGTGGTGAGGCCACCCCGGTGAATGACCTGACTCAGCATCGACAGGCCCTCGAGATAACGCCCCGGCGATGCCAGGATTCGTACCATTGGGCCGCCGAGGTCGAACGAGGCGGTTTCCCAGAGGTGTCCTGTTTCCCAGTTGGCCTGGGGGTGGGCATCGAAAGCTTGTCGTTCCATGCCGAGAGTCTCGAGGGCTCGGCTGTTGAAGAACATCTCGTGTACCGAGCGCTGCCACACGAAGATCGGACGCTGGGTCGAGATCGCATCCAGGTCCGTGCGAGAGAGTGCTCCGTGGTAGGGCTCGTGGTAGCCCCAGACGAGCAGCCAGTCGTCATCCTCGGAGCGCTCGCGGTCCAGTTCGCGCAGTCGCCCCAGGAAACCTTCTCGGCCGCGGACCGCCTGTGTTCGCCCCCTGGGTGTGGCCCACTCCATGGCAGAGACGATGTCCATGTTGAGGATGGTGGCTCCTAGCGACGGGTGGAGATGGGGATCGATGAAGCCCGGCAGGAGAATCTTGTCGGCGAAGCGGGAGTCGACCTCGCTGGGGATTTCTCCCAATTGTTTTTGTACGGATTCGAGACTGCCCAGTGCAAGGATCTTGCCCGCCTGGACTGCCACGGCTGTGGCCTCGGGCACCGAGGGCTCCAGTGTGTGGACCTTGCGAGCGGTGAAGATGCGAACCGCTGAGGAATTGGAACCACTCCAGCAGGTGAAAGACAGCAAGAAGGCCACCGTTGCCAGGGCAACGAACGCGAGGCGGGCTCTGCCGAGTCGTTTCTTCACCTGACAGGAGGCATAGCTCAGACGGATCGATTCGCTATCGCCTCCCCGGATTCGCCTCCGGATTGGCCTGCTTGGGCACCGAAACCTCGTCTCCCTGAGACCGCTCGAGCCCTCGAATTGAATACTTCCACAGGAAGTGGATTCGGGCATAGACTGGCGCAATCAGTCTCGGCGCCACCTTGCTGCGGGCCGGGAAATCGCAGGTACATGGATTGATGCGCGCCCCGGAGAGAATTCTGGCATGACTGCGACGCTTCGAGATAGTCGCGCCTATCTGCGCTACGTGCTCTTCCTGCTCTTTTTGGTGCAGGGACTCAACATCATTGACCGGCATTTGTTCGGATTACTGATCGAGCCGATCAAAGCGGAGCTGGGCGTTTCCGACGCCGTCATGGGCTTCATGACGGGGCTCGCCTTCGCGATCTTCTACAGCCTGGTGGGGGTTCCTGTGGCCCGCTGGGCGGATCGGGGGACGCGGCGCGATGTGATCTCCATCTGCCTGTTCCTCTGGAGTCTGATGACGGCTGCCTGTGGCTTGGCTCAAACGGTGACGCAGATGGTCATGGCGCGAATCGCTGTTGGTGTCGGCGAGGCCGGAGGTTCTCCACCTTCTCACGCGCTGATCGCCGACTACTTCCCCTTGGAGGAACGTGGTCGCGCCATGGGATTGGCGTCCATGGGCGGGGCCGTGGGGATTACCGTTTCTCTCCTGGTCGGGGGTCTGATTGCCGAGGCCTGGGGTTGGCGTGCGGCGTTCTTCGCCATGGGCTTGCCCGGTGTCCTTCTGGCCATCGTCATTCGTTACACTCTTCGCGAGCCCGAGCGCGGCCGCTACGATCCGCCGCGTCCGAAAACGCCCGTTCTGTCCACCCGTCAGGCCATTCGTCGGCTGATCGGGATTCCGGCACTCGTTCACATCTCGTTGGCGGGCAGTCTTCATTCGTTCGCCGGTTATGGGGGCGCGACGTGGAACGCCGTCTTCCTGATGCGTGTTCACGATTTCAGCATTGGCGAGGCGGGCGTGCGGCTTGCCCTGTACAGCTCGCTCGCAGCTGCGGTCAGCGTGTTCGCTGGTGGACGACTGGCTGATTCTTGGGGTCGGCGGGACGTGCGCTGGTATCAGTGGATGCCGGCACTGGGAGCACTTGCGCACATTCCCTTCGCATTCGCTTTCCTGCTCTGGCCTGACGGAGAATCCGCCGTCTGGTTTTTGATTCCCTCGGCGCTGCTGGGGGGTCTTTGGGCCGCCCCGGGCCACGCCATGGTGCAGAGCCTGGCCCCGCAGCAGATGCGGGCCACGGCATCGGCTCTGATGCTGTTGATGTTCAATTTGATCGGTTTCGGGCTCGGTCCCTGGGTGGTGGGGATCCTCAACGACGTGCTCGAGCCAAGGTTCGGCGCGGAGGCGGTGCGCTACTCGCTCTTGCTGATTGGCTTGACTTCGCTGTGGGGGACGGCGCACAACTTTCTGGCCGCGCGCACCCTGGCGCGCGACCTAGACCACGGGAGTGCGACGACATGAACCTCGATCCCATCCCCCAGGTTCCCACCGACGATCCCTTCCCGCTGTATGACGTACTGCGTGAGGAACACCCCATGCTCCGCGTCGAGGAGCGAGACCTCTGGGTGGCTTCGCGCTACACGGACGTGCGGGCCATGCTCGAGAATCCGGACGTCTGGTCGTCGGCTCATGGCGTCGTTCCCAGTCGCTTCAAGCCCGACAAGCCCACCATCATCGCCATGGATGCACCACGCCACACGGTGCTGCGGAAGTCCGTGAGTCGAGCCTTCACGCCGCGGCGCATCGACGTGCTCTCGAAACGAATCCGTGAGATCGCACGCGAACTGATCGACGAATTTCCCGCGAGTGGCGAGTTCGATGTATTCCACGCCTTCACCGATCCGTTGCCCATGTACGTCATGGCGGCTCTGCTGGGTGTCGGCCGCGAAGAGCGAGCAATGTTCAAGCGCTGTGGCGACGCCATCGTCTATGCCTCGGACACTCCACCCGACGAGTTACACGCAGCTCAGTCGGAGTTGACCGATTATCTGGCGGTCGTATTCGAGGAGCGTCGGCGGGAGCCGCGAGAGGATCTGATCAGCGTGCTCGTGTCAGATTCGCCCGAGGGCAAGGCACTCGACGAGGAGGAGATGCTGGGGCTGTGTTTCTTGTTGCTCGTGGCGGGGACTGAGACGACCACCAGTGCATTGGGCAACGGGCTCCTGTTGCTCGACCGGTTTCGCGCAGAACGTGACTGGGTCGCCGCCGATCCGGCGCGTGTCCACGCGGCCTCGGAAGAAGTATTGCGTTTCGACCCGCCCGTTCACGGACTGTCTAGAGTGGCCAGCCGAGATACCGAGGTGCATGGCGTGCCCGTCTCCGAAGGTGAATGGGTCCACATGCTGTTCGCAGCTGCCAACCGCGACCCGCGTACATTCGAAAACCCCGAGCGCTTCGATCCCGCCCGCACCCGCAACCACCACGTCTCCTTCGGTTGGGGGGTTCACTTCTGCCTGGGGGCGAATCTTGCGCGGATGGAGCTTCGCATTGGTCTGCAGGAGTTGCTGGCCCGGATGCCCAACTACCGAGTCGTGACCGACGGGGTCGAACGTCTGCGTTCCGATACCAATCGCGGCTTCGCGCGCCTTCCCGTAGAGATCTGATCCCCGTCAGGCGCAGACCGGCGATGTCGTCCTCTTCGTGGTGGATCTTCCGGAGGGCCATTCCGAGGGCTTTCCGGAGAACTGAAACGGAGCCATCGGGATGAGGTCAGCCCAGGCGACCGGCGGCTTCGGCTCGCTTGCGTCCCCGCTCCACCATGTCCCGCCAGTTTTTGCGAATCATCCTCAGGTAGGGGGGAGGAGGATCCGGTAGCCAGGTGGTGTGCTCTGGCGGATCCGGCCAGCGGTAGGGGAGATGTTCGACCCAGCCTGGCTCCGGCGCAGATTCGAAGAGGGCGAGAGTGTCGAGCAGGATCTGGCGGTGCAGCGCGGAGTCTCCCACGATTCCCAGGGGTCGGCCCATGGGGAATTCGATGGCGGCTACCCGGGGCATTCCGACGATGCGATGGAGTGACCAGATCGAACTGAGGACTACGGTGGGAATTCCCGCCTTCTCGATTTCTCTTGCGACCAGACCGGCCGTCAGTTGGCACTGGGGTCAGACGGGGACCAGCAGGGCGAGGTCCACCTCCTCCGAGACCATGGCTTCGGCGATGGCGGTGCAACTGGGCTCCAGTCGACGCAGGTCCGGACCCTGAAATCCCATGATGGAGTAATGGCTCGGCGCGGCCTCTCCGATCGTTTCCTCCCGTTCCAGTTCTCGGAGCAGCGGAACGGGGAAGCAAACGTCGGGATCGGCCAGCACGTGACTCGTCTCGATGTGGAGGTGGTCGGCTTGGAGGGTCTCCGCTGTCACGTCGCGTTGCAGCCGGCGCCAGGTCGGATCCCCCCAGGTCGGTCGGCGTCGTTCGGTTTCCATGTCGAACCGGGTGTCGCCTTTCATGGAGAGGCCCGCGGTGGACACCACGCTGATGCGGCTCTGGGACAGGCTCTTCTCGACCGGTGCCCAGGGGATGTCCTTTACCGCTTCGCCATAGCGGACGTTCGATCTCAGGAGTTCGAAGAGCGCCACTTCGAGAAATCGATAGGGGTCGCATTCACCGGGGCGCGGAGGGTCACCCCAGCGGCATTCGCGATCTCGGAAGGGGTTGCTGCCCATGTCGAAGCCTGCCTCTTATGCGCGTCGGGATTCTCTGGATTCTGGCACCAGCTTACCGAATCACCGACGCTCCCCATGCCGTGCTCTCCATGGAAAGTCGGTCGGGTCCGAGGCGTCGGTCACGGGTCGTCGGACTTTCGGTTCGACTCGAGGGATTTGGCCTGTTGTCCCAAAAACCGGTTCAGCTGGAAGTCGAAGCGGCTGGTGGCACCCCCGCCGCGGATGCGGGCGTAGGGTGCCCAGCGGGGCGGGCTCGCAGCTTCGGGAATGTCTCCCATCACGGTGACCCGCTGGATGATCCGCTCGCCTTCGAAGTCGTTGAGGACGAAGTGTTGGGTACAGCGATTGTCCCACATGGCCACGGTGCCCTCGCTCCAACGACGACGTACCGTGAAACGTGGACTCGACATCCACCGCGTCAGGTGGCCGAGCAGTAGTTCGCTCTCCTCATGGCTGAGTTCCACGATGCGTCGGGTGAAGTGTTCGTTGACAAACAAGGATTTGCGTTTCGTCACCGGGTGGATGCGTACCACCGGATGGATCGTCATTTCCTCGGGCTTGCCATGGGGGGTGGCATCATGCAAAGCCGTCAACCCCTCGCAAAGCTCCTGGAGCGGAGGTGAGAGTTCGTCGTAGGCCTTGTAGGCATTGGTCCACATCGTGTCGCCACCCACCTCCGGGCACTTCACCATGTGGAGGATGGCGAGAATCGAAGGCTGGGAACGGAACGTGATGTCGCTATGCCACTCGTCGGCAATGCCGCCACTGCTGGCTGCCAGTTCGAAGATCTCGGATTGATCGGAGAAGGGGTTACGCAGATTGGGGTGCCCCTCCAGTTGTCCGAAGTGCCGACCGAAGGCGATGTGCTCCTCAGGTGTGATGCTCTGGTCTGGGAAGAAGAGCACGAGGTGCTGGGTCAGCAGGGAGAGGATCTGTTCCGCCTCCATCGGGCCAACCTCGCGAAGCGAGATGCCTCGAACTTCCGCCCCGAGAGAAGCCGAGAGGGGGACAACCTCCGGTGTTTTCTCGAGGTTGGTGACTTCATGTGCAGAACTCATGCTCTTCACTATACCAGTCGGACCCCAGGGCCGCGTCGGCCGGCGTCGTTCCCCACAGGGTTAGCGGGATTGGGTCAACCAGTCTTCCAACAGCCGATTGACGGTGTCCGGGACGTCCTGTTGAACCCAGTGGGACGCGTCGGGGAGGTATTCGAGGGTCAGGTCGCGTACATACTCTTCCGTTCCGTAGGTGGTCTCCTTGAGTAGCGCGATGTCCTGTTCGCCCCAGATCATCAGGGTGGGGGTTTCGATGACGGGCCATCCCAGCGCATCCTGGCGTCCCTTTCCGCCGCGCAGGAGCGCTCGGTACCAATGGATCATTGCGCGTGCCGCACCCGGGCGCATGACGTTGGCGGCGTAGATTGCCTGGTCGTCCCGACTGAAGCGCTCGGGATGAACGGAAGTGCGCGCGAACATCTCACCCACCCGAGCGCCCTGGTTCAATGTCAGCATTCTCTCGGGCAGCCAGGGCAACTGGAAGAAAAGCATGTACCAGGAGCGCAGCATCTGACGGGGATGATTGCGCATGCGCGCCGAGACGTTCCCCGGGTGCGGAACGTTCATGATGACCAGGCGCTCTAGGGCAGTGGGATGTCGTGTGGCGAAGACCCAGGCGACGATGGCTCCCCAGTCGTGTCCCAGCAGGGTGATCTCGTTGGCGCCAGACTCCTGGATGAGTCCCGCTACGTCCGCAACGAGTTTCTCGATCGCATAGGATTCGACGCCGAGAGGCTTGTCGCTTTCGCCGTAACCGCGGAGGTCCGGGGCCCAAACGCGGTACCCGAGGTCTGCGAGCAGAGGCATCTGGTGACGCCAGGAATACCAGCACTCGGGAAACCCGTGGAGGCAAAGGGCCAGCCGTGTTGCACTGGGATCGCGTTCGATCTTGGCCACGTGGAACCGCAACCCCTCTGGGGTGGACACGAATTCGTGCTGGATTTCGCTCACTCCCTCTCCTCCGTGTTCGCGAGTTCGCCCGGGTGTGCGCAGGGGACTCGATGGTGAGGGCGCCTATTCGGTGACCGCGTCGAGTGCTCACTCGAGATGCATTCCGGACCTACAGCGCCGATTCCTTCTCGGGGGCCTGATGACAGTGCACCGTTGCGAACGCGGCCCGCTACTGGAGGCCGATGTCCTTGGGTGGGCACGAGTACGCGTTACCCGTCTTGGTGACGTCAGTTTGTGCGCTGTAGTAGTTTCCGGTTCCATCGAAGCTACTGCCGGAACCCGTCTGGCCGGCGGTTTCACTCTGGATGGATACGTAGTTCGCGCCGAGTGCGTGGGCCCGGTTCCGGACGTCGTTGAGCGCTCCCTCGGCGAGATTCTGATTGCTCGTATAGCGACCACTGATGATCCCACCCTGGGCACCGACCACTGCCCCGACGAACTTGCAACTCTTGGGCGGAGCCTGGCGGGCCACGATGACTCTCTCAGCACCTGGCTGAAGGGGAGTTGCCGCGCATCCGCCGATTGCGGCGGAGAGAATCACTAATCCAAACCATGCCGGAATTCGTTGGCTGACGGTCGCGTGGCGAATGCGCCTTTGGTGCGGATGCATGTGCTTCATTCTCCTCGTGCTCCCGACACTGGAAGCGTTGCGATGGCTTGTCCCAGATTCTCTCCAAAAAATCCAATAGGGAGAGGATCGCCAGGGTTGTGGAAAACATAGGCCACGTAATTTCAATTGGCAGTCCTGGAGGAACAGGGCGCCCTGCCTCTGGTTCACTTCGGTAGGGGGCTAGCGTATGAGTTGGTTGGGCTCGGGTCGGGCTCTGCGCGAGAGTCGATAGATTGTGTGACTTCCCAGTCGCGCCGTTGCCTGAGCATTTCTTTCGAAGTGTGTCTCGTCGAGTGCTGGAAATTCCGCGTGTTCCCGAGGTCCAATGACCACGTAGTCCACCTCGTAGCGGTCGAGCAGATCTGCGGTCTCTGCGTCCCCTTCGAACATTCTGGCGACGTCCGTCGCTCGCTGCTCGAAGGGGATGCCGTGGTTGTAGAGCCAGCGCTTCGAACCCAGCACGATCTGTCGACCCGACAGCATGGGAACCGGGTGGTGCATGTCCGAACCTGTCAGGAATACGGCGTCGACGGGTGTCTGATCGCGCACGAATTCTCCCACCCGCACCTCCTCGTGGCTCAGCATCACGGAATTCCCGAGGACCTCATGGGTCACCGCCAGAGCTCCCGACAAACACATCGTGAGCGTCAGCAGGGCAGGTGCCCATTTTCGGCGCCCTGTGTCGAACCACACCCCCAACCAGCGTCCCACCAGGATCGCGCCGCCCAGCTGGAAATACGCCAGAAGTTTGATGTTCTCGTACGCGAGAGGGGTCACGGTGACGAGGTTTGCCAGGGGGAAGAGGGCCACGAGAGGACCGCTTGCCCAGCGCAGGTGGCGTGGTGCCTTCCACCAGGCGATCGGCACCAACAGGAGGAAGGGGGCGGCGTTCCAGATCCAGAAATGCAACCAATCGAGGGGGGTCTCGGCCGAGCGGGGCCAGCCCGCGAGCAGACGCAGGTGGCTGGGTGCCAGGGACAGGTGTTGCCAGATCCAGACCAACTGGGGCAGAGCCAACAGGGTCGAGAACGCCCCGAACCAGAGCCAGCGTCTCCGTACCGCTCTCCCGTTGCGCCGCAGGTCGGCCCACGCGTAGAAGACACTGGCGAGTCCGACCCCCAGAAACGAGTGCGAGTGCACCAGGGGAAGACTCCCCAACAATGCGCCGGCCAGAGCCAGGCCGAAGGTCTCGTCGTTATGTCTCGAGGCCGTAGTCAGCAGCCAGAGCACTGCGACCCCGATCGCCATGCCATAGGGGGCTGATCGCGAGGCGAGGAATTGATTGCCGATCACATTGGCGTAGGCGAGGAGCGGGTCGGCGTTGCCATAGGTGTAGTTGGTTTTCAGGGCGGCTTGGATCGAGGTTCCCGCCCAAAGATCCTGAAAGAACAAAGCGAAGCCGAGCCCACCGGACAGTAGGAACAAGGCGAGTGCCAGGTAGGCGGCGCTGCGCGGTGCATCGTCGGTCAGACGGCGCGCCAAGGCGAACGACATGAGGCCGAACACCGAGATGGATACCCAGGCGCCGAGTGCGAAGGCTTCCCTTGGGGTCAGACCCAGGCTGCGAAAACTCGCGACCGAGAAGTCCGAGACGAAGGGGTACGCGAGGGGCCAGCCGGCAAAGAACGGATACTCGGGTGGGTGGAGATTTCCACGTTCGAAAAAGGCACTGGCCAGGGAGGCGTGGAGCGTGAGATCTCCCCAGGTGGTTCCCGCCGAAAACAGCGATCCGCCCGGGCCGACCCGAAAGAAGTGGTTGTGGACCAGGTAGGTGAGCAGCCCGCCAAGGATCATCAGCGCTAGGATCAGGCGGCTTCCTGCGCCCCGGTTTCTAAGCGCCTGTGCGAACCCCTTCGCGTCGGCACCCAGGCGTTCGCGTCCTCGTCGGTTGACGTGGAGTTCCCAGGCCGCCAAGACCAGGCTGGCGAAGACGGCGCCCTGAGAAGCAGTGGTGACGCCGGCCGCGCCCGTACCGATCCCGGGCATCAGCGCGAACAGCAGGGGGAGCCAGAGGACGAGGGTCAGCCCCAGTACGTTTCCCAGGGCCAGGCGTTCGTGGGCACGGAGGGGGAGGGACAAACGGGTCGTCAGCAACACCCCCCACAGGACGGCCGCCGCCAGTTGCAGAACTGCCAGCACGATTCCGTGACTTTATCGGTGGCCTCGGCGCGCGGCCAGTGACCCTCGCCCCGAGGGATCGGGTCTCGCGTGTCCGCTCAACTCCCGTGCACTTTCTGGGCGGGTGTGGCTTTGGCGATCACCTCGTGCACTGCGTCTCCCACCTCCGAAGGCACCCAGCGTGCAGCCTTGTCGACGCTTGGCCCGCTGCGCCAGCCATCCCCCCACCACGCACCCGAGGCCGCCGGCTCCGAGTACGCAGATGTGGGGAGTTTCCACGGGGCACTACCTCTGGATCTCGCAGTTGCTGGATCGACGGGATCCGAGCGCTTGCGTTACGTGGGTGATGAGACTGCCGGGCGCGATGCGAGTCCTCTTGCATCCTGCCGACGCGCTCGATCGAGACGCCCCGGTGCGTGCCTTTGTGTGCGCGCAACTGCCATACTGGTCCCATGTCGGACGAACGTGTCGAATTGGGCCACGCCATCATCTCCTTCGTGGAGCCCCATCCGGGCTACGAGCTGGCGTGGAACCGTTGGTATGAGCGCGACCATCTGATCGCAGCAGGAACTGGCGCGCCCTTTACGATGGCGCTTCAGCGTTGGCTGGCCACGCGACGCCACAAAGCGGTGCGCGTGCCCCATGACAATCCCATCGCACAGCCGCCCGAGCGTGGGACGTTTCTGGCCGCCATGTGGATCCAGAAGGATCACCTCGTCGACCAACAGGCGTGGGTCGCCGAGCAGATGAAGATGCTCGCCGAGCAGGACCGCAACTTCGACCAGAGGGACGTGTTGAGCACGGCGAGTTGGGACTATCTGGGGGGCGCACTGCGTGATCCCGATGGCGTTCCGCCGGAACTGGCCCTCGATCGCCGGTACGAGGGGATCGTGCTGGTCTGGCTCGAATGCCGTTCCGGAACTTCCCCTCAGGCTTTGAGCGAGGCATTGAGGGACCAGGTGCTGCCGTCCATCCTGGATCAGTCGCCCATCGCCCAGGCTCTGTGCTTCACGCCGCTGCCCAAGGCCGACTGGTGGCCCAAGGCGGCGCCTGAGGTTCCCGGTGTCGGTACGCGTGTGCTGGTGGCCTGCTTCGTCGAATGCGACCCCCTGGACGCATGGAGTGAGCACTTCGCCGAGCTGACTTCGGATCTCGAAGCAGAGGGGCTCTGCGAGGTTCTACTCGTTGCGCCCTTCGTTGCGAGCGTGCCGGGCGTCGATCCAGACCTCGACGAACTCTGATCGAGCCCTCGGGCGCGCAGCGGATTCAGCTCCCGAGGGCGGTGTCCGGTGCTCCCAGGTCGCGCACCACACGCGCGATGAGACGATCGGGCCAATTGGTCGTCATGCCGTTGGCACCGAGACGGATCGCGAGATCCATGTCTTCGTCGGAGGTGATGTACCAGACCCTCGCTTCGAGTCCCTTGGACTGGGCGACCGAGACATTTTCTTCCGAGAGATCCCGAACCGGGATTCCCACCTGCTGAAAGCCCTCGGCCAGGGCCTGGTCGATGCCTTCGAGGTAGTTGCCCGGCAACAGCCAACAGATGGGGACCTGCGCATCGAGCGCCCGGAATCGACGCAGCTGCTCGAGGCGGAACGAGGTCATCATCACGCGGTCGCGAAGACCCGCTGCCTCGATGACGTCCAGCGTTCGACGGGGGAGCTCTGCTTGGTCGTCCTTGAGTTCTATGTGGTAGTAGAGCGAGCGGCCCATGGTTTCGAAGAGCTGCTTCAGGCTGATCAGCCCGGTACCCGCGTAGCGCACTTCGACCTCGGGGTGCGCTTTGTCGAACCAGGTCCCGATATCCGTGTCCAGCAGTTCCGCCAACGTGTAGTCGCGAGGTACACCGGTTCGATTCGTCTTTGTGTCCATCTGGGTGTCGTGAAAGAGAGCCACCTCGTCATCGGATGAGAGCACGACATCGATCTCCACCTCGAAGGCGCCCATGCGATGGGCCAGCTCGAAGGCGGGCAGAGTGTTCTCGGGCGCGTAGGCCGAGGCTCCACGATGGGCGATGACGTGGAAGGGAATGGAGTAGGGGACGGAACTGCGCGGGGGCCGGGACGCGCTCTCACTACCCATCCGCCGGAAGGTAAGGCAGATCGGAACCGGGATCCATGCAGCCATGCGGCTCGAAGGCGCGAGCCTTGTCACGAGGGGCCCGACCAGAGCAACGCCGGGTCGAGAGCTGGTATTGCGCCGTCGACCTATTCGGGCGAGAGGGTGCTCAAGCGCTCGACGGCGTCGAGGTAGCCCTCGACCATCTCCAGGATGACTTCCCGTGACGAACGGATGTCGTTCATCAAGCCCACGGTCTGCCCCACCGGGTTGAAGGCGACGGCCTGGGCTTGTTCCGAGGATGCGTAGCGGCTGGTTCGCGTAATGGCGTCCATGGTGACCATGTTTTGGAGCGGCATGCCCAGAGGGTCGGGTGTGTCGTCCTCAGCCCAGGCCTCGGTCCAGTCGTTCTTGAGCATGCGGCACGGCTTGCCCGTGAAGGAGCGCGAACGCACGGTGTCCTGGCTGGATGCCTGGAGGTAGGAGGCCATCTGGGCCGGAGGGCACTCGGCTTCCTGAACGGTCAGCCACACCGACCCCGTCCAGACCCCGGCAGCGCCCAAAGCCAGGGCCGCTGCCGCCTGCTGACCCGTGGCGATTCCCCCGGCCGCGAGCACCGGAACGGGGGCCACGGCCTCGATGATCTGAGGCCACAACACGAGACTTCCGACTTCGCCGGTGTGTCCACCTCCCTCGGTTCCCTGGGCAATGATGAAGTCGAGGCCGGCCTCCTTGTGTTGGAGGGCCTGATGGACCTTGCCACACAGGGCGCCGACCAGACGCCCGCTTTGTTGAACCCGTTCCACGACCTCGGGCGGTGGCGTGCCGAGAGCGTTGGCGATCACCGTGACCTTCTCGTGCTGGAGGGCCACGTCGAGCTGGGGCGTCGCCGTGGCGAGGCTCATCCCGAGCAGTTCGTGGTGTTTTTCTTCGGGTGGCATTTCGGGTACGCCGTGGTCGGCCAGGAGCTTGGCAGCGAACTCCCGGTGCTGAACCGGAATCGCGGCGAGCAGCTGCTCTTCGAGCTTCGCCGGGTCGAGTTCTCCCATGCCCTCGTACCGCTGGGGGATGACCAGATCGACCCCATAGGGGTGGTCACCGACATGCTCGTCGATCCACTGGCACTCGATTTCCAGCTGTTCGGGTGAGAACCCGACCGCTCCCAGGACACCGAAGCCACCGGCTTTGGAGACGGCCGCGACAACATCACGACAGTGTGTAAACGCGAAGATCGGAAACTCGATGCCGAGCTTTCGGCCCAATTCGGTCTGCATGGAAGACTCCTGAAGGTCTAAGAGAAGAGCAGTCGGACTCGGGCAGGATACCACCGCCCATTGAGCTCGGAAGATCGCTACAGGGGCTGGGCCGCCTTTAATCTGCCGAAGAAGACGCTGCCGCCACCAAAGCGAGCTCTCCAGGCTTGACCGAGGAGAGGTCGAATTTCTTCGCCGAGGTGGACATGCGTGTCAGAGCTGCGCCCATGGCCATGGCAGGTTGGGTGTCCCCGCGTTTGGCCCGGTGGAAGCGCACGGGGTTGATGCGGGCCACGACGTAGTTGCGCAGGTAGGGGGACTTGAAGCCTCGCTCGTTCAGTTCCTGAATGATGCGCGCCACCTCGCCTTCGATTTCTTCGAGCCGCGACGCGTACCCCTCTCGCTCGCGCAGGCTAGCCACGAGGGTTTTCGAACTGAAGCGATCCACCTTCTTGAGAAACGGGCTGTACGCTGCGCCTGCGAAGCGTTTTCGCCGCTCGTACACGATCCCCAGAGTGAGTAGCTCTGCGGACTCGAACTCGGACTCGAATTCCATTTCCTTGGCACGCCGCCGAGAATCGGCCAGGGCGCGCGCCATCCGGATTACCTCGAGGCTGCGGTCCTTGAGGTTGTGGGCCTTCTCGGTGTTCAAGGCGAGGATCTTGAAGGCCAGATGTTCGTCCGGGGAGATCAGCGCCATGATCTGCTTGAGGCCGAGAACTTTCGCTGCCGCCAGTCGGTGCCGACCGTTGGGGGTCCAGAAGTTCCCCTCGGTACCCCGCACCACGATCAGGGGGTCGAGAAAGGAACCGCTCTCTTCGATCTTGCTCGCCAGTCGCTTCACGTGGGTGGGCGAGAGATCACGCTGAAAGGGGGTGGGCTCGACGGCTTTGATCGGCAGGCTCGCCATCAGGATCGGCCGTCCGGAAAGTGGCTCGCGGTAGGCGGCCAGCGGCGCTCCGCCTCGCTCGCGAACTTCGCCGGCGAGTTCGGCGGTGGCCGGGTCCGAGAGTTCGAGCGCGACGTCGCCCGCCTCGAGGCCACGCCGTTCCTTGCTCGGCGCCAGGTTCTTGCGGGCCGAGACTTTGCGCCGCGTGGACTTCTTGGTCCCGGCGCGTTTCGCGGTCTTCTTCTTGGCGGGCTTCTTTTGACTTTTCGCAGCCATGGCGCGCAGTCTAGCGTTCGGGGCCGATCCCCGTCGAAAGGAGGGTGGGGCATGAAGATCGCCTACGTGAACATCTTCTGCCTCGACCCGATCGATACCGCTCGCGGCTGAGGCGGTGCCCCGGCCCCGCCGCACTCCGGGCGAGTTTCTGGCGAGCCGAGAGGGCTGCGATAGGCTCGGCGACTCGCTCGGAGGGTCACAGGTGCTGAGCAGCGCATGCGAGATCCTGGAGATCGACGTTTCCGGAGACTTCCTGGAACTGTTCGAGCCGCTGCGTCATGGCAGTCACACCTGGCTGCTAGACAGCTCTCTGCCTTCCGGACGCCTGGGTCGCTACTGCTTTGGAGGGGCGGATCCCTATCTGGTGCTCCGGGCGCGTGGACGGAAGATCGAGTTGGATTGCCGTCGTGGTGTTCGGCCCGATCTGCCAACGGGCCAACGGGTCGTCGAGGGGAATCCCTTCGAGGTGCTTCGCGAACTGCTTCCGCCCCCTCCGAGCGGAATCACGGCTACGCCACCCTTCATCGGCGGTGTGGTGGGTTATCTGGGGTACGAACTCGTACAGCATCTGGAGCCCTTCGAATCCTCGGCGATCGACGATCTCGCGCTTCCGGACATGGTTCTGCTGTTCGTCGATCGCGTTCTGATCTTCGACCATCAGACGGGCAAAGCGATGGCATGCGGTCTGGGTTTCTCCCAGAATCCGAAGACTGCCCGGAAGCATGCACTCGATGCGGCCAGGGAACTCGAGGTTCAACTCAGAAATGATGGAGACACACGGGCGGTCGAAGCCTCACTTCGCCCATTGCCCCCTGTGTCCACGCCAGCCGATTTCGATGTGGCCGACTATCGCAAGGCTGTAGATGCGGCACTCGAAGAGATCGCCGCTGGAAACGTCTATCAGGCTTGCCTTACGCGAAGGTTCGAGCGTGCATGCCCCGCCGATGCCTTCGATCTCTACCGTGCGGTTCGCCGGAGGAACCCAGCGCCCTTTGGCAGCTTCTTCGATCTGCCCGAGGCCGCCATCGTCGGAAGCTCCCCCGAACGTTTTCTGCGGCTTGATACCCAGCGCAATGTGGAGAGTCGCCCCATCAAGGGAACTCGCCATCGTCACCACGATCCAGAAGAAGACGCCGCCAGCCGCAGAGTTTTGGAAGAATCGGCGAAGGACCAAGCCGAGAACCTGATGATCGTCGACCTGGTTCGCAACGACCTCGGTCGCGTTTGCGAAACTGGCAGCGTATCCGTCCCCGAACTGATGTGTATCGAAGATTACGCGTCTGTGTTCCAAATGGTCTCGACGGTCACAGGTACCCTGCGCAGTGACCGGGATGTCATCGATCTGGTGTGCGCTGCGTTCCCTCCCGGTTCCATGACGGGCGCCCCGAAGATCGCGGCCATCCATCTACTCGACGGGCTCGAGCCGGTGAGGCGGGGCATCTACTCCGGCGCCATCGGCTATTTCGACGCTCGTGGAGGTGCCGACCTTTCGGTGGTCATCCGAACGATCCTACTCAGCGAGGGGCGTGCCTTCGTGCATGCGGGGGGTGGCATCGTCGCCGACTCTCGGCCCGATTCTGAATTGCGGGAAGTTCTGGACAAGGCCGGTCCTCTCTTTGCAGCCCTGGACGAGGTGGGCGGGCGCTGACCTCGGGCTCTCCAATGACCTCCCCTGGGTTATTCTGAGCCTGCCCTCGACCCGACCCCCCAAATATCTGGACCCGGTGTCGACGGACCGGATGGCGAACCCGAGAGGAGGGATTCCATGGGACCGCTACAGGGGATGAAGATCATCGAAATCACAGGAATCGGCCCTGGGCCCTTTGCTGGGATGATGCTCGCGGACATGGGCGCGGAAATCCTGCGAATCGACCGGGCTCATCAGGCCAGTGCCGATCTCGATCGCGCCCGCAACGACTATCTGAGCCGAGGTCGCCGAAGTATCGCGGTCGATTTGAAGAACCCCGAAGGAATAGACACAGTGCTGCGTCTCATTGAACGTGCCGATGGTTTGTTCGAGGGGTTCCGCCCGGGTGTCATGGAAAGGCTGGGACTGGGGCCCGACGTTTGTCTGGAGCGCAATCCGGGCCTCGTCTACGGACGCATGACGGGGTTCGGCCAGGACGGTCCGCTCGCCCATGCCGCGGGCCACGATATCAACTACATCGCGCTGTCGGGTGCGCTCGCTCACATCGGACGCAAGGGTCACCCGCCGACGCCGCCCCTCAATCTCGTGGGAGACTTCGGAGGCGGAGGCATGTTGCTGGCGTTCGGGATGGTTTGTGCGCTCCTCGAGCGGGAACGGTCGGGCCGCGGTCAAGTGGTCGATGCGGCCATGGTGGACGGGTCGGCCTTGCTCTTGACCATTCTGCACTCGGCATTTCAGTCTGGGAGTTGGAGTGCCGAACGGGGCACCAACATTCTTGACTCTGGCTCCCACTTCTATGACGCCTACGAAACCCGTGATGGCAAGTGGATCTCCATCGGTTCCATCGAGCCTCAATTCTATGAAGAACTGCTCGAGCGAACGGGACTCTCGGAAGAAACGCTTCCACCTCAGATGGACCGGTCGAGTTGGGAATCCATGAGTGAGCGAATGGCAGATGTCTTCCGGACCAAGACTCGCGACGAGTGGTGCGAGATCATGGAGGGAACCGACGTCTGTTTCGCACCGGTCCTGGACATGGGAGAAGCTCCTGAACATCCCCACAACAAAGCTAGGGAGACCTTTGTCAGCCCCGGAGGTCGAACCCAGGCCGCTCCGGCACCTCGTTTCAGCCGTACCGAGCCGAAGCTCTCCCTGCCTCCTCCGCTTCCGGGCGCCCATACCGATGAGGCTCTGCGGGAATGGGGGTTCGAGGCGGATGAAATCAACAGGCTTCGAAGCGCCAAAGCAATCCATTGAAGCAAGCCCAGAATCGGAGGATTCAAGCGAGTGCCCTGCCGAGTGGAGATCGACAAGCAGAGTTGTCAGTCGTCGGGCAATTGTGTCGAAGCCGAACCGTCCGCCTTCATCTTTGACGAAGACGTCTTGGCCGAGCCGACACCTGCCGCTGAGACGCTGGATGTAGGGGCACTGCTCGCCGTGGCGAGAAAATGTCCGGCCATGGCGATCGCGGTGATGGGGCCCGATGGCGAGGAACTCGAACTCTGAAGGATCGGGAAGGGCGTGGGTGGGGAGTCACGGGCCCATCCCTCTCGATCCCACGGGAGTAGCGTGATGTCGAATGGAGAACCGCAGGAACTCGCACCTGTCCGAGCGGACGAACAGATGGATTGGGCCGCTCTGGAATTGCACTTGCGCGAGAACCTGACCGACCTGAACGGCGATATGGAGGTTCTTCAATTTCCCGGGGGCCACGCCAATCTCACCTACTGGGTCCGGTTTGGAGATCGGGAGCTCGTGGTGCGGCGCCCCCCGCTGGGCCCTCTGGCGCCGGGCGCCCATGACATGGCGCGTGAGTATGCGGTGCTCTCGAAGTTGTGGAAGCGTTTCTCACCGGCCCCCCGTGCTCATCTGCTCTGTGAAGACCCGAGTGTGATCGGAGCTACCTTCTTCGTCATGGATCGGCGCCGGGGAGTCGTCATCCGCGATGAGATTCCCGGCGCGCTGAAGGACCACGACTCGGTGGAAAGGCGTGTGAGCTTCGCCCTGGTCGATGCCATGGCAGAGCTTCATTCCATCGACCCCGAGGAGGTCGGGCTTTCGAGCCTCGGCCGTCCCGACGGATTTGTTGCTCGTCAAGTTTCGGGCTGGTACAAGCGATGGGGTCTCGCCAAGGACGTGGACCTTCCTCTTTTTGATGAGGTGCACCGACGCCTCGAGGCGACACTTCCCGATGCTTCTCGCGTCAGCATCGTGCACAACGATCTGAAGTTGGACAATTGCCAATTCGATCCCAATGATCCGGATCGAGTCGGTTCGATTTTCGACTGGGACATGGCGACTCTGGGAGATCCCGTCATCGACCTTGGCACTTTGCTCGGGTATTGGCAGGAATCCGATGATGAGATCAAGCGAGGGGCGACGAGGAGCCTGGACATCACCGGCTTCCCCACCCGCCGCGAGATTTCAGAGCGCTACGCGAGTCGAACGGGCATTTCGTTGGCGCTCATTGCCTGGTACGAAGCCTTCGCGCTGTGGAAGACTGCCGTGGTGCTGCAGCAGATCTATATTCGGTACGTCCGGGGTCAGACGAAAGACGAGAGGTTTGCTTCTCTGGGGGTCCAGGTTCCCGGTCTCGTGACGTTGGCGTCCGAGGTTCTTTCGGGCGCAGAGAGGGTTTGAAGAGTCATGGGGCGAGAGTTCAAACGGACTGAGACTCACCCGAGCCCTGCTCCGTGAGCAGCTGGGTGAGTTTGCGTTTGTCGATCTTCCCACTGTCGGTGAAGGGTAAGCTCTCCTTCTCGAAGAAGAAGAACTGCCGAGGCACCTTGTAGGCCGCGAGTTCGTTTTTGAGCCGCTTGCGCAGGCTTTCCGCGTCGAGGGTCTCGCCTTGGTTCAGGATCAGTGCGGCCACGACGTTCTGGCCCCGGTTCGGGTCGGGTACGCCTACCACATAGGCCCCCTGGATCTCTGGATAGCTGTCCAACACGATCTCGATTTCGCGGGGCGTGACATTGGCTCCGGCGGTCTTGACCATCTCACCCAGTCGGGCCTTGAAGAACAGGTGCCCTTCGTCATTCAGGTAGCCACCGTCTCCCGTGTGATAGAAGCCATTGGCATCGAAGGTCTCCTCGCGTTCTCGCTTGTAGAGTCCCTGCATCAGGCTGTAGCCACGCACGCAGATCTCTCCGTACTCGCCCACCGGGAGGGGGTCGCCGGTCTCGGGGTCGGCGATCATGTGCTCCAGGCCTGGAACCCCGGGTCCAAACGAACCCCGAAGGTGTTCGGGCAGGTCGTAATCCATCTGGTCGATGCTGTGGGGGCCACAGGTTTCGGTCATGCCCAGTGAGTTCGAACGAAGCTCCGGGTCGGTCGGGCGCGCCTCCTCGGGGAGCAATTCGTACAGGTTTCCCTTTCGGACAGACGAGAGATCACGCTGGGCGAAGGTCGGATGGTCGACCATGGCAGAGGTGTAATGGGGCCAGCCAGCAACGATCGTCGCTCGCTCGCCTTCGAGCAGGGCGAGGGTTTCCCCCGCTTCGAAGGCTTCCTCGCAGATCATGAAAGCACCGGTGTGCATGGTGGAAAGCAGTGTGAATACGAGGCCACCCACCCAGAAAAACGGCATTGGGGAAAAGACGCGATCACTGGGTTGGAGGTCGCGGAAACTGTTGAGGTTGAAGGAGTGGCGCATGAGAGTGCCCTGGGTGTGGACAGCTCCTTTGGGGTCGGCCGTGCTGCCCGAGCTATAGATCACCGTTGCGGCATCGGCGGGACTTACACAAGCCTCCACGATTTCGAGGAAGGTCTCGTCGACGGTTCCATTTTGAGAGGACTCGGCCTCGAATGTTTCGAGTGTTTGTGCCCACGCTGGTGAGGAGTTCCCCCAGATTACGACTCTCCGTATGTAGGGGAGTTCGGGTACGAAGATTTCAGGAGTGTCGAGTTTGGCCAGGCTGGGTGCGCACTGTTCAAGGCGCTCCACATAGTCATTGCCAAGTAACTCCGGCCACATCAGCAACGTGTCCACATCCGCGTGGCGGAGCACATAGGCCATTTCGGGTGCCTTGAAGAAGGTATTGATCGGCACCACCAATGCGCCGATCCGGCTGGCGGCAAAAAAAGCGACGGCAAAGTCGGGCCCGTTGGGCATGAGGATGCCCACGCGGGAACCCTTGCCAATGCCCGCCGCCAACAGGGACTGCGCGAGTTTGGCCGATTTTCGCTCGGAATCCCGGTAGGTGATTCTCTCGCCGTTCAGCACGACGAGTGGCGAATCGCCGAACTCCTCGCTGACGTGATGGAGGAAAGTGGGAATTGTGGGCTCGTAGTCGGGGAATGCCATCTTTCAACCTTTACACGAATTACAGGGCGAGGTGAAGCCCCAGAAATCGAGAATTGGTGGGAGGCGCTGGCCTCCGGGGAGCTGCACCAGCCTCCCTCTACGCCTCACCCAGGGACACCTGTGTGATAGGGTTCGGTCTCGTCCAGTGAATGACGGAGGGGACGGGCGTGGAATTCAGCTGGTTGGAAGCAGACCTGACGTTTCGGAGGGAATTGATCGATTTTCTCCAACGGACGCTGCCCGAGGAATGGGATGAGATGGCCAAGGATGGGCCTGGCGGTGATGCCCAGGCGACCTATTCGCGCGAATTTTGTGCGGCATTGGCCGAGCATGGGTGGCTGACCCAGCACTGGCCCAAGGAGTATGGTGGAAAGGATGCCACGCCCTGGCGCCACGCCATCGTCGGCGAGGAGATGTGGAAGGTCGGTGAGCCTCGCGGCGCTCAGTACATGAACGTCAACTGGGTCGGTCCAACCATCATGAAGTACGGGACCGAGGAACAGAAGGCCCTTCACCTGCCACTGATTTCGAGCGGGAACGTTCTTTGGTGCCAGGGCTTCTCAGAGCCCGAGGCGGGCTCCGATCTCGTGGCTCTTCGAACGCTGGCCCTGCGCGAGGGCGATCACTATGTGGTCAACGGATCAAAGATCTGGACCTCATATGTGAACCACGCGGATTACTGTTTCCTGGTGGCCCGCAGCGACCCTGAGAGCAAGCGTCACCAGGGGATCACGGTGTTGCTGTTGCCCATGGACCTCGATGGCATCGAGGTGCGCGAGATCCCTTCGGTCGTGGGGGAACGGTATTTTCATGAGGTTTTCTTCACCGATGTGCGGGTTCCCGTGTCCTGCCGCCTCGGCCCGGAGAATGCAGGCTGGGATGTGGTCACCTACTCCCTCGCCTATGAACGTGTGGGTGCGGCGCGTTACGCGCGAGCCGTACTCACCTTGGATGCCCTGGCTGAGCACGCTCGCGAGCGAGGTCTCCTTGAAGATCCCACCGTGCTGGAAAGGCTTTCCGAGGCGCGGGAGGTCTGCGAAATGGCGCGTTTGCTGACCTATCGGGTGATCGACCTGCGAGCGAAGGACAGCTCTCCCACTGCGGACACCAATGTGGCCCGCGTGGCGGGAACGATGGCTGAGCGCGCGGTTTCCGAGCTTGCGCTCGCAGTGTTCGGCACCGATGCGCTCGTGTACGGAAATTTTGGAGAGTCCTACTTTCGAATGGCGATGACTGCCGGTGTCGCCACAGGTACGACTGAGGTGAATTTGAATCTCGTGGCCAGCCGTTTTCTCGGCCTGCCGAGGGAGTAAATTGTAAATGGACCTGGCTCCCAACGAGGAACAGCAGGCGATTCTCGATGCAGTCGAGTCGCTTTTGGGGCAACGCGCGGGGGCGGCTCGTGCGATTGAACTCGATCGCCTGGGGGAAGCTGACGCTGACCTTCAGGCGGAACTCGACCAGTCGGGCTTTCTGGACATTGCCCTGGACGATGAGATGGGCTTCCTGGAAGCGGTACTGGTTGTGGAGGCCATTTCTCAGGCCGGTGGGCTCGTGACGGCAGGGGCGTCGGCTCTCGTGGCTCCCGGAGTTGCAGGGGAATCCCTGCCCGGTCCGGTTGCGCTCATGCAAGCAGGTGACAAGGGACCCGTGCGTTATGCCGCCCAGGCACGCACTCTCCTCGTCGATGCAGGTGACGAGGCGTTTCGAGTTGAAATCGAGCCCGGGGCTTTCGAAGTCGTGACCTCCAACGTGATGTTTCCCCTCGGTCGTGCCGTCGGCGAGCTTCCCGACGGAGATTCTCTCGGCGCTGGTTCCGGGGCGTTGTTGCGCAACTGGTGGCGCGTGGCCCTCGCCGCTGAGATGGTGGGCGCCATGCAGGCGGCTCTGGATGTCACCGTCGAGTTCGTCACCGGGCGTCGACAGTTCGGGAGAGCGATCGGTTCGTTCCAAGCTGTTCAGCATCGACTTGCGACCTGTGCGGTGCTCGTGGAGGGCAGTCGTTGGCTCGTGCGCGAGGCGGCATTTCGTGGGGCACCGCCTGAAGCGGCGGCGACGGCGGCGGGCCATGCTGCCGCGGCGGCGGGTCGTTTGTTCGAGGAGACTCAGCAGCTGACCGGTGCCATGGGGTACACGCGCGAACACGATCTCCACGTCTGGAGCATGAGGCTCCAAGCCCTGCGGCTCGAACTCGGGGGAGCCGGAGAACACCGGAGGGCGGCGGCACGAGCGCGCTGGCTCGACGGGGGCTCCGGGGCCTGACCACTCGCTCCCCAATCCTTCAGCAGCAGTCGAAACTCACTCCGGCAGTGTCGAGTTCGTCGTGCCAGTGTGCTGAGTGGAGGTAACTGCCGCGTGAGGCGGCGAGGCGCAACGTCTCTCCCACGTCGATTACCCTTGGGCCCTCGCGTACCACGCGTAGGCGCGCCTTCTGGCCCGGCTCGAGCTGGCGCTCGCGGTCGCCGTCGAAGGCCAGGACACCTGGGCCCTCGACTTCCACGACTTCGCCCAATGCGAGCCGTTGCACTTCAACGATCCCCACTCTCCGGTAGAGGCCTGGAGAGATCGGAACCAGCATGGGTCTCGCGGATCCCTCTCCCGCCTCACAGCGGACATCCACTCCGAACTCATCCGAAGCCGAACTCGGTTCGAGCAGGCCTCCGATGGGTGAAACTCCGACCGCCGCGGGCTCCGCGCGAGCCAACACCACCCGGCGGATGAGGTCTGGATCGTAGGGCAGCAAATTCCCCACGCTGTCGTCGACCAAAAGGGCCGCATCGACGACCGCGCAGTCATCGGCCTCTCCATCGATTTCGACGGCGACGATCTTGGCCCGCGGGGCGACTTCTTCCGCACTCACCTGTCCGGAAGCCAGGAGTCCGGCAGCCGCGCCTCCGACGCCAGCTTCGATCGCGATGGGGAAGACATTGTTGGTGCCCGTAGACAGCGGCACGATGGGCGCATCCGGCCAGGCCTTGGTCAGAATCCGGTTGGTGCCATCGCCACCGAATACGACCACGGCCCCGCAACCCTCGTCGCGCAGTCGCTGAGCTGCGATGGCTGTGTCGCGGGGTTGGTAGCTCGGCTTCTGTTCGATCAGTTCGATCTCGGCATGTAGCCGGAGGTTCTCCACCGCACGTTCGGCAATGCGCAGCAGATCGCGGATGACCAGCACGCGTTGGGCGCCGCTGGCCACGGCCCCCACCACCGCCCGGGCGATCTGATCCCGCTTGGATTCGGCGGTCATGACGCTGGCACGGGCGGCCAGGCGTCGCACGTCGCGGCCGGAACTCGGGTTGACGAGGATGCCCACGGGCTGCGGTGTGCTGTCGAGCTGTGTCACGGGGCATCTCCTGTTGAGGTGGTCACCTCGGAATGTACCGGCGTCCGAGCTTACCCGGGATGGCGCCGACGCGGTCGTGAACCCCGGGATCCCGCCGTGGTACGGTGGGTGCCCTCGTACTTTCGAGCGAGCTCGGAAAGGACACACGGATGGTCTTGCGTCTTCTCGCTATCGGCTTCGTTTGGGTGTTCTCGTCGTTCGTCCTGGGACCCTCGGGTCCTGCGGTCGCCCAGGGGTTCGACGATGTGGAGATCGAGACTCTCGATCTGGGCCACGGCGTCTCGATGCTGACAGGCCAGGGGGGCAATATCGGGGTGCTTGCGGGTCCCGACGGAATCCTCATGGTCGACGACCAGTTCGAGCCCCTGGCGCCAAAAATCCGCCGTGCGCTCCAAAATCTGAGCGACGGACCGGTCCGTTATCTGGTCAATACGCATTGGCATGGGGATCACTCGGGTGGAAACGCCGCCTTTTCACGAACAGGTTCCGTGATTCTGGCCCATGAACAGGTGCGTGCGCGTATGAGCACCGAGCAGTACATGGGCGCATTGGATCGCCGCATTCCTGCATCACCCGATGCGGCCCTGCCGGTCATCACGTTCCCGGACGAGATCCGGGTGCACGTCAATGGAGAGGCGGTTCGTATCCTTCACGTGTCTCCCGCACATACCGATGGGGATTCCATCGTGCTGTTCCCCGACGCCAATGTGCTTCACATGGGTGATACCTACTTCAACGGCATGTATCCGTTCTTCGATGGTTCGAGTGGGGGTTCCGTGGAGGGCATGCTCGCGGCGCTGAACCTGGGGATCTCTTTGGCCGATGATCGGACCCGCGTCATTCCGGGCCATGGTCCCATCTCGAACCGGGCCGAGTTGTTGCGCAGCCGCAACATGCTGGCGGCGGTGATCGAGCGCATTGGGCGCGAAAAGCTCAAGGGGGCCAGCGAGAACGAGGTCTTGGAAGGCCGCCCCACCGCGGACTTGGATGGCGCTTGGGGG
Organism: Myxococcota bacterium; assembly: GCA_022447545.1. Classification (GTDB taxonomy): domain Bacteria; phylum Myxococcota_A; class UBA9160; order UBA9160; family SMWR01; genus JAKVBI01. The sequence continues at coordinate 92,014 of JAKVBI010000019.1, forward strand.
CGCGGCGTTCTGAAGCCCGACGATTTCGTGCGCCTCGTCTACCAGAGCCTCCCGGGTCCCGAGCCTCGAGCGGCTAACTGAACTCGCTCTTGCTGGGCGCACGTCCACCGGGGCCGCTGTAGGCCATTCCGTAGCCGGGGGGGGTGGTGAAGTCGGGGTCCGGGATGCTCGCGAGGGCTCGCTCCCATGCGCCGATCAGGCGGTCTTCGGCCGCATAGTCGAAGGGGTCCTGTAGGACGGTCTCCTCCAATCCTCCCAACTCGGGCGGGTGCTCGACCAGCCAGCGCGCCGTGTGAACGATGGCCTCGCGGGCAGGGACCCGGTCGCGGTAACCGAGTTGATGGCGCAGTTTGGCGAGGTCTAGAACCCGGTGGGTGGGCAGTGGTTGTCCCACCAGAGGCCGAGCCGGAGTGGCGAGTTTCCACGGCATGGTCACGATCTCGAGAGGTTGCCCGAGCGCTTCGGCGATCAGTTCCACGATCTGGCGAAGTGTGAGTGTCTCCTCATCGCCGCAGTTGTAGATTTGACCCGCCGAGGCCTCGGGGTGGTCGACGGCCAGGAGCACGGCGTGAGCCAGATTTTCCACGTAGCCGTGGATCTGGAGGGTCAAGCCGTCGTCGGCGAGGATGATCTGGCGCCTGCCATCCAGAATGCGTTTGACCACGCACCATTCCCGGGGTGCCGGCTGGTAGGGGCCATAGACCATTGGATAACGGAAATGAGCCGCGCTGGGGTGTGCCTCGAGCACGGCTTCTTCACTGCGGACGATGCGATAGCCCTTGCCGTCGTCACCTTCGTTGCGCACGAGCGGAGAGTCCTCACCCGTGGGAACCGGTAATCCGGCCGGCCGCAGGGCTCGGGGATTCATGAAGCCGAGGTAGGCCGGGACACCGCCGACTGAAACGAAACGCCCCGTGCGGCCGCGCATGATCTCAGCCGTTCGACGCAGGCGCCCGTAGGTGGCGACGCAGACGTCGAAGGTTCGCTGACCGAGGGCTCCTTTCAGGGCGGCTTCATCGTAGGGATCAGTGTGAATGTGTTCGACGTCATCGGGGATCTCGGGAATTTCGTGACGGCCAGTGTGCAGGATGCTCACTGCATGGCCCCGTGCTCGCAGGCCGTTGACAATGAAGTGGCCCGTCGGTCCGGTCCCGCCGATCACCAGGGCGGAAGGTTTCATGGTCGTGGGATCCTCATCGGTGGAGTGTTCGAAGATCGAATCCGTACAGGGCCGCGGCATTGTCCCGAAGGATCTGGTCTTGTTCGGATTGAGACACGTCCGCGAGAATCTTGGAAGTGATCTCTCGCGAACGCGGAAAGGTCGACTCGGTGTGCGGATAGTCGGAGCCCCACATCAGGTTTTCGACGCCGACCACCGCACGTTCTCGAATACCAGCAGCATCTTCCTGAAAGCTGACGAAGCAGTTCCGGCGGAAGAAATCGCTGGGTCGAATGTCTGGGTCGGAAAAGCGGTGCCATTCGCCCCGCACGGGCCGATCGGTGTAGCAGTAGTCCATCTGGAACAGGAAGAAGGGAATCCAGGAGACCTCGTGCTCCACGGATCCCACCCGAAGTCTGGGGTGCCGCTCGAAGACACCGGAGAAAATCATCTCTCCGATCGATTTTCTCACGAAGTGGTCCTGGAGGTAGAAGGCCGCCTCGGAGACGCGTTGGATCGTCTCCTGGCCCGTGTCCACGCTGAGAGCAGCGCGCCCCGTCGCTACGTGCATGCTCAGAGGCATGTCGAGATCCACAGCCGCTGACCATACGCCTTCGTAGAGGGGCCGGTCGTAGGTGGCATCGGGCGGAGGGAGCACTGTGATGAGGGCGCCTGCGAGCCCCAATTTTCGACAGCGCTCCATTTCGCGGACTGCGGCGTCGGGGTCGTCGAGGTTGATCAGGGCGATGCCCTTCAATCGGTCGGGCGCATCGCTGCAGAATTCGGCGATGAAGTCGTTGTACGCTCGCATGCAAGCGGAGCAGAGTTCCGAGTCTGCGATGCTGAAGGCCAGGAGGGCTTCGCTCGGGTACAAGACCTGACCGACGACTCCATCGCTCAGGTTCTCCTCCACGTACCGACGGGGATCATATGCGGCCGTACGAACGTCCTCGAACCGGGCTTCGATCACCAGTTCCGTCGCGTCTTTCGAAAAGCGGTCGCCCGTCTGGATGCCGAGGAAGGACATCGAGCGCTTTCCATCGATGTACCACCAGTCCCCGTTCTCTTCGCGCTGGACCCGAGGCGCCCGCTCGCGGAACGGCGAGTCCACTCTCTCGACCCACAGATCCGGGGGTTCGATGATGTGGGAATCCGAGGAGATCATGTCTTCGACGGGCATCCTGCCTCCGGTCGTTCGGCGCTCTGGGCAGCCAACTCGGTGGCCATTGTACGCCGCCGGGTCGCATCTGAGGTAGTCGGCCTGGAGCCGGGTCGAGTGAGTCCCGAGACGCTCGATCGGTCCGCGACTGGCGATCGCTCGCTGTTGGTGGAGCGGACGGCTTCGGGGCGTCATTGCGCGTGCAGAAAGGTCCGAAATGGAGGATCTTGTGGGTACACTGGGTTGGGTAATTTGGGACGAGGAGAGACGACAAATCGAGAATGGGGGTGCGGGATGACGGTTTCGAATTTCTGGCGTCGCGATGTTCTGGCACGGGCCGACCAAGGGATCTCGACGAGCTCCTGTGATCCGTCCCGGTTGGCGACGGACTTGGGGCTGCTTCTTCGGGTGGGTTCCTTGGCGATCTTGGTCGCTTTGGCTGCGTCGGTCGCGTCGGTCGCGTCGGCCGAAGAGGACGTTCTCTCGGTCATTGACGCGTTCATTGCCGACGAGCCCATCGACGATTCAGATCCACGATGGCGCATCGAGTTGTCGCCTCCGCCCATTCTTCCGTTCGATGAGTCCAAGACCTACTACTGGGATCTGGAGACCGATGACGGGTCCATGCGCTTCGAATTGTTCCCGGACCTCGCTCCCATGCATGTCTCGAGCTTGATCTACCTGACGCGGCTCGGCTTCTACGACGGGCTGACCTTCCACCGCATCATCCCCGGTTTCATGGCCCAGGGGGGCGATCCCACCGGCACAGGAGCAGGCTCGCCCGGCTACTTGATGAAGGGGGAATTTCCCGAAAAGGATCGCCGAGCCAAGCACAGCAAGCGTGGCATTCTGAGTGCGGCAAACCGGGGGCCGAACACCGATGGGAGCCAGTTCTTCATCACTTTCAAGAGCATCAAGCAACTGAATGGGAAACACACGGTGTACGGGCAGATGGTGGAGGGAAAGAAGACGCTACGCGCCTTGGAAAAGAAGGGAACGCGCAAGGGAAAGCCCAGGGACCGTGTCGAGATCCTCGCCGCAGTGATCACGATCGAGTGACTTCCATCGGTCGTTCAAGTTGGGGCGTTCATGGTGGTCAAGACTCCGCGGCTCTGGGCGATACCCCACCAGTCTTTGGCGTTGAACTGGAGAATGGCCAGCGCTGCGGTTTGGAAATCCCCGCTCAGGCTCGGCCCTTCTCGTTTTTCGTCGTAGGGCTGGGCCAGTTCGTGGGCCAGCATGCCAATTCCGGGGTTGTGCCCGATCAAGACGACTGAGTCCACGTTCTCGTCGGTGGCGTGCAGCCGCTCCATGAGCTGGCTCGAACTGGCCAGATAGAGACCTTCCTCTATCAAGACGGTACACCCAGCAAGAGACGAGTGTCCTCGAATTCCCTCCAGTGTTTCGAGGGCGCGCCGAGCAGGAGAGCAGAGTACGAGCTGAGGCGTCATCTCCGTCTGTGTGAACCGATCCAACAAGTCGACGATCTCACCGCGTCCCCGGCTGTCCAGGGGCCGATCGATGTCTCCTCCCCGCGGTGGCGTGGGGCCGGCACTCGCGTGCCGGATCAGCGCGATGGTCTTCAAGGGCCGACCCTCCGTGAGGTATGCAGCGTCGCCGGTGGTTCAGATTCCAAGGGGCGATGTACTTCATTCGCGGTTCGGTCACTTGAGGATGAGTGTGCGCGCTTCTCGGCGCATCGTCTATTCTGGTGACATGTCGCCGCCTACGCGCCCTCCGCTGCCCAGGGGTCTGGTTGCCTTCGTCAAGCGTGACTGCCCGACCTGCGTGCTCGTCGCTCCGGTACTCAGACGCCTTGCCGAAGCCGGGGATTTGACGGTGTACACCCAGGACGACCCCAGCTTCCCCGAGGAGGGAATGGCGTTGGACGACACCTCTCTCGAGATCTCCTGGCATCACGATATCGAGGCGGTGCCCACGCTGTTGCGCGTCGATGATTCCGGAGAGGAAGAGCAGCGGGTGCTGGGGTGGCATCGAGAAGAATGGGAGCAGCTATCGGGGGTCGAGAAGCTCGGCCGTGGCGCCGCTGGCGAGGACGAGCTTCCCGATCAGCGGCCCGGTTGCGGCTCTCTCTCGGTGGATCCCGTGCTTGCGCCCGATCTCGCCGTGCGCTTCGGAGCATCGGCACTGGCTGCCCGGCGCATCGAACTCTCGGTGTTGGAAGACGAGATCGAGGCCTTGTTCGACAGGGGGTTCACCGACGGTCTGCCCGTCGTTCCACCGACCGAGCGCAGGGTACTCGCCATGCTGGAGGGAACCACGCGGGACCCCAGCGAAGTGGTGGCTACGGTGGCGCCGGACCTGGTGGAGTGCACGGTCGAAAAGGTCGCCATCAATGCAGTCATGGCAGGTTGTCGCCCGGAATATCTGCCTGTCGTTCTGGCTGCAGTTGAGGCGGTTTGTACCGATGAATTCAACATTCACGGGGTGCTCGCGACCACCATGCCCGTCGGACCTGTCGTCGTGGTCAACGGTCCCATTCGTCGCACGCTGGGTATGAATGCGGCCATCAATGCCCTGGGTCAGGGCAATCGCCCCAACCTCACCATCGGCCGTGCCGTGCAACTCGTGGTTCGAAATGTGGGGGGCGGACGGCCGGGGGAGGTGGACCGAGCGACTTTCGGTAACCCGGGAAAGCTTTCGTTCTGTTTTCCAGAAGACGAGGAGAATTCGCCCTGGCAGCCGTTGTCGGCTGATTTTGGCGCCGAACCGGGAGTGGACTGTGTGACGGTCTTTGCGGGCGAAGGGCCGCGCAACATCGTGGATCAGCTCTCACGCGAGCCGGAATCCCTGGCGCGCAGCTTTGCGGTCAACCTGCGGACGCTTCACCACCCCAAGGCGCTGTTGGGCTTCGATTGCATGTTGGTGGTGAGCCCAGAGCACTCGAGGGTGTTTGCCGAGGCGGGTTGGAGCAAGCGCCAACTCACCGACCGGCTGCACGAGTTGTTGATGATCGACGGAGATGAAGTGGTTCGCGGGGCCGGGGGTATTGCCGAAGGGTTTCCCGAAGGGATGTCGGGCAAGCGTTTGCCCAAGTTTCGCCCGGAGGGTCTTCGTATTGTTCGGTGTGGTGGCGGAGCGGGGCTGTTCTCGGCCATGATCGGTGGTTGGGCGTCGGGGCCCATGGGAAGCCAACCCGTGATGAGGGAGATTCGACCATGACGCGACTCGAAAATGGATCGGTGAAACCCCGATTGATCTTGGATCCCACCAGCGAGCGAGAGCCTGCCATCCGTCAGCGCTTGCCTCGCCCTGCCCAGTTGAGGGGCCTGAAGGTGGGGCTTCTCGACATTTCGAAGGCGCGTGGAGATGTGTTCCTCGATCGTGTCGATGAACGCCTCCAGGAGGCTGGGGCGACGGTGCTGCGTTTCTCGAAGCCGACTTTCACCAAACCGGCACCCTTGGATCTCCGACAGGAGATCGCGTCGAAGTGCGATGCAGTCATCGAAGCCCTGGCAGATTGAGGAAGCTGTACGTCGTGCAGTGTGCACGACACGATGAATCTGGAGTTGCAGGGGGTTCCGACGGTGTTCGTCGCAACGACCGAGTTCACTGACGGCGCTGAAGTCCAGGCCAGAGCTCTCGGGGCGGATACTGCGGGGCTCTACGTCCCGCATCCCATTCAAGACCGAACCGACCCGGAGTTGCAGGCGATTGCCGATGCGGCTTTCGACGAACTCGTGGGCCTTCTGGTCGATCCAGGGAGCTGATTCAGCGCGCTTCGAGTTGGAGCCCTTTGGGGACTGTCACGCGCTCGGTTACGTCGAAGAATCCCTGGACGAGTAGTGCCAACACGGCAGCGGGCACTGCGCCCTGGAGAATCAGGTTGACGTCGTCCAGGCGAATCCCCGTCAGGATGGGCTGACCGTAACCCCCCGCACCTACGAGCGCGCCCAGGGTAGCGGTGCCCACGTTGATGACCGCAGATGTCTTGATGCCAGCCAGGATCGAAGGCATGGCCAGCGGCAACTCGATGCGACGAAGGCGGGCATTCGGTGGCAGTCCCAATGCTTCGGCCGATTCCCGCAGTTGGATGGGGATTCCGCTCAGGCCGGCGTGGGTGTTCCGCACGACGGGGAGCAGGCTGTAGAGGAAGAGTGCCACCATCGCCGGGGGGCCTCCGATTCCGAGGAGCGGAATCATGAAGACGAGGAGGGCGAGTGATGGGATGGTCTGAATCACGCCCACGCTACTCAGGATCAGGCGGCCCAGGCGCCGATGGCGTGCAGCTGCAATGCCGAGAGGGATCGAGACGAGAATGGCCGCGCCCAGCGACACGCCCACCAAAGTCAGGTGCTCGACGGTGCAGCGCCAGAATCGCGCGAGGTCGCTCTCCAATTCGAAGGAGGCACGGATGCCGAGGCGATCCCTGAGAAAATTCGCGGCAACCAGGCCCGCGGGAGTCTTGTCGAGCTTCACGCGAGCGTTCATCGCGATCATGTCCGGCTCGGAGATCTGGCCGCCGATCTGGGAGAGTGTTTCGATGACGTCTGGCGCGCGTTCGAGGAGGTCATTTCGAAGCAGCCAAACGGCTTCATAGGATGGGAAATGGCCGAGGTCATCCTCCAGGGCGCGGAGACCGTAGTAGGAGATCTCTGCGTCGGTGGTGTAGAGATCGATGAGATCGGCCCCGCCACTGTCGATGCCCCGATACGCGATGTCGTGGTCGACGCCCCGCACGTCGGATTGCGGGAGTCGATAGCGGTCTCGAAGCACCGGCCAGCCATCGCGCCGGTCCATGAATTCGTTTCCGAACCGAAAGACGAGTTTTGGATATCGCACCAGGTCCGAGATGTTCCGGATGCCAAGTTCGTCAGCGCGCCGAGCCTTCATACCGAGTGCGTAGTTGTTCTGGAATCCCAGAGCCGGTCCCAGCAGGAGCCCTCGCTCGGCGAGTGCGTCTCGGAGATCGTTCTGAGTCTCGAGTTCGAGGTCGGCCAGGATCTCGTGCTTCAAGGTTCCCGTGTATTCGGGATAGATATCGATGTCACCGGCGACCAGGGCGTCGAAGACGACCCGAGTTCCCCCGATTGCCTCGCGGTGCGATGCCGGCAGACCGTCGGTTCTGATCAGCAGAGTGGCCATCTCTCCCAGAAGGACGTTTTCGGTGAAATTTTTCGAGCCCACCTGCACCGGCCGAAGGTCGGTTTCTTGCGCGGTGGCGGATGATCCCGGCACGCATAGAGCGAAGAGGATGGCGGCGGCTGCGAGCGAGCGGCAGGGGGTCATGCTGGATTCACTTCCGGCAGCCGCTGGGCGCGAAGAAAACGCGTGACGAACTCGTCCTCGGGCGCGTGACGAAGTTGGTCGAAGCTACCCGCTTGCACGATCCGGCCGTCTCTGAGCAGAACGATGGCATCCCCGAAGAAGACCGCTTCTGCCATGTCGTGGGTGACCATCACGACGGTTTTTTTCAGTGTTTCGAAGATCTCGCGGAGGTCGGATTGGAGGTCGAAGCGGATCATGGGGTCGAGTGCGCCCAGGGGTTCGTCGAGCAGAAGAACGTCGGGGTCCAACATCAGCGCTCTCATCAGACTCACCCGCTGACGCTGGCCACCCGACAATTCGACCGGGTATCGACCCAGGGCGGTCTCCGGGAGCTGGGTAAGGTTGGCGAGTTCGTGGACGCGAGAGCGAACACGCTCGGTCTCCCAGCCCAGGTACGTCGCCATCAGCGTGACGTTGGCTTCCGCAGTCAGGTGGGGAAAGAGCCCCCCATCTTGAATCACGTAGCCCATGCGTTGCCTCAGGCCGGGCGCGGAATCGAGTGTCATGGGGGTCTTACCGAAGTGGACCTCCCCCGCATCTGGAGAGGTGAGCCCGATCATGAGCCGCAGCAGGGTCGATTTCCCGCAGCCTGACGGACCGATCAGAACCGTGGTGCGTTGCGGCGTTACGTCGAGATCACAACCATCGATGGCTGACACGCCGTCGTACGCTTTCGAGATGCCTCTCAGCGAGAACATGGAGCTCCGTCGAGGCATTCAAACAGCCGGCATCCAGGTGAGAGGCCAGTGCGCCGTGTTTCGGATTTCGAGCCACGGGCTCGGGCGGTCTCCCGAGCGGCTAGGAGCTCGGCCAGGAGAGTTTCCACGGGTGCAGATGACGGCTGCAACTGTTTGCTCACTCAGAGGTTTTCGGCTCGTCGCGGGCCCCTGGGGAGGCTCGCGGGAAGGCGGACCTTCGGATCGCCATTCACCCTACCAGAAAAACTGCCGCCGGCAGCAGGTGACCTGGCTGTGAGGGTTGGGGCTACCGTTCGGCTCAAGAAATCGGGGGGTTGGCCGAAAAACCACCGGTGAACCTGGATGTTCGATTCAGCATTCTCGCTTTCCTTTGGTTCGTAGGCCTCCTCGTTCTGGTGTTCGTCGGTGGCTACACCGCTCTGGGTGGCTCGGACGTCAATGCTCTGACGCTGCCCCGCCAGGAATCCGGGAAGGTCACCACGTTTGAATTTACGGCCTCGAGTTCCGACGCGTGGATGCCTCTTCACTGGTCGAGCCTGGTGGGGAACCTTCAGAGTCAGGTCGCCGAATTGGGCGATGCACTGGAGGCTGAGAATCCGGAATTGGCCAGTTATCGATTGGGAGCGATTGAAACCCTGCTTGGGATTTCCCCGGTGGGCTGGAGCTCGGGGTCTCCGATGCTCTTGCCCCTGTCGCGGGCGCTGGCAGATCGAGATTGGGAGAGGGCGGGCTCTGCCTACCGCGAATTTGTTTCCCTGTGCACGGCCTGCGCGGTCCCGAGTCAGGTGGTAAACGTGGGCCGCGACGACGATCACTTCAGCGGATTGCCGTCGAAACCCTAGGCTGTTCTTTCGCCGGGCTCCGAGCCTTCCCCGGGTCCCGTGGTACTGCGAGGTCGGCGCCTTCGGGTCAGAGAACCGCGTCGCATCAGGGTATGGACTCCCTGACAGATGGTCTCGAGGTACGCACCGGGCGAGAAGTCGTTTGCCCGAAATGGTGCCCCCATCTCGAAGTCGAAGGTGTGGTGGGTGAAGTAGGGGAAGGCCCGGTTGAGGTAGCGAAGCCGGGTCTCCAGGCTCTGCACCTTTCGGCGTCCATCGCGTTTCCCCGAAAGACCGAGCCAGGCCGCGGCGGCGGTCATGGGGAGCCGATGGTGGAGCCACTCTCTTAGCCGGAACATGGGACCATCGGGTCCCATGTAATGAAGGCGCGGCCCTGAACCCAGTGGGTGTTTGCTGAAAAAGTTCGTGATCACGGATCGGCAGAGTTCCACCTGGCTGGCGCGCTCCAGTCCGGCTACAGCGTGACGGATGATGGTTCCCTTGACGGATTCGGGCCTCTCGAGACACGCATCCAGCGTCTGGGCGACGACCTCGTCACAGGGCACAAGATCCACGCGTGCGTTGGGCCGTGCGGCCACCGCACGGAGATGTCCAGATCCCACCAGCATCACGAAGGCTGCGAAGGCTGCATGGCTGTCAATCCACCCCGGGAAGGGCTCTCGCCAGGTGGCGGAAACGATGCTCGGTCGAATCAGGGTCAGGGGGATGCTTCCCTGGCGATCGACGAGTAGATGCTCGGCGATGCATTTGGAAAGTGTGTAGGTGTTGGGGTGTCCCGTTTCCCGCAACAAGGTGCTTTCTTCCATGGCTCCGTCCAGACCCTCTCGGTAGAGATGCTCGGCGGGTCGGGGCAGGGGAGCCAGACGCTCAGGGACGCGCTGTTGGTTCGGCGAATGCGGGGTGACGTAGGCGGTGGAGAGACTCACGAGGGATTCGAGGTGTGGGAAGTCGCGGACGACTTCCAGCAGGTTGAGACTGGTTGTAACGTTCTCTTCCAGAGCTTTGGGAAGCGGCAGGTCGAATTCGACGGAGGCCGCGCTGTGGATGACGTGGGTGACGGCTTCGGCCAATCGTTGATGGTTTTCGGATGTGAGTCCACACCCCTCGGTCTGCAGATCTCCTGGAACCACCGTTACCCGGCTCGTCCATCCTTTGGGGAGTGCCTCGAAACACCGAGCGCGAGCCACTTCCTGTTCGAAACGGGCTAGGGGATCGATGCCGGGTTTGGAACGGATGAGCAGGTGGACGTGTTCGATGCCCAGAGCCTCCCGGCGCCTGATCAGTGCCTCGAGTAGAACCTTGCCGATGAATCCGGTCGCTCCTGTGACCAGGATGTGTCGTCCCGGCACCTTGTTCCTCACTGATTCATCGCTCGAGGAGAGGTGTCCGCTCCCAGCCTCGATCTCCATTCCGCCTCCATGAAAGCCCCGGTGTGCCGTCTGAACGAGCGCCAGTCTACCTGTTTCCCCTTTGGATTCTGCCCCGTGGCTGCCGGCCCCCCGGTGTCCGGGGGAACTGGCATTCGTGTCCACTCGGACTCCGCGATGAAGGCGGCTCCGGACCCCGTTGCCCGGTCTCGGGCCGGGGAGGCGATGTCGGCAGTTTTCCGTCCAGTCGAAAGTCTCCTCTCGTTCTTGCTGGGTTCGGGGGGCGAGCCCAATGAAGACAGGACGCCCGCGTTTTGTCCGCTTCCAGCGGAGCCGTTGACGCTGTGTTCTATACGTGAAACAGCGTTATGTGCGGAGGGGCGCGCAGATGAGAGAACGGAAGTAGTTCTCAAGAGTGTGTAAAAAGATCGAATCGGAACACGAATCCATGTTTCAATCATCGGGCTCCCGTGAGTCGATTCGGCGTATCCATCCGGCTCGGGAAAGTGTCATCGGATCGAAGCGCCTGAGCCGGGTGTTCCGGTGAGAGGCTTCCGGAAGAAATTCCTTCGAATGGGCAACGTGAATTGCAAAGTATCGAGGAGCGTGGTTTGAAGAAAAAACTCTACGTAGGCAATCTTCCGTTCTCTACCACCGAGAATGAACTCCGAGAGCTGTTCGAACAGTATGGCGCCACGGAGTCCGTTGCGGTGATCACCGACCGGGAGACCGGACGATCGCGTGGTTTTGGTTTTGTCGAGTTCGATGAAACGACTTCCGCGGAGGCGGCTGTTTCGGCCCTCGATGGCAAAGACTTCGGGAATCGAAGCCTGAGGGTGAGTGAGGCCCTTGACCGTCGTCAAGGAGATGGGCGCCGCTGACCCTTCGGGTCGCGCCTTGACTCGTCCACGGGATCAGTTTTCGTTTCGGTAGGTCGGTTCCAATTCGGCGTCGCCGGGTTCGAGTGCCTTGGCGTCGGACTCCACGAGCAGGGTCAGGTTCTCGACAGCGACGACTCGAACCGTATCGCCGGGCGAAACCGATTCTCCCGGTCGAGCTTTTCGAGCTCGCCAGCGCTCTGCTCCCATCAGCACGTATCCCTCCGGCGCGAGAGCGTCGCGAGCGGTGCCATGACGTCCGATCAGCGATTCAAGTCCTCCAGCCTGCGACTTTTTGGGTGCATACGCGATCTTGAGCAGGGGGTACAAAGCGAGTTCCGAAAAGACCCAGAGCCCCAGGAGCCAGGCAGCCAGTCGCAGTGACAGCCAATTCATCTCTACCAGTGTCGAGAGAATCAGCCCGACGATCATCAGACCTGGTAGCTGGAATGCGAGATATCTGGCGAACGTGGAACTGATCCCTAACACGTCAACAGAGTACACCTGTCATGGTGATGGCGTGCAATCCGGCACTGGGTATCTTCGCACTTCATGGGCACCTCTCGTCGCCGTTACGAATCGGAAATTCCGGAACTCAACGATCAGATTGAAGCTCTGGTGGGAAGAGCTCGAGAAATCTACGGCACTGCCGGCGATAGCGATCACATCCGCCAGGTTATCGTGAGTGCGCTGAGGCTCATGCGCGATGGCTCCACGACGGGGGATTCGAAGCTCGTCAACAGTTCGCTGAAGGAGCTTCGGCACGCTTTTCGCGTGTTCTCCCCCTATCGAAACATCCGAAAAGTGGCGGTTTTTGGGAGTGCTCGGACGATTTCCGATCATCCAGACTGGACGGCCGCCTACTCGTTTTCTGAACGCATGGCTGAGTTGGGCTGGATGACCATCACGGGCGCGGGGGAGGGAATCATGCGCGCCGCCAATGGAGGGGCCGGTCGCGCGGCATCGTTCGGCGTCAATATTCGTCTGCCCATGGAGCAGCGCGCCAACGAAGTCATCCACGGTGACCAGAAACTCATCAACTTTCGTTACTTCTTCACGAGGAAGCTGATGTTTGTAAAGGAGGCCCACGCCATCGCGCTGTTTCCGGGTGGTTTTGGGACCCACGATGAGGGTTTCGAAGCGCTGACCTTGATCCAGACTGGAAAGAGCGATGTTCTACCCGTGATTTTCGTCGACTCACCCGGGGGGAGCTATTGGCGCGACTGGGAAGAGTATGTTCTCACCCACCTCCGCGATCGAAAACTGATCGACGACGAGGATCTGGCCCTGTTCCGAGTGACCGACGACGTGGAAGAGGCGGTTCAGGAGGTCGTTGGGTTCTACGACAATTATCACTCGAGTCGCTACGTAGGGAGCGATCTGATCATACGGGTTCAGCAACCACCCGACGATGCTCAACTCGAGCAGCTCAACGTCGATTTCTCCGATCTGCTGACGAGTGGCCGCATCGAGTTGGCGCCTGCTGCCCAGGCGGAGGTCCTGCCGCGAATCAAGATGAGGTTCAACCGGCGGAACGTGGGTCGCTTGCGGCAATTCATAGACCGGCTCAATGCCTTGGTCTCGGAACACTCGCCCCCCGATCAGGCACTTCCGCCCCAGGTGCTGGAGCGTCCTCTCACCCCCGAAGCCGAGCGGGAAGAACGCGATTAACGCCCCCGCTCGCAGGGTTCGTTCCGGATGTCCGGAGGGTCAGCGACAGTCGTTTTCGAGGATGGAATGCTCGAGTGCGTTCGCGATCTTTTCGTGTCCACGGGCGGTGGGGTGTACGTCGAAGGCCTGGAAGTCCGGTGGGCGTTTGCTCATGAGATGGAAGAGGTCCGGTCCGCAGATCACCCGCGCGTCCGTGCCGCAAATCTCGGTCACCTGGGTTTGATAGCCGCTCAGGCGACTCGGGTTCTCGGGCTTCTCGAACCACGCGGGTGGTGGGGCCATCAAAATCACAGTACCTGCGCCTGCTGCCAGACAGCGGCGGATGAGGGTTCGGATCGCGTTTCCGTAGCTCTCTGGCGATACCGGTCGCAGTTCTCCGGAGCCGGCGGCATCGTTGGTGCCCAGTAGGATGGTCACGATGTCGGCCGGGAGAGCGGGCTCTGCAAGAAGGACGAAGAGATCGCCTCCCGGGAAGCCCGAGCCAGCCCAGTCCAGTGAGCTTGCGCCCTCGCGCCCCAGGTTCTTCACCCTGTGGGTATCGGCGAGTCTCTCGGACAACAAGGTCGCATAGCCGGGTCCAGTGGGCTCGCTGGCGAGGCCGAAGGTGATCGAATCACCGATCAGGAGCACCTGGGGTGGGCCAGTGTCGCAAGGAGGGCGGGACGTTCCACAACCCAGGAGGAGCAGGGCGAGGATCGCAACCCGGACTGTGCGGTGACTCAAGGTGCGGGCTGCTCGTTGCTGGAAGCGCCCGAGCGCTGCAATCGATTGTGAATGGGATCCGCACGTAGGATCAATTCGGTCTGGAGCGTGCGCCGCAAGTTTCGAGCCACCTCAGGTTCGCTTGTGGAGAGATTCTGATGCTCGGCCGGATCACTCACGATGTCATAGAGCTCGACCTGGCCCGTATCGTACCAGAGGTAGTGCCAACGCTCGTTGCGGAGGAATCGACCACCTCTGCGAAGCTTCGTGCTCGCGTCAGATGGTTTGCCTGTGTCCGCGCGCAGATAGGTCATCGTGCCCACGATCTCCGACCGTACGCTTCCTTCGCCAGCCTGGATGATCGGGAGGAGATCGATCCCGGATCGATCCGTTGGAGGAGGGAGCTGGGCGTAGTCGAGCAGCGTGGGGTAGAGGTCGACGGTGGAGATCAGTGCGGGGTTGACGACCCCAGCGGGTACGACGCCCGGCCAGTTGAAGACGATGGGCGTGCGGAATCCCATCTCGTGTAATGAGGCTTTTCCCTTGCCACCGCCGCGAGGGTTGGGACGAGCGCCAGCGGGCGGCACCTCATGCTGCCACCCATTGTCGGCCGCGTACACGACCAGGGTGTCGTCGAGGAGACCCTTGGCATCGAGGTGCGCCATCAGATCTCCCACGCCCTGGTCGAAACGCGTGATGTTGGCGTAATAGGCCACGCTGGTGCGGTGGAGCCCGGCAGCTCGATAGGGTGCCCGGAACTGCTCTGGGGCATCGTGGGGCGTGTGAGGCAGTTGGGGTGCGAACCAAAGAAAGAAGGGTTGGTCGACGTGTCGATCAATGAAGTCGAACGCGGGTTTCACTGTCGAGCGGACGAGTTCGAGGCCGCGTCCTCCCGCTTGCCCCGTGAAGGTCGAGGGGTCCGGGGTCTCCGTCATGCCATGGCTGAAACCCGCCTGTCGAAAGGAACCCTCCCAGTGCTTGCCTCCCTGAAAGGTCGCGTAGCCGTGCTTCGAGAGGATTCGGGGGAGGGTGCTGAGATATTCGATGTCATGCTTGGGACGCTTCTTGCCGTGGCGCCTCAGACGGGGTGGCCATTCGTCTGGATACAGGCCCGTCAGGATCGACCGAAGGGCGGGCGGACAGACACTCGCGGTGGTGTAGCCCACAGGAAACAAGGTCCCGTTGGCAGCGAGGGCATCGAGGTGGGGGGTTTTGATGACGTCGGATCCCATGAATCCGAAATCGGCATATCCGTGGTCGTCTCCGATGATGAGGACGATGTTGGGGGGGCGCCGGTCGAGTCGCTGCGATTCCGTGACGGTCGTTGCGCAAGACGTCGTCAGAACGGCAGCGCTCAACAGGAGTGCCAGGCGGAGTGACCGGAATTCGTGGGATGAAGATGACATCTCGGCCTCGACCGGTGTTCGGGACGCCAGTCTACTGCTTGGATGGGTTGGCGACGAACTGACTGAGGTGTCTCGTGGAGACCGCGCGATGGGTGCGAGGATGTCGGGAGACGACGCCAGGGGTTCTGGGTATCAACCCCTGGCCCAACTATCGGGCACGGTGCTGTCGGTGGTGACCTTGCGGTGCCAGAAGAGCCAGCGGCCGTCGATGTTTCGGAATTCGTCGATATAGCGGCCCCAGTGGTCGAGACCTCGATCAGTCAGCACCGCGTAGTAGCAGCGGCTCCTTGCCTCGGTCCTGCTCAGCACATCGATCTGGTGGGTCGCGGTGAAGTGCCGGATGAATTGGGCTCTTGCCGAGGGTCCCGCCCCGGTACTCGTGGCCACACCTTCGAACATGGCGCGAATCGCAGCGCGGCCCTGGTGAATGCCGGTGGGGAGTTCCATGGTCGCGTCTTCGGCAAACAACTCGAGCATGGGATCAAATCGCCCCGAATCACCGTTGGCGTTGTATCGCCCGATCAAATCTCGAATGCTCTCGCGGGCAACGAGTTCCCAAGCTTCCATGAACAGTATCCTCCGTCAGCTCTCGTCAGCTGAGATCACATTTCGTCCGAACTCGCGGATGAATTCCACTGCGCGCTCGGGGGGTGTCCCGCCGCCGCCTTCGGGGAAGGGCGGGTTGGTGAGCAGCCGTGTGACGCCGAGATCCGCAGCGCGTTTCCGATCATCGGCTCGCTCAGCCAGTCCGAAGCCCAGGGTGATGTCGAAGGGGAGGTCTTGTCGTCCGGCTTCGCGCCGGTGCTGCTGGATCGTTTCGATATGGGGGGTGACGTCGTCAAGGGATTCGCCACCGATTTCGACCCAGCCGTCGCCCAGGCGACCCGCCCTCCGCAGCGCTGGCGCCGACGCGCCACCGATCTCGATGGGAATTCCGTTCTTCTGGAGTGGTTTGGGCTCGAAACGGACGGAGTCAAAGTCAAAAAACTCACCGCGGTGCTCGACTACGGGGTCTGTCCACAAGCGACGCATCAACGGGATCATCTCGTCCGTGCGGCGTCCCCGGTCGCGGAAGGATTGGTCGAGGGCGTCGAACTCCTGTTCGAGCCATCCCACGCCGGCTCCAACGATCACGCGCCCCCCCGAGAGACGATCGAGTGTGACGATCTGCCGGGCCGCGAGTAGTGGGTGGCGCAAGGGCAGGATGAAGACCTGGGTGGCCAGGCGTAGGGTGCTCGTCGCACACGCGATGTAGGCCAACGCCACCCAGGGATCGTAGAGCGGCGTGGCGGATGGAGTGACGGGAAGACCGCTTTCCGAGTACGGATAGGTGGTGGGCATTTCGTCGGGGAATACGACGTGTTCGGGCAGCCAGATCGATTCGAAGCCGGACTCCTCGGCAGCCGCGGCGACATCGGCGTAGTAGCGGGGGCTGATCCCCAGCAGCGAAAAACCGTATTTCACGTGACTCCCCAAGGCCGTCTGGGCAGCGTGTCGTCCAGCGCCCCGTTTGCGGTGGCCTTGCTGCCTTATAAACGACGGCGGCGGCGGTCTCAAGTCTCGAGTTGCGGGCCAACCGGTGCCCGCTTTCGATGGTTCACGTCAGGGATGCTCTTTTTTCAGGAGTTCCTTGAAGCCTCCGAGGTCTCCCCAGGTTCCACGCCACAGTGCCTGGAACACGCCACGATCGGTGTCGATGCGTTCTCGGTTCGAACGGCGGACCTCATCGATCAGGTTCCCCTGCTGGTCGAAAGAAGCGCGCACTCCCCACATCCCGCGGTCCGCGGGGGCGAGTCCGGTCATCCCGTAGCGGAGATCATCGATCTCCACGATCAATTCGTCGCCCGAGGGGGTCACCCTGGCTGTGGTCTCTCCCATGGCGAACCATTCGAAGAGTGCCCCTTCGGGCGTGGCGCGTAGACGGTCCACCAGGGGGTGAGAGAGGGGACGGAAACTCTCGAGGAGTGAGCGGCCCGGCGCAAACGTGGAATGAAGCCCCACGTACACTTCGTCCGGGCTTCGCGCGACCACGCGTCGCAGAAAGGGCTGCAGAAAGGTGGGGTAGGCCCGTACTTTGGCCTCGATCCCGCTCGTTTCCGCGAGTTGTTCCCTCACGTCCCGTTCGGCCCATCGGTTCAGTTCAACCCCCACGAACAGGTACAGGGTGGACAAGAGGAGCGCGATCCCAGCAATCCTGCGCTTCGCTTCGACGGGTCGTTTTCGTCCGATCCACAAACCAGCTGCCAGCACGCCCGAGTAGATGGGGTCGATGATCGACACTCCGTGAAGGGCGAAGCGCTGCAGATCGAAGGGCGCCAGCAGCTGTGTGCCGTAGGTGGTGAAGACGTCGAGCAGCGGGTGGGTGAGCAATGCCAGGACAAACAAACGGATCCAGGGCACGAGGGCTCGGCGTTCCCCGGGGTCGAGGGGAGTGTTCGGGAATTCTCCGGGAGAAGGCTCTGTCTGTCGGTAGCGGCGTGTCGCCGCGTAACCAGACCAAACTACCAACGCCAGCAGTGGGCCGATGGCTGGACCGAACCACAACGCATGGGTCGGTCCCCGGTGATAAAGGAGTTCCCCAAAAGGGCCGTGGCTGATGCCCGCCAATACGTCGAGGTCGGGCAACAGGCCACCGGCGGCTCCCCACCAGATTCCGCGTCGTCCGAGGGTCTTTGCGGTTGCTGCCTGCCCTACGGTGGCGCCCAGCAGTGCCTGCGTGATGGTATCCACGTTGATCGCAGTCTAGCGGGACAGACCGTGGTCCCATCATCTTCCACGCTCGGCGCGCTATGGTCCCTTGCCATGCCCATCCGAGCCATCGTGTTCGATCTCTTCGACACCCTCGTCGACCTTCGTCTCGAGGACTTTCCGCAAGTGGAGTGGAAGGGCCGCGAGTTCGCCTCGTCTCTGCGAGTACTCCACGACGTTATCGCTGGAACCGCTGACGTGGAGTTCGACCATTTCGCCGAGACGCTCTTTGCCGTCGATCGCGAGCTGCGGCCCCACTACTACGAACAAGACGTGGAACTGCCCTCGATCGTTCGCTTCGAGAAGATCGTCGAGCGACTGGGACTCCCGACCCCTGAGCTGCCAGGAGTGCTGACGGAAACCCACATGAGCCTGTTCCGACAGAATGCACCCGCTCCCGATCACCACGCGGAGGTACTGGCGCGGCTGGGCGAGCGGGTGCGCCTGGGTCTCTGCTCCAATTTTACCCACGCTCCCACCGCGCATTTCGTTCTCGAGACGGCTGGGCTGGCGACCCATCTCGACGGGGTGGTGATTTCGGAGACCCACGGCCTGCGCAAGCCGCACCCCGAGATTTTCAAGAGCGTGCTGGCGGAACTCGAAGTTGCACCCGACGAAGCGCTACACGTAGGCGACAGTCTCCGAGCAGACGTCGCGGGTGCCGCAGCTCTGGGCATCCGCACGGTCTGGATCACCCGGCGCATTCCAGATCCGGAGGCCGCCCTGGGAGAACATTCCGGGCCGGCTCCTGATCACCAGATCGCCGATCTGGGTGAATTGAGGGAACTGCTCGACCGGGTCTAGGCGGTGGCGCCTCGGGCCGTCAAAGGAGTTCGAGTTCCCGACCCGTCCAGCGAAGCGCGAGGTCTCGGCGACGCACGCGTGACCAGGAAAAACCCGAGACGAGGTCCGCGGGTGTGATGTCGAGGGGTTCTGGGATCAATCCGCACCAATGGGCGAGCATTCCGCAGAGTCGTGGCGGTGGGTAGAGGGGCTCGAGTTCTCGCCAGCTCACGGCACCATGCATTTTGGCGAATTTTGTCCCTCGTTCCTCCAGGAGCAGCAGGTGGTGGCGGTAGACGGGGTGGGAGACGCCAAGTCGATCCTGGAGGACGTATTGAATGGCCGAGGAACTCGCGAGGTCGGCGCCGCGCACCACCCGTGTGATGCCCTGGCTGGCGTCATCGACGACGACTGCCAGGTGATAGGCGATCGAGCCGTCGCGTCGTCGCAGGATCGGGTCGCCCATTTGGACGTCCGGCGCTTGGGCGAGTTCGATGCCGCCTTCATCGCTCGGGATGACCCGTCCCGCGGGCAGTTTCAACCTCAGGATCTCGCTGCACTTGCGCCACCCCCCGGTGGGTAACTCGCGCTGGCGACAGGTCCCCGGATAGCGCCAGCCCCCATCGGCGGCCGGGAGGTTCAACTGCTTCACCTCGCTGCGACTGCACCGGCACGGGTAGAGAAGGCCCTGGTCGGCGAGATGGTCCAGAGCCGATGCATGAGCGGCCGCTTCGTCACTCTGGACCGAAAACGCGTCCCAGTCGATGCCGAGCCACGCCAGAGCGGCTTCCATGTCGAGGGCATTTTCCGGAGTGCAACGCGAGGGGTCGAGGTCTTCGAGGCGCAGGCGAAAGTGGGCGTTCCGGCTGCGGGCGTCGAGCCAACACAGCAGCGCCGCCAACAGGGTGCCGGGGTGGGCGGGCCCAGAGGTCGTGGGTGCGAAGCGGCAGCGATCGGGGGCCGTTTCTTCACCTCCTGCCGGGCCCTGTTCCGCGGCGGCCTCTCGCGGTGGGTCTGGCTCCGGGGCGGGTGTGTCCGCCCGGGAGGGCAGTGTGCACGAGAGGGCGCTCCGGCGCGACCTGAACCCCTCTCGGTCCCCCCGACAGCCCCGCGGCTTGCAGCCTTCTGCGAGTGCGGTAAACCAGCGGCCCACCCTCGACCACCCGCTCGGCGGCGACTCTCCATCCAGCCAGCCTTGGTCAGCGCGAGGCTCCACGAAGGGATCCAGCCATGGATGCCCAAGCTCAGATCGAAGACGAAGTCCGGCGACGCCGGACCTTCGCCATCATCTCGCATCCCGATGCTGGGAAGACCACTCTGACCGAGAAGCTGCTTCTGTTCGGAGGGGCGGTTCGCGAGGCCGGCGCCGTGCGTGCGCGCCGTGCGGCCCGCCATGCGACCAGCGACTGGCTCGAACTCGAGAAACAACGCGGTATCTCCGTGAGCAGCTCGGTCATGCACTTCGAGCACCGGGGGTTTCGGATCAACATCCTCGACACACCCGGCCACCAGGACTTCAGTGAGGACACCTACCGGACCCTCGCAGCCGCTGATAGCGCCGTGATGCTCATCGATGCCGCCAAGGGCGTGGAGTCTCAGACGCGCAAGCTGTTCGAAGTCTGCCGCCTGCGGGGAATTCCCATTTTCACCTTCGTCAACAAGTTGGATCGGGAGGGCCGGGACCCTCTGGAGTTGATGACGGAGATCGAAGACGTTCTGGGTCTCGACTCCGTTCCCGTCAACTGGCCGGTGGGCGGGGGCAAGAGGTTTCGAGGGGTCTACGACCGTTTGCGCCAACGGTTGCTGCTCTTTTCCGGAGGCGAGCACGGTACGGTGGCAGTCGACCAGGAGATCATCGAAGGCCCTCCCGGTGCCGATGAAGTTCGGGAGGCCTTGGGGAGTTTCGCCGATGAGGTGGTGGAGTCGCTGGAATTGATCGATGGTGCCGGCGAGGCCTTCGATCGAGGCAGAGTTCTGGCGGGAGAACAGACCCCGGTTTTTTTCGGCAGTGCGTTGACCAACTTCGGTGTCCTGCCCTTCCTGGAAAACTTTCTCGAACTCGCCCCGCCCCCCGGCCCGCACGAGTCGAGCGAGGGCCCCGTCGATCCGGTGGGCAATCCCTTCTCGGCCTTCGTGTTCAAGATTCAGGCGAACATGGATCCGGATCATCGGGACCGAGTGGCTTTCGTACGCGTTTGCTCGGGTCGATTCGAACGCGACAGCCACGTCCTACACGTGAGGACGGGCAAGAAGATTCGTCTGGCCAATTCGACCCTGTTGATGGCCAAGGACCGGGAAACTGTCGAGTTCGCATATCCCGGCGATGTGATCGGCTTGTTCGACCCGGGCATTTTTCAGATCGGGGACACGTTGACTGCGCGCGACTCGTTCTCCTTCGCGGGAATTCCGAGCTTTTCTCCCGAGCACTTCATGCGCGTCGAAGTGGCGGAGGTGATGAATCGCAAGTCTCTCGAAAAGGGGCTCGAACAACTCGCCCAGGAGGGAGCCGTTCAATTGTTTACTGAACCGGGGTCGGGGACTGCGGCGCCAATCCTGGGCGCGGTGGGGCCGTTGCAGTTCGACGTACTCCAGCATCGCCTCGCTTCGGAGTACAAGGTGGATCTGAAGCTCACTCCCCTGCCATTCACCACGGCGCGTTGGTTCCGCAGTGAGTTCGATCCCGAGATTTTCCGCTATTCGGATGCCACCAGGGTGATCGAGGACCGACAAGGAAGGCCGGTGCTGCTGCTCAAGAGTGAGTTCTATTTGCAGCGGGTGCTCGAAAAGAATCCCGATCTCGAATTCTCCGAGACCGGAGGTTTCTAGGCCGCTGGCGACGCGCCGAAGAAGGGCTGCCCCGTCCGGGACGGTGAACCCGATCACTGGGGCAATCCAGGAGGCCGCTATGAGCGTTCGTCAATCGGGGGCCGCTGAGCGCTGGGCCAGGGCGACACCGGCCAGGATCACGCCGAGGGCGACGATCGATTGCGCATGGAGTGCCTCTCCCAGAAACGTGACCCCTGAGAAGAGTGCGACACCTGGGATGAGGTAATTGATGAGCGAGAGGAAGGTGGGACCCGCCGATCGGATGATGGTGAAGTAGATCACCGTGGCGCCTGCCGTTGCGACCAAGCCCAGCCAGACGACGGATCCCCATGCCGCGGTCGCCAGGGGGCCTGTGGGGATGCCTTCGCGAATCAACGCCACGGGGACGATGACTGCGCTGGCCATGGCGAGTGATCCTGCCGAGGCCACCGCCGGGTGGAGGGGCGGCAGGAAACGACCGACCACGCCGTTGGCCGCATAGCAGATTGCTCCGCAGACAATGGCGAGGTGTCGCCAGAGACTGCCCAGCTCCGAACCCGCCGTCCTGCCCGGGTCCAGCAGGAGGGCCACGCCCACCAGTCCCAGCCCCAGTCCTAGCGATCGCTGTAGGGTCAAACGCTCGCCGGGCAGGAAACGGTGAGCCAGGACGAAGGTCATCAGGGGCATCACGCCCATGATCAGCCCAGCCACACTGCTCGGCACGCGTTCCTGTCCCCAGCCGATCAGGAAGAAGGGCAGGGCGTTCCCGAGCAGGCCGAGGGCGAGCAGGTGCAGCCAGATCGCGGGTTTGCGGGGGATCGGGAGGCCCGCCAACCGGACCCCGATGCCCAGCACCAGCGCTCCAATGAGGATTCGGCTCGCTGCGACGCTCACGGCTGGAATGGTTTCGACCGCGACCCGAGTGAAGACGAAAGCGGTGCCCCAGATGACGACCAGTGCTCCCAAAAGCAACCAGGCTTTCGGCGAACGGCGCCCCGGGGGTTCGGGAGTCCATCCGCTTTGGGGGTCGGCGTCCGAGTTCGACTCCCCCGGCTTCAACGAGCGATCTCGGCCATCAGGCCAAACAAGCTGGCGGTGTCGGGCGGATCGTCGTCTCCACTGAATTCGCCGTAGAGGGTCGAGACGTTGACGGCGATCCGCTCGGAATCCCCCCAGCTCGAATAGTCGCCCAGCGCGATGTCGCGGGCGGCATCGTGCACGGTCATGCCCGAGTCGTATCGACTCCTCGCCTCGTCTCGCACGTAGGTCAGATATTCGCGAACGGCCCGAGCTCCCTGGGGGTCGGTGATCGGTCCGTGGCCAGGTACGACCACGTCCACATCCATGGCTTCGATCTGTTCACACGCACGGATCCAGTTCTCTACGGGCCCCTCCCACATGATGGGGGTGCCCTCGATGAAGAGGATGTCGCCCGTGAACACGACTCGGTCCTCTTCGGAAACGACCAACACGTCTCCCCGCGTGTGGGCGGGGCCGACTTCGATCAGGCGCACGTGCTTGTCTCCCACCTGTACCTGCATTTCGCCTTCGAAGGTCTGCGTGGGCATGGCGACTTCGATTCCCTCGAAATGAAAGGGGGAGAAGTTGTGTTTGAAGAACGCTCCGGCGGGACCCATTTCGTCGGCATGGGCGAGGAACTGGGCCATCACCGCAGGGGTGATCTCGGCCATCTCCTCGGCGGTGGCCGCGGAGGTGATGATGCTGGCGTCGCCCACGAGGGAGTTGCCGTAGGTGTGATCGCCGTTGGAGTGGGTATTGACCAGGGTGTCGATGCTCTGGGCCGCGGGGGTTGCATCGCGCATCTGTGACAGCATGTCGGCGGTCAATTCGAGGTCGAAGAGCGTGTCGACCAGCAGTGAAGCTTCACCATCGGCAATCAATCCGGCGTTGCTCCATCCCCACGATCCATCCGGTTGGAGATAGGCGTAACAGCCTGTGCCGACCTCGTGGACTCCCCGGGTGTATTTCCAACTTCGCGCCATGACTCCTCCGAATCGGGCAGCACTGGTCGTCCACTGCCCACCGAAAATTCTCGTCGCAGGCCACTGGGACGATATCATTGCGCGCCACGGGTGGGGATCGGAGGTGGAGTGCGATCCTCGCGGGACCCAAGGGGTGGCTTTGCCGAGAGGGCACCCCAGGGAGGACACTCCAGAGAGGACACCCCCAGGAGGATTGCTTTGGGGCACGGCTACGCCTTTCAGATGCATTTTCGGCGGTCGCCTTCGGACACGATCTCTACGGCGATGGAGCCCAACCGCGTGCGTTCCAGCGGGCTCCGGAAATTTTGGGTGTTGGGCGTATTGCTTCTGTGGGTCCAGGGAGGGCTCGGTTCATGGGAGCCTGTCGCGGCAGAGCCCCTGAAGCTTTCGGACCGCGAGGCCCGCTCCGTGGGGGCCCGCTTCGAGGAGCCATTCGACCCTGACGGGGACCAGCCCCGCCGCGGCATGTCCAGGGTCTACCAAGCTTCTCTGAGCTTCGACTCCAAGGGTCATGCGGTGATTTCCGTTCCGGGTCGCGTGGTGGAGGATCTGCTGAAAGACAGTCACCCCAAGGCGGGCAGCTTCAGCGATTTCGTGTGGATCATTGATCCGAAAACCGGGGAGGTCGCATCGGCCCACGTCTCCGGCATCCTCGAGCAGCACGCCAAGATCGGTTTCATCGACAAGGCGATCGACGCGAAGATCGACATCCAGATGAGCACGCGAGCCGCCGGAGGAGAGGGGTCGGTGACGAAGCGGTTCGGGCGCAAGATTCGGCCCTACTGCGAAGCTGGAAGCAAGGTCGCGGATTGTGAACTCATCCAGCCAATCCCCTACGACCCCGCCACGGGCAAGGTTCTCGCCGTCGGTGCGCTCACGGCCAGCGCTGCCTTCGTCAAGGTGGTCACCCTGGCACCGTTGGGGCGTGCCGAGTTCAGCGAAGGATCGGCGGGTGCTGGCGATCCGGAGAGTTCCTCGAACGCACCGAGTTCACCGCCGTCGTGAGGGCGGCGCCGAGTTTGCAAAGGGTTCGGAACCCGGGGGAGCGACCGAAATGAGAGTCCTGATGGGCGTCTTGCTGGGTGCAGCCTTTCTGGGGGCTCTGCTGTACTTCACTCTGGAAGAGACACGCGTCGAGTGCGAAGTGTGCGTACGCTTCGAAGGCAAGCTTGATTGCCGCATTGCCTCCGGCGCGGATGAGAGAGCCGCCATCCGCGGAGGCATCGCCAACGCCTGCGGGCTGCTTGCAAGGGGGGTGACCGAGGCGATTGCGTGCGACCGGACCGAACCCGAAAGCGTTCGCTGCGGCTTCGAGCCCTGATTCGCGGGGCAGTTGGGTCCCCATCAATCGTTGGCCTCAGCGCTGGGGGTCACTGGTTTCTCGACGACGGAGTTCTCGTCGGAGGAGTTTGCCCGAGGCGTTGCGCGGCAGACTCTCGACGGGGGTGAAGGCGACGGGGATCTTGTAGCCCGCGAGAGATTGTCGACAGTGGTGCTCGAGTTCCTCCGTTGTCGGAGCGGTTCCGTGGGGGACAATCCAGGCTGCCGGGCGCCAACCGAATTCGGTGTCCTCGACCCCCGCTACACCTGCCTCGGCGACACCTGGATGGAGGGCGAGGACGGTTTCGATCTCGGCCGGGTACACGTTTTCACCGCCAGACACGATCAGGTCGCTGCGCCGGTCTAGAACTCGCAACCGTCCCTGGTCGTCGAGTTCGCCGATGTCCCCGGTGTGCAGCCAGCCATCGCGAAGGGCATCGTCGCCACTGCTGAGGGTGATGTAACCGTGCATGACAGTGGGTCCTCGCACGAGAATTTCGCCCCGGCCGCGATCGCAAAGCCTGCCGGCGTCGTCGAGTACCCGGACCGTGGTGCTTGGGAGGGGGACGAGTCCGGCGTCGAGGGGGCTGTCACGTTGGTCGGGCCAACGGGTTGCGACCTGGGACGTTGCTTCGGTGAGGCCATAGGTTGGAGCGATGGGAAACCCGAGAGCGTGCGCGCGCTCGAGTAGGCTCAGGGGAGCGGGGCCTCCACCGATCAGCGCGCAGCGCAGGGCGGGCGGAGCGGGACGTTGGCCCCAGGCGTCGAGGACGCGCTGCAGCATGGTCGGCGCCAATGAGACGAACTGAATGTCGTCGTGTTCGAGGCTCCAGCACACCGCTTCTG
This sequence comes from Myxococcota bacterium, assembly GCA_022447545.1. Taxonomy (GTDB): domain Bacteria; phylum Myxococcota_A; class UBA9160; order UBA9160; family SMWR01; genus JAKVBI01. The sequence continues at coordinate 117,690 of JAKVBI010000019.1, forward strand.
AGTCGAAGCGTTCGTGTACCACGACGGCTGAACCGGCCAATACGCATCGGGTGAGGATCGACAGGCCGCCCACGTGGAACAGTGGCATGCAGGCCAGCCAGCGGTCGTCGGCCTGCGATCCCAGGTGGATCGCCGAGCCGAGCGCACTTGCCTCGAAATTCTCTCGAGTGAGCAGTGCACCTCGCGGCCGGCCACTGGTTCCCGAGGTGTAGATCAACACTCGTGCGTCACCCCGGTAAATCGGCTCTGGGGCACGGCTTCGGCCCGGGTGGACCTCTTGCAGTTCTGTGCTCCTCATTTCGGCCAGAGCCAGATCGGGGAGCCGAGAACGGACGCCGAGAGCGGCCTCCATGAGCGGTCCGGGGCTGCAGACGAGCAGGTGAGTTCCACTGTCTCGCAGGGGATGGTCGAGTTCGCCTGGCGACAGGCGGGTGTTGAGTGGGACGAAGACGGCTCCGAGATGGTCGATGGCGTGGAGCAGAGCCACGGGCGCGACACCGTTGTCGAGTAACGACGCCACGGCGGTGCCGGGCCCAACCCCGCGCTCGCGCAGCGACTCCGCCAGAGGGAGGACCTGCTTTCGGAGCTCCCGGTAGCTCCACTTCACATCGCCGCACTCCAGGGCCCTGTGTTCGGGCATGGTTCGTGCGCGAGCGCCGAGCCAGTTCTCGGAAGCGCTCATGTCGAGAACTCCGTGGGGGGGGCGACGCGGCAGCGTGCCAGCCCGGCATCGTCTGCGGCAAGTCCCAATCCCGGACCCGTCGGAAGATTCAGTCGGCCTGAGAGAGGGGTCAGGGGTGGCCCGAGGTCGTCGGCCAAGATGGCTTGGGTGGCCAGGCCGCAGGCACGACTCGGCCGCAGCGCGGCCGCGGTGTGCAGCGCCGCGGCGATTCCCAGCGAGGAATCGATGAAGGAGGTCACGACACACTCCACCCCTCGCTGCGCGGCGAGTCGGGCGATCCGCAGAGTGGCACGAGGGCCACCGAGGGTGGGGGGCTTCAGAATGAGTACATCGGCGGCCTCGCGGTCGAGCACCTGCAAGGTCCCAGCCACTCCGTCGAGGCTTTCATCGGCGGCCACGGCGATGGGCGAGGCGGCGCGTACTCGTCGCAGAGCTTCGATGTCATGGGTGGCAGTGGGTTGTTCGACGTATTCGATGTCGTAGGCGGCGAGGCGTTCCAATGCGCTCAGCGCATCGGGTTCCTTCCAGCTTCCGTTGGCATCCAGACGCAGAGTGAGTTCGGGACCGCCTGCCCGTCGGGCGGCGGCCACCCGCGACTCGTCGAGGTCGGCCGATCGCGCGCCGAGTTTGAGTTTGACGCAGCCGATCCCGTTCTCTCGAGTACGCTCGACCGCCCGGGCGACGGCGTCGGGTGCCTCGGCGTTGATCAGTGCGTTGACCGCCACACCTGCCAGCGGCTCGGCCTGCCCGAGTCCGTCGGCAAGACGTTCGCCGCGGTCCTGGCCGAGGAGGTCGAGTAGGGCGACCTCCACTGCACAGTGTGCTGCCGGCGCGTGATCTTCGGCCGAAGAGTTCATCTCCTCCAGAGCCTGGTCGAGAGGTGTGCCCATCAGGGCCTGCACTTTCCGTTGCGCGAAGGACTGACTCACCTCGAGAGCCTCGCTACCGAACGCCTCCAAGGGGAGGGCTTCGCCCACGCCCGTTGCCCCCGTTTCGCTTCGTAGCCGTAACACGAACCCACGTCTCGTGTGGACCGCTCCCCGGGCGGTCACCAGGGGGTCGCGCAGGGGCAGGGCCACCGGGTCGATCCGAGCCCCTGTGATCTTCACCCGGCGATCCCCGCGGCCAGGAGTACGGCGTAGAGCAGTTGTAGCTTGGCGGTGGACGCGAGGGCTTGGTTCAAGGTGGGTCCATCCTCGTGGTTGCGGACTTGGCCGAGCAGGCGCAGCGCCAAGGGCAGACTGAGCAACGGCAGGTAGATGAGGGGCGGGGTGCCCAGGAGCAGGTGCGCGAAGGGGGGGAACGCGTAGGGGGTGAGTACGAGAAGCGCGTATTCGACGCGAGTGGCCCGCCGGCCCAGGCGAACGGCCAGGGTGCGCTTGCCCGCGGCTGCGTCGGTCTCGATGTCGCGAAGGTTGTTGACCACGAGGATGGCAGTGGCCAGGCATCCCACCGGGATGGCGGCGGCCCAGACGAGAGTTGTCCATTCGAGGGCCTGGACGTAGTAGCTGCCGCACACCGCCACCAGACCGAAGAAGACGAACACTGCCACGTCCCCCAGGCCGTGATAACCCAGGGGCCAGGGCCCCCCGGTGTAGGCGACACCGCCCAGGATGCAGAGCCCCCCCACCACCGCGAGTGGCCACCCCGCCACGGCGATCAGGTAGGAGCCCACAGCGAGCGCGGCCCCGAAGGCCAGGGCCGTGCCCACTCCCATCTGTCGAGGGGTCAGCAGACCGAGCGCAACGGCTCGAGGGGGGCCGATGCGCGCGTCAGTGTCAGCCCCCTTCTGAAAATCGAACAGATCGTTGGCGAAGTTGGCGCCGATCTGAAGGAGGAGTGCGCCCAGCAGTGCCGCGCTGGCCGGACCCGCCTGGGCGCTGCCGTCGGCGAACGCCAGGGCAGTTCCCACCAGGACTGGAGACACCGAGACGGGCAGGGTCCGTGGGCGGGCGGCCAGCCACCAGGCCCGCCAACCTCGCAGGTCTTGCGGCGGAGCGTCTACGGGTGCCACGTCATCCCACCGGTCCTACCCCTGGGAGTCGTGGGCGCGCGATCCGCTTCCGCAAAGAACTTCCGCGCGAGGGACGACACTTCGGCGGGGCGCTCGAGGTGGACAGCGTGTCCCGCGCCCTCGATGCATGCGGTGTGGCCTCGAGGAAGCTTGGGTGCGAGGTCGCTCGCGATGGCGAGGAACTTTTCATCGAGAGACCCGGCCAACAGCAACAGGGGGGTGTCGATGCACTCGAGTGCGTCGTGCAGGGGGGCCTGGGCTCCGGCCCCCATACCGCGCAGGCTGTTGGCCAGGCCGTGGGGGGAGTTCTCCAAACGCTGTGCACGCTGGCGGGCCAGGGCGGCCGCTCCCAGGCTCGCCTGGCTGGCGAACAGCGGCAGCGCCATCCAGTGGTCCACGAAGGCCTCCAGGCCGTCATGCTCGATGCGGTGGGCGAGGGCCTCATCGCGTCGAATCCGCTCGGTGCGCTCAGCTGCAGTCCGGAAACCTGCACTGGCCCCGATCAGGAGCCCCGATGTCACGCGATGAGGTGCTCGTGCGGCGAGTTGAAGCGCCGTGCGTCCCCCCATCGAGTACCCCAGGAGGTGGGCGCGCTCGAGGTCGAGTTGGTCCAGTAACTCCAACAGGTGAGAGACACAGCGCTCCATCCGGTAGGGGGCGAGTTCGCGCGGGGCGTCGCTGTGTCCGTGTCCCACGAGATCGACCCGGATGACCCGGTGGTCGTTCATCAGATCCGCAGCAAGCTCCGTCAGACTGCGCCCCGAGCCCGTGAACCCGTGGAGCATGAGAAGGGGACTTCCATGCCCATCGATCTCCACATGGAGTGTCAACTCGCCGACATCGACCCTGTGGGTTTCGGAGCTCACGCTTCGGTTCTCGGTGGGTTGGGGCTTGCGTTGGCGAGGGCCACGGCCCGGGTGATCTCGCGGTGTTGCGCCAAGCTGCGTTCCCGGTCGACGGGGACCACCAACACCGAGGTACCCGTTTTATCCCACGCCGCTTTGAGTTCCGCTCGCAGGTGCTGAGTGGACTCGACGCGAATGGCGTTGGCTCCGAGGCTCTGCGCCACAGGAGCGAGATCGATTCCGTGTGGGGTGCGGAAGTGCTCTTCGAACGCCACGGACTCGCCGTGGCGCGCGATCGGCAGGTAGGAGAAGATTCCGCCGCCATCGTTGTCGAAAACGACGATGGTGGCCCTCACGCCATTGCGCGCGGCGGTGAGCAGTCCCCCCACATCGTGAATAAAGGCGAGATCGCCGGTGAGCAGGAGCACCGGAGCGACACCGGCGGCGGCTGCTCCCAGGGCACTGGAAGTCACACCGTCGATTCCATTGGCGCCGCGGTTACAGAGGATGCGCAGTGGATCGGCACCCACGGGAAGAAATGAGTCGAGGTCTCGAACCGGCATGCTGTTGGAGACGTAGAGGATTGCGTCGTCGGGACAGCTGCTCGCGATCTCGCGCACGGCTCGCGGTTCGAGGAGTCCAGTGTCCTGTTCGAGGACTCGCGCTACGGCTGCCTGGGATCGTTCCTCGACGGCCAGCCATTCTTCCAGCCAACCGTCCTTGACTCGCTCGAAGCCAGTGCTCTGGAGGGCTTCGAGCAGATTGCTGCACAGTGTCAGGGGGTCGGCCCGCACGAACCGCCAGGCCTGGTGGCTGGGGTCGTGCCAGACGCCGTCGGGATCCACGTGGATCCGTTGGGCGGAGGGTGTCCCTTCGAGCCAAAGCCGCTGCGCCTTGCTGGTGGGGGCATCCCCGAGTTGGAGGACCACCTCTGGCGCGAGACGAGTCGACAGTGCTTCATCGCGCAGAAACAGATCGGAACTCGCGATGATGGGAGCGTCCGTTGTGTGGGGCCCGCGGCGCAGTTGGGACGTCGGTTCGGCCAGGATCGGCCAGCCGGTGATCCGTGCCAGGTCGGCGACCACTCGCCCAAACCCGGGAGCAGCGTCGAGGGGACCCGCCCGGATGACCCCTCGCCGCCGCTGGCGTGCGCAGTTTGCGAGTGCGTCCACGTCGCTCGGGGCGGGTAATCGAAGCGGATCCGTCAGAGGCCTCTCGGCGGGTGACGCCGGATTCGTGGACACGGGATCGGTCGGTTCCAAGGGTGGCGGGTCGAGGGGTTCGCGAAACGGCAGGTTCAGGTGAACGGGGCCGGCCGGCGCCGAAGTGGACACGCTCACGGCGCGCAGGGCCAGAGCGCGTGCATGGCGAAGGCATGCCTCGCTTGCATCGGGGGGCGCGGTTTCGGCGAACCAGCGCACATGGGGTCCGTAGAGCCGAACCTGATCGATGGTCTGCCCCGCCCCCCACTCGCGAAGCTCCGGGGGGCGGTCGGCCGTGAGGACGATCAGCGGAACACGGCTGTAGTGGGCCTCGATGACGGCGGGGTGGAAGTTGGCGGCCGCGGTCCCCGACGTACATACCAGGGCAACGGGTTCACCCAGGGCCCGGGAGAGTCCCAGACCGAAGAAGCCCGCCGACCGTTCGTCGAGGTGGGACCAGCAGCGCATTCCCGATTGCCGAACCCACGCGACGGTCAGGGGTGCCGAGCGAGATCCGGGGCAGACGCAGACGTGACGGACACCGGCATCCCGCAGCGCTCCCACCAACTCCGTTGCGAAACGGTGATTCGCGTGGGAGTCAGACGGGGTCGGAGCGGATTGTGACATCTCACGCCTCCAACATGGGGGTGAGCAGCGCGCGCATCTTGAGGTCTGTTTCGCGCAACTCGGCATCGGGGTCGGACCCCTCCACCACCCCAGCTCCAGCGAACAACCGGGCTTCGCCTCCGGTCACAAGTCCCGACCTCAGAGCGACACAGAATTCTCCACAGCCCGACGCGTCCACCCAGCCCACGGCTCCCGCGTACCATCCGCGCTCCAATTCTTCCTCATGTTCCAGCCACTCGAGAGCCGCCGCCCGCGGCGCACCGCCCACCGATGGGGCCGGGTGCAGGCGTCCGGCGAGTTCCAGTACGGAGGTTCCATTTTTGAGAGTTCCCACGAGCGGGGTTTCGAGGTGTTGGATGCCTTCGAAGCGAAGTAGGCGGGGGGCTTCTGGGACCTCCAGGGTCGAACAAAATGGTGTCAAGGCTTCGCGTAGGACCCTCACCACCACCGCGTGCTCGGTCTGGTCCTTCTTGCTCTCACAAAGTGCGCGCCCGATCCTCTCGTCCTCGGTCGGGTCGCTCCCGCGACGCGCCGATCCGGCCAGGGCACTCGTCTGAACGCGATTCCCCCGTACATCGACCAGCCGCTCGGGGCTCGCTCCGAGGAAGACGCTTCCTCTTCGCGCCACCGCAAAGGTCGTGCAGGTGGGGTGGGTCCGGCTGAGGCGGTCCAGCAGAGGTACCGGGGCGAAGTCCCGGGCTGAGCGGATCCGGAGGCTGCGGGCGACGACGACCTTCTCGAGTTCGCCGCCTGCGATCTGTTGCAGTGCATTGGCGACGCGTTTGCAGAAGTGTGTGTGGCCGTGCTCTGTCAGGATCTCGTGGGCTGCGGGGTCCGCTGGTCGAGGACTTTTGGGTGAAGCCATCGGGGGCACCGAGAATTCGGCGCGCAGGCGATCCAGTGCCTCGGGCAGGGTGGCGTCCTCGGTCCGGGGCTGGATGACTGTGAGGTAGGCACGCCCCTCCAGTTGCGCCACCAGAAACTCTGGCAAGATCAGACGCGCCGGCGGGTACTCGCTCCAGTGGGAAGAGGGTTCGGGCTGATCTCGGAAGCCGAAGCCTCCGAGCAGCAGCGGACCCGCCGCCGACGGGCCGGGATCTCCTATGACGAGCAGATCCTCGAACACGCCACGCGCGCGTGCCGCGCAGGCCTGGAAGCGGGTGGGTCCGTGTTCTTCCACAACCCACGCCGCGCCGCGTCCAAGTAGTTGCACTCCATCGGCGGGACGCGTCCAGGAGAACCATTCCGTGTCGTCCGGCGTCGGTTCCAGTACCTCGGCCCATCCGGGAGGCAACTCGATGCGCAGCGCCACGAAGTGGCGCGCGTCGAAGTCTCTCGACGGTGTGTTCACCGCGTTTCTCCTCGCACACCCGTCAACAATTGGACCGCACCCAGCAGAAGGGAACGCTTGTGAACCTTCACAAAGCCGGCCGCTGCGAGCATTTGCAGCAACTCTGCTTCGGGGGGCAGGTAGACGGTGGATTGGGGCAGGTACGCGTACGCATCCCGATCCGACAGCCAGGCCCCGAGCCGAGGCACGAAACGGTCGAAGTACAACGTGTGACCGGCTGCGATCAGGGGGTTGCGCGGGCGATCGACCTCCAGCAAGGCAAAGCGCCCACCCGGTTCCAGAACCCGGGCCATTTCCGCGAAAACCTCCGGGAGTGCGACAAAGTTGCGCAGTGCAAAGCCGCAGGTCAGAGCCGTGGCACTGGCGTCGGCGACGGGTAGTGCGGTGGCGTCCGCCTGGGTGAACTGGGCCGAGATGCCCCGGTGCTGAGCGTTTCGGAGCATCTGGGCCGCGAAGTCGATGCCCAGCACCTGGGCGCCCCGAGCGGCAGCGTGTTCGGCAAAGTCCCCCGTGCCACAGGCCAGGTCCAACAAGCGATCGCCAGTGCGGACGTCGACGTGATCGAGGGCCGCGCGTCGCCACCGCTGGTCCAGACCCGCCGAGATGAGCCGGTTCATGCGGTCGTAACGCGGGGCGATGCGGTCGAACATGTCCCGCACGGCGCCCCGTTTGGCCTCAGCTCCGGGGAGGGCGTTCAGCGCCATTCCACCTCCAACCGGGCTTCGTCGGTGGCGGCAATCGCAGCTCGCAGGGCACTCAACTCCTGTCTCCCTTCGAGGCGCTGGAGGGCCTGGTTGACCAGGGTGCGTTGGAAGTGAAGCGCCACCACCCGGGTCACCTGGGGGAGGAGGTCCCGAAACACCGCGGAGATGGCCTCGTCGTCACCCGACGAGGGCCCCTGTTTACGTACGTGGTCATCGAATAGATCGATGGCGCGTTCGCAGATCGCTTCGGTCTGTGTGACGTGCTGCCGAGCGGTTGCGAGCAGGGGTTGGAGGGGAATGCCGGCTTCGAGCATGGCCAGGGCTGAACGCGCCAGCTCCACATCGGATTCGGCGAATCGCTCCTCGTCATCCACCTGCAGGGCTGCGATCAGGCCGGCTGCCTCGGCGGCGCGGACCAGTGAAGGCGGGATCCCGGTCTCCCGAGCGAGTTCATCGCGGCTCAGCGTCCTGCCCCCGACCTTCTCGCGCATGAGGGCTTGGAGCAGGGGCTCGGCGCTCCCCTCGTCCGGAGCCGGGATCTTGGAACGGGACTGGGAGGCTTCCAGCACCCTTCGGATTTGGGCGAGGGTGAACCCATCGGCCTTGAGGTCCCGGATCCGATTCAGGGTGTCGAGGTGCCGGTCTCCGTAGATGGCAACCCGGCCCCGCCGGCTGGGTGCCGGAATCAACCGCTGGGCCTGATAGAAGCGGACGGTATCCACGCCCATCCCGGCAGCTGTGGCCAACTCCTCGACCCGATATTCCATGCAATTATTCTAGGAGTTGTTACTCACGAGGTAAAGCGGCTCCAGAGCCCGTTTTGAATCACCACGGGGCTCATGCCTGGCACGGAACGTGCTTTTTCGCCCTGGGTGACTTGCCGCCTCCGCCAAGCTTCGACGGATCTCTGGCCGCTCTCGGCACCCTCCCGTGCGGGCAGACCGTTGTTTCCCGGTTTTGGTTCGAAGGCCCGCGATCCCGCCGGTACCCGCCGGTGAAGTTGCCCCCCGTTCACCTTGCGGTCCCGCGGTCGAAGGACTCATGAACCCTCTTCGTTCTCGTTGTTTGGCTTTCACCATGTGCCTGGGCCTGTGGGCCGCTTCGCTGGACTGTTTCGGCGGACTCCTACTGCCCGTTGCACCGGGGCTGCCCCACTACCAGCGCTCCTCGGTCGTATCCGTACCGGGGGGTCGCGTCAATGCCGCCAGTGGCAATCTGAGCGTGTCGCGAAGGGATCTGTCTCTCGACACCTTGATGGGGCCCTGGCAGGTGCGTGCCACCTATGATTCCGCCGCAGGTCGTTGGCGCTGGAATCATCAGATCCGCTACGCGGACGGAATCTTCATCGACGAAAGCGGTACCCGACACCAACTGGGCTCCCTGTCACCGGGAAGCCCCGTTCTGGGTTCGGTCTGGTCGAAGGTCGATGCCCACAGGGTGCGCACGCGATCCGGAGTCGTGTACGAATTCGACGTTGGCGGGCGCCTCGCCGTAATTCACCGCGGGGGAGGAGATCTCGCACGGTTGGAGTTTCGATCCACACCCACTGGAACAGAAGTGTTTCAGTGCAGTGCCGCCGCGGTCTGCCACCTGCTCTACTCCGTCGTCGACAATCTCGAAGGTGACCCGTTGTCCATCGTCGGGGCGCCCATGGGTCGTGCCGTGACCTACGACTACGACGAGCAGGGTCGGTTGGTGGTGGCGCGCAGTGCTCTCGATGTCGCGCATTTCGGATCCGGCACGCGTTACGAGTACGACGGTACGCTTCTCACGGCCCTCACCACTCCGGAAGACGAGCGCATCGAGTACGGGTACCAGGCTGCACGGCGAATCGGCTGGGTGCGGGAGGTGGGAGAGGGAGATCCTATCCATCGCTTCGATTTTGGCTGGATCGATACTGAGGGCCTGCATCCTGTCGTTCACACCAACCCGCTCGGCGGACGAACCCGCTACCGCTTCGATGCCCTTGGTCGACTGCGAGACGTCCTGAGGTCGGATTCGGGAGAAACGCACACCTTCGAGTGGAGCGGGTTGCGGGCTGTGCGTGAAACCCGCTCCAACGGAGCGGTGACCCACCTCACCTACGAAGAGGACAATCTTGTCCAGATTGATGATGCCACCGGCAACCGCATCCGTTTCGAATACGAAGTAGAGGCTCTGGGTTCGGGCGAACCTGCGATTCCCGCCATTGCGAGTGTGGTCGACGACCTGGGGACGGTCCTCGAGCAGAGCTTCGACGAATGGGGGCGCGTTCTGGAGATCGTCGACGGTTCTGGCGAGCGGACTGTATTCGAGCGCCACCCCACATCTCTCGTCTCGACACTCACATCGCCCAACGGGGCGATGGTCACTTTTCCCGTCTATGGCATCCACGGCCACTGGTTGGAACTCGAAGGGTCGTCCAACGACCGCCGACGCATCGATGCCGTGGGCAATGTCCTCGTACCCAGCGTGCGTGTTCAAGAGGGTGGGGTGGTCGAGCGTTCCTACGATGCAGGTCGTTACGTACGAGGACTCGAGGTGGCGCGCATGCAGGACGGCAGCATGACCCACACCGACGAAATTTCGATCCAACGCAGGAGCGATGGTCAACTGCTTCGAATCGATCGCCCGGGAGGAGCCGTTCATGAATACGTCTACGACACTCTGGGCCGTTTGGCAGAGCGCCGGGAACTCGTTTCGGGAACGTTCCGTTCGACGGTGTTCGAATACGATCGGTTCGGTAACCGGATCTCGACCACGCGGCCCAATGGCATGCGGGAAGAGGTCGACTACGACGTGTACGGTCGTGTCCTGCGGCGTTCGGTTTCGCGAGATGGAGACCTCGAAGGAGTCCTCGTGTACGTCTACGTCGACGGCCAACTCGCGAGGACTGAGGATTCGATGAGCGGTATCACCGAGACCTATTCTCGTGACCCAGCAGGGCGCTTGGTGCGGATCGACTACTCGAGCGGTGAGAGTCTGTCCCGGGCGTACGACGTGCGTTCACGCCTGCTTGCCGAGACGTTCGTTGAATCTGACGGCGAGGTGATCGCTGACTTGGGATACGGGTACGATGGTGCGGACCGTGAGATTGCTGTCTTCGACCGCATCTCCGGAGAGATCTTCGTGGAGCGTTCGATCGAGGACTCGCGCATCGTTGAGGAGCGCTTCGGTAACGGACTCACGAGTACCCACGTTTTCGACGCGGAGACTCGGGATTACCTCCGGAGCGAAACCTCCAATGAGGGTGGAGATCTGGTGGCGATTCGAGCGCGGAGTTCGACCCATGAGGAGGGGCCAGCGCGGCGGCAGGTTCGGGTGACCACCGAGACCCCTCTGGCCAGTACGACTGAGGAGTATTGGCTGAGTCCTGCCGGCAACTTGTCGACGGTGTCGGGAAGAACCGGCAGTCGCTTGATGGCCTGGGGAGACGGATCGGGCTCGCTTCGACCCTATGCTTGGAGCGAGACGAGTAATCGGATCGCTGGGGTCGCCGGAGAAGAATTCGTCTACGACGAGGAGGGCGTGCGCCTTCTGGAAGCCCATTCCGTGGGTGAAGGGACGAATGTCAGTTTCGAGTACGACGAAGCGGGCTATGCCAGCGCACGCAACGGCGTTCCTATCGCTTGGACGGCCCACGGCCGGCTGGCCAGCATCGGCGATTGGGTCCTTTCCTGGGATATGCAGGGGCGTTTGCGGGGCGTCGGCGACGGTGGGAACTGGCGGGATTTCTCGTCCTTCGGGGGCCGGGTCGAACGAGGAGCGCTTCACTCTGGAGGGGAGGTGCTCGATCTCGGAGTCGTCGTCCTGGGGCTCGGCGACGGATCGCGTAGCTATCGTCACGAAGGTCTTCGGGGCAGTGTGAGCTTCACGTCGGACGCGACGGGCCAGATTACTTCCCATCACCACTATGGACCCTTCGGACGAATCGCCAGTCATGGGCCAGGACTCGTGGATCGAGCCTTCGAGTCCCAGCGCGAAGTTGGCGGCTTGGTGATCATGGGAGCACGCATCTACGATCCCGCGGTGGGTCGCTTCTTTTCGCCCGACCCCCAACTGAACTTCGTCAATCAGTACGCATACACGCTCGGGAATCCCGTCGACTATCACGACACCAATGGGCGGGTTGCGATCACGCGTGGCGTGTTCAAGGCGGCTTTGGGCACTCTCGCGCTGGCAGCGGCGGCGCTTGCCAATCACCCGTTGGCCCCGCCGAATGTGCGCCTCTTTGCTGCGGTCGTCGCGTTGACTGCAACGGCCGGAGTCCTGCTGATGGACTGGGTTGAAAGCTTCGAGAATCAGCCTCACGAAACACGGATCACGCCAGGGGCATCCACGCGTGGTTTCGACGGTTCCCGCATCGGATTCGGGGGCATCCTCATTCCCATGCCAACACATTCCCTTGGGAACCTGGGGGTCGATTTCTTGTTTTCGTGGCTCTGAATGGAGGGACCATGCAATCGAGACGGGAACGATGGATTCATTCGATTGTGTTGCTGGTGACTCTGCTGGGGACGATCCTTTCAGTTCGGGGTCTTCACACCGCAGAGTCCAACGCGGCGAAGGGGCTCATGCTGATCCTGGCGCTTGGAAATCCAGTGATCGCAGTTCAGGCAGGACGGAGATTGTGGAGGATGAGCCGCTCGCGGGCAGGCAGTATAGACCCCTGACGCTTGGACGGATTGGAGCGCCGACTCCCACGTTCGTTTCGGATCGCCTGTTCGGGTAGATTATTCCGAGAGCCGAGCAACGAAATCGCGAATGGGCCGGCGTTTCCCTCACCGTGATGGTCGGAACGTCGAGAGCACGAGGTTCCACCATGAGTTCTTCTCTGGGCGATCCGGGACAGACCGCGCACGCGTCGTGCGCAAGGCGTCACCTGGTTTTCGGCTGGTGGTCCCTGGTTGTGTTCATTGGCCTAGGAACCGTACTTGAGGCCATGCACGGTCTGAAGATCGGCTGGTATCTCGATGTGTCCAATGAGACGCGCCGCTTGATGTGGACCCTGGCCCACGCTCACGGCACGCTGCTCTCACTGGTCCACATCGCTTTCGCGTTCTCTCTCTCCCAGGCCGTGAATTGGTCCGCCAGCTCGAGGGATCGCGCATCCAAGTGCTTGACCTGGTCCACCTACGCCCTACCGGGTGGTTTTTTTCTGGGCGGTTTCTGGATTTACGACGGAGACCCGGGTCTCGGTGTCTTCCTGGCTCCCATCGGAGGCTTGTTGCTGTTGGTGGGGGTCCTCCTCGTGGCAATCGGCGTTCAGCAGGGCGGAGTCAAGGACTGAATCGCCCGGCGTCGGGACACGCTTTTACCGCTGAGGTAGCTTCCAGCGAGCCCATGGCTCGATCAATGGAAACAGACGCGGAGAGTGGTTTTTCGGTTCCGTCCGAATCCAAACCGCCGTGGCTTCGGGTTCGGCTCCCGCTGGCACCGGAAATCGAGCAGACGCGCCAGTTGGTGCGCCGTTTCGGGCTAAATACGGTATGCGAAGAGGCGGCCTGCCCCAATTTGCCCGAGTGCTGGTCTCAAAGGCACGCCACCGTGATGATTCTGGGGAGCGTGTGCACACGCGCCTGCGCGTTCTGTGCCGTCGACACCGGGCTTCCCGATCGCCTGGATGCCGGAGAGCCCGAGCGGCTCGCGCGAGCTGTGGCAGAGCTCGGCCTGCAGCATGTGGTCGTGACGTCCGTCGATCGCGATGATCTGCCCGACGGCGGGGCGAGTCATTTCGCCCGTTGTATCCGAGAAATCCGGGGTAGGTCACCGGGTACGACCATCGAGGTATTGACGCCGGATTTCCGGCGCAAGGCACGCGCTGTGGACACCGTCGTGGCGGCGGGTCCAGACGTCTACAACCATAATCTCGAAACGGTGCCCCGACTCTACCGCTCGATCCGACCGGGTGCGGATTATCGTCACTCCCTCGAACTCTTGCGAGAGGCCAAGGAGCTCGCGCCCACGCTCTTCACCAAATCGGGCGTGATGTTGGGTCTGGGCGAGCGGAAGCACGAGGTGCTCTCGCTCATGGATGATCTGAGAGCCGTGGATGTCGATTTTTTGACGATCGGGCAGTACCTGAGGCCGTCCGCTGACAAGGCGCCGGTCGAGCGCTACGTCGAGCCTGATGAATTCAAGGAGTTGGCGCAGGAGGCCTACCTGCGCAACTTCTCTCTAGTTTCGTCGTCTCCTTTGACGAGATCCTCGTATCATGCAGACGCGGACTTCGCGGTGTTGAAAGCGAAACGGAAAGGGCGAGAGGTGGAACATGGCAGCTGACCATGACATCGACCCCGATGAGACCAGAGAGTGGATCGACTCTCTGCGTTCGGTACTCGAGACAGAGGGCGTGCCCCGCGCGCATTTCCTAATCGAGGCATTGATCGATACGGCGCGCCGTTCCGGTGCCCATCTGCCCTACAAGGCAACGACCGCCTACGTGAACACCATCGATGTCGCCGATGAGGAACGCAACCCGGGCGAGCCGGATCTCGAGCATCGAATTCGCTCGATCATCCGCTGGAACGCTCTCGCCACCGTGGTTCGGGCCAACCAGTTCTCTCCGGAACTCGGGGGGCACATCTCCACATTTGCATCAGCGGCAACCCTCTATGACGTCGGTTTCAATCACTTCTTCCACGCGCCAAGCGCCGAGCATGGCGGTGACATGGTGTACTTCCAGGGGCATAGCGCTCCAGGCATCTACGCTCGGGCCTTCATCGAGGGGCGCATCACCGAGGAGCAGCTTCTTCACTTCAGACAGGAGACCGAGGGCCGCGGGCTTTCCTCCTATCCGCATCCGTGGCTGATGCCCGACTTCTGGGAGTTTCCGACGGTCTCCATGGGGCTCTCGCCCCTGATGGGGATCTATCAGGCGCGTTTCATGAAATATCTTCACGAGCGCAAACTCCTGGATACTTCGGATCGCAAGGTGTGGGTTTTTTGCGGGGATGGTGAGATGGACGAGCCCGAGTCTCTGGGCGCTATCTCCCTGGCTGCGCGGGAAGAACTCGACAACCTGATCTTCGTGGTCAATTGCAACCTGCAGCGCTTGGACGGACCCGTGCGTGGCAATGGGAAGATCATCCAGGAACTCGAAGGGAGCTTCCGCGGAGCGGGTTGGAACGTGTTGAAGGTCATCTGGGGAGACGGCTGGGATCCTCTGCTGGCTCGTGACCGAGAGGGTCTGTTGCTCCGGCGGATGGAGGAGGCCCTCGACGGCGATTACCAGAACTACAAGGCCAAGGGCGGTGCCTATACGCGAGAGCACTTTTTCGGGAAGTATCCCGAGTTGCGCAAGATGGTGGCCAACCTCACCGATGGTGACATCTGGAGGCTCAATCGTGGAGGTCATGACCCACAGAAGGTCTATGCCGCCTACGCGGCTGCGGTGAAAACCGAGGGGCAGCCCACCGTGATCCTCGCAAAAACCGTCAAGGGCTACGGGCTCGGCAAGTCTGGCGAGAGCGTGAACATCGCCCACCAGCTCAAGAAGCCACCGCTGGAAGCGTTGCAGGCCTTTCGAGATCGCTACCGGATCCCAATCTCCGACGAGCGGTTGGGTGAGGTGCCCTTCTACAAACCCCCCGAAGACAGTCCGGAGATGGCCTATCTGCGCGAGCGCCGCGAAGCTCTTGGCGGGTACCTCCCGGCCCGGAGGGACTCGGCTCCCGCCCTCACGATCCCGCCTTTCGAAGCCTTTGCGTCCCAGACCGAGGGCACGGGAGAGCGGGAGATCTCCACGACCATGGCCTTCGTGCGGCTCCTCACGGCCATGACTCGTGATTCGGAACTCGGTCCCCACGTGGTGCCCATCGTTGCCGACGAGGCGCGGACTTTCGGAATGGAGGGCCTCTTTCGCACTCTGGGTATCTACGCGGCCAAGGGCCAGCTCTACGATCCCGTCGATGCGGATGAGGTCATGTACTACAAGGAGGAGAAGAGCGGACAGATCCTGCAGGAGGGACTTTCGGAAGCAGGCTCCATTGGTTCTTGGATCGCGGCAGGCACCGCCTACGCGAACCACGCCATCCAGATGATCCCGTTCTTCATCTTCTATTCGATGTTCGGTTTTCAGCGCGTGGGCGACCTGGTGTGGGCGGCGGGTGACAGTCAGGCGCGGGGGTTCTTGATGGGCGGAACCTCCGGTCGCACGACCCTTGCCGGAGAGGGGTTGCAGCACACGGACGGTCATAGCCACGTCCTCGCCTCCACCGTGCCGAACTGCCGCGCTTACGACCCGACATTCAATTACGAGCTCGCCGTGATCCTTCACGACGGGCTGCAGCGGATGTATGGAGACGGCGAGCGAATTTTCTACTACATCACCGTGATGAACGAGAACTACGCCCACCCGCCCATGCCCGAGGGGGTGACCGACGGGATCGTCAAGGGGATGTACCTGTTGCGCGAGGGACGTGAGAACTCTCGTCGGGTCCAGTTGCTGGGATCGGGGGCGATTCTGCGCGAGGTGATCGCGGCTGCGGAGATCCTCGAAGAGGAGTATGACGTTGGCTCGGACGTCTGGAGTGTGACCAGTATGACGGAGTTGCGACGCGAAGGGCTGGATGTCGAGCGATGGAACCGGCTCCACCCGGAACAGCCCCCGCGCAGGAGTTACGTCGAGGAGTGCCTGGCAGCGCGGCCGGGCCCCGTGATTGCAGCCACCGATTACATGAAGGTCTACTCGGACCAGATCCGCCCATTCGTTCCGCACGATTTCACCGCTCTGGGAACCGACGGGTATGGGCGAAGCGACCTGCGCAAGAGCCTGAGATCCTTCTTCGAGGTCGATCGGCGGTACGTGGCGGCGGCCGCCCTCGAAGCCCTTTCGCGAGAGGGCACTCTCGAGGGGCGTTTCGTCGCCGAAGCCATGGCCAAGCTCGGAATCGATCCCGAGAAGCCGAACCCCGTGACGGTGTAGGGCAGGGCGTTCGACTCATGGCATTGCTCGAAGTCCGGGTTCCCGATATCGGTGATTTCGATGAAGTCGAAGTGATCGAGTTGCTTGTCGCGGTGGGCGATCAGGTCGTCGTCGAGCAGTCTCTGGTGACCCTGGAGAGCGACAAGGCGACCATGGAGCTCCCGTCACCCCAGGCCGGTGTGATCCGCGAACTGCACGTGGCTCTTGGCGACAAGGTCAGCCAGGGGAGCCCTCTGGTGACCATCGAGGCGGCTGCCGAGGAAGCCGCCGGCGACGCGGAGCCGGCCGGCGAACCGGCTGCTCCCAGCGAGGCCCCCGTGGAGCCCGCTCCCCCAACCACTCCACCGAGCGAGGAACCCGAACCGCGAGGGGACCCGCCGGTTCCGAACCTTTTGCGCCAGCCACTCGAGGGGCATGCCTCTGGAGACTCGGAGCCCATTGACACCCTTCAGGCGCCGGCGGCAGCCATTCCCCACGCAAGCCCCTCGGTGCGTCGGCTCGCTAGGGAGTTCGGAATCGATCTGCTGCATGTATCGGGGACGGGACGTAAGGGTCGAATTCTGAAGCTGGACCTCCAGGCGTTCGTGAAGAGTTCCCTGGCGGCGATTCCCGAGTCTCCGCATCCCGCGGCGGAGTTGTCGTGGCCAAAGATGCCCGAGATCGATTTCTCGAAATACGGAGAGGTCGAACGGGAGAGCTTGAACAAGATTCGCCGGGCTTCCGCCCGTAACCTTCACCGTTCCTGGGTGACGGTTCCTCATGTCACTCAGTTCGATGAGGCGGACATCACGGATCTCGAGGAGTTTCGCCGTTCGAAGGCGATGTCTCCCCACGATCCCCAGCAACCGAAACTCACGATCCTCGTGTTCCTGATGAAGGCGCTCACCGTGGCCCTCAAGGACTTTCCCCAGTTCAACTCGTCTCTCGATCCGAACGGCGAGGAGTTGATTCTGAAGAAGTACTTCCATATCGGCGTGGCGGTCGACACGGAGAACGGCCTGATGGTTCCCGTCATTCGCGACGTGGACAAGAAGGGGCTGGTCCAGTTGTCGCAGGAGTTGGCAGAGATCAGCCAGAGGGCCAGGGATCGAAAGCTGGGACCGGAAGATCTTTCCGGGGCCAGCATCACCATTTCGAGTCTTGGGGGCATTGGTGGCACCGCATTCACCCCGATCGTCAACGCTCCCGAGGTTGCCATTCTCGGGGTGTCCCGGGCGCAGATCAAACCCGTATACCAGGACGGAGAGTTCCAGCCCCGTCTCTTCTTGCCGCTTTCTCTCTCCTACGATCACCGGGTGATCGATGGCGCCGATGCGGTGCGTTTCACCACCCGCCTGGCGTCGGTCGTCTCCGACGTCCGGAATCTGATCCTATGAATGGAGAAGCTGTCGAGATTCGAGTGCCGACGATCGGAGATTTCGAAGACGTCGAAGTCATCGAGATCCTGGTGGCTCCGGGAGATTCTGTCGTCGTCGAGCAGTCTCTGATCACTCTCGAAAGCGACAAGGCCACCATGGAGATCCCCTCTCCTCATGAGGGAGTCGTGGCCGAGGTGTTCGTGGAACTCGGTGCGCGGGTTTCCGAGGGGAAGCCCATCTTGAGCCTCCAGGTCTCCGCCACCGATGCCTCCACGGAGGCTGGTGCTCCTCGGGCCGAGCCCGAACCTGTTTCTGACTCTCCGACTACCGAATCTTCAGCTTCTGGATCGGCGTCTTCGGAATCGAAGAGCGCAGCGATGGGAGGGCGAGGAGACCTGGACGCTGAAGTGGTCGTCCTGGGGGGTGGTCCCGGGGGGTACACGGCGGCCTTCCGAGCTGCAGATCTCGGGAAGAAGGTCGTGCTCGTCGAGCGCTACGAAACCCTCGGAGGGGTGTGCCTCAACGTCGGTTGTATTCCGTCCAAGGCGCTGCTGCACGTGTCCGATGTGATGACCGAGGCGCGCGCGCTGGCCGATCATGGTGTGGACTTCGGGGAGCCGACGCTGGACCTCGATCGGCTTCGAGGCCACAAGAACGGAGTGGTGGAGAAACTTACGAGTGGTCTCGCGGGTCTGGCCCGCCGCCGCAAGGTGGAGGTCGTTCGCGGCGAAGGGCGTTTCACGGGTCCGAACCGGATGGATGTGACGACTCCTGAGGGTTCTCGACTCGACGTCGCCTTCGACAACGCCATCATCGCCGTAGGATCTCAGGCGGTGCGATTGCCCGGTTTTCCGGACGATCCGCGCATCATGGATTCGACCCGTGCCTTGGAGTTGGCGGATGTGCCCGAGCGCCTGGCGGTGATCGGCGGAGGCATCATCGGCCTCGAAATGGCAGGCGTCTATCACGCTCTGGGTTCCAAGGTCACGATCATCGAGTTGTTGGATGCCTTGATGGATGGGGCTGATGCCGATCTCGTCGAACCACTGGGAAAGATCATCCGCAACCGGTACGAAAACATCTTCCTGGGAACGCGGGTCACGGGGGTCGAACTCGACGACACCGGGGTGCGCTTGAGTCTCGATGGCCCGGAAGCCCCCGATACGGATCGGTTCGACCGTGTGCTGATGTCGGTGGGGCGACGACCCAATGGGGCCGAGATCGACGCCCACCTGGCGGGCGTCGAGGTGGACGAGAGGAATTTCATCCCAGTCGATGATCAGCAGCGCACCAACGTTTCTCACATCTATGCGATAGGCGACGTGACGGGTCCTCCCATGCTCGCCCACAAGGCGACCCACGAGGGGCGGGTCGCGGCCGAAGTCATCGCCGGCCTGGTGTCGAGTTTTCTCGACCGGACGATTCCCTCGGTGGCCTACACCGACCCGGAGGTCGCGTGGATGGGGCTGACTGAGGCCGAGGCCAGCGAACGTGGGATCGAAGTGCGCAAGGCGTCATTCCCCTGGGCGGCCAGCGGCCGAGCTCTGGGGGTGGGGCGCAGCGAGGGACGGACGAAACTGCTGTTTGAGCCCGAAGGCGGGCGCTTGCTCGGCGCGGGAATGGTGGGCCCCAACGCCGGGGAGTTGATCGCCGAGACGGTCCTCGCCTACGAGATGGGAGCCGATGCCGAGGACATCGCGCTGACGATTCACGCGCACCCGACGCTTTCTGAAACCGTGGCGATGTCGGCGGAGATGGCCGAGGGAACGATCACGGATCTCTACGTACCCAAGCGCCGCTAGGGGGCCGTTGGATCCGTCGACCTTCGTCGACGCCGCTTGTATTCGTTGATGAGGCCGTTGGTTGATGCATCGTGACTCGTCACGGGCCCGGAGTCGTTCAGTTCGCCCTGGATTGATTGGGCGAGCTGCTTGCCCAGTTCCACGCCCCATTGGTCGAAGGAGTTCACTCCCCAGATCACGCCCTGGCTGAAGATCTTGTGCTCGTATAGTGCGATGAGCATGCCCAGAGTGAAGGGGTCCAGGCGGTCGAACAGGAGGCTGTTGCTGGGACGGTTCCCCTCGAACACGAGATGGGGAAGGAGTTCTTCGAGTGCGGAGCCCGACAGGCCGCGGCTCTCCAGGTCCGCCCGAACCTCCGCCTCGGACTTTCCCAGCATCAATGCTTCGGTCTGAGCGAAGAAGTTCGAGAGCAGGATTTCGTGGTGGTTCCCGATGGGGTTGTGGGATTGGGCTGCTGCAAGGAAATCACAGGGAACGAGTCGGGTGCCCTGGTGGATGAGTTGATAGAAGGCGTGCTGGCCGTTGGTTCCGGGCTCGCCCCAGATGATGGGCCCCGTCGAAATGCCCACGCGTTCGCCGTCCCGGTTCACGCTCTTGCCATTGCTCTCCATGTCACCTTGCTGCAGGTAGGCGGGAAAACGGTGCAGATACTGGTCATAGGGAAGGATCGCCGTGGTCTCGGCCCCGAGAAAGTTCCCATACCAGATACTCAGCAGTGCCAACGTGACGGGAAGGTTGCTTTCGAGAGGTTCGCTTCGGAAGTGCTCGTCCATCGCATGGGCACCCTCGAGGAGTTCTTCGAATCGGTCGAATCCGATGGCCAAAGCGATGGAGGTGCCGATCGCCGACCAGAGCGAGTAGCGTCCTCCCACCCAGTCCCAGAACTCGAACATGTTGTCGGGGTCGATCCCGAATTCGATGACGGCTTCTCGGTTGGTCGACATGGCCGCGAAATGCCGTGCGATGTGAGATTCGTCGTGAGCGCTTTCGAGGAACCAGCGCCGCGCGCTCCGGGCGTTGGTCATGGTCTCCTGCGTGGTGAAGGTCTTCGAAGCGATCAGAAACAGCGTGGTTTCGGGATCACAAGCGTGCAGGGTCTCGACGAGATGTGTGCCGTCCACGTTCGAGACGTAGTGCGTGGTCAGATCGCGGCTCGCATAGGGGGTGAGCGCTTCAGTCACCATGACCGGGCCGAGGTCCGAACCGCCGATTCCGAGGTTCACCACGTCGGTGATGCGTCGGTTCGTGAAGCCCGTCCACGAACCGTCACGAATGGCGGTGCTGAATTGCTGGATGCGTTCGAGAACACGCCGAACGTCCGGCATGACATCGGCTCCGTCGACTTCGACGGGTCGATCCGATCGGTTGCGCAGTGCGATGTGGAGAACCGCACGGTCTTCGGTGGTGTTGATGCGTTGGCCGGTGAACATCCGGTCGATCCAGTGGGGCAGTTCGGCTTCGCGGGCGAGATCGACTAAAAGGGAGTGAGTCTGTTCGACGATTCGGTTCTTCGAATAGTCGAGTAGTAGATCGCGAAATCTCAGCGAAAAGCGCTCGAAGCGCTCGGGGTCGTCTCGGAAGAGGTCGCGCATGTGCAACTCTGCGACTTCGTCCCGGTGGGCGTTCAGGCTTCGCCAGGCGTCGGATTCGTCGATGCGTCGCGTGCTCAAAGCCGGTTCGATCTCATCGGTAGAGGGCCCGCGCCAGCTGCTGGCGATAGTGACGCGCGACGTCGCTTTCGTTTCCCAGCAACTCGAAGATGTCGAGCATGGTTTTGCGGGCGGCGTCTCCGTCTCGATCCGAGTCGCGCTTTACGACTTCGAGCAATTCCGACAAGGCGTCCTCGTGCTGGTCCCGGGCTGCGAGGTGCCGTCCCAGCGCCAGTCGCGCATCGAGGTCGCCGGGATCGCGTGTCAGGGTGTCGCGCAAATCGGCTTCGTTTTCGCCCGTGTCGTTGGCGGTGCGGAGCTGTGCGGCCAGGTGGTCGATCTTCTTCTCGACCTCGGCACTGTTTGTGCGGATCTGTTCCAGGGCTTGTTGGGCTTCTTGGATTTGGCCGCGCGCATGCGCGACTCGAACCCGTCCAAGCTGTGCAAGTGCGTGTTTGGCATCGAGTTCGAGTGCCTCTTGGTAGCAGGTCTCCGCCGCATCGAGGTCGCCCTCGGCGAGTCGTGCATCCCCATCGGTGACGCGTTCGTCGGCGGGGCTGGGGATCAGTTCAGCGAGGAACTGGCGCACCGCCGATTCGGGCTGAGCCCCGACGAACTCGCAGACGACCTCTCCATCGCGAAACCCCGCCACTGCCGGGATACTTCGTACCTGGTAACGCCCGGCACTGTCCGGCGCCTCGTCGACGTTGACTTTGGCGAGCAGGAAGCCACCGGCGAACTCCGTGGCCAAGGTCTCGAGGATGGGCCCCAGGGCGCGGCAGGGGCCGCACCAGGGTGCCCAGAAGTCCACCACCACGGGGGTCTGGCGAGAGCGCTCGAGAACCTCGGCCTCGAAGTCCGAGTCCCCGACCTCGAAGCTCCAGCCCTCAGCTGCTGCCATGACCGTCAAGCGCGAGCTCCGTAGTTCAGATGGCCTTGATATCGCTCAGCGCGATCTTGCGCTGGGCGATGTTCTGGAAGGGGTCGCCGCCGGCGTAGACCTCTTCGCCCGTCAACCGGTCCTCGTCGTGGTCCACGGGCCAGACGACCCCCATGCGGTACTCAGTGAAGTAGTAGGCGTCCGGATCGTCCACCTCGATCTTCATGGCACGAAGAGTCGCGCCGGGATAGACCTGGCGCATGATGCCCTCGGTGAACACCGAGTGGTCGTCGACGATGACCCGGTCGCAAGCGAATTCCAAATGGTGGGCTCCCGTCTGAACAATGGTCCGGTCGTAGAAGCCGCGGACCGCATCCTTGCTCCCGGAGGGGTTCATGTCGCGATCCTCGGGATTGCTGTGGATGATGTATCGAGGGCTCTCGGTGAGCGTCGCCACGACGCCCTCGACGTCTGCCTGGGCCTCGCATTTCATGTGCGCGAGAACGAGTTCCAGATTGCGGCGGCGCCTGGGGTCGGTTTCGGCGTTCATCTGCTGCTCGACGAGTTTCCAGGTGTTGCTCGGGTCGATGACCATGGCGGGGCTCCTGCGTCCAGGTTGCGATCTACTATGCGGGGGTGTCCCCGGTGATTCAAGCCGTTCCCGAGCTCGCCCCGGGGCTCGACGGTTGCGTCGAAACGGCGTTCGTGTTGAAGTATGCTGCTCTTTCGGCCGGGTACCAGGGTGGCTTTCCGAGACGTCCCATCCCGGGCAGCTCGCACCCTCCCGGAAGGTCTCACTCTCTGGAGTCTTTTACTCTCTCGGAGTCGTCTCGCTTGGAAGCCCTGACCGATCAACTCGGGCGTGGGATTCGAGATCTGCGGATCTCGGTGACCGATCGTTGCAATTTTCGCTGCCCCTATTGCATGCCCATCGAAACCTACGGTGAGAACTACGAGTTCCTTGCCAAGCCCGAATTGCTGACGTTCGAGGAGATCGAGCGGTTGACTCGTCTGTTCGTCGCTCACGGGGTCGAGAAATTGCGTATCACCGGCGGCGAGCCACTCCTCCGCCGGGAGTTGCCTTCGTTGTTGGAGCGTCTCGTGCAGATTCCCGGAGTCGAGGACCTCGCTCTGACGACCAACGGCTATCTACTCGCCGCCCAGGCACAGACGCTGCGCGACGCTGGCCTCAGACGAATCACCGTGAGTTTGGACAGCCACGACGAGGAGACCTTCAAGCGCATGAGCGGCCGCACCTTCGGACCCCAACGGGTATTCGAGGGGATCGAAGCGGCCGATGCTTGCGGCCTTCGGCCGATCAAGATCAACTGCGTCGTTCAACGGGGAGTCAATGATCACCAGATCGTGGATCTGGCTCGGCGATTCAAGGGAACCGGTCACATCGTTCGCTTCATCGAATTCATGGACGTGGGTACCTTGAATCGCTGGGACATGGCTCAGGTGGTTTCGGCCGCGGAGATTCGAGGGCGTATCGAGGCCGAGTTTCCCCTCGACCCGGTCCCGCCTCAATACGAGGGTGAGGTTGCGACCCGCTTCGAGTATCGCGACGGCAGTGGTGAAATCGGCATCATCAGTTCGGTGAGTGCTCCCTTTTGTGGAGCCTGCAGTCGTGCGCGTTTGACCATCGAGGGCCAGTTGGTGACCTGCCTCTTTGCGTCTCGGGGAACGGATCTGCGCGGGCCCCTGCGCGATGGTGAGAGCGATGAGGCACTCTCCCAGCGAATCGCCGAGGTATGGGGCAACCGTCGCGACCGCTACTCCGAGGAACGCGCCGGGCTGCTCGAGGTACGAGGCCCAGACCGCGCGATTTCCAAGATCGAGATGTACCAGGTCGGGGGCTGACCTCGGTTCGGTCGGCGGTTGCCTACGAGCGGTGCTCGCCCCAGCGATCCCAGTAGGTGATGGTTTCCGGGGGGGGACGCTTGGCGGGTTTGAAGTCGGTGCCAAGGGTGTAGGCGACTGGCAGCATCGCGATCTGGAGCACCTCATCGGGCATCTCGAAGATCTCCCGGATTTCGGGCTCATAGGCCAGATGGAGCGTGGTGAAGCACGAGCCGAGCCCACGGCTTCTGAGAGCCAGCTGGAAGCTCCAAACAGCCTGTACCACGGATCCGTAGATGCTGGCATTGAGGGTGGAGTTGAACGCATCGGGTGGGCGGCCGACCGCGCAGGGGATGACCAGGGCGGGAGCTTCGCCGATGTGCTCCGCCAACCAAATCGCTCCGTCGTAGACACGCTGGGTCTGAGAGTCGCCCCGGATGGTGGTCTCGCCACTGGCTTCGATGGCCGGGAGTCCGCGGGCGTAGATCTCTCCCAGCTGCTGACGCTTGGTGGCGTCGGTCACCACGAGCCAGCGCCAGGTCTGCTGGTTGGAGGCGGTGGGCGCCTGTTGGGACAGGCGGATGCATTCGTGGATGACTTCGGTCTCCACGGGGCGCGAGAAGTCGAGGCGCTGCCGGACGGCACGAGTCGTGGACAGCAGGCGATCGACAGTGGCGAGGTCGAAACCAGCAGGGGATTCGGACATGGGGGGCCTTTCCGGGGTTGAGGGGTCGACATTGTACACTGCGAACCAACAGGCTCGGGCCGTCATCGCGGGGTGGGCTTGACGTGTCTCGGGCTAAGAGAGGATGATCCCAGAGTTCCCGCATGCGAGAATTCAGGTGAGGAGGTGTTCGATGAAGAGGTTCCCCGGCGCCGTTGGGTTTGTCCTCGCGCTTTGGTTTTCCCTGGGCTCGGCTGCGGATTCTCTTGACTCGGCGATCTCGGGCTCCCATCGCAGCGAGAAGAACCGCACTCGAGACGTGCACCGTCACCCGCAGGAGACCCTCGAGTTCTTCGGGTTGAGCCCGGACCTGACCGTTGTGGAACTCTGGTCCGGTGGCGGTTGGTATACCGAGATCCTGGGTCCCTATCTTCGCGAAGATGGCCAATTGATCGTGGCGAACTTCGGGCCCGAGGCAAAACGCGAATACCAGCGTCGGGCGGACAGCGCCTTGCGCGAAAAGGTCGCTGCGGCACCCGAAGTGTATGGGGCCGTGGAGTTCACCGTTCTGGACCCGCCGGAAAAAACGCGGCTGGCGACCGACGGTTCGGTGGACCTGGTCGTAACCTTCCGGAACACCCACAATTGGGTCTCTGCCGACGTGGAGGGAGGCGTCTATACGGCCGCCTTCCGAGCCCTCAAGCCCGGTGGTGTGTTCGGGGTGGTGCAGCATCGCGGGAAGAAGGGATCCGACGCGAAGCAGAGCGCCAAGCGTGGCTACGTGCCCGAGGCCCACGTCATCGCCACTGCCGAAGCGGCGGGCTTCAAATTCGATGGTCGATCTGAGGTCAACGCGAATCCCCGGGACACCCGCGAACACCCCGATGGGGTCTGGAACCTCCCCCCGGTTCTCATGGGCGGTGAGGAGGATCGAGAGCGTTATCTGGAGATCGGTGAGAGTGACCGCATGACCCTCCGCTTCGTCAAGCCGGGTTGAGCGGCGGCGAATTCCGCCGGCTGCCGATTGGCCGGCGAATCTGAGACCTGGGAAGGCCAAAGATCGGCAGAGTCCGGGTCAGTTGGTGTAGAAACAAGGGGGAGAGGCTTTCTTGGCCTTTCCCGGAATCGATTTCAAACAAGGAGCCTTGTCATGGCCGATATCAACGGTGCCACTCTGATTGCCCGGAGCCTGAAACAACAGGGCGTCGAGTTCATGTTTGGTGTGGTGGGCTTCCCGGTCTTTTCCATCGCCAGTGCCGCCCAGAGCGAGGGCATCACCTACCTGGGCATGCGCAACGAGCAGTCGGCCAGTTACGCGGCGGCGGCCGTGGGGTATCTCACGGGTCGACCGGGTGCCTGTCTGGTGGTTTCCGGGCCGGGCATGATCCACGCCATGGCAGGGTTGTCCAATGCGTGGGCGAACTGCTGGCCCATGATCCTGATCGGTGGTGCCAGCGACTCCTATCAGGAGGGCATGGGGGCCTTTCAAGAGGCGCCTCAGGTCGAATCGGCCCGGCTCTACACGAAGTGGACCGCCCGACCCGATGCAGCGGGGCGCATCCCCACGTACATCGAGCAGGCCGTGCGAACCAGCATCTATGGCAGGCCTGGTGCGACCTACCTCGATTTTCCCGATGACCTGATCTCGGCCACCGTCGACGAAGCCGATGTCGAATTCCCGTCCCAGTGCCCGGACCCCCCGCGCCCTCAGGCTGCCCCCCAGGAGGTCGAGCGCGCCATCGAAGTCCTGCGCCAATCAGAGCGCCCGCTGGCCATCATCGGAAAGGGCGCCGCCTATTCGCATGCCGAAGAGGAGGTACGCGCGTTCATCGACGCTACTCAGATTCCCTTCCTTTCGTCGCCCATGGGAAAGGGCGTCGTGCCCGACGAGCATCCGCTCTCCGTGGCACCCGCACGCGCCATGGCGTTGCAGGAAGCCGATCTGGTCGTGCTGCTGGGCGCTCGTCTCAATTGGATCATGCACTTCGGAAAGCCCCCCCGCTTCAGTGCGGACGTCAAGACGATCCAGATCGACATTGCAGCCGAGGAGATCGGGCGGAATGTGCCCGCCGAGGTGGGGCTGGCGGGAGACCTGAAGGCCATTGTCGGTCAACTCAATGACACCTTGTCGGGTGCTCCCTTCGAGTTCCCCGGAGATTCCGCCTGGCGCACGAACCTGGCCGAGCGGGTCGCGAAGAACAAGGCCTCGGTTCGCGCCATGATGGACGACGAGAGCGTTCCCATGGGCTACTACCGCGTCTTCCGGGAGATTCAGGAACAGTCACCGCCGGGGACGATCATTCAGGCCGAGGGTGCACAGACCATGGACATCAGCCGAAGTGTGCTGATGCACGACGCTCCGAGGTTGCGTTTGGATGCCGGTAGCTTCGGCACCATGGGCGTTGGGCTCGGACAGGCCATTGCAGCTGCCGTCGTCCATCCGGACAAGAAGGTGGTGTGCATCGAAGGAGACTCGGCGTTCGGCTTCAGCGGAATGGAGGTCGAGACCGCCTGCCGCTACAAGCTGCCCATCGTCTTCGTGGTGGTCAACAACAACGCCATCGGAGGAGGAGTCGAAGCGCTACCCGAAGATCCCTTCGCGGCGCCGCCCTCCGGTTACACCATCGACGCTGGTTACGAGAAAATGATCGAGGGCTTCGGGGGGCGTGGCTATCTGGTGCGGACACCGGATGAGTTGTCGAAGGCCTACAAGGAAGCGCTCTCGGATCCGATGCCGAGCCTCATCAACGTGCTCATCGATCCCCATGCTCGCGGCAAGCCGCAGAAGTTCCAGTGGTTGACCCAGTAGGCCCGATATCCGCCGAGTCGGCGATTGAGGGCATCGATGGGGCTCTCCGTGGGCCCGCGGGCGTCGCGTGTGCGGCGAGACCGGGGGCGTCCGGGCTCGGGTTGGATACGATCGATGAGGGGAGATGCTCTTAGACGCCCGTAACGTGGTACGGGATTCGGTCATTCCGTGCGATCTCTGCATCGTGGGTGCGGGGGCGGCAGGCATCACCCTGGCACGCGAGTTCGCGTCCACGGGTGCGTCGGTTCTCGTTCTCGAAGCGGGCGGTACCGAGCGTCGCTCCGAGGACCAGACTCTCTATTCGGGCACACAGACAGGGACGCTCTTCGACGAACGGATCCCCTACCTCAGTCAGTCCCGCCTTCGATATCTCGGAGGAACCACCAACCACTGGGCGGGCTGGTGTCGGCCACTGGACGCCCTGGATTTCGAGCGGCGCGCGTGGATTCCAAACAGCGGCTGGCCCTTCTCCCGCAGCGCATTGGAGCCCTACTACCATCGGGCGTGTTCGTCGGTCCAGATTCGTCCCTTCGACTATCGATCCGATGACGCGGTGCCTCCGGCCCGCCGACTTCTGCCCGACAGCGACGATGTCGTCACGAAGCTCTACCACATCAGCCCGCCCACACGGTTCGGTGAGGTCTACGGTCCGGAGTTGGTTCGCTCCCCCAACCTCACCCTGATGCTCCACGCCAATGCGATGGGGCTCGGCGTCGATCGCGATGCGTCGAGGGTCGAGGCGGTGCGCGTGGCCAGCCTCGAGGGCAATCGGTTTGAGGTCCTGCCGCGCCTGGTCGTGCTGGCGACTGGGGGCATCGAAAATGCCCGAATCCTCTTGTTGTCCAATGATGTGGTGCCGCGAGGTCTGGGGAATCGCCATGATCGGGTGGGTCGTTATTTTGCCGATCATCCACACCTCGATGCCGGCGTTGCGATTTTGACCTCGGGCGAGCGGCGTCTGGCCATCTATGCGCAGGTTCTGGTCGAGCGGATCGGACAACAGGTCACCGCCATGCTTTCTACCGCTCCCGACACCCAACGCCGGGAGCAGTTGCGCAATTTCAACCTTCACCTGCGGCACACCCAGGCCGACCGGGCCGGAGAGTTGGCCCACGCTGTTGAAGGTCACCTGGCGCAATTGTCGGCCCTACGGCACCGAAGCGTTCCCAGCGAACCGGTCCGTGACGTGGGTCGCGCTGAGCCTCGCTACTTCACCCTGGACGTCTCCTGTGAGCCGACCCCGAACCCCGAGAGCCGCGTGACTCTTTCGGATGAGCGCGACCCCCTCGGACAGCGTCGTGTTCATCTCGATTGGAAGGTCGAGGAGGCGGATGCCCGCAGCCTGCGTCGGTCCCTGGAGTTGGTGGCTCGCGAGTTCGGGCACTGGACTGCTGGGCGAGCACGGTTGTTTCCCACCGAACAGGATCCCTGGCCTCATGCCTATGGGGGCAGCCATCACATGGGGACGACTCGCATGCATGAGGATCCCCGTCAGGGGGTCGTGGACGTCAATGCCCGAGTCCACGGCATTGAAAACCTCTACGTGGCCGGCAGTTCCGTGTTCCCCGCTTTTGGCGTGGCGAACCCGACGTTGACCCTGCTCGCCCTGGCGATCCGCCTGTCCGACCACCTGAAGACCCAGTTGGAAGGCACCACCATTTCAGCGCGCTAGGACTGCGGAGCCCGTGTGTTTTCGGTTCCTCAATCGTCTTCTCGGGGGTCGGGTCGTAAGGTCACAAGCGCCATTCCCCCCAGGCAGGTGGCTATGAGGAAGACGCCCACTCCTACCTGGTAGTGGCCAAAGGCATCTCGCAGGGCACCGGCGGTGGGTGGGCCCGTCATGCCGAAGGGAATCAGAAAAAGGTTGGAGAGCCCCATGGCGAGCCCGAGAGAGGCGGCTCCAAAACGCCGAGCGATCAGAGAAGTGTAGGAGGGCATGAAGCCCCCGCCGCACATGCCCACGACCAGGGCTCCGAAGATCGCGACTCCCAGCGGTGGTTGGTTCAGGTAGAGGACGAACACGGCGCCCTGGATGACGACGACGGAAAGCAGGGCTCGGTGCGGCTGGAGCCGGTCGCTGAGCCAACCGAAGAACAGCGCCCCGGCCATCCCGAGACCTCCCGCCACGGCCACCCAGGTTGCGCTGCTGCGAGGCGACGAGCCGAGGTCCATCAGGTAGTGGGCGAGGTGAGCGCTCCAGCCGGCGCCCACCCCGGCCGTGATCCCCAGTGTCAGGGCCGCGGCCCAGAAATCGCGATTGGCGAGCAGGCGCCGCCGGTTCCATCCAGGAGTCGGGGACACCTCGCTCGAGGTGGGTTGCACCGGCGCTTTCGTGCGCATGGACTCGGGGTCTCCGATCACCCACGCGATGCTCGGCAGCAGCACACAAACGATGGCTACGCCAAAGAAGATCAGCGCATATCTCCACCCCACCCTGTGGACGATGGCGCCAGCCGCCATCGCGAACAGCAACCCACCCGTGGGAATGCCCATGTTTGCGATCCCGAGGGCTCGTCCCCGGTCCGGGCCAAAGGTCTTGCCTACGAGAGCACCACCCGTCAGTGGGCCCAGCATGGGGATGGAAAGACCCACCGGGATGCAGAGAGCGCCGAGTTGCCAGAGGCTCGTTGCCTGGGCGCCGGCGATCAGGGCCGAGGCCAGCAGGCAAGCGCCGGTGACCATGATGCGCCGGAAGTAGCCCCGGTCCAGGAGTGGACCCACTACGACTCCACTGAGCCCCATCATGAGCGTGATGAACGACATCCCCAGGCTGATCTGCATGAGCGACGCCTGGAAGGTGTCGGCCACAGGCTTCAAAAAGATGGGGAAGGAACCGATCGTCGTACCGACGGCGAACGCCTGACCGAGGAAGGCGACCGCGATGATGGATCGACTTCGCTTGGTCATGCCTGGGGCATTGTACGCGGGCGTGTTCTACGCACGTAAAAAACCCCAATCGGGTCCTGGGGGTCGAACTCAGCCACCTCTCAAATGGGGATGGACCTCGTCCTCGTAAAGCCGAAGCATCTCCCCCGCAAACCCAGGATCGATGCCCGCCAGCAGGGGATTCAGGTAGAAGACGCTGTGATCGCCCAGTTCTTCGGCGAGGGCGAGGGTCTGCTCGGGGGTGAAGACCTTGTAGGCATCGCTTTGTCGCACAGTTTCCTCGCCGATGTCCTGGGCAAAGGGACCCGCGGGACGCCCGAACGCCTCGATGGTCCAGTCGCTGTAGGAGCGCAGCTGGTGCAGGACGTGGGGCATCAGTCGCTCCCATGCGCGCTCCGGTTCTTTCGAGACCCACAGGAAGATGGGTCCATGGCGCGGATACTCACCGGGGTCGGGCTTTCCCAGGAGCAAACACTCTTCGCGGTAGGGTTCCCAAAGTCTCGGCTCCAGCGGGGGGAACCATCCATCGGCGATCCGTGCGGCGCGGCGGGCGGCGGCCTTCGAGCCGCCGCCCAGTAGGATCGGAGGCACGGGGTCGGGTTTTGGGGTTACGTGGCAACGCCGTCCCTTCCATTCGAAGGGCTCACCCGTGAAGGCCAGCCGCAGGAACTCGATGGTCTCGCCAATCACCCCCCAGCGATCCTCGAGTGACCGGCCGAACATCTCGAATTCAGCCGGTCGATAGCCACCTCCAATCCCGAGTTGGAGCCGCCCGCCACTGCAGAGCTGGGCAACGGCTGCGTCCTCGGCGAGCTTGACGGGGTCGTAGAGCGGCGCCAACAAAACGCTGGTTCGGAAGTGGATGTTGCGGGTGCGCGCAGCCATGGCGGGGATCAGAACGAGGGGAGAGGGCAGGTAGCCATCGGGTGAGGCGTGGTGTTCGCCCAGTCCTACGGCGTCGAAACCGAGTTCGTCGGCCCACTGCACCTGGTCGAGAGCCGCTGCGTAGAGTTCGCGAGCCGGCGCGCCGAAATCGGGGGCTCGCATGTCATAGCTGAGGTTGAGCTGCATGAACTTGTCCTCGTTCCAGGGGCGCGTGGTTCGTTCTGCCCCAGAGCGCCCAGCGGCGCCGTGCCCGGCCCGGAACGCTCGGGCTGCCTCATCATAGGGCATCGGCCCGGGCGCGCGTTCTCGATGCACGGTTGCGATTCGCGGCGGGTGATAGGATGCGTAGCGTTCCTCGAACCGAATCCGGGTGGGGTGGGTTCGTCGCTGACACTGTGAGTCTTTCGAGAGAGGTTCGAGCCGATGCCTGACGCCAACGGAAGAGAGAGCATCGGACCCGCTGCAACCCGCTATGCGTTGGGTCTGTTGATGGTGATCTACACCGTCAACCACATCGACCGCCAGATCATGCACATCCTGATCGAGCCCGTTCGCTTGGATTTGAATCTTTCGGATACGCAGATCGGTGCACTGGTGGGTGCGGGCTTCGCGATCTTCTACACCGTGGCGGGTTTGCCCATCGCGCGGCTGGCGGATCGTGGCATCCGCCGCAACATCATCGCCGTGGCGCTGGCCATCTGGAGCGTGATGACCGTGGCCTCCGGGTTGGCGCGCGGCTTCATGACTCTGATGGCCGCGCGGATCGGTGTCGGCGTGGGCGAGGCGGGCTGCACGCCCCCCGCGCATTCACTCATTTCCGACTACTTCCCGCCCGAGCGCCGGGCGACGGCGCTCTCCATCTATGCCCTCGGTGTTCCCATCGGCACATTGTTCGGTCTCGCCTTTGGGGGGTACCTGGCCGACCAGGTGGGCTGGCGTTCTGCTTTCTTCGTGGTCGGGGCCCCGGGCGTATTGCTCGCTGTGATCACGCGCATGACGCTTCGCGAGCCGCCGCGGGGACAATCCGACGCGGGGGCGAATCTGGAGGTGGAGCCCCTGCGCGACGTCCTCTCCTTCATGTGGAAGTTGCGCTCTCTGCGACACACCATGATCGGAACCTCCTTGCAGACCCTCACCCTGGCGGGCTGGGGAGCTTGGAATGCACCTTTTCTGGTGCGTGTCTACGACATGTCGCTCACCCAGGTGGGACTCTCGCTGGGGCTGATTGCTGGCATTGCCGGCGCTGCCGGTACCTTTGGTGGAGGCTGGTTGGCGGATCGCTTCTCGTCGCGTGACCAACGCTGGTACTTGTGGTGGCCTGCCCTGGGCGCAGTGCTCTCGATTCCGTTCTCGGTGGTCGCGTACCTGACGGAGAGCCGCTGGCTGGCCCTGGCGTTG
>JAKVBI010000002.1:0-185664 GCA_022447545.1 Myxococcota bacterium
TTGAAATCGTCCCGTCAAGAGCCAGATCGCCTATCGATGCCGTCAAATGGGGGGAGTAGGCAGCGAAGGTGGCGTGGTATCCGACAACGAGTTGACCTCCCACATGTGATAGGGCCTCAATGTCTGGGTAGGCAGGGTTCAACGAAACGGATGAAATGACGCTCCCATTTGTCGTGTTGATCTCATACAAGGTCTGAGAAACGGGGTAGTGGATATCTAGACCGTAAAGCTTTCCATTCACTCTCGTCAGGTCGATGTTGTCTGCGTTGAAGCCGAGGCTCGCAACAACACTGACCTGGCCATTTTCAGTGTTGATTGTTACCAGGTCATCGTTTTGTTTCTCGATGCTGTAAACGATCGTGGCCGTTGCGCTAGCCGCACCGATCCCGAAGAAGGCACATACGACGAGACAAGCGCAAGGGGACACCCTCATCAGCAACCCCGCCTTCGTCGTTGCAGAGTCATTCCGATGATTCCGAGAGAAAGGAGGAGACCAGTGGAGGGTTCAGGGACTGCGGAGTAGAGGGTGCTGACTTCGGTGGGGGACAGGGCGCGGTTGTAGATGTAAACGTCGTCGATGAAGCCCTGAAATCCTTCGACCCGGGTCCCGGTATTGGCGATAGCCTGCCCTATCAGGAAGGGATGAGAACCATCGAGATAGCTGCCCTGAATCGTTCCGGCGATGGCACCATTTGAAAGCACCCCATTGACGAACAAATCTTGCCTTGTTCCTGGATCGTATACACCCGAGACGTGAAGCCAAGCGCCAGCGTCAGGCACTGGACCCCCGACCCGGGACGCCCGATCAACAATGGATCCGTCGCTACTGATATAGAGTGACAGGTAGTTGTTCTGGTTAATCTCTTCGGCTCCGAACGTGCCGAGAGAAAAGTGAATCGGGCTTGCGTGGACAGAGGGGTTTGACTTATTGATCACGGGTGCCCAACTTAATATCGACGTCTGATACACCCAGGCACTAAACGAAAAACCCGCCGACAATTGGTTTTCGAACGACGGCAATGTGATCACGCTATTGCCATCGAACGAATAAGCCGAGTTTGAGTTCCCAAACCTGTCTGCAGTAGGCGTGGCACCGTTCACCACGCCGTCATTGTCATTGCCGCTCACGTCATCCGCATTGCCGCTGAACTCGTAGGCAGCAACCAGACCATTGGTTATGGGGTTGTTGGTCGGAACTGCGGAAGCTCCTGAACTCCACCCCAAGATCAGCAGCAAAGCCAGACGAGGAAGCACGCCAAACATCCTCATCGCCGCTCCCTTCGTCGTTGCAGCGAGAATCCAGCGAGTCCGAGGGTGAGCAGCAGTGCCGTGGAGGGTTCGGGGATGGGGGGAGCGGAGGCTACGACGAACTCGCCGAGGTCGAATGTGTTTCCACCCGAACTCGTGTTGTCTGCATAGTTGTTCCAGACCCAGACGCCATCAGAAAGCTCGAGATTCAGCTTGTCGAAGCCTGTGGGGCTACGCGGAATCGTGAAGTAATAGAAACCCGCAACAGGAAACGGCGAGAGCCCAGCCGCTTGAGCAGCCGCCACGAAACTATCGGCCGTGTATGTCCATGTGTGCATCGTGTCGGCCACCGACTCATCGAACCCCTCCCCCGCAAGCCCATACGCGGTCTGAGCCCAGTTCGAGTACCAGACATTCGAGGTGACGCCGATGAACTGAGTGCCGGCGAAGGTGAACTCGATCGTCGCGGCAGCGACTGGTTTGGCCACGACTGCCAGCAGAGAAAAACACACCACCAGAAGCAACTTGCGCATCCTGCCCTTCTCCCAACGCTCCACACGAATGTGGGCTCGTCAGGGAAGTGGCGGTCTTGGTTACTTGGTGTCACAGAAAAAGTGGAGAATTCCACTTATTGTGTAAGTGGGGCCCTGAGAGCCTTTATGGCAAAAATAATCTCGATTTCTTGTCCCCAGGGGGATCGGATGAGCAGAACAGTGTGTAAGGGGAACGTGAGGGACCCGCTGGGAATAGGGGGGGTGGGGGGTCATCAGACCTAGAGTCGGACGCTCTACCTCCGGGCCCTCCCCTGCCCTTCCTTTATAGAGCGCTGGAATCAAAGGGCCGGGACCTGCAGATGGCCCTTCCTCAGTGCACCTTGGGAGATTTTTTTCGGCTTTTCTTTGGGGCCGTAAAGAAGCCCAGCCGGGTACTCCTGAACCGTTTGAGCGTGGTCGCCATGGGGTCGCCAGCGCACCCAGGGGCTTCTTAAGCGATTGATTTCATTGACTCATATAGGCCAGAGCACTTGACTGAAAATCAAGGTGTCGGCAGTTCGATTCTGCCCTGGGCCACCACCTTCTGCCCTGTTGTGTCGTCGCAAGTCATTGCCAGCCCTTGACTCATTCGCGGCCGCCCTTCGGTTGGCCAAGTCAAGGCGCGACACAAAACCACGTTGAACGCCACGGCGCTTGGTCGCCAACGAGTCGCCAGAATCGCACTGACTGTGAGGGCCGCGAGGCTTTTATCGCCGTGAGGGAACGTACCCGAGGAGCTTACCCACTGCGGGCAGGCGCACGCCCTGACTCCGAACCCGTCTCTCTCGCCCAGACCCAAAGCAATTCACCGACGGATCCTACCCTTTATCAAGAGCTTTCCTATCTCTTCTTTCCGCGGTTCATCACACTATTTAGTGTCTTTCATGGTCCTTTGAAATTTCTATCCGCCTTACATTTTCCGAAAGTCAACAAGGAGGTCAGAAAGCCGTACGCCTATCTCCGCATCATCTCTTCCCAGCTCCTAATTGTTCCAGAGCACTCTTTGCAGATGACAAACCGGGATCTTTCTCAATCGCAGTCATATATTCACGTCTAGCGAGCTCTGTTTTCCCGTCGTTTTCAAATGCCCTACCCCGATTTAGATACAGCGCCGCACCTGAAAACCCATAACCCTCAGCTTCATTGAATAGTTGCACGACACGATCGGTTGATTCTCCAACCAGTTGACTCGAAAGCGCATTGAAGTAGAGAAACAGCGCATCATCTTTTGTGAACTTCGTTCGAGGGTTGGAATACCCGGATGACAAGATCCGATTTGCCAAATCATTTCGTCCAACACGCATCAATTCCAGCGACAGCGACAACACAAAATCATTTTCGTATCCACAAGTTTCTATATGGCGCACAACCTCATCCACGTAATCTGGGTTTCTTGGATCACCAGTCGCCAACTCTCGACGCCGAATGTTGCAGTTCCCCTCGGCCGTCGTTGATGGATCCCGAATCTGGGATGCCGTTGCCACCCTTAGATGCTTGATCGCAAGGCCCTCGAATCTGTAATAGCTCATAGCCGTCAACTCAGGCATCGCTTCCGGCTCCAGAACGCGAAGCCTTAAATCCAAGACACGCCCACCCTTCAAAATATCCTTCTGGACATCAAACTCAAATCTCGAAAAATTCCCCAAGGAAGAATTGACATTTAATTCTGTATCAATGCGAGTGCCATCTACCCATACGCCAACCCTGTAAGGCATTTCGATTTTTTTCGAAAAAGCAGCGAGAGCAAGCGAGACGTGAATATCTTCGCCAGGATCGTCTTTCAGAGTGATGAGGAAACGAACCTCTCGCTCGAGAAACCATGACCCCGATGGTTGGCTTCCAAGCCGAAACCAAGATCGACTCAACCCTTCATGAAGAATCGCTTTCCCCAGATAGCCAGAGCGCCGGGCATTCTTACCAAACCATACGTCTTCGCCCAGCGCGTAATTCAGGTCATCGCCAATGATCTCCAACGGGTGAAACGAGCGTCCAGTTGCATTCCATGACGAATCCAACCAGCTAAACCCATGGACTACATACTCATCCATTCGAGTACGATTCGGGGCCGAGTACGGCAACACATAATCATACGTTGAAAATTTTACAGTCCGCCTCCGCTTTTCCGTATCAGAGATTTCAAAAACTGAACGCCCAGGAACACCGTCTACGGAAAAACCGAGCTCACTCAAGACGGTCTTGGGAACATCTGCATTTTGGACAGGCGCGCCCACCGTCTTCATCGGCCCTCGAGAATCAAATTTCTTGACGAGTACGATGGGAACAACCGCACCTTTGACGTAGGGCGGATCTCCTTTCTCACTCACTGACCCATGCTGAGAAGTGATTTCCTCTGGAACACTTACATTCGCCAGACCTTCACGGTAGACACCATGATCCGCCAAGACCAGAATCATCGACCTGTCGTAAGCACCAAGCTGTTTGAGTTTCTCGAAGAACATTCCCACCAAACGGATCACTCCCCTCCCCGCCTCAACCACGCTCTCGCGGACCTCCGGAGGAGACACGAGCTTGAGATTCCGATTCATTTGTATGGGGAGGTGAAGGCCATCCAGGTGGAAAAACTTGAAGACATTCTTTTCTTCATCGGCTCTAGAAAATTCAAGCATCTTCTTGACGAAACGGACATCTGCTATCCGCCTAACTTCATCTTCACCGAACCAATCCAGTTCCGAAACATCCTCTGTTCCTGTCACCGGTTTTTTTTCACTATCGGCTACCGCTCTGAAGACAGACGAGATCGCCCAATCTTGATCGTTGTAAATGATGCGCTTGAGTGTTTGCGGGGATGACCGGAAGATTCCAAGCTCAAACAAGCGAGTCATCGCATCGACTGACATCACAGTGTCCTGCTTTCCCTGACGGACTGCGTTGGACATCACCCTTGGATCTATGAAGACACCGGTAACCGATGAAAAAACATCCACTCGGTAGCCAGCATCCAGCAAGCGCCTCGGAAGAGAAGATTCAGACAAGAACGCCTTCTGCAAATACTGTTGCATTGGAACAGAATTATCATAGAAGGTCCCCGTCAGAATGTTCGCGACCGAGGGATATGATTCTCTGTACCCACTGACGGCGTTCGGAAAATAGGTGAACCCATCGAATACATTGGAATACTCAACATTCTCATCGATAAGTTCCCAGAAAATGTCAGACTGAAATGAGTCGAGAACTAGAACGACAACATTTCGAGATTTCGAGAACGATTCTTTTTGGGATTGGTCGGCAATGTATTGGGGCGAAACAAAACCGCCATGATAAACGTGAAGGGCTACCGGTGAAGCCCCCATAGCGATTGAAATTACGGAGACGGGCACGGAGAGTTTTTCGTAGACGACACGAGACCATCTTTGGGCCGCCCAGATTCCAAACACCCAAACAAACCCATCAAATAACTCTCGGTACCAGAACTCTTCCCATACAATTTCATGGCCATCAAGCAGCCCATAATCCCATAAGAAAAAATTACACTGAACACAGAGAAGCGCCGTCAGAGAGACGAGCATTGCACCTCTTCGGACTGGTTGTCGTCCTGGACGGCTAAACTGAAAAACCAAGGAGAAAATGACGAACACGACAAAAGCCGATCCGTAGAAGAGCGCGAACTCAGGGAATGTGGTTGAGACTTCGAGTTGATTGAAAGTAAATACTTGCAAAGGCCCTGACAAAACGAGCGCAAACGCAAAAGCAAGAGAGATCAACAGACGGCGCATTTACACTAGGCCCACTTCACCATGAGAAATTTGCTCCACCACGAAAATGTAGAGCGCGGACATTGTGGCATCAATCCGCTGACGGACCTCCCTCATCTTAGAGAGCCCCTGGACCCCCTCTTTTGGCGGCCCCTACCTGCCCAAGTGTTTCGAGTGGGCCGTTGAATTTCCTGTCCACCCCGGGAAGCGGACTCGTCTAGACTCTGCGCCACGCGGATGCTTCGGGGCTCGATCGTCGATCCTCGGCGTTGCCGCGTGTGTGTGGAGTTGAGCTTCGACATGAGTGGCTACCAGAGTGTTCTGCGGCCTGGTCT
Organism: Myxococcota bacterium; assembly: GCA_022447545.1. GTDB lineage: Bacteria > Myxococcota_A > UBA9160 > UBA9160 > SMWR01 > JAKVBI01. The sequence goes on from JAKVBI010000002.1 coordinate 5,830, forward strand.
CTTCGACGGGCGAACGATCCTCGTAACCGGCGGTGGGACCGGCATCGGCCGCTGTACCGCCCACGAACTGGCGAGCCTCGGCGCGCGTGTCGTCATTGCCGGGCGTCGCGAAAACGTACTCGCCACGACCGCCGACGAAATTGCCTCGGATGGCGGGCGGTGTGACTTCGAGACGATGGACATCCGCGACGGAGAATCCGTAAACGCGGGCGTGGCTCGGATCGTCGAGCGGTGCGGGCCAATCCACGGGCTGTTCAACAATGCCGGCGGGCAGTTCTCGGCGCCGGCCGCAAAGGTCAGCGAAAGCGCGTGGGAGAAGGTCGTCGACCTCAATCTAAACGGCACCTTCCGGGTGACACGCGCGGTGTTCGACCATTCGATGAAGGAGCACGGAGGGGCGGTGGTGAGCATGCTCGCCGACATCCGCAGCGGCTACGTCGGCATGGCGCATAGCTCCGCCGCGCGGGCGGGAATTCAGAACCTGACGATCACCCTCGCTCTCGAATGGGCTCGCAACGATGTCCGCCTCAATTGCGTCGCGCCCGGCACCATCCTCGCTGCCGGCATGCGCACGTATCCGCCCGCCGTACAAGAAGCCGCGGTGCGTGGAGCGAGCCGCGTTCCATCGGCGCGGCTCGGAACCGAGAGCGAGGTCTCGGCGGTCGTGTGCTTTCTCCTGTCACCGGGTGCCGCCTTCGTGACCGGCCAAACGATCGCAATCGATGGTGGCTCGTCGTTTCAGAAGAGCGTGCTCTACGACGTCGCCAAGCACGCACCCACCACGCAGTTCGACGGCTTCCATCGCCGTGAGGACTGGTCGGGCACCCCCTACGAAAAACTCGCGGAGCCGAAGGCGGAGGATTGATCTACCCGGGCTCCTGGGCGCCGTCGTCGCCGCCGAGCAGCCAACCGTACCCCCGGGCCAGTGCTTCCCGGCCACCCGTCTCCAGAACCTCGCCGTGGGCAACCACGACCCGCTCGAAGGGCCAGGCGAGAACTCGTTCGAGCGACCGGCGCAGCGCCAATCGGTCTCGCACGAGGAGTTTCTCGAGCACGGTGGGGGCAAGTCGGCCGTAGGCACCCATCAGGCGAAATAGCCATCGGGTGAGCGGTGCTCCACGCGCGCCGATATTGAACGCCAGATCTGTCAGCAGCAAGGTCCCGCTCGACCGATGTAGGAACACCACCTCGTTGGAGAAGGGAAAGCCCTCCACCGCCACCTGATCGATCGCGGCTGCCCAGGCCGGCTCTGGCGCGTCACCGAGGATGCCCGCAATCTCGAGGTCGCTTCGTTTCTCCTCCAGTCCTGGGGCAACGTAGACCGAGGCTTCGGGAAACTGCTTCTTCCATTGGCCAATGTAGAGATGATGGAGCTTGTTGGGCGCGACGAGTTGAGCAACTGGGCCCAAGTTCGCCACCGCGTCACGGAGAGCCGGGGAAGGGGCGATCGGTGAGTGCAGCCACAGCTTGCCATCGGGCAGCCGCACGATCGTCATCCGTGCCCCCACCTCGAGGCCCAGGAAGCGAAGCGGAGCTTCGGTAACCCAGAGGTCGGAAGCGAGAAGTTGCATGGGCGGTCCGGCTCCTGGCGGCGGGAGGAGCGCGACACGCTCGCAAGGCCAGTTGGTGGGGTCTCACCGGCACCCTACCAAAGGCGGGTTCAGCACGGGGTGAAATCGCGGGTCTCGTAAAGCGTTGCTAGCGTCGAGATGATGCAGTGGGTGCCGGAGAACCGTATCGATCACACCCTGATCATAGGCGGGACAGGCATGCTCGCCGATGCGGCCGCACATCTTTCGAAAAGATCGAAAAACCTTACATCGGTCGCAGGAACGAAACGCTCTCTTTCGAAGATCGACCTGCGAATAGCCAAAGATTGCACCCACCACAGCCTTCAACTGAATTGGAACAAGCCGGATGAATTTCTCAATCGTCTGAGGTTGCACCTTGGAGAGTTGATGCCCCCAACTCTCGTACTTGCTTGGTTCCATGACAATACATTGGGACCTAGAACCGCAGAACTCATTGAGCGTTCGAGCGCACCATGCAGGTTCTTTCAAGTTCTGGGCAGCGCCACAGCGGACCCTAGAGCGGATGCGAGCAAAACCCTGGAAGCGTATCGCGCTCCCGCTCACGTCGTCTTTCATCGTGTGGTACTTGGATTCGTCGAAACCCGTTCCGGCTCGCGATGGTTGACAGATTCTGAGATTTCCTCGGGAGTCCTGGAATCAATTGAAAGTGGTGACGAATATTCCGTAGTCGGATGTGTAGAGCCCTGGTCGAGTCGTCCGTGAATCGGCTCGAAGGGGATGCCCTCCCCGGCAAAGACAGCCCAAGAGCAGCCTCGAGCCGGAACCACCTGGGACACACCTCGGTCTCGAACGGCTTTCGGTTGCCGCCCGCGCGGCGGTCTACGACCTGGCTTGGCGTCGGCGGGCGAGGGCCCAGGCTGTCAGAGACAGCTGGACGAGAACCAGAGTCGACGGCTCGGGCACCAAGAGCGGAGGCGTGATGTCCTGAATGTTGCCCTCGAAGCCACTGCCCAGGATGCGCGTGGCCTCCATGGTGGCTCCATCGCCAACCTTGAAGAGCATGCGTGGGCCGATGTAGTTGCCCTGGAAATTGGCGGCACCGATGTCGACGAGGTGGGTGAAGCCGCCACCCGTGAAATTGAACAGGACGTTGTCGGCCTGGACTCCGTCGAGGGTGATGCGGGCCCCGGAGCCGAGACTCATCCCACCTCCGACGTTGATCACGAACTGATCAGAAGCTCCCCCTTGAATCTTCAGGGTGTCGGCGCTCCCGAGCGTGATGCTTCCAGCAACGTTGTACACCGATGGGTTGCTCGAGCCCGTGTTCAGCGTCTTACTGCCCAGGATCTGGGTCAGAGTCACTCCACCCGGTAGGGCAGCCGCGGCGCTCGAAGCAGCCTCCAGGTCACTGTAGATGCTCTCCCATACCGTCTGACTCAGCGTGGACTGGTTTCCGATGACCACGCCCGCACCCGCGTTGATGCTGCCCCCATCCAGATCATCATCGATGATCACACCCGATGAAAGATCCACCTGGCCGCGTCCGCCCGCGTTGCCGAACACGTGAGCCTCGGAGCCCAGCTTGAGAACGCCGGCCGAAAAGCTGATGGGCGGTGACGTCGTCGGCCCAGCACCCAACACGGTGTACTTGTACGCACCGCCCAGATCCACGGGAGTGGCCATCGCCACTGCCGGACAGAGAAAACAACCCAGCAATGCCAGAGATCCCAGAAAGGTCCGCATGTTCAGTCTTCTTTCCCGGTTGTGATCTGCAAGGAGAACGAGCCGACGCCCTGCCCCGCCGATCGACGAGTGCACGACCGGGCCCGCAAGGAAGGCGCGAGCCCGTCCTCACGAAGCCGCGAACGACTCCTTCTGCATGTAGTGGTTTCACAGGAGCCTTTGTGTCAAATCTCGACGAAATCGAGGGCCCAGATCGAGCCTCCAGATTTCGCGCATTCCAATTTCGCGCACTCCAATCACGCGGATCCAATCAAACGCCGTGTTGAATTGCGGCCGATCGGGCCCATCGCCGCTCGTTGCGGGCACGCTGCCGGTTCACTGCGCCCGAGGAGGGGGGCCGGGGACGACCGTCACGAGTGGACGGGTTGGACCGGGACGTGGGGTCAGAGCGAGAGCTGGAACCCCGGTGAGTCGCGCTGGGCGTAGAGGTCGGGCAGGAATTCCTCGAAGTTCCCCACCTCCTCCACATTGTGCTGGAGCCAGCGTTCCAATACAGCGGGCGTGAAGACGAAACGCGTCACGACTGCGTTGAGGACCGCGCCGATCAGGGGCAGTGTGCTGCCGACGATCAGCCGCGACCGATAGGCGAGGCCCTGGTCGGTGTCCACGAAGGTGTGCCGCAGATCGCCCACCCGAAACGGGCCGCGCTTCAGGGTCAGATGGATGCCATCGCGGCTCATGCCGTCCACCAGCGCGTGGAATTCGAAGGTTTTCACGAGGGTCTCTTTGAGGGTCGCGTGGGCTCCTTCGGACAGCCCGGGGGCCCCGTTGGGGGCGGGGCGAGTGATCTTGACCATGAAGTGATCGATGGGGTGCCAGAGCCAGTAGAGGGGCACGTCCCGATCACCGACCCGGGCGGTCTTGCGGGTCGACACATCGTCCTCCACTGCCTGGGGGTCGTCGGCAAAATTCTCGAACCACCACACCAGCATCTCGGACGTGATGCCGCGAAGAGGCGCATGAGCGATGCGCGCCTCCAGACGGCCATCGACCCGCACCCCCGCGTAGGTGCGCGCGCTTTCGACTTTGCGCATCTCGAACCCGTAGTCGAAACGTCTCGGCTCACTCATGCCCATCTCCCATCGAGGCAACGCCGGCCACGCGATCGCCGGCCATTCTGACAGAGAGCTGCCGGAAAGCGAAGCGGGCCATGGAGCGGCACAAAACGGTGCTGTTTCCCTGGCGTGCCGGTTACCTCGGCTCGCTCAACTTGCCCAACAGGACACGCTTGGGGCAGAGTGCCCGTGGGAGGACTTCCACCGTGGCCATGGTCAAGAGCATTGGTTTACTGGTTCGCCGTCCGGATCTCGACGCCGCCGGCTTCCGCGCCCACTATGAGCAGAACCACGCCCCGCTGGCCACGCGCCTGCTCGGTTTCCCCGGCTACCAGCGCAACTACCCCGGCTCCGATGCCGCCCGGGCCGAGCTGGGCTTCGATGGCTTCAGCGAGTTCTGGTTTCAAGACAATGCCCAGATCGCCGAGATCGGCGCCCTCATGCAGGGCGACATCGGCGACGTGTTACGCGAGGACGAACTGCGCTTCATGACCCCGCCCGTCAATCAGAGCTACGGCGTCCACGAGCGCCTCTACGGCACGCGCCCGGCTCCCGGGGAAGCCGTGCGAGCGATCTCCGTGGTCCGGCTGCCCCCAGGCATGCCACCCCCCCAGGCCGACCGCTCCCTCGACCTCCACGCCACGCGGGTGCGCGAGCGCGACCTCCCGGGCGTGATCGCCGCACTCCACATGGTTCCCGTGCGCGAGGTCACCCCGCTCCCGGAAGGCGCATTGGGTGTGGAATGTGTCGAGTCCCTGTGGCTCGCGTCCCGCGAAGCCATGGCCGAGTGCAACGCCTGGCGCAGCGAGCAGGGCGAAGCCCCCCTGTGGGAAGTCGAAGAATCGGGCACCCCGGTGCTGGCCTGGCCCTATTGAGCGACGGCAACGGACGACCGAGATCCTGCCAGTACTCTCGAGAAGTTGTTAGCGTGACACCATGAAGATTCTTGGAATTCATCGTGTCGAGATGTTGTGTCGCGAACCGCAGGATGCCGCCCAAAAGCTCGAGGACCTGTTCGATCGGCCCTTTCATGCCGGCGCCCCCGAGACCACCGAGCGCTTTGGCATCGAGACGTTTGCCAACTTCGGGATCGGCCTCGAGGTGATCGGGCCCGCCCGTGCCGACAGTCCCCTGAGTGGACTGATCGAGCAGCAGGGCGAGGGGCTACTGACCGTGGCGTTTCGCGTCGAGCGGATCGAAGAGGCCATCGAGTGGGCCGGCTCCAAGGGGCTCGAGATCACCCAGAATCTCGATATGGTCACCGCTCAGGGCGAGGCGATCCGCCAGATCACACTGGCCCCGGACGGCGTGCCGCTCGGACTCGTGTTGACCTTCGTCGAGGATCCAGGGCCGGCTCGTTGATTCCGGCGACCGCGCGCGAGCCCGATGCAACCAACGAACCCGCCGAACCCCACGAACCCGCCGGCAACCCCTAGCCGCCCCCGTCGCTCACCTCGCGCATACAGCGCTGAACCTGCTGATCCAATGTGGAGGAGAATCGCGAGCGGGCCTTGGCCGACATGGGGGCCGGGCCCCCGGTGGTGACGCCCGCCTCACGCAGGTTGGCCTTCAACTCACGCGTAGCCAGCAGGTCGCCGATGGAATCGCGGCTGAACGCGCGTCCGTCGCTGCCCACCACCCCGCAACCGGCCTCGAGGCAGCGGGCCGCCAGGGGAAGGTCGGCGGTCACCACCACGTCGCCCGGCCGGACGTGGCTGGCGATCCAGTCGTCCGCCACATCGGGGCCCTGCTCGACCACCACCAGCTCGACCCCCAAACCTTCTGGGATCGACATGCGCGAGTTCGATACCACCACCACGGGCACCCCGTAACGCGCACCCACCAGGTAGGTCTCGTCCTTCACCGGGCACGCGTCGCCGTCTACGAAGATCTCGATCACGGAAGCCTTCGGCTACCCGGTGTCCCAGCGCGTCGTCAGCTTCGAGTCGGGATGACGAGGCTGAAGGTCTTCGAAGATCCGCTCGTAGCCCGTGAGCGAGATCTTCCACTCGCCGTCGATCTTCACGTACTCATCACTGTAGATCCCCGTGCCGTGAAGCTCGGTGCCACTGGGCATGTGTTCGGTGCCAGCGGCCTCGTTGATGACGAAGTCCTCCAGGTACCAGGTGCCGCGGGCCGTGGCCTCGCTGGTGATCTCGATCTCGGGCGTGTGGGCGTGGTGCAGGGTCGCCACGTCGGTGCGACCCAGGGCATCGCTCAGGAACCCCATGATGGCGTCGCGCCCGTCGAAGCTGTGCTTACCGCTGTTGTAGACGCTGCGGGCGTCGGGCGCGAAGGTGGAGGCCAAGAGTTCCCAGTCCTTGGTGTCCACGCCGCGCATGTAGCGGGCCTTCAGCTGTTTGATGGCCTCGATATCGATCAGGGTCTGCAGCGGATCCATGGCGCTTTCCTCCGCACGTTCAGTGAAGGGCACAGAGTGAGGGATTCACCGGCTCCAGGGCAAGCGCCGATTGCACCCCCGGCCCAGGGCGGGCAGCGCTAACGCAGCTTGCAGTCGCACTGGTCCACGCAGGCCTCGATACAGCTGTCGGTGCTGCAGGCTTCGCTGCAGCTCGCCATGCAGGTCGAGTAGTCGACGCAGGTGGTCTTGCACTGACTCTCACTCTCGAACAACCCGATCCCCAGACTCTCGGCCTTGGACGGGCAACCCTGGATCAGCTGGCATTCCCCCCACACCTTTCCCCACCCCAGGGAACTCGTGCAGTCGCCGAGGCTCACACCTGCCAGATCGAGGCACTTGCGATCCCCGCACTCGGACTTGCACTCGCTGTAGACACACAGCCCGAACCCCTCGGTCGGGCCCAGGCGGTCCTCGAAGGTGTTGCCCGGGGCCTCGCAGTCGAGGTCCGTGTGGCAATTCCCGATTTCGCGGCAGCTACCGGTCAGCGAACAGAACAGGCCGTTGGCGAACTTGCAGGTTTCGTCGCAGGGCTTGATGCACGTCCCGAGTTCCTCGGAACTTGCCCCCGAGCACTGCAGGCCCGCGCCGCAGCGCAGGCCGGCGAAATCCTCGGTGGGGCAGGTGATCTCGTCGTCGCAGTTGCACGCCTCATCCTGCAGCTGAACCCCCGTGCACTGGCTGCCCGCACTGCCCGCTGGCCGGCACCACTGGTCGCCCGTGGTCCCGCAGTCGGCGTTGGAATCGCAGCCGAGGTCCTCCACGGAGGACGGGTCGGGGACGCAGATGCCCGTGCATTCGGGGCAGTCGTCTTCACAGGTCGCCGTGGAGGTGCGGGCCGGCGCCGCCACGCACACCTCTCCGGCCCCACAGGGAATGTTGGGGCCGCAGCCGACGTCCTGGTAGACGACCCGCACCGAGCACTCGCCGCGCGGGCCCGCCCCGCCAACCGGCGGAAGTTGGTCGATGTCCAGCATTTCGGCCGGCGTCCAGGGGCTCGCGGGCATCAAGCTGTTGAGCGGAGTCACACCCGAGAAGGAGGACTCGTGGGCAGGGCTCTGCTTCTGCCACTCGTACCAGATGCGATCGATGTTGGCGTGATGAGAGAAGAAGATCGGATCGTTGGCGGCCCGTGCTGAGCACATGGTGCCCCCCACGATGCAGTGCACCGAATCGTGTAAGCCAGGCCCGTGTTCCAGCCGGTTCCGGAAGGAGTCGTACTGACCAGGCTGGGGGTATCGGACGTTGACCAAATGGTTGACCACGGCGGTGCTGGCCGCCGAGCCGCCCGTAATCCGGCGCTTGAGGCAGCGGCCGTTGGTCAGCTGGAAGGACGTGAAGGGGGGATTCGGGGTGTAACCGAAGGGGCCGTCGTCCACACAGCGGTTCCCTGGCGCCCCCGAAGCAGAGAACTGATCCGCAGCCAGGCCCCAGAAGGGCTCGGCTTGGACAGGCGACGACAGACTCCAATTCCAGTAGGGCACCGTCACCCGGCAGTCGAATTCCTGCAGGATATTCTCGAGGCTCAGCACGCAGCCCCGGTGCCAGGGCAGGAACACCCCGTTGTTGTGCAGGCCGCGCGAGAAGAATTGCAGGTGATGATCGACGTGCTGCTTGAGTTCGCCACCCGGGTCGTCATAGGCGGTCTTGAAGACATTGATGTAGCGGGTGCGCTCGGCCACCGACATTGCCCGGACCTCTTTGCGCACCCGGATGCACTCACAGCTGCCGTCGTCGAGGGTTCGGCACCCACACACATCGGGGCAACCGGCTTCGACAAAGCAGTCGGGGCTACCAATTTCGTCGAGGACGCCGCAGACCCCATTGCAGTCCGGCCCCAGCGGGTCTTCACCCAGCTGGCAGAGTTCATCGCAATCGGGTCCTTCCAGAAGTTCCCCGGCGTCGCAGATGCCATTGCAGTCGGGCCCGGCCACCGGATCGTTGGCATCGCAGGTGCCGTCGCAGTCCCCGGACTCCAGTGCATCGCCGGCATCGCAGATCCCGTTGCAGTCGTCTCCGGCCAGCGTCTCGCCGTCCTCACAGGTGCCGTTGCAGTCGATGCTGCTGGCGTCATCGAGGGCATCGCAAAGCCCGTTGCAATCGACATCGCCGGGCGCGTCGCTGCCGCTGCATCCGTGGAACTCGAGATCCAGGACGTCCACACGCAGCATCAGATCGTCACCCACCCGGCGCGCGAAGACCGCCAGAAGATCCGCCGCAGGGTCTCCGTCCTTGCTATCGCCCTTGGCATCCAGCGCCAGTTCCGGGGTGTGGTCGAACAAGGCGATCCAGCTCTCGGCGGCCAGGGCCGGCGCCGCCTGCCAGGCCGCAGCGAATAGGCACGCCACGGTGCCGAGGCCGGCCAACAGGGTGGCCCCTCGCGAGGCCGACCGAATGCCCACGGCCAGAAGCAGCGCCGCCAACAACAGGAAGCCCAGGGCCCCCATGGCCGGAATCGCCAAGACCGAGCTGTCGAAGCGGATGGGCTCCCCGCCCTCGACCCGCAGAATGTCGGTGGAGCCGGTTGCCGAGGTGGCCGCCACCGCCAGCCTCATGGGCCCCACGTTGCCGAGCTCTTCCAGGGGAATCTGCAGCACCACCGAGTCGCCGCCCAGATGGCCCAGATTGACTTCGACGTCGTAGGCGTCGGGCAGGTTCGTGGTGGTGGGCGTCCCTGTCAGGGGTGGGCACGAAACGAGTCTCGGGTTCGTCAGCGCCGGCGGATCTGGCAGGGGATCAACATCCACCACCGCCGTGTACTCGGCACCCTCGAAGGTCGTGAACCCGCTTACCTGTGAAGGGTCGGGGAGATCGACCGCGCAGCCCGTCGTGGAGTCGTCGTCCACGTCGAGGGCAATGCGAACCTCGTGCAGCTGGGCCAACACCGTGGGTGCGGCAAAAAGGACCAGGACCGCCATGGCCAGCGAGCGCATCAACCGTTGCAGCAACCGGGATTCCTCCCGTTCGTAGAAAAGCCAGCTTCTCATGGATAGGGGAAGGCTTCCGCAAGTTCAAGCACAGCTCTGCGGTCGCACGAAATCCCCCCTCCCCTATCCTCATGCCAGCAGCGGATTTTGCCGATGCGACACACCACCTCCCTATGACGGGGAACGTGCGTGCGCTGGTGTCGCCTGGGAATTTTCGGCCTGTGGGTCGCGCTACTGGCCGGCCAGGGCCACGCCCAGACCGACCTGCGCATCGCCACCTGGAACATCGAAGATGTGGGCGCTTCGGGGAGCAGCGAGTACAACGCGGCCCTGGCCGTCCTCGGCCGGATCGCCGCCGACGTGGTGGCCATCAACGAGGTGGGCAGCCTGGCCGACACCGTGAACCTGACGGCCCTGGCCGCGGACGCCGGCTACCCCCACCTGGCCTTCACCAGCGGAGCTCCCTTTGGCAGCGACCGCAACGCAATTCTGAGCCTATACCCTTTTGTGTCGACCACCGAGCACACGTCGGCAAGCCTGTCCGGGGATGTGGCCGCCAACGACATCTCTCGACTGATCCTGGAAGCCGTGGTCGACGTACCCGGCAATGCCCGCGACCTGACGGTGGTCTCGAAGCACTGGAAGTCGGGCACGGGCAATGACGACGAGTTCCGCCGGGTCGTCGAGTCTTTGCGAATCGCCCAGGCACTATCGGGTCTGACCAGCGCCGACGACGCCTACGTGGTGCTCGGGGACGTCAACGAAGAAGCCGACTCGGTGCCCCGCACCCCCAACCCGTTTACGAGCCTGCCCTCGGGATTGCCGGGCTCCTTCGTGCTGGGCGCGGACCTCACTGCCGAGTTGGCGGGCGGCGGCCTCGCCAACGACCCCTTCGCACCGCTCGAAGCCGATCCCGGCCTGAACGCCGCGGTGGTGGCCGCCGTGCAGCTCGACGGGTCCGACGGCACACGACCCGCCTCGGGACGGCGCCTCGACTACCTGCTGGTCAGCGACGCGCTCTCGAACCTGGGCCTGGACGCCGAGGTCTACGACTCCCAAGACGAGGGCCTGGCCGGCGGGCTTCCCAAGACCGGAGCGGCACTGGCCGCCGCCACCAGCCTCGATGCCTCAGACCACCTGCTGGTATTCATCGACGTCACCGTTCCAGCGACACCCGGCACCCCGGTACCCACCCTTGGCCCCATGGGGTTGGCGGTGCTGGTGGCCTGCCTGCTGGCGGTCGCCGTGGGGCTGAGGGCCCGGCGGCAAGCCATGAACTGACCCCGCTCTCGCCCCTGGCCCCGGCGGGCTGTATTCTCGGGACTCCTCCCCGCCCCCTCGATACCGGCCAGCGGCCGTCACAGAGGCAAGGCTCTGGAGAACAAAAACTCCCAGTCCCTGACCGCCTACGACCTGTTTGTCGCAGTGGCAGCCATCATCTCTTTGGCGGTTCTGATGTTCCGCAGCCTGCTCGTGGATGGATCCGAGCTGGCGACCCTGCTGGATCACTTCGACCTGGCCTTCTGCGCGATCTTCTTCTCGGACTTCATTCGCCAGATCGTTCGCGCAAAGGATCGCCGCCGCTACCTCTCGACCTGGGGGATCTTCGATCTGGCCTCATCGGTTCCCGCCATCGATCCGCTGCGCATCTTCAGGCTGGCGCGGCTGATTCGTGTGCTTCGGGCCCTGCGATCCATTCGTATTCTCATCAACGTGGCGCGTCGCAATCGATCATCGGCGGTGTTCGTGGCCGCCATCACCACCACCATGGCGCTGTTCGTGGGGGTCTGTGTAGCGGTCCTGCACCTCGAGATGGATGCCCCCGGCTCCAACATCACCGACGCCGAGGACGTGCTTTGGTGGGCGGTGGTCACCAGTTCGACGGTGGGATACGGCGACCACTACCCCGTCACCGAAGGGGGGCGGCTCCTGGGCGCGGTTCTGATGTTCGTGGGCATCGGCCTGTTCGCCACCGCCAGCGGATCGCTGGGTGGCATGCTGATCCAATCCAATCGCGATCAGAATGCCGAACGCCTGGTGGACGGGGAGATTCGAGCGCTGCGCGAGTCCGTGGCGCGCATCGAAGGTCTACTGGAATCACGACAGCCCCGGGAAGAAGACAGCGGGCCTCGAGAACCCGGTCCGAGCGGGGGAACTTCGGGGCCACCCACCGGCCTCTGAACCGCGGGCCACACTCCTTCGCGCGAACCCGCCTCGCACCCCATCGGGAACCCCTCAGCCGCAGGGCAACCGGTCGCGGCGTCGGCGCCGCTGGTTGAGCACCACGGCTAGAGGCATCAGGGCGCCGACCGCGAAGCCGCCGCCACAGCCCTGGTCACCCGACATCGCCTCACCGGTGTCGGCTCCATGGACGCACTCGGGGTCGTTCGGATAGTCGATGGCTCCGTCGCCGTCGTTATCCAGACCATCGTCACACGCCGGGGCTTCGGTGTTACCCAGAGCGCTCACACAGCCCGGGTCCTCGGGAAAGTCCGCCAGACCATCGCCATCGTTGTCGAGGCCGTCATCGCAGGTGTACCAAGCCATCGTACTCAGGGCATCGCCTCGCTCCGAGGAGTCGGAGAAATCCGCACAACCGGGGTCTGCCGGGTAATCGCTGTAGCCGTCGCAGTCGTCGTCGAGGCCGTTCGAACAACTCCCCGCCGACGGCCCCATATCCATTTCACACCACAACGCACCGGACTCGCAGGTGGTGGTCCCTGCCGCACACACCCCCAACTTCCCGGTGCTACACGCTACAGGCGAGAAATCCTCGTCCACGACTCCATCGCAATCGTCGTCCACGCCATTGCACCCATCCGCCTGGTCCGGATGGATACTCGAGTCACCGTCGTTGCAGTCGACGTCGCAGCGATAACCATCGCCGTCCAGATCGTCAGTACAGGGAGGCTCAGTGGCCGTCACAGTCACCCGGTCGATCCACACCACACCCTTTTCCCTGGGCGACGTGCTCTTGTTGTTGTAAACGCCGACGACGATCTCGTGGGCTCCCGCCGGGAGATCGAGTTGAAGTCCGTGCTCGAGCCAGCCGCTGTCGAGGTCCGTCTCCGAGTCGCCCGTGAGGCTCATGAGATAGGAGGCCGGCGGTGCGCCGTGGAGTTCACCATCGATGCTCAACAGAGCTTCGACGAACTCGTCGGGTTCATAGCCGCCCCGGGCCTCGAGCCGGTAGCCGACCTGCACCTCCACCGGGATCGAGCCGTCCAAAACGTGGAAGGTTGCCGCGAACCCCCCCGAGGTTTCTTCGGCTTCTCCACCCACCGTCACCTTGAGGGCCCCGCTGGCGACTCCGTCGGATGGCTCGAAGCTGCCCTCCGCATGGTCGGGTTCCGCAGTGCCGAGGAAGGCATCGTCGCGGTAGCTGAACAGCCCGCTGCCCGTTGCGAAATCCTCGGCCAGCAGCACACCCGGCGGTGTGTCCTCGGCGTCCCAACTCGCGTACAGACAGCCTGGATCGTCTGGGTAGTCGACGTAGCCATCGCCATCGTTGTCGGCCCCGTCGTTACAGGCTGTGGGGACCGGCGGAGGAGGGGGCGGGGGCGGCACCGACCCGGTCATCAAAACGGCCTCCGCGTATCCACCCCCGGATGCGAGGACCATTACGTCGGAATCCCAGTTCTGTTTGGTGGAGGTCACGTTGTTCAGATCGCCATCGATGAGGGTGTCGGGTGATCCGAAGGAAATGTCCGACGTCGAGGATTCGTTGACCAGAATGTCGCCCCCGCTCTCGCTCGACGAGTANAGCACCTGAACGGTTTCATCGGCTTCGTTCAAGAGCACGATGGGGCGCGTTCCCGAGTCGTCCACTTCGTAGAGGTCGTCCCAATTGCCACCCGGCCGTCGCACCAGGAGTGCGATCTTCGGATAGCTGGAGTTGTCGTAACCGGTCTTTACTGCCGCGTAGAGGGTGCCGTCGGATGCGAGGGCCGCGTTGAGGTGGTCGTCCGCCATCCCGTTTCCCCGATTCTCGGCGGATTGTGAGGCCGGCACCTCATCTTCCGACCAGACCGTGGGCGGGTCTTCATCGAGGTGTGTTCGNAACCCGAAGCGTTCGTCCCTCTGGTTCGACCACAGCACGCCGATCTCATCGTCTGCGAGCAGGGTCACCATACTGATATCGTCGCCGCTGATGGGATCGTCGGGGTTGAGGGTGATGGGGCCGTTGAAGGACGTGTAGGGACTATCGCTGTACAACACATCGACATCGCTCCCATGGGTGGTCGCGATCCACAAGCGTCCCGTCGAGTCGATTTCCAGGGTCGAGGCCTCGTTGCTGGGAAGCGATACGGGCGTGGGCGTCGGCCGCAACGACCACAGTTCATAGGTATGGTCCGCCGGGACGTACTCGATGGAAACCAGTTCGGGAGAATCACTGCAACTCGAGCCCGAGCTGTCGCACAAAAGCACGTGGGCCAGGCCCTCCAGGGGAACCACATCGGCTTTCGCGTCTCGGCTACTCGAGAGTTTCAATACCGCGCTGAAGCTTCTGTCGGCCTCGAGGCGCCACACCCAGGTGCCACTGGGATCGTCGCTGGCCAGTACTGCCCACCAGGTGCCGCCGTGTTGCCAGGTCTTGGACTGAGGCTTCTCGCCCGTATCCTCACTGACGGAAATGGGATCGAGCATCACTGTCTCGATGCCGTGCCCTGCCACTGCGAGCAGCGCCGCGAGCGCACAGGGGGCTGCGAGCCGCGAAAACCAAGAGCGTCGGAAGGGAGTCCTCAACGGGAGCTCCAGGCCGACCCCTCACCCCTTCATCCCTCAGGCAAGATGCCCCACGGAATTGTAGAAATCCCATGCCACTGGAATTTCTCGGCACCGCGGTGCGCAACAGCTGGGCCCAAGAGAGCAAGCCGCTTGGATTTACGATTTCAAGAAATTTCGCGTGACACTGCAACTTTCAGCCCACTTTGGGCGAAGAGTGTGCGAGCGGCCGTGCTCCGGAATCAGGTCAGCCCATACAAGTGAGCAGGATTGTCCCAGCAGATCCTCTTCACCTGGTCCGCGTCCAGGGCCGAGTCCGGACTGGCATCGAAGGCGTCGAGCACACGCCAGCCCTGAACGTCCTCGGGATGGGGAAAGTCGGTGGCCAGTAACAGATTGCCCTCGAGCCCAGCCAGCAGAGCGTGGGGCTGCCCCGGATCGTCGAGCCCTCCCGAAATAAAGCATTGCTCCCGGAAGTAGTGGGACGGGGGGTGCTCGGGCAGGCCCGGCCCACCCGCCCCGGAACGCACGCTGTGCTCCCACTTTTCGTCGAGAAACTGCAGCCAAGTTGCCGACCAACCCACCGAAGACTCGGTAAAGATCACCCGAAGCCCTGGGTGACGGGCACAGATCGAGCCCGTGAACATCAGCGCGCCCACCATCTGACCGAGCCCGAAAGCCAGCAGGTTGGGCGCGTAGGGGATCCGCGTGTTGTTGACGTGCTTGGCGCCCACGTAACCCACGGAACCCATCTTATGGAAGGACGCCTCGTGGGTGCCCAGGGGAACCCCGAGGTCGGCGATCTCGGCCCAGAGCGGATCGTAGTACGGATGGTCGAGAGGAACCCCCTCGATGGGTGGGTCGGGGAGGATCTCGACACTCTTGAAACCCAGTTCGTTCACGCAGCGACGCGCTTCCGCCCTGGCGAGGTCAACATCTCGAAGGTCGATCTGGCCGACACCCATCAACCGACCCTGCCCCTCGTTGCAGAAATCGTAGAGCCAGTTGTTGTAGGCGCGTTTGATACCGGCAGCAGCCTTCGGGTCCAGGTTGGGAATCGCCGTGCAGTGCAACGCCAGCGTTGGATACAGGAACGCGTAGTCGAGACCGGTTCGATCCATGTAAAGGAGGTACGCCTCGGGCGAGTAGTCCAGTTCGATGTACTCGCGATAGGCCTGCTTGTAGGTGGTGCGCCCTCCCCTGCCATCATCGATGAAAGGTCGATCCCACTCTCCCTTCTGACCGAACCAGACATGCCCCCCCACTTCGATCCGGCAGAAGTACGTGAGTTGTTCCACCGACAGGCGGGTGGTCCGGGGCGCATACGCACGATAGGGAGCGTCGAGGTAGCGCTCCCAAAGGTCATCGGGCTCCATGACGTGCGAGTCCACATCGACGATCTTGTGGCCGTAACGCATGACTCATTCCTCCTCAGACGGCGGGCTCGGACAGAAGCGGAAACGCCTTCAAATTACACAAGTGCGAATCACGATTCCTGGCAAGGAAACACCCAGCGCACGCCGTGCCGCTTGACCAAACCATGCCTCAATACGCGTTCCTGCACGTTCAGAAAATTGACCCTCTCCAGCCTGAACCCGAGTGCGTATTCGACAACTGGCGAACTCGATGCGGACTCCGAAAACTTCGAATTCGCTCCTCCGCCGACACCCATCTGATCCGAACAATCCTATCACCGTGCTTCAAAGCGCCGAGGGCTGGATCAAAACCCGCAATCGACTCGAAGGAGCGAACCCGGCTCGCGAGAAGCCAGCAAGCTACCGGTTTTACAGGCTAGTTCTACAGGCCGGTGTTGCGCGCCGGTGTTGCATTCAGGATGACTTCGGCGTGTACCAGATGGGAGAGGTGTAGGCGCGCTCGCGCGTGAACGGGTCGGCCTTGGGGTTGGGCTTCTCGCCGAAGCGAGCCGCGTCGTAAGTGGTCCAGTGGGGCGTGGGGATCTCGATCACCCGAACGTAGTAGAGGGCCCGATGTTCAGGGTCGAAGTCGGGGTCTCGCCACACGGCACTGAGCGAGCCTGCCCCGATGGCGTTGGTGTAGGTCGCGGTGGCCACGTCGACGGTATTTCCCACGTCGGCCCGGGCACGGCCCGCCTCATCGATCTCACGTTCTCCAGACACCGCCACGTCATGGATGCGCTCCTGCACGGCACCGTCGGCATCCAACCACATCTTGATGATCTGAACGCGATCGAGGTTGGCGCCCTCGGGATCCCGCAGGGCCGACACCAGAAAACTCGGACCCCCACCGTCCGGCGCAGCCGTCAGGTTCCCGCCCATGGGAACCCCCTTCGCGTAGCCCACCGCAGCCGCGTTGGGTGCCAGCGCATCCCCGGGTTCAAACTTCCAGCCGCCGAAGAAGCGCACCACCATGCGCGGCCCAGTGGTCGCGTAGGTCTCTTTGCGCCGCATGGCGTCGAAGATCTCTTCTCGGGTGTTCTCGCGTGCCCATACCCCCGCGTACCCCGAAGCCACCAGCGCCCAGGTATACATCCCATCGCGGAGTCGACGCGAGATCGACTCGCCGCCTTCCCCGGTTTCCTCGGGCATGGGAAGGTTTGCCCAGGTCTCCTCGGCACGTCCCGGGTGGGGCTCGTTGCGGGAAAACTTTCCCCAGAAATCGTCATCATCCGCTGTCGCCAGACTCGTGTGAGCGTCGGTGCTTCCGATCAATCCGAATTGGAAGGGATTGGCGCCGACCTTCCGCTCCACCGCCAGGCCGTTTCCGAGGGCGGGACGCACGTACTCGAACTGGTACATCCAGTCCTCGTGCGGCCCGGTCCCCATGCCCCCGGCGTCGTCCCAGGTCCCATAGTCGGCGAACTCGTCGTCGGGGGACAGAAACGGCGCCGTCTCGCTGTCGCCCTTGATCTGCGTAGCCTCGACCACAGGCTCCCAGCGCATTCGAGACTCCGCGTAGGCGTTCGTCAGGGGTTCACCGTCCGAATCCACCAACTCGAACATGCGGCCGGCGCTCAAGTTGCTGTTGTGTGGAATGGCGAGAACAGCCCCCCCGGTGCGCTTCTCGTAGTCGGCCATGTAGGCCCAGAGATCTTCGGGGCGAGCACTGTCCCGCGAACTGAAGGGCACCACCTGGCTCGCGCGGTCGCCACCGTCTCGGAACACGAGGTTGCGGTGAAGGTTCGCGCCGCCGGGCATGGAGGTCCACTCGTAGCCGATGAAGGCCGTGAAGTTGCCCGGGTCGTTATAGCGATCCGCATTGGCCACCACCCGATTCCACATGGAGCGCTCGAAGGCAGGGCTGTCGATCAGCTTCTCGTCCGAGGAAAGAGAGTACGCGAACTCGCCACCGATGCGGCCGCGCTCACCGTTGGCCAGCATCTCCGACCAGCGCTTGCCGTTCTTGGTGGCCAGCAGGTCGGGATCTCCAGCTTCGAGCATGGGATAGAGGCCCAGGTATTCGCTGTGGTCCGAGACCAGCAGGAAGTCGAGAGGCCGACGCAGTCGAATGCGTTGGCCGTTGTGGGCGGTGACTTCGTCACCACGCGCGAAACGGAAGGCATCGTCGGGGGAAAGCCTCGTGTTGCCCTGACTGCCGGCGTCGGGCGACCAACTGCTGTGGACGTGGGTATCCCCCCAGTACACGTTGGTGGCCTCATGCTGCCCGGGCCAAGGCGAATACTGGCCAGACTCCGAGGCCGCGGGCCACGCCATCCCGGCCCCGAGCCCGGCAACCACACACACGCGCATCCATGGGTCGCTACCGATGAGCTTTCGTGAACTTCGGAAGAGGAGATCGAAGAGGCTTCGGAGTCGAGAGTGCATGAGGACTTCCAACTGAACCGCGGTGGTCCCCGGCCGCCCGGCCGAACCCGCCGCGGATGCTCGAAGGAGCGGGTCGCGGCAGAGTAGAGCAGCGGCACACGCCGGGTCTACGAGAATCGACCTTCGGGCCTTCGAAGGCGCGCTGGCCCGCTCCGCACCGTACCGCCATACTCGGCGAGTCGACTCAACCCACGGGAGGAGCCCCATGGCATCGCGTGAAAAGTCCGCCGAAGAGATCCGCCAGCGCCGCAAGCTGGAAGTGGCCCTGGGTTATCGCCTGCTGGCTGCCCAGCATTGGGGAGACGCCGGAGACGGGCACATCAGCGCCCGCGATCCCGAGCGCCCCGACTGCTTCTGGCTCCTGCGTTACGGGGTGTCCTTCCAGACTGCCCGGGTCTCCGACCTGGTCTTGGTGGGCCCCGACGGGGATCTCGTCGAGGGCGAGGGCATCACCATTCCCGCCGCCTACTACATTCACCATCCGATCCTGATGGCACGGCCAGACGCCGTGAGTGCCGTGCACGTCCACACGGGTTGGGGCACTCCTTTCGCCGCAGAGGTGCGTCCCATCGAACCCATCACTCAGGAGGCCTGCGTGTTCTTCGAAGACCACGCCATCTTCGACGACGAGGAGGTCCAGGTTCAGAGTGTCGAGACGGGCGGGCGCATCGCCGACGCCCTCGGATCGAACCGCGCCATCATCCTGCGCAATCACGGCCTGTTGACCGTGGGCGATAGCCCGGCCGAAGCCGTGGGTAGCTTCATCCAGATGGAACGTGTGGCCGAGGCCCACATGAAGGTACGAAACCCCCGGCCCATCTCAGCCGAAGCCGCGCGCTTCTCCAAGGCCGATCTGGTCAAGCACGGCGCCGGGCGGGTGGCCTTCCGCTCCATGGTGACGCGTCATGTCGGCGACGTCTCGGCGGTCTCCCAGTAGCACACGCCGGGTCGGCCCCTTACCTGGGATCCAGAGAACTCACGGGCACGCCGAGAGGGTCCGGTCTGCGCGAAGGGACGGGCCGGGAACCGCGCGCTGGAACTGGCCGCGGAAAAACGCAAAGTCGCTGGTGCCGATGACCTCGTCGCCCTCGGCGTCTGCCGCGGGATCGAAGCCAGGGTTGCCGGCCACAGCGGCCTGAAAGGCTCCACGAAAGGCCGCGAAATCGGCAGTGCCCACCACCCCGTTCTGGTCGTAGTCCGAGTCGCAGACATTCCCGCAGCCGTCGGCGTCGGTGTCGAGTTGACCGGCGTTGGCGATGGACGTGCAATTGTCCAGGGTATCTGCCACGCCATCCCCGTCACGATCGACAGGGCGGGCGGCCAGGCCGCCCACCGAGAACGGGTCGATGCTGGTCGAGGTGTTCTTGGCCAGGGTGCCCGCATCGAAGGAATCGAGAAACAGCCGGTTTCCCGACTGGTGGCCCATGACGTAGAGACGGTCGCTGGCCTCGGAGTAGGCCAAAGCGGGATCGGCCCTGCCCAGGTAGTTGTCGTCGGGACACTCGAGGCTGCTGAGTTCGCAGTCGTCGACCGACGTGGCCGTGCAGAGCCCGCCATCGCCACACGGATAGGGGAGGGTCCAGAGCTGCGAGCTGAAGAAGGCCGTGGCGTAGAGGACCTGGCGCTTTGAATCGTAGGCGAGCCCCTGGAAACCACTGGTCGGGTTCGAGCTGCAGCCGGTGTTCACGAAGCCGAGATCCGTAGTCGCCAGGGTGTCGGGGTGAATCTCCACGAGATCTCGGCAGATGGTCCCGGTCACGGTATGGAGCGCCAACGCCAGCAGGCGGTCGTCGCTGGAATCCGAGGTCGCACCGGGGTCGAAGGCCAGCCCCACCATGTCGTCGAAGCCGGACAGGCTGCCCAACAGCGTGACCACTCCGGTCCAGGGGTCGAGGCTGTACAGATCATTGGTGGTGGCTCCCGACGGGGCCACCGCATACACGAGATCGCGTCCCGGCGCGTAGGCCATGCCCTCAACAGCGAGCCCCCCAGGAAAGGCAACCGAAGACGTCCAGTCACCGGTGAGCCCCGAGACAGCGATCTGCTCGTCGGTGGCATCCCCGGTGGGCGCCGCCGTGCCCGCGGCGGCCGTCAACTCCACGGCGGCGTCGGTGACGGAGGTGCCGCACATCCCCCCCGAGCACAGACCCGCGGAGCTCTCGGAGTCCGTGCAGCTCACGCCGTCGTCCACCTTCACCTGGGCCGGGTCGTGGCAACCACAGACATCGCCCGACGCGCCGGTAGCCGCGTCGCCGACGTCGGTGCACTCGGTCGCCGTCAGACAGCCTCCACCCCCGACCGCCAACATCAACGAACACGACGGCGCAACCACATGGACGAGGCAGGCGTTGTGGCCGCGTTCGTGGGCGATGGTGGTCCCCAGGCGGTCGTAGTCCTCCCAGGCATTGACCCCTACGGTCAGAACACTCGACCGGCTCGTGTCCGGAAAGACACTACAGGCGGGAAGCTGCGCACAACCGAGCGGTGAACCCGGCCCACCACAGTAGTTGAGCGAATCCACCAGAAAGGCCCGTGCTCCGGTGCCTCCGATCGTGTCCAGGTCGTCCCACTCGGCTTCGTCGTCGATGGTCAACAGATCACGCGCTGCATCGACATTCGAGAAGGTGCTGACGGAAACCACAGAAATGCGGGTGCAACAGACCGTATCGCTGGGGCCCTGCCCTCCCTCCAGCAGCGCATTCGCCTCCTCGGTGGCTTGCTCGAGCAGACTGGTCCAGAACGACAGGGTGCGCGCACCGTCCACCAGATCCTCGTGGACGAACCAGGTCAGAGCGTGGGGAGATACACTGGGTGATGTAGCCCGCGTGGGGGTGGAGAGCGCCAACAGCCCCAGCATCACGCCGACCGGCACGATCCCACGCATCCAGGTCGGGGCTGCAAAACCCGGGGGGAAGCGCCGCCGCCCGGGACTCACGGCCCGACCTCGGAACTGACGCGGTCGAAGGGTGACGCGAGCGCCGCGTCAGGGCCCTGCTTGCGCAGGGTTCGAAGCTGAGCGATCGCTGCTTCCAACGAGGCCGAAGACGGTGCGGTACTGGACTGGCTGCGACGTGCGTTGCCCTCCAGAAGACCCTGCAGGAAGACCTCGGCCTCGTCACTGCCTGACAGCGACAGCGCCGCCACGGCCCGGGCGCGCCGCTGGCGCTCGAAACGCTCGCCGGCCATGACGCGAAAACGAACCGTTGGAGCGGGGCCGGCGCCCGCCGCAGCATCGAGCAACCACGCCAGAGCGCGCGAGTCCCGACGTGCCAGATGTCCCATGCCCACCATGCGCGCCATCAACGCCTGGTACTGGGCCCGGGTCAGCTCGCCCGTCCAGCCCTTCCCGTAGGCGGCCAGGGTCTCGTAGGCGCCCGGATGGCCCGCCATCCCCAGGGCGATCAGGATGTTCTCGTGGTGGCGGGGCAGGTCCGCTTCGAGCAACTCCGTCAGGTGATCACATTCTTCGGCCGACAACGCGCGGGCGCGATCGAAAGGAATCCCCTCGTAGTAGGTGGCCCGAATCAGCAGCTCGGCACTCTCGAAGTCGGCCTGGGCGCCCACCGCCATCCCCAAGACCAGAGACAGTCCCCAACTCACAGCACGCCCACGTCCGGGGAAACCCCGAGGACGAGCGGCTGCACGAAAACACCAGGGACCTTCCCGAGCCCTGAACCTCGAGAGCCGTCGACGACTCCGTCCCCATATCGGGAAGACCTCCACCCGAACCCTCCACCCTTACGTCGACTGCCAGTTTAGCCAACCCCACCCGACCTCTATCCAGAGGCGCTGACGCGGAAGCCTTCAAGGGCTGCCGCCTTCTAACGAAAGTAAGGAATCACTTCTCTCGCGAAACGTTCGAGGTAGGGCAGCATTTCCTCGGCGGGCAAACCCGAGGGCGTGGTGTTCCCGCCTCCAAACACCAGGTGTGTGTAAGGCGCCTCCTCGAGTTTGCGCTCGATGGCTCGAATGCTGTGGGAAGCATCGGGCACCACCATCTCGCCAATCCCCGGGGGCCGCATCGCCTCTCCCGACTGGAGGAAGTCCAACAGCACCGGGTCGTGGCCACTCATGGCCGACTCCTCGTACCAACCCGCCATGGCCAGAGGCGAGGGGTTGTAGCCGTCCTCGGGCGAGAAGTGGTGCTCGGGTAACCACACCGTGTCGAAGCCCAGGGATTCGGCGGCCTCGATCTGCTGAAGCGTCTCCTCGTAGAATTCCGGAAACGGTTTGCCAAAGGGTTTTGGGTTGCGGAAGTTGAAGCAAAGGCCGAAGTCGATGTGCGGCAAGTCTACCCCCGGGCCCTGAAACGGGTTTACACGTTGCCGCCAGAATATCCCGGGGGGCCGTAGTCCGAGGGGAATTTTGCGCGGACTTCTGCACGAACTGCCACGAACACGACCCAACCCCGCAACCGCCTCGCGTAGACTCCAGGAACCCGCCAGCCAAGGAAGTCGCCGATGTCCGACCCGTTGACCACACACGCCGATGCCGACTACTCCGACAAGCGCTACCTCGTGATTTCTGGCGATTGCCACGCCGGTCCGCCGCTCCCGGGCTTCGCCCCGTACTTGGATCCCGCCTATCGGGACGACTTCTCCGCCTACTGCCGGGCCCGCCCCAACGCCGAGGCCGCCGCCGCTGCCCTCCAGGGCGACTTCGAGATGATCGCCAAGGGCCTCGAGGCCTTCATGCGAATGCAGGGTGCGAGTGAAGAGGCCGCGCACAGCTTCTCCAGCCGGGCATCGAGGCTGACCGCCGGGTTGTTCGACTCGAAGATCCGCAACGAGTGCCTCGACGAAGAGGGCATCGCGGCAGAGGTCATCTACACCGACGGCTTCATCGACAACCACCCGCCGTACACCGACCTGATGGCAAGCAGCGATACCAGCCGCATGATCGGAAGCCAGGGCTGGTCCCATGAACTGCGAATCGCAGGCGCCCGGGCCTACAACCGCTGGCTCGCAGAATTCTGTGGCGAAAGCCCGGAACGTCGGGCCGGCGCCGTACTCCTGCCACCGGCCGCTGACGTCGATGCCGTTGTGACCGAGATGCAGATCGCACGCGCGGAGGGATTGCGCGGCGGATTCCTCGTGCCTCCCCTAGGCGACGGCCTGCCCGGCTATCACGACCCCCACTACGATCCGATCTGGAGTGCCGCCGTCGACCTCGGAGCCCCCATCGCCGTCCACGGCGGAAACGGGCGAGCCGCCGACGCGTTTCACACCTATGGGACCGAGGAACCTCTAGCCTCGGTGTTCCACTTCACGGAGTGCGGATTCTTCGACCGGCGACCGCTGTGGTTCTTCATCTGGGGCGGTGTCCTCGAGCGCTTCCCGGAGCTTCGGCTGGTCTTCGCCGAAGGCCTGGCCCACTGGGTCCCCCAGGAACTACAACGCCTGGACGAGATGTACGACATGTGGAACCTACAGATGCTGCGCGATCAACTGTCCCTCCGCCCCAGCGAATACTGGCAGCGCAACTGCGCCATCACGGCGACCTTCATCTCCCGGGCCGAAGCAGAGATGCGCCACGAGATCCACGTCCCCAACCTTTTATGGGGCTCCGACTATCCCCACCCGGAAGGCACCTGGCCCTACACCGAGCACTGCCTGCAACACGCCTTCTGGGGAGTGCCGGAAATTGAAACCCGCAGCATCCTCGGCACCAGTGCCGCTGACCTCTACGGCTTCGACTCGGACGCCCTGCAGCCTCTCGTTGAACGCATCGGACCCATGCCCGCAACCGTGGCCCGCCGCCCGGGGCAACCGCCGGCCGACTACCTCGGCATGGGGATGCGCTGAAGCAACCCAGGACATCCGGGCAGATTGCCAGCCCGAGTGGGGACGAAAGAATGGAACGACGACGACTCTGGATCATCTGGATCAACCTGCTCGGCGGCGCAGCCGTACTGGGCTCCTACGCGTGGGGATTCCTGAGCCAGCCCGTAGCCATGAGCAGCCTGTGGGGAGGCATCCCCGAGAGCGCCCGCACCCTGTACACACTCAACATGTTCCTCGCAGCCGGCGGCTACTTCTTCTTCACCCCCTATCTCGTGTTCGGCCTGTCTACCACGGACACGCGAATTGCCGGCCGCTTCGACTTCACCGCCTTCATCGCCCTGTACGTTGCAATTCTGGTGCCTTCGGCCCTCTGGCTTCCCTTCATGGCGTGGCTGATCGAATCGCCCGGGCCCATGCTGTGGGGCGCGATCCGGCTGGTCCTCACACTGGTGGCGATGGGCTCCCTCGGGCTGGTATTCGCCATCTACAAGCTGGACACCGACTGGACGCGAGGCCGCATCGCCGCGCTGGTGGGTCTCGTGCCGTTCTGCCTCCAGACCGTTGTACTCGACGCCGTCGTCTGGCCCGCCCACTTCACCCTCCCACCCGACTGACGGACGACTACGCGCAGAAAAGAGCACTCCGCGATTGATCGTTCCCCGCGGTGATAGGCTCTGTGGGGGCGAGCCCTCTCCCAACAGAGGACGGAGGTGAAAGCATGTGCAAACCGACGGTCTTCAAGCTCGACCAACTCGACTGGGTGGACGAGCGATCCCAGCCCAATCGTGCCCCCGAAGCCGTGTTGGCCGAGGCCGAGCGGATGGGGGCGCGGCGCAAGCATCTCGCTCGCGGGCAGAGTGGCTACTACTCGGAGTACACAACCATGCCGCCGGGTTTCGTGGTACCCGGCCACAGACACGACCACGACGAGCTGTTCATCCTGCTGACAGGAAGCTGCACGCTGACGATGGGCGATGAGACCGTCGAGCTGTCGGCACGCGACTCGGCGGCTCTGTCCGCCGGGGTCGAGTACGGCTTCACGGTGGGCCCCGCCGGCATCGAGTTCATGGTGGTCCGGCCAGGTGCCGCTCGCGCCGACTTCGACTGATCGACGAATCCCCCCTCACACGTGAATCGGCACCACCGCAAAGCCATGGTGCATCTCCGAGCGCAAGGGCACGATGTGCTCGGTATCGATCTCGTACTCGGGAAAACGCGCCAGCAATTCTTCCAACATCACGCGTGCCTCGAGCCGGGCGACGTGAGATCCGATGCACATGTGGATCCCGGAGCCGAAGGATGCGATGCGCGGAGCACGCCGGTGGATGTCGAAACGGTCGGGATCAGGGAACTCGCGTTCGTCCCGGTTGGCCGACGCATACAGGAACAGAATTCCCTGGCCGGCACGCATCCGCTGGCCGTGAAGTTCGAGATCGCGAGCGAGGCGACGGCCGAGCATCTGGGTCGGCATGTCGTAGCGCAGGGTCTCCTGAATCGCGTCGGGAATCAGCGCCGGGCTCGAGGCCACCTCGGCGCGTTGCTCGGGGTGCTCCCAAAGGCGATAGACGAGCTTGGCGAAAACTCGAGGCAGCGTCTCGGTCGCTCCGGTGACGAGTAGGAAGAGATGTGAGGCCATGTGCTCATCTGAAAGCGAACTGCCCGGCTCCGCAGCTCGGAAGGCCTGGCAGACGTCACTCCACGCACCGTCTGCCCCTCGGCGCCGGCGGCTGAACTCGGTGAGATAGTCGAGCATTTTCTGGTAGGCCTCGGTGCCGTCGTCGGAGGTCCCCTGAGGCTCGTCGGCCCGGGTGAAGAAACGAGTGACCAGATCCACCAGGTAGTCGGCATCCTCGATGGGCATCCCCAGCAACCGACACGAAACCCGAACCGTCACGTGGCTGGCGAGTTCCGCCACGACGTCGCCCGCCCCGCGGCTCGCCAGTCCCTCGAGGCAATCCCGGGTCATTTCACGAATGGGCGCCTCCAGGGACGCGACCCGTCCGGGTTTGAAGTGGTCCGCGATCAATGCGCGCATCTCGGTATGAGCCGCCGGATCCATGACGGCGATACTCGGCTGCATGCCCACGGTTTCGCCGAGCATCACCTGGGCGGGCGCCACCCCTCGTGTGGCCGTAAAGGACTTGCGATCACTGCCCGCGTTCCACACATCGCTGAAACGCGAAAGGAACCAAGTGTCGTAGGCCTCGGCATAGTAGGCCGGTGCTTGGTCACGCAGTCGCCGGTAATGGGGATAGGGGTCTTCGATCACCTCAGGAGAGAACGGGTCGTAGCTCAGCATATGCCCTCCCTCCCGGCCGATATCGAGCCGGGCTCTTGCACCCTGGAGTTCCTCAGAGCTGGTAGAGACTGGCGGCGTTGTCATGGAGGATCGCCTGCCGCTGGCTCGAGGTCATGGTGTTGGTCATCTCGGTGGCGATCTCCTGGCTCTCGGGATAAGTCCCGTCGCCGTGGGGAAAGTCGCTGGCCCACATCACCCGCTCGAGATTCAGACCGTCGAGTACGAGTTTCACGCTGTAATCGTCCTGGAAGGTCGCGTAGACGTTTTCCTTCAGGTATTCGCTGGGCTTTCTTTGAATGGCACCGGTCTCCATCCACCAGCGGTGACGCTCCCAGGCGTGGTCCATGCGAAAGCCGAAGTGAGGAATCCAACCCGCGTCGTTCTCCACCATGATCACCCGCAGTTCGGGGTTCCGCTCGAATACGGCTCCCAGGATCATCATGGTGATGATGTTCTGGTTGCCGCGGATGGTCATGATCTGGTTGATGATGGCCGGTCCGCGGGCAGCACCGCCCATATCACCCCGGGTGGTGAGGATGTGGAAATTGACGGGCAGGCCGTGGTCGATGCAAGCCTGCCAGAAGGGGTCGTAGCTGGGATGGTGGTAGTCCTCCACGAGAGGATCGCCACAGAGCATGACACCCTGGAAGCCCATCGCCTTGATCTGCTCCACCTCCTCGATGCCCTCTTCGATGGTGCGCACTGCCGCCATGCCGATTCCGATCAGACGCCGGGGGTCGGTGGAGCAGAATTCCGCCAGCCAGCGGTTGTAGGCATCGAAACAGGCCTTCTTGTAGTCCCAGTCGGTGTGATTGCAAACCACCATCCCGACGCTGGGATACAAGACCTCCGCGAGAACGCCTTCTTCATCCTGAATGGCCAGGCGCGCCTTGGGGTCGTAACCGGCGGGGTGAAGTTCCTCCCACGGTACCGGTCGGTTCCACTTCTCCGGCGGAACGCCGGCGCGACAGAGCGACCCCATGGGCACCTTCAGATCGATGTTCGGAATTTCCATGTAGGCACCGATGTCACCGTCGTTGGCCGCCTGAGGGCGCTCACTGCGATACTTCGGATCGATCTGCTCATAACAGGCCTCCACCTCGCAGATGTGTGAATCGGCGGAAACCAGGCGGTGGGATTCGCTCATCTAGAACTCCTCGTTGGGTTACGGCTCCACCCTAAGGTGCCGGAAGAATCGGTGCAAGCGACACCGCGGGAAAGCTCCGTCCGCGAGCGCGGCTCCCCTCAGGCACCCGGGGAACGGGTGCCCACGGCAGGTCCGGCTGCGCGACCCACCGGCCCACGCCACAGGAAATAGATGAGCCCCGCAAAGAGCAACAACGCTCCCCCGAGCCCCAACAGCACCGCAAATTCCAGGAAGAACTCGAGGCGTGTGGTCTGGGTCTGGAAGAGATCCTTGTAGAGTTGGATCAACACGCTGCCCGTGTAACCCGTCGCATCCGCCAGATAGATGGTGAACACCGCAGTGCTGGTGACTCGCGTGTAGCCGATCATGCGGTCGAAAAGCACTGAGTTGTAGGGAACGTATGCGAGATAGGAACCGAAGCCCGTGGCCACCATCCAGGCGATGGGGCCAATGGCTCCCTCGCGGAGAAGCCAGGTACTTCCGGCCAGTGTCAACAGACCCGTGATCATCAACACGAATGCCGCAATCAACCCATTGCGGTTGTCTCGAATCCACGTCAGGGCTGCCACGCAGACCATGACCCCAATGCCCACGGGAACCTCCGAGCGGGTGAACACCGCCGCCGTGCCCGCCTGGCCGAGTTCGCGAAACAAGTCGATCCCATAGTTGTCCCGGTAATCGCGAAACGCGGTGAGCATCAGGTAGACGACGATCAGCATCACGAGCCCGGGCAGAAACGTTCGCAGGAAGGCCAGCCGGTCTTCCCGCCCCATGGGAACCCGTTTCGTCCTCAACTCCGCTTCCTCGTGAGTGGGTTGTGGAAGTTGATGCAGGAGCCAGGCGAAGAGTGCGAAGGCGGGCAAGAAGAGCAGACCTGTCAGAGCGGGCATCGCGAACTCGCCCACGCCATGGGAAGACATGAGCCAACGCCCGACATCCTTGACGACCCCGCTCGAGACGATGAACGAGCACGACAGAGCTACGAGGATGAAGTCTGAGGTACGTCGACCCTCGAGGTACGAAACGCACAGCCCCCACACCATTCCCAGCGGCAGCCCGTTGGCAAAGATTGCCAGCAACTTCCAGGGGCCGGGCAGCCAGGCGAAGAGAACCAGAGCGGCGAACGCCGCACCGATCAAACCGAGGTTCCAGCGCAGGCGACGATCAGGACCGATCTCACTGCAGATGCGGATTCCGGCGAACTTGGAGAGCGTGTAGCCGATGAGCTGACTCAACACAAAGGCCGTCTTGGCCGTCAGGTCACCCGTCAGAAAGTCCACATCTTCGTAGCTTGCCGCCGCAAAGGGCTTGCGGAACGCGTACATGCAGAAGTAGGTCGCGAACGCCACCGTCCCCGCGTACACGGAGAACACGGGCGCCGAGGCCCCCGAGAGCCAACGCGTCAGTGCTCCCCGTCTTGTCGCGGACCCAGGCTCCATCGCGGCGCCCATCCCCAAGCCTCCCGAATCCCGGCGGCGCCTGGACGGCTCATGCCCCAGCCGGGTGAGGGCCGCAGCATAGGGGCTCGGAGCTCAACCGGCCCATCCCGCACCCTCCGAACGTTTTCGTACGCAACGACCGTTCGAAAACGTCCAGTTTGGGCCGGAGTCTTCCCTGGCGGCCCTGCGCAGCACGCAAGAACTGGCATGCAGTTTGCGTGGATGAAGGGACATTTGCCGGTCGCTGAAGACTCGGCATCCGCGGAAACGTGTGTGTTTGGATCTCCACCCCCGGCCATTGATTCGGTCTGGAAGGGGAACTGAGCCCCCGTGCAGGAGCCTTTTCTCGACATGGACAATCTGAACACCGTCAGGCTGGTTTTACTCCTCTGGTGTCTGAGCCTCTGCCTCTTCATTGCCATTCGTCCCCCGCCAGGGCGCATCGGACAGAGTCTACGGACCGTGCTCATGCTGGGGGCATGCTGGGTGGGCGGTGACCTGATGCGTGCCAACGCCGAGAGTTTCACGGCCGCAAACCTGGCCCTCACAGTCACCTACACCGGTATCCTGTGGCTCCCACCCAACCTCATCCTACTGGCGTTGCGCTTCAGTAGACAGCTCGAGCGTCCGTTGCCAACGGCGTTTCGGAAACTGGTGAAGGTTGGGTTCTACGTCTCAGCAGTACTGTGGATCGCGCTCGTTACCAATCCCCTACATTGGAAATTTGCCGTCCCCCAGTTGGGTGCCCGGGAAATCCACGGCCCGATCTGGGCAATCCAGGCGTGGATCGGCAATCTGACCAGTTTGGTCGCCATGACACTCTACGTGTACCTGTGGCGGCGGCTCCCCGATGCCGTTGCGAGACGGCAAGTGATTTGTGTGATGACCGCGGCCATGCTCCCCACCCTTGGCGGGCTCATCTACGTACTGACCCCAACGCCCCTTCCACTCAATCCATCGATTCTCGGGATCGCTCTTGGAAGCTGGATGTTCGTGGTCGGTATCCGGCGCAGCCAGCTGCTCTCGCTGCTCCCGTCGGTGATGTCCGAGGTCATCACACACCATTCCGATGGTCTGGTGCTGGTGGATTCCTCCGGCCACCTCATCCACGCCAATCCGGCCGCTGATCACTTCGTCGAACAGCGGAAGATACAGGCGGGCGGCTCCTTCTATGAACTCATCACGAAGGATCTCTGGACTCACGCCGACCCATCCACCCACGTCGATGCCTCGCAGTTCGCTCGATGGGTCAACGGTTTCGATGATGGCCACCCGGGCCCACGGCGCTACCGGCTCATCTCGGGCGTCAGCCGAATCATCGAAATCGAAGCAACCTCCATTCCGAATCGACAGGGAGGGAACATTTGTCACTGCCTGCGACTGCGAGACATTACCGAGCCCATGCTCGTCGAAGCAGCCATCCGGCTCAGTGAATCCCGCTACCGAGCCCTCGTCGAAACCTCGAACGATCTGATCTGGTCCCTGAACACCCAAGGCCAGATCACCTTCGTGAACGCCGCGGCGCAACGATTCTTCGGACGACCTCCCGAGGATATGATTGGCCACGCCATCGGCGAATTCATGAGCGAGTTCGAATGGAAGCGAGTACGCAAGCAGACATCCAAGGTTCTGGGCAAGGGTCTCGTGGCTTCTCTCGAGATCACCCTGCCCCACCGAGACGGATCGACGGTCGACCTTGGCGTTAGCCTTCTTCCAATCGTCAACCGAGACGGCACCCATCAGGGTGTAATGGGAACTGCTTGGAACACGCTGGAGCGTTCACGGATAGAGGCCCGGCTGCAAAAGAGTGAAGAGCGCTACCAAAACATGATCCGCGAATCCCATGTCGGCGTACTGATCGTGATTGGCTCCAAGATCGTCTTCAGCAATCCGGCCGTCACCCGGATCACCGGTTACAACGCCCAAGAATTGCGAACCCTTCCTGCCATCGAACTAATCCACCCAGATGATCGGTCTCGACTTCTGAAACTCGAGCGCGAGCGAGCGCAAGAACAGAGTTCTCCACAGATCTACGAAGCGAAGCTCTCGTTCAAAGATGGAACATCGCGCTGGGTGGAGATTGCCGCCCACGAAGCCGAGTTCGAAGGGGACAATGCGGTGATGATCCAGATGATCGACATCACCCAACGCATCAACGCCGAAGAGGAGCGGGTCGCTCTCGAACATCAGATCCGCCAGTCCCAGAAACTCGAAGCCGTAGGCACATTGTCTGGTGGCATCGCACACGATTTCAACAACATGCTCACAGGCATTCTTGGCAATATCGAGCTTGCCCGAAGCCAACTCCCTGTGGGTTCCTTGGTGCACTCAGATCTGAACGAAGCGGAGCGCAGCGCCCAACGAGCTGCGGCCCTCACTCGCCAACTGCTGAGCTTCAGCCGTCAGGAAGCCTCAATCGTTGGCCCCGTGGATCTGCACGACCTGGTCGGCTCCACTGCTCAGATGTTGCGCACCTTGTTGCCGGAAACCATCAGATTCCAAATCCATCTACCCGAAGATCTACCCGTCATAGAAGGCGACGCAGCACAACTCGAGCAGACCCTGGTCAACTTGGGAATCAATGCTCGAGACGCCATGCCGAAAGGTGGAGCCCTGGAAATCGCTGTGCATACTGAAACATTCGACGCCAAGGAAGCAGCGCGCGGTCCAAAACGTCGCGAGGGGACTTTCGTATGCATATCGGTCTGCGATAACGGAGAAGGCATCGATCCAGATTCCATAGAGAGAATCTTCGATCCTTTCTTCACCACTAAAGAACCTGACAAGGGAACGGGCTTGGGACTGACCATGGTCTACAGCTGTGCTGAAGCTCACGGCGGCTGGGTCAGCGTTGACAGCGACCTCGGGCGGGGCACGAAATTCCAAATCTACATCCCGAAGAATGTCACGCATCGGAAGACATCACCGAATTCGAGCGACTCCCCAACCCCGGCCCGATTCGAGACCCTCCTGATGGTGGATGACGCCCAGAGCGTGCTCGATGTGGGCCGTCGGCTCCTCGAGAAAGCTGGCCACCGAGTGTTCACAGCGTCGAATGGTTTCGAAGCCGTCGAGCTTTACCGCCATCACGGCCATGAGATCGACGCCGTCATCACCGACCTCGTGATGCCGGAGATGGGAGGACGTGACCTGCTCCGCGCGCTCCGCGATGAAGGGGCGTGCCTTCCCGTGATCGCCACCAGCGGTTACGCGTTCGGAATCGAACCAGACGAGTTGATCGTCGAAGGCTTCGCTGCAGTGATCCCCAAACCGTTCCACATGGCCGATCTCACCCAAGCCATCGAGGAGATCTTCGGCGAGCCTTCTCAGCACCCCGAGATGGCCATCAAACAGTCGCTCACGAGATGCGAGACCGACAACCTACTGGCAAGCACGCGCTGGAGTTCTCCCTGAGAAGAGGTGCCCACGACAAGGCACTGATACAGACCTCCGGACAGGACCGATCAGACCAACTGTCCGCCGTCCATCACAAGGGTCTGGCCGGTCACGAAGGACCCGGCTTCACTACACAGGAACACCACTGCCCCCGCCATCTCGTCGGGCTCGCCCACACGGTGCAACGCAGAGTCGCGCAATGCCTGCTGGAGAATCTTTTCATTGTCCCACAATGCCCGTGAGAACTCCGTCTTGATCAGCCCCGGAGCGATTCCATTGACACGAATCTGATCCTTGCCCCAAGTCTTGGCCAGAACCTGGGTGACCATGTTAATGGCGGCTTTGGAGATCGAGTATGCGCCAATCACGTCAGAGGCCCGAAATCCACCCACTGAACTCACGTTGACGATGCTGCCCCCTTCCCCGTGTTCGAGCATCGCCTCGCGCGCCTTGATACTGAGAAAGAACGCGGCCTTCACGTTCGTGTTCATCACGATCTCCCAGGCCTTCTCATCAACGTTCTGAATCGGTCCGAAAGCCGGGTTCGTGCCGGCATTATTGACGAGAATGTCGACACGACCCAGTTCCTCCCGGGTCTGATCGACCAGGCGATCGAGTTCTTCCATGCGACGCACGTTGGTGGGGATCGCCAACGCGCGCCTCCCGGTGTCCGCAACCTCGGATGCACACGATTGCAGGTCTTCTGGTTTCCTGGCCGCCAATGCAACGTCGGCGCCCGCGCGGGCCAGGGCAATGGCGATGGATCGCCCGATTCCCCGGCTCGCGCCCGTGACAATGGCCACCTTCCCCGACAGATCGAATTCCGAAATCGTCACACCAGCCCCCCATTCTCGAAGCGTACGGCCAGCCGCTGCATCCCTCGGATCCAGCGGTCGATGTCATTGGCCTTGCGTTTGACGTATTCACCCACCACCGGGTGCGGCAGGATCAGAAACTCTCCAGTACGCAGCCCCTGGATCACCGCCTCCGCGACATCCTCGGGCTCAATGACCCCATCGACCCCGGCAACCCCGCCGTCCTCGAGGGGTGCCGTCATGGCGGTGCGAACTGCCTGGGGACATAGAGCGTGGACCCGCAGACCCCGGGATCCATAGGTGATGGCAAGCCACTCTGCCAGAGCCACGACTCCGCTCTTGGTCACCGCGTAGGGGGCAGAACCGATCTGGGTCAACAGGCCGGCGGCCGACGCGGTGTGCAGCAGTGTCCCCTCACCGCGCTCGAGCATTCGCGGCACCAGGATTCTCGCAGCAATCACATGAGAAAAGAGGTTGACCTCCCAGATCCGCTGCCACGCTTCACTGGACGCCTCGGCTCCTCCTTCGACGACCATTCCGGCATTGGCACAAAACAGATCGATGGGGCCGGAGCGCGCTTCGGCCCGGTCGATCACCGCCAGGAGATCCTCCTCGCAGGCGACGTCGAGTGCTTCTGCATGGCCACCCATGGAGTGCGCTACCGCCGCCGCACCGTCGCCGTCGAGGTCCGCGACCACGATGGCACGGGCCCCTTCGGCCGCGAAGCGCTGGCACAGGGCGCGGCCGATCCCACTTGCGCCCCCGGTCACGATCACATGTCGGTCGCGGACGTCCATCTACGAACTCCCCCTTTTTTGACGCTCCAACCCAGACGCACGGCTGGTTTCAGTCGGCATTGTAACCCTGGGAAACAGTACCCAGCGTCATTCGCATACCCGCATCGCTTCGCATCCGGAAACTACCGATGGGACAAAGCCCACTGCGTTTCGGGCTCGCACGATATACTCGCCGGCTCTCTCCAGCGCTTCGCGGGGACCCCAATGCCTTCACTGGTCCTACTCACCGGAACCATGGCAGAAGCCAGCTTGCCGGAACTCCTGTCCGCGGGAGCAGCCGGAGGGTTCGACTCACTGGCGATTCGACCCAGCCACTACCAGCAAGCCCGCGCGGAAGGCTTGTCCGATGCAGATCTCAGGGCATTGATGCAGCAGCACGGCGTGGGCGTGAGCGAGGTCGACGCTCTGTTGCAATGGCCCGAGGGACCTGCAGCGCGCGACGCCGCCGACGCAGAAATCGATGCCCACATCGAAGCGTGCCTCGCACTGGGTGCCGACACGATACTCGCCGTGACTCTCTCTCCCACCCTGCACTCGGTCGAAGCGGCCGTGGAAGGCCTTGCTCATGCCTGTGATCGCGTAGCCCCCCACGGCCTGCGAGTCGCCCTCGAATTCTTCCCCTTTTGCGCGATCTCCACTCTCGAGATCGCTTGGCAGATCGTAAGCGATGCGGATCGCTCCAACGGAGGCCTGGCCCTCGACAGTTGGCACTGGTTCCGCACTGGCGCAGAAGAGAAAACCCTGCGGGCCCTCCCAGCGGACAAGATCTATGGCGTGCAGATCTCCGATGCTCCGGCGCAGGCGGGAGACGACTTGATGGTGGAAGCGATGCAGCACCGCCTGCTGCCCGGCGAGGGGGATATCGACCTAGTGCACTTTCTCTCCATGCTGCAAGAAATGGGTGTCGAGACGCCCATCGCTACCGAGGTCCAAAACGAAACACTCCTGAGTCTGCCCCCCGAACAATCGGCACGTGCTCAGGGCGACGCCCTGCGTGCACTGTGCGCGAGGGCTGCCAAAAACCACAAGTCACCTGGAGACCCATGAGCCGAAAACTCTCGAGATCCCATGACGGGGGTTCAATCACTCGACGACGCTTTCTCGCGGCGGCCAGCGCAGGAATCGGTGCGGCGGCCATCGCTCCGCAACGCGTGGGCCACGCCGCCGAGAGCCGCTGGGACCAGACCACCGATGTGCTCGTGGTGGGACTGGGGGGCGCGGGGGCCTGTGCGGCCCTGGAGGCGCGAGTCAACGACGCCGAGGTTCTGGTACTCGAAGCATCCGCCGCACCCGGTGGCTCCACCGCCATGTCAGCCGGGGAAATCTACCTGGGCGCTGGCACCCCGACTCAGCGCGCGCTTGGCTACGAAGATACGGCCGACGCCATGTACGACTATTTGATGGCCTCCTGCGGTCCCGGTATGGACACCGAGAAGACCCGCCGTTACGTCGATGAGAGCGTGTCGCATCACGCATGGCTCGCCAGCCAGGGCGTCACCTTCAACGACACCTTTTGGCCCGAGCATCACGACGCTCCCGGGGACCAGGGCCTGCGCTGGTCAGGGAGTGAGAATGCCCATCCCTTCTCGGCGACCATCTCGCCTGCCCCTCGCGGTCACAAGGTGGCGGCGGTGGGTTTCGCCGGTGGCGAGTTGATGCGAATCCTGACGGACCGGGTGAAGAAATCAGGCGCAGGGATTCACACTTCGTCCCGCTGCCTACGCTTGATCGCCGACGGCGAAAACCGGGTGGTGGGCGCTGTGGCAAACATGGAGGGAGCCGAAAAGCGCATCCGCGCCCGACGAGGGGTCGTGATCACCACCGGCGGCTTCATCCAAAACCGGGAGATGCTGGCCCACCACGCCCCGCACCTCCTGCCCTGTACACCCCTGGGCGCAGTCAGCGACGACGGCAGCGGAATCCAGATGGGGATCGGCCTGGGCGCCGCGTCCCTCCACATGGATGCAGCCTTCGTGGGATTCATGGTCCACCCCCCGGAAGCCATGATCGAGGGCATCTTCGTCAACCAGTACGGGCAGCGGTACATCAACGAAGACGCCTACCTCGGGCGCGTGGGTCACTACTCGATGACCCGCGCCGACGGCGATGCTCTTCTGATTCTCGATGCTGGCATCGAAGGCGAGCCCTTCGAGTTGGCAGGTTTGGAAAAAATTGGAAGTGCTCAGAGCGTCGAAGAGTTGGAGCGGAAGACGCAGATTCCCAGCCCTGCCCTGCAACACTGCCTGAGCTTCTACAACCAGTACGCAAAAGAAGGCAGGGATCCCCTGTTTGGCAAGCACTCCGAATTCCTGCGTCCCCTGGACCAGATGCCACTTCGCGCCTACCGCTACCAGGTGGGGAAGTCCTTCGTTCCCGCCTTCACCCTGGGTGGGCTCTGGACACAGCCGACCGGTGAAGTTCGGAAAGTCGATGGCTCTACGATCCCAGGCCTGTACGCAGCCGGACGCGCGACCTCTGGGGTTCCGGCTCGAGGGTACAGCGGTGGGTCTTCTATCGGAGACGTCACGTTCTTCGGACGCATCGCCGGACGCAGCGCTGCCTTGAACACATGAGGAGTCGGAATCACACACCCGGGCGGAAACGAATGCTTCGCAGAATCGAACCGCTGTTGGCAGCCCTCGCCCTAGGCGGTTTTTCACTGGCCTGCGCCACGCCCGTCGAGGTCTCGAAACCCGCGGCCGAATCCCAGTCCCTGCGCCGAGCACCGGCGGGGAGCATGGTGGGCGCCCCCGGAACACACGGTGGCTACGCCTGGCTCGGAATCCCCTACGCGGTCCCACCCCAGGGTGATTTTCGCTGGCGGGCGCCAAAACCCCTGCCTCCCTGGACTGAAACGCGCAAAACCCTCGCCTTCGGATCCTCCTGTTCCCAGTTTTCGAGCGCCCTGGGCGGTGACGAGTCCGCGCCACCCGGAACGCTCGTGGGCAGCGAGGACTGCCTGTTCCTCAACGTCTACACCCCGGCCTTCACAAGCAGCGAAATCCCGGCCGCAGACGAACGCTTGCCCGTCATGTTCTGGATCCATGGCGGCGGCAACACCATCGGTACTTCCAGTTTCTATGACGGGAGCCGTCTGGCCAGCCGCGAGAACGTGGTCGTGGTGACCGTCAACTATCGCCTGGGCCCAATCGGCTGGTTTCGACAAGCCGCCCTGCGGGACGGGCTCGATCGAATCGAAGCGTCGGGAAATTTTGGCACCCTGGACATCATCCTGGCCCTGGAATGGGTCCGCACGAACATCACGAGCTTCGGCGGTGATCCCGGCAACATCACCATCTTCGGGGAATCGGCCGGCGGCTGGAACGTTTTCTCGCTGCTGGTTTCACCGCTGACGCGAGATTCGTTCCAGCGCGCGATCTCCCAGAGCGGGGTCACCTGGAGCCGAACTCCAGCCGAGGCCGAACATTTCGCTGACGCACCTGACCCCGGCTGGCCCAAGAGTTCGGGGGAGATTCTGCTCGAGCTGCTCCAGCGGGATGGCACGGCCTCGAACCGGGGGGATGCCAAGCGGATTCTCGCCGATTGGACGTCCGATGAAACCGCCGCCTATCTGCGGGGGAAGAGTGTTGCCGAGCTCTACGGTGCATACGGCAACCTCAGCCGAGTTCCAATCCTATTCGAAGACGGTGCGGTTCTCCCCGCAGCGCCCCTCGCGCAGAAACTCGAAGACACCGAAGCAGTCCACCCGGTTCCGCTGATGCTGGGAACGAACCGCAACGAGGACCGACTGTTCCTGTTTGGAAATCCCGAATACGTGCGCTGGTGGTTCGGGACCTTTCCCCGATTGCGTGACCCACACCGCTACTACCGCGATGCCACCTACATGACCAGAATCTGGAAGGCCATCGCCGTGGACGACCTGGCGCGCGCCCTGGCTCCAAAAAGACCCCACTCGGTCTTCGCCTACCGGTTCGACTGGGACGAGGAGCCCACCCTGCTGGGCGCCGACCTGTCCAAAATGCTCGGCGCAGCCCACGGCTTCGAGATCCCCTTCGTCTTCGGCCACTGGTCTCTGGGATCGGAGGGAGACCAACTCTTTACGGCCGAGAATCTTCCGGGCCGCGAAGCCCTCGCCTCGGAGATGATGGCCTACTGGGCCCAGTTTGCGCGGGAGGGCGATCCCGGACGCGGACGCGATGGACGTAGCATGCACTGGAGGCCGTGGAATCCAGACGGAGACCTCTATGCCGTACTGGACACGCCGGCGGATGGTGGTTTGACCATGGCGCGTGAGACCGAAAGTATCGATGCGGTGGTACGAGACCTCCTCGCGGATCGCAGCTTCTCGGGCACTCGCGAACGCTGCCAGGCACTGGGGGTCGTCTGGGATTGGGCCCATACCCAGTTCACGCGCGACGACTATTCTTCCATCGGCGATGGCCTGTGCGCCAACCTGCCTCTCGGACCGAACTTCGAGGCACCGCCCGAAAACTGATCCCTTCCCTCCACTTGGGGAGCTCGAGGCAAAGAGCTTGGAGTCCGGCCCAAAAAAGAAACCGGGGGATCCGGAGCAACCTGCTCCGAACCCCCCGGTCGAACCCGCGGGAAGGGGGTTTCCGCGGGAGACGTCAGCTGATCTCGATCAGTTCGATGTCGAACACCAGGGTCGCATTGGGTTGAATCAAGGCACCCGCCCCACGCTCCCCGTAGGCGAGCTCGGGCGGCACCACGACCTTCCACTTCGAACCGACGGTCATCTCCTGAAGCACTTCAGACCAGCCCGGGATCACTCGCGAAACCGGGAACTGAGCCGGTTCATTGCGCGAGTAGGAACTGTCGAACTCGGTGCCGTCGATCAGGGTGCCTCGGTAGTGAACGACCACCATCGAGTCCGATGCAGGCTGATCTCCCTCACCGGTTTCGAGCACCTTGTATTGAACACCGCTGGCCAGGGTCACGACCTCGGCGTCGCTCGCAAACTTCTCGCGGAACGCTTCTCCGTCAGCGCTGTTCTTCGCAGATACCTCCGCCAGTTGTTGACGCGCCTTTTCCATCTGGCGCTGCTCGAAACTGGCTACTGCCTCGAGGATCTCAGCGTCGCTGAGCTGGCTGTCCTCCCCGCGCAACGCCGCAGCCAAACCGTCGACGAACGATCCGACTTCGAGTTCAGGGATCTCCTGCCCCATCTGCTGCCCAATCAGCGCCCCCATCGCGTAACTTTCCCTCGCCTTGTCCGAAGCGAAACGATTCGTGTCGGACGCCGTGGCCTGGAAGTACGCCGCCATTACCAACGCGCTCGAGGCCGCCATCGCAATTGCTGTTCGTCTCATGATTTCCACCTCCGTTTGGAAAATCTCATTTAAAAAGCGTCGATGGGGGAAAGCTAGAAGGCGCGCATGACCTCTCCATGGACGCAACATGAACGGTTGTTCACGTTGCGCCAAAGACCCCCGAGCCCTCGGGGTCAAGGTCGCGAACCTGAGTGGGATCAGTTCGAGAGAAGTTCCCTGACCACCCCGAGCAACTCCCTCTGGGTGTAGGGCTTGTGGAGAACTCGATGCAGGTCGCCATCCACGCCGGCGGGAACAGTCTCGTCGCCGCCGAGTCCACTGCTCAGGATCACCGGCACCCGCGACCCCCGTCCCCGCAAATGGTCGAGAACCGCCGGGCCGTCCACCCCCGGCATGATGCGGTCGAGAATCACGAGATCGAAGCCGTCTTCAGTTTCATCGAATCGGCGAATCGCCGATTCCCCATCGTGGGCCGTCTCCACTTCGAAGCCCGCCTTGCGAAGCACCAGACCCGCGAATTCTCGAACGTTGGCTTCGTCGTCGACGAGTAGGATGCGCCCTCCCTGCACTCCCACCACTGGGGCAGTCGCCGTCTCAACGGTCTTTGCCTCCCCAGGAGTCGTTCCCTCCACCGCGGTAGAGAACAGCACACGGAAAACCGAGCCACGGCCCGGCTCGCTCGTGACCTGAATGGCCCCGCCATGAGACCGAACGATGCCGAAGACCGATGACAGCCCAAGACCTCTGCCCCGTTCCTTGGTGGAGTAGAAGGGATCGAAGATCGTCTCGACCTCATCTCGCTCGATCCCAACCCCTCGATCCTCGACTTCGAGATAGGCGAAATGTCCAGCCGGCAGGGATCGGCCGAGCAGCGACCACTCGAGTTGGCTGGCGCTGAAGTGCGCGCTCCCCGTGCGTACCACGACGCGATCCGAACCCGGAAGTGACGCATCGAGAGCGTTGTTGACGAGGTTCATGACCACTTGTTCGAGTTGACCGGCGTCGGCGTTGATCTTCGGAAGATCGGGTGCGAGTTCGTAGTGAACTCGGGTCGCACCACTCACCCCCGGCCCAATGAGCACCTTCACATCGTCCACGGCATCATTGAGAGAGACGGGCCCGATCTGGCTCGAACCCTGCCCCGCGTAGGCAAGCATGTGATCGACTAGATCTCTGGCCTTCAGCGCCGCGGTCTGGATCGGTTCGAGCAAACGCCGTCGGTCGTCATCCTGCTCCTCGTCGAGCAGCAGGCTCGCATTCCCGAGGATGGAAACGAGGATGTTGTTGAAGTCGTGGGCGATCCCCCCGGCCATCAAACCCGTCGTTTCGAGCTTTTGAATGTGGCGCATGCGGCTCTCGAGTTCTTCCCGGGCTCGCTCGGAACGCCGCACCGAATATTCGTGAAAGATCCCGAAGCTCGAGGTGACGAAGAGTGCCATCAACAAATTCAGATAGCGGAACGCCGGCGTCTCCTCGCGGAAGTATTCACTCGGAAACGGAGCGCTCTGGTCACCGACGACGAAGAAGAAGGTATAGATCGCGATGCCCAGCAGGCACAGCACCATGCCCCGCATCACACCGAGCAGGTAGATGCCAATCATGGGAGCCACCGCAAACCACACCGAAAGGACCGACGCCAGCCCTTGTTGGAAGTACGCGGGGATGGCAGCGATGGAGAGGGTTCCCCCCAATAGCAGGGCCGCCGTCAGATCGGGCGAAGCCGTGAGCCGCAGCACAAACGGCCCCGCGAAGAAGACGGCACTGGCCACGATGCAAACGACGCGGTCGACCGGGGAAAGTGTCTCGGACAGCAATTGCGCGACTGCGGGTACGAGGGCAGCGACAAACAGAATGGGGCACAGCAACAACAGCACCGTACTGCGGAGCACCACCTCGGGGCCCATGCTGAAGATTGCGTCGGGGATAAACCAACGCAGGGCATTGGGAACTGCGGTCCCATTCCGCTGAAAGGGCTTGGAATCGCTCATCGCTGGCTCTCCCTGCCTCGGTGCCGCAGTCCATCTCGACCTCGACGTCCGAAAAGGGTGCCATATTCGCGCTCGCGGCGCGCCAGCCGATGGCGATCGGTCGAGTCGCGGCGGGCTCCCCCCCGAGGAGCGCCCGCCGCGACCCTTGGCGAACCGGTGAGAGGCCCCGGGCTGGAGCCTCTCCACCGGCTCGGGATCGCTCAGTGAACCCTCCCCTCTCCACCGAGGGAATCGGCGGGCAAGCCGGATTTGAGCTCGCTGTCCAGAGCCCCCACCGAGTCCGGAGTGAGAACGTCCTCCAAGCTCTCCTCTTCCCCAAGAGTGATCACCGGAGGCGGCAGCGGATCCAACCGAGCACTCAACGCCGTCTCGCACTGATCACATTCGTTGTCGTCGAGGTAGTCCTCGAACACCTGCTCACGGTGGGGAATGAACACGTCGACCAGCGCATCGGAGATCAGGAAGTGCTCACTGCCATCGATGGTTTCGGTCTGGAACTCGCTCACATGGGTGAAGCCCAGGGAGGGAGGCCAGATGATTCCATCGCCCAGATCATTGTCCGGCGAATTGTTGTTGAGTCGGTGGCACCCCGCACAGGACAGCGCCATGGAGCGACGCACCAATTCGTCCGGAGTGAGGCGACTGCCCAGTCTCCGCAACTGGTATTCGACCGCCCGCTGAAAACGGGGGCTCGTGGCGAAGTGTTGCGGGTAGTCGTTCTCATCGAGCTGAGCGTTGCTCTGGCCGGCGTTGAACTGATCCGGTGCCACGGCGAAGAAGCTGTTGATGTCGGGAGTGGCGAGATTTTTGACCTGCGTCAGGTAGTGGCGCTTGAAGGGAATGGAACGCAGATCCGTCGAGTTCGAGCCGAACAACTCTCCGAACGGATTCTCTTTATCGGTCACGGGAACGAACTGCGGAAAACAGTCGCCCACGATGGGACAGACCTGAACCAGCTTGAATTCACGCAGCTGCCAGATCTGTTCTTCGCGACCACTCATGAACTGGTTCGTGCGAAGCTGCCCAGCGCCGGGGCCGAAGTGCGCAGCTCGAATCACCGGCTCGATCCCCCGGGACGGGAACCCGCGCAGGTAGAACTCGCGCAGGGCCTTCGCCCGCCGGTCAGGATCGTCGATTTCGCTCAGACCTGCCCAGAAACGCGCCACCTCCCGACAACCCTCGAGCCCACAGCCCGAGTCGGGGTTGGGGAGCACGGCCTCGAAAATGATGAGATTGCGCGACCCTCCGCTGCGCGCGAACACCACGCGGAATTCGCCACAGTTCGCACCATCGCTGGGAGCAAGATCCATGCGATTCACCAGTGCGATGGGCTTGTAGAAGCTGTCGAGCCTGGGATCGAAAGGATTGACCCGCACCTCGGCCCCTTCGTTGCGTGGGCACTGAATGGGAAACCCATTGATGGTCTCTTGACCACTCGCGTTGACGACGTCATCGCAGTTGGGCCCCAGGTCCAGAGTGTTATCGCCTTCGCGATTCTGGGTGTCCCAGAGCTGCTGCCACAGAGTCCGGGGCCCCCAGCTCGGATTCCCGACGTCGTCGGTGAGAGCCGTCATCACATCTTCCAGAGAGAGGGCCTTTTCCAGAACGTCCAGCTCCGTGACAAACAGGGATCGTCGCGGATCGACGTCGGCACTCTGAGTCGCCAGGCAGACAGGACCGACAGGACCCACGGGCGTCAATTGGCCCAACACCGGGGCGGCGACCAGCCAGCCCATCAACGTGAGCGTGAGAAGGGTTCGGTTCCTCATGGTCTTCGAGCTCCTTGGTTGCAGGGCACTCGGCGCGCCCCTTTAAGTGGGATTAATTCCCACTCATTGATTCAAAATTAAGTGGAAAAATTTCCCACGTCAATGTTTTTGTTCGGCGGATGGGGCTCAGGCCTGAACCCCGAAAGAGGTCCAATACGCAAGTACTCTTTCAAACTATTGAAATAATTAACTAAATTTAGGGACAGACCGGTCGGTCAAGGAACCGTTGCCAGGGGCGAACCCGGCCCCGGCGTCAGCGCTGGAGGGCCCGGCGCTTGGCAAGTAGGGCCCGCATTCGTTCCTCGAGGGCCCGGTGCTCGGGGTCCCGAGAAGGTGCCAGGTTGTCGTACTCGTGGGGATCTCTCAGGTGGTCGTACAACTCCACCCCCTCGGTCCCCCTCCCCCACTCGGTATATCGATAGCGGTCGGTACGAATCGAATCGCCCCGGACCCGCTCCCCAGTCAGCCGGCCTTCCGCATCCCGTCGCCGGGTCAGAAACTGTGTGGACGCCAGCCGAGGTTCATCCGCACCCGGATTTTCAAGAAGCCCAACCAGGCTGCGGCCGACCAGATGCTCTGGGGCGGGCAGACCGGACAGCTCGGTGAGAGTTGGATACAGGTCGACGAGTTCCGTGATCCCCCGTGTCGAATGCCCGTTCCCCGGAGCGCCCGGTGCGGCGATGATCAACGGCACCCGTGCCGCCGGCTCGAACAGCGTCGCCTTCTGCCACAGACGATGCTCACCCAGGTGATACCCGTGATCCGAGACGAACACGATCACGGTTCGGCGGCTCAGGTCGAGTTCATCGATGGCGTCCAGCAGTCGGCCCACCTGTGCATCCACGAAGCTGATGGCGGCGAAATAGGCACGTAGGGCCTGTTTGCGGGTGCGCTCATTCATCTGCTGCTGGTGGGGACGGTCCGCCCAGGCGGGGGCTGGGATGTCCTCCAGATCGTCGGCCGGCTCGTCGACCAGTTCGATCTCCTCCAGGGGGTAGCGCTCGAAATAGCGGCGGGGGGCGATAAAGGGGGTGTGGGGGCGATAGAAGCCCACTGCGATGAAGAAGGGCTCCGAGCGATGCTCGCGCATGAGTTCGATGGCCGCGCTGGCGACGAGCGCATCGGTCTGCTCGTGGTCACTTCCCTCGGCAGCCAGCCAACTCAAGGTGGCGCCGAGGTTGCGCTGATTCCCCAGCGCGAAGACCCGGGCCTCGTCGTCGCGATCGCGACCCCGCGGATCGACGGCCCGATCCCAGCTCTGGGGGTCGTCCTCACCCGGAGTGCCAATGTCCCGCGGCACGTTGGCGTGGAAGATCTTGCCCACCCGGGCGGTGAAGTACCCCTGGTTGCGGAACCACTGGGGCAGGGTCTGGAGGTCCGGCAGCCGCTGCCGGAAGTCACCGGTGTTCGAGACCACTCCCGTCTGGTCTGGATACAGACCCGTCAGGAAGCTGGTGCGACTGGCCTTGCAGATGGGAGCCTGGGCGTAGGCCCGGTCGAAGCGCACACCTCGCTCCGCCAGGCGAT
Source organism: Myxococcota bacterium (assembly GCA_022447545.1). Taxonomy (GTDB): domain Bacteria; phylum Myxococcota_A; class UBA9160; order UBA9160; family SMWR01; genus JAKVBI01. The sequence goes on from JAKVBI010000002.1 coordinate 50,246, forward strand.
CGATGTGTGGGCTCTGCACCTGGGGGTGACCGTAGGTTCCGAGAGCCGTGTTCAGGTCATCCGCCACGATGAACAAGACGTTGGGCGGCGCGTGATCCGCCGAACTCCCACATCCTCCGCCCCACAGGCCCAGCCATGCGCCCAGGGTCACGAAGGCCAGCGCATGGCGGAGGCGCGTGCCCCTCGGGCCGACGGCTCGCGAGGGGGCCCATTGCCGACGTGCGACGGTTTTCGGAAAGCCCATACCCCACTTGGGAGTATAGGACGCCGCCGAGGCGCCCTCTCATCCGTGGAGGACGCCCAGCTCATGGAAGAATCCCACCGGCTGTGAAGAAATCCCATGCCTGGGCGAACGCCACCCCGTGCGGTACTGCGGCAAATCCCGCGTCGGAAAGAGGAAGCGCTTGATGCCCCACCATACATACCGCTATAAGCGGGGCAGCCTCGGGCGCTCGCCGGATGGGCGCGAGGTGAGAATCAACCGGGTCGGGTCGCCGCCCGCGGACCCCCGTTCCCATCGAAGCGACTCGCAGAGGAGAAACTGAAAATGGTGAATCGACGTGGTGAGCTCCTGGCCCTGGCGATCGGCCTCGCTCTGTTGACCCAGCTAGCGGCCTGCGCCGGGGCTCCGGGTACGGGTGGATCGGCGAGCGGCACAGCGACCAAAACGACCGTCGACGGACTGCAGCAAATCCAGTGGGGAACCTTCAAGCACGAATATGCCAAGCCCGGCGCAGATCTGAGGCGCTACAGCCGCGTTCAGCTCGCCAAGCTCGACATCTCCTACACCCACGGCGATGAGCCGAAAACGCTTCGAAGTCAGGACATCCTGCGACTGCAGAAGATCTTCCGGGAGGACGTCACTCGAGCCCTGGAGCAGGGCAATGGCATCGAAGTCGCCACTGCGCCGGGCCCCAATGTCCTGCTGATCGAACCTTCGGTCCTCGACCTGAAACTCGTGCCGCCCCGCGAGCCCGATGGGGACGCCTCCAACTACGGAATCTCCAACACCCAGTGCATCATCATCGCGACCCTCCGCGACTCGGTGACACGGGAAATCCTGTTCCGCGTGGCCGAGACGGAGATGCCGGCCTGGGACCCCAACACCCTGGAGCGCGCAGACGCCGGCAATTTCTGGAGCGACCTCCAACTCGAATTCCGCAATTGGGGAAACCGACTGCGAAGGCTCCTCCAAAATCCCCCGACCCCGTCCTCCTGACCCACCGGGGAAACGGCCGTTGATGCCGCGGGTCCAGAAGCCGATTGCAGGGCGGGGTCCCGCCCGTGCCGAGGGCCGCGCCGTCGCGCGTGGGGTCCTGGCCTGGGCCTTCCTTCTCGGACTCGCCATGGGCACGGTGGCGCGGGCCAACGATCCCCTGCCCGGGGTGCCCGGCGGATCCGACCTCTGCCCGGGGATCGAGCAGAACTACGTCCTGTGCTCGGGCAATCTGGGCAGCGCCAGCTGCAACAATCTGGTCGATGACGTCACCCGGCTGGTGGACCTCTACCGCGGCGAGATCGATGCGCATCCCGACTGGCGCGAGAGCCTGCACGCGAGCATCTGGTGGGGATGTGGAGATGCCCATCTCACGGAACTGCGATCACTGCTGACGAAACTCGATAGCCCCGCCACGAAGGCCCTCCTGAAAAACCCACCCTTTTCTCAGCTCGATGACACCCCGGGCCCCTCGGACCTCGCCCCGCCGCCGCCCCGCAGCATCCAGGGCACGATGGAGCAATGCCAGGCCCTCCCATTGCCCCCCCAACAGAGTCACTGCGCCAACCAGATCCTGCGCCGGGTGCGTGCCGAGCATGAAACGCACCTGACCGAGTGCCGTGAGAAAATCAGCGGTTTCCTGCGCGAGCAACTCGATGCCTCGGAAACCGCTTGGCAGCGCAATACCGAGATCGAATGCGGTGCCGAAGGTGCGAGCCTCCCGACGGCCAGTCAGCGAGGCCTGGTGCATGCCCGTTGCTGGGCACGTGACACTGCCGAGCGCACCCGCTCCATGCTCGCCGCACACCCTGAGTGCACCGAGGGTGCATTCGACCGCTGATCCCCCCGGATCGGGCCCTTCGGCCCATCCATCCCTTTCCAAGTGCCCCGGCTCCAGCCAATCCCCGAGAGCCGAACTCCAGATGAACAGGAGTTCATGTGGGGTTCGGCCAACGTTCATGTAGCGACCCTAGTTTCCTCCGTGAGCCATGAGCCGAACCGTCCGGTTCTGGGCTTCCACGAAGGCAACGAAACGACGGCGCTTCCAGGAGCAAGACATGCATGCCACGGAGAGCAACGCGGCCGAAAACCTCCAGAACCTGGAGGACGATGCTCAGATCAACTTCAGACACCTCCGGAACCACCTCAACCAACAGGTCCTCGGACAACCCGAGCTGGTCGATCGCCTGCTCATCAGCCTGTTGTCCGACGGACACCTGCTGGTGGAAGGCGCACCCGGCTTGGCCAAGACGACTGCCGTCAAGGCCCTGGCGGACGCCATGGAGGGAGACGATCACCGGATCCAGTTCACCCCAGATCTGCTCCCCGCCGATGTGACGGGCACTGACGTCTTCCAACCCGAGAGTTCGAGTTTTCGCTTCGAACGCGGTCCGATCTTCCACAACCTGGTCCTGGCCGACGAGATCAACCGCGCCCCTGCCAAGGTGCAATCGGCACTCCTCGAGGCCATGGGGGAACGCCAGGTCACGGTGGGCTTGCGCTCCTATCCGTTGCCCGAGCTGTTCCTGGTCATGGCGACCCAGAATCCGATCGAACAGGACGGCACCTATCCGCTTCCCGAAGCACAGCTCGACCGCTTCCTGATGTACGTGCGCGTCGGCTATCCGGACGCCACCGTGGAACGACAGGTCCTTCAGCTGGTGCGCGACCAAGCCAAGGGCAAACGCCAAAACGAATTCGTACCGGTCACCCAGGAATCGATCTTCGAGGCACGTGCCAGCGTGCTCGACGTGCACCTTGCACCAGCCCTCGAGGAGTACATCGCGCAACTCGTGATCGCTACACGCGATGCCTCGCCATACGGAGAGGAACTGGCAGGCCTCGTGGAATGGGGGGCAAGTCCCCGGGGCACCATCGCCCTGGACCGGTGCTCCCGAGCGCGTGCCTGGCTCTCCAGCCGAAGCTACGTGACACCGGAAGATGTCCATGCCGTCGCCTACGACGTGCTTCGACACCGCGTGCTGATGAGCTACGAGGCGCGTGCCGAGGGCATCGACACCGACCTGTTCCTGCGGAAGCTGATCCAGGCGGTCCCGCTTCCCTGAGTTGTGCGCAGACCGACACAAGCCGTGGAGACGTTGAGCTCATGAAGAAACTGAACGCTGAAATCCAGATGGAAGCCGAAGGAGTCGTTGCGCCGCTGTCGCAGCTCGTCGGTCTGCGCCATGCCGCCCGGGGCCTGGCCCTCGCGCCCAACCGCGAGGCCCAGGCCCCTCTGGCGGGCCCCTATCGATCCGCCTATCGCGGCCGCGGAATCGAATTCGACGAAGTCCGTCCCTACCACCCCGGAGATGACATCCGGAACATCGACTGGCGGGTCACTGCACGCACGGGCAGCGTCCACAGCAAGATCTTCCAAGAAGAACGCGAGCGACCGGTCTGGCTGCTCGTAGACGCCGGGCCGAGTACACGGTTCGGAACCCGCCGTTGCTTCAAGTCCGTCGCCGCGGCCGAAGCCGCAGCCCTGGTGGCGTGGTCCGCCCATCAACAAGGAGATCGCATCGGCGGCGTCGTTCTGGCCCCGGGAGATCTCCGCTCCTTGACTTTGCGAACGGGCGAGAAGGGCCTGTTCGAGTTGCTGGACACCATCTCGCGTGCAACGGCGCAGGACGAGGAGCCCAATGACGGGAGCGCCCCCGACCTGGCCAGAGGACTCGGCGAATTGCGTGAACGCGCTCGAGCCGGAAGCCGTGTCGTGGTGTTGAGCGATTTCTACGCCCTGGACGAGAAGGCCGAACGACAGCTCGTCGAGATCTCTCGTCGCACGGAGCTGACCTGCGTGATGGTCTACGACCCTCTCGAATGCGTAGCCCCACCGCCAGGGCGATATCGCGTGAGCGATGGCGAACGCGTGCACGCGTTTTCGACACGCGACACCCACTGGCGCGACGCCTACGAGGCTCATTTCGCCTCGCGGCGTGACCGCCTCACTGCCCTTTGTCGCCGTCATCGCATGGGAATGATCCTCCTTGCGACAGAGAGCGAGCCGGCGGCCGCCCTCGCACCCATTCTGGATCCCCGGCATCCCAGCCGGCGCAACGGGAGGATGCAGTGATGAATGCCGCTCCCGACCCTCTTCTCGAACTGCGGGACATCCACCTGCCCGAGGCGATCGCCTCATGGCCACTGGCGCCAGGCTGGTGGGTCTTGTGGGTTGGCCTCATCGGTCTTGCCGCGTTGAGCCTGTGGGGGGTTCGCCGCCGCCGCGCGAGTGTGCGCCGGGCTGCCCTGATGGAATTGGACGCTCTGGAGGCCGGCTACCAACACGAGGGCGACGCCGTCGTCCTGGCCCATCGGCTCTCGTCGTTGTTGCGCCGGGTGGCCCTGGTGCGCTTCGACCGAAACACCGTGGCTGCGCTTCACGGGCAGGCCTGGGCCCGATTCCTGGAAAGTTCTGTGAATAAGAAACGTTTCCCCGCGGAACTCGTCTGCACGCTGGAGCAAGCCGTCTACGCAGGGCCCTCCATCCACCATGAACCCGACGACGTGGCGGCCTGGATCTCGGCCTGCCGCGGTTGGATCCGGAGAGTGTCATGATCGATCTCGCGTTGCCCTGGATGTTGGTCCTCCTGCCACTGCCCCTGCTGGCCTGGTGGCTGCTCCCAACCGCGCCCGAGCGCCATGGAGGCTCGCTCCGGGTTCCCTTCTTCGGTGCACTCGTGTCCCTGCCCGGCGACACCGAGGGCTCCACATCGCGCCGGCGCACTGCCGTCGCCCTCAAGTCTCTGGCCTGGGTTCTGCTCGTATTGGCCGCTGCACAGCCACGCTTCGTGGGCGAGCCCCAGCGCATCACGAGCCAGGGCCGCGACCTGATGTTGGCCCTGGACCTGTCCGGAAGTATGGCGATGGAGGATTTCGACGTGCAGGGCCAGCCCGTCGACCGACTGCGGGTGGTAAACGCCGTGGCCCGCGATTTCGTGCGCACCCGCGAAGGCGACCGCATCGGTCTCGTTCTGTTTGGTTCGCGCGCCTATCTCCAAGCGCCGTTGACCTTCGACCGCGAGACCGTGGTGGAAATGCTCGACGAGGCAGAACTGGGCCTGGCCGGTGAGGAAACCGCCATCGGCGATGCCATCGGCCTGGCGGTCAAACATCTGCGCGACCGCCCCGCCGACGAGCGCGTGCTGGTGCTGCTCAGCGATGGAGCCAGCAATGCCGGCACCCTCGAGCCCCTGCGCGCTGCGGAAATCGCCGCCGAGGAAGGCGTGCGTATCTACACCATTGGGATCGGTTCCGGCCAACGGGTGGTTCAAACGCCCTTCGGCCCCAGACGGGTGGGCAGCGATGCTGAACTCGACGAAGAGACGCTGCAGCGCGTGGCGGGCCTGACCCAGGGCGCCTACTTCCGAGCACGCGATACCCAGGGACTCCTCGACGTGTATCGACGCATCGACGCCCTGGAACCCACTGAAGGCGAGGCCGCGACAGTGCGACCCACGCGCTCACTGTTCTACTGGCCACTGGCCGCTGCGCTGGCGGTGGTGGCGGGGATGCTGCTGATGAAGGTGGCCGAGGAGAGTTTCTCCATCCGACGCATGCGTGCCGGCGACGGCCCTACCGACGACGTCCAAGGGACGGGAACGGAAAGGATGGTTCGAGCATGAACATCGAGAGCTTTCACTTCTTGAGACCCGCCTGGCTGCTGACCGCGCTGGGCCTGGTTCCGATGTTCTGGCTCATTCGCCGTCAGAACCAAACGGCCGGTGCCTGGCAAAGCCTGTGCGACGCTCCGCTCCTTCGCCGACTGATGGTAGACGCCGGCAGCCGGGCCAGCCGCTGGCCCGTGGCTCTCGTCACCTTGGGCTGGCTCTGTACCAGCATCGCGTTGGCCGGCCCCACATGGGAACGCCTCCCACAGCCGACCTTCCAGGCCCCCAGCCATACGGCTCTGGTGCTCGATCTGTCGAGATCCATGGTCGCGCGTGACGTCACCCCCAGCCGTTTGGCGCGCGCTCGCTTCGAGATGCTCGACCTGTTGGGTCGCATCGATGGTGCGGTGGGCCTGGTGATCTACGCCGAAGAGCCCTACTCGGTGACACCGCTGACCGATGATCCCAACGTCATCGCCAACCTGGTGCCCACACTGGAACCGCAGCTGATGCCCGGCCGCGGCGACCGCCTGGACCGGGGCATCGACGAGGCCCATCAGCTACTGACCCGCGTCGGTGCGACCACGGGACGTATCGTGGTGATCGGCGATGGGCTCGGCGAGCGACCCGAACTAGCCCTTGCCGCTGCCGAGCGGGCCGCCGACGCAGGTTTCCGACTGGGCGTGCTGGGTGTCGGCGGCAATGCCGCGGACCTTCAACGACTGGCCAACGCCGGCGACGGCGTATTCGCCCCCCACTCCGCCGACGACCGAGACCTCGAAGCCGTGCTCTCGGTTCGTGCCACACCTCTCACCATGGCCGAAGCCCTCGAGGAAACCGGCCTTCAAACCGACCTCTGGAGGGATGCGGGTGCATGGCTGGTCGTGGTTCCCCTGCTTCTCGCTCCCTTCGCCTTTCGACGAGGTTGGGCCGGCGCTTTGGGTTTGGCGTTTGCCCTGAACCTGGGGGCGCCTTCGGCACGCGCAGCGGCAACGGACGATTGGTGGGAGACACGCGATCAGCGGGGCGCAGCCGCCTTCGAGGAGGGCAACCACGCACGAGCCGCCGAGCTGTTCGAGAACGAAGCCTGGCGGGCCAGTGCACAGTATCGCGCGGGCGATTACGCGAGTGCGGTGGAGTCGCTGCAGAAAATCGAAGGCCCCCGCGCCTCCTACAACCTGGGAAACGCGCTGGCGCGCTCGGGACAACTCGAACAGGCCCTGGCCGCTTACGACGAAGTATTGAAAAGCGAGCCCGAGCACGAAGACGCTCAACACAACCGCGAACTCGTCGAGAAACTTCTAGAGCAACAACAGCAAGAGCAATCACAACAACAGCAACAACAATCCCCCTCAGGCGGCTCGAACGATGAGCCCTCGCAGCCGGAGTCGGGAGCAGGTACCTCGGATACTGGGGATTCCGAGTCTCGCGGTTCACAGTCTGGCGACTCGGAAGCAACGCCTTCCGAGGCCGCGAATCAGGATGGTTCTGAAGACTCCACCGCGAGCCATGCAACCGACGCTCCGAGTCACGATCCCAATGACGCCGGTCAATCGGCAAGCGCGGGAGACTCTGAGATCGGCTCGGGGACGGAGGAGCAACCCTCGGACGTGCCTTCCACGTCCGAAGGGACCGGTGGTGATGACGAGGGGCACGCCTCACCGCCGGACACCGGCGGCTCGCCTGCGGATACGCAGCGGGCCGCCGGTGGCTCCTCTCAGCCCGAAGCACAGAGGGCCGAGTCCGATACGTCGGCACCGAACTCTCCCCAGGAAGCGCCGCCTGGCTCGAGCCGAGGTCATGCACCGCGTGAATTCACCGAGCACGACCAGGAGATCGAGCAGTGGCTCAATCGAGTCCCCGATGACCCCGGTGGACTGTTGCGCGAGAAGCTACGACGCCGCTACGCGCAGAAACGTTATTCGGTCCGTTAGCCGGTAACGGCAACGGCACAGCACCCGAATGAAACGGAGGTAAGCGATGAAGTCCTCGACATGGATCCCGACCCTGATCGGCTTGGCCCTGATGACCAGTGCAACCAGCTCGGTGAGTTCGGCCGCAGAGCTCGAGGCGGGCCTCGAGCGGCACCGCATCTCCGAGGGAGAGAGTGTCGAGTTGACCCTTCGGCTGCGCGGCGGAAGCTCGGGCGACGCACCCGACCTGCGCCCCCTGCAGGAGGACTTCGAGGTTCTGGACGTTGGAAGGAGCCTGCGGACCACCCTCGTCAACGGCCATCGCGATTCGAGCTTTGACTGGCACATCACCCTGCTGCCGCGCCGAACGGGATCCCTGGAAGTCCCCGCTCTGCGAGTGGGTGGCGAGACCAGTTCCCCGCTCCCCATCGAGATCTCGGAACGGCAGAACTCGCCCGTGGATCCGGTGGCTTCGAACTCCCGTCAGCCGGTGTTTGTCGAGGCCGAAGTCGACTCGCAATCCCCCTACGTTCAGGGCGGAGTCACCCTCACCGTTCGCCTTCACGCCGACGACCAGGTCATCGATGGCGCGCTCACGGAGCCCAGTGCTGCCGACGCCATCATCGAACGCGTGGGAGAGGACCAGACCTACCGCACCCGCGTGGGCGAACGCGAGTACTCGGTGATCGAGCGCCGCTGGGCCATCTTCCCTCAGCAGAGCGGTCGCCTGGACATCTCACCCGTGCGTTTCGAGGGCACAGTGCGCACGCCCGGCCAACCCACGAGGCGAGATCCCTTCGACAACTTCTTCGGCAACTCGCCCTTCGACGATTTCTTCGGCGGCTCTCCGCTGGGCGGCTCCCTCTTCGACCGCGCCTTCGGCCCAGCTGGACAGCGTGTTCGAGTGAGCTCTCAATCCATTTCGCTCGACGTACGGCCCAAACCCGATGAAGCCCTGGGCCAGTGGTGGGTCCCTGCAACGGACGTCGAACTGGTCGAGCAGTGGGAAGAGACTCCGCCGGTATTCCGGGTCGGGGAGCCCATCAACCGGCTGGTCGCGATCCGTGCTGCCGGCATCTCGGTCTCCCAGCTGCCGGAACTCGAGCTTCCGCCCGTGGACGGTCTCAAGCAGTACAGCGAACCGGCCGTGGAACAGACTGTGGCCATCGGCGACGAAGTAGTGGCCGTCAAAGCCCGCCAAACGTCGCTGATCCCCACCCGACCGGGACCCTTGACCCTGCCCGCCGTGGAACTCGAGTGGTGGGACACCACTGCAGATGCCCCGCGCACAGCGACCCTTCCCGAGCGCACCCTCCACGTCACCGGCGGGGGCTCGCTGGCAGCGATCCCCCCCGCGCCCCCAGCAGCGGGCCCCTCTGCCCCCGTCCCCGGACCGATGGAGCCCGAAGCTGCTGTTTCGATCCCTTCGGCCCTGGACTCCCCCCTGACCTGGGGCGGTGCGGCATTGGTGGGGCTGTGTCTGGCAGGCGGGACCGCTTGGGCGCTGGCGAGGCGGCGCTCGCAGCCGACTGCCCCGACAGAAACAGCTTTTGGCCAGGGCACCCCTGCGGTGGCGCCCGCGCCTCGCCTGGCTCGTGCCGAGCAGGCCCTGCGCCGAGCCTGTATGGCCAACAATTCCGAGGGAGCCCTGGGCGCGCTATCCCAGATCGGTCAAGCGCGCTGGCCCGAGTCCCCCCCGCTCAACGCGGGGGATTGGACCCGGCGCATCCAGGGCGCCGTCTTCGCCGAAGCCTTCGAAGTCCTGCAACGCGTGCGATACTCCCCGGAGACCGGACACTGGAACGGAGCCGAGCTATGGCAAGCCTATTCGGAATCTCGGCGGTCATCCCGACGCTCGGATCCCAGACGGAAGCGGACCCGGGGCGGCCCCCTTCCGGCCCTCTATCCCGAGGGCTCGACCCAGTAGTCGCGGGCTCGAGGAGGCCAGGCGCGGATTGAAGTTCCTACTCGTCGAAGACGACCCCGTGGCATCGGACTACCTCGCCAAAGCCCTGCGCGAGAGTGGGCACGTGGTGGATGCGGTGGACGACGGAGCCCTGGGCCTCAGCCGTGCGCTCCATGAAACCCACGACGCACTGATCGTGGACCGGATGCTGCCATCCCTGGATGGATTGTCGCTGATCGAAAGTCTGCGCAAGCAGGGCCGCACCACCCCCGTGTTGATCGTTAGTGCTCTCGGAGAAGTCGACGAACGAGTGCGCGGTTTGCGGGCCGGGGGCGACGACTACCTCGTGAAACCCTATGCGTTCTCCGAGTTGCTGGCGCGCCTGGAGGTTTTGGTTCGCCGAGACCAGGGGGCTCCCGCAGAGACGTGCCTGCGCGTCGCCGACCTGGAACTCGATCTCCTCAAGCGCACCATCCAGCGCGCCGGTGAGCCCATCGAACTCAAACCCCGGGAGTTCCAGATCCTCGAGTACCTGATGCGTCACGCCGGTCAGGTGGTCACGCGCACCATGTTGCTGGAGAGCGTCTGGGACTACCACTTCGACCCCCAGACCAATGTGATCGACGTCCACATCAGCCGCCTTCGCCAGAAGATCGACCGCGGCTTCGACCCTCCGCTACTTCGCACCATCCGCGGAGCTGGGTACGCACTGCGTGAACCCGACTGACCGCAAAGGATCCATCCGGCTGCAGCTCGCCCTCGCCACCACGGCGTGGTTGATCACCGCGTCGTTGCTGATCGGAGCCGGCTACCTCTGGTTTGCAGACCGCCCCCAGCAGGAGGTCGATCGCGAGCTTCGCAGCGAGTTGCAGGAGCTCCAGGACCACTACCAGGACCTGGGCCCAGGTGCTCTGGCCGAGGAAGTGGCGCGCCGCGTCGAGGAACACCCACCGGGACACAGCGTGTACCTCTACGCCGAGTCTCAGCGCACCGTCATCGAAGGAACCCTTCCTCACTGGCCCGAAGGCCTGGAGGGCGGTGACGAGGCCGCGACCATTCCCGTCGAAGCGGCAACCCCCCACTATCGTTTCGAGCGTCAGCTGCGAATGGTCGCCCTGACCCTGGACGACCGTCGCCAACTCGCCGTGGGACGGGACATCAGCGAGCACCTGCGCTTTCAGAGCACCCTGCAACTCGCGGCAGTGGGCGCCCTGGGCCTGGTGATTCTGGGGGGTCTGGCGGTGGGGCTCGGCGTGAGCCGGAGTCTGCTGGGCCGTGTGGTGTCCATGCGAGACACCATCGGGGACATCCTCGCAGGCCGCCGGGGCGCGCGAGTCGGCGTGGGGCCTGGGGGTGACGAGTTCGACCAACTCGCCGATCAGTTCAACCACCTGCTCGATGCCAACGAGCAGCTGCTATTGCGAATGCGAGAAGTCACCGACGACGTCGCCCATGACCTGCGCACTCCCCTGTCACGGATGCGAGGCCGCATCGAGGCCGCGTTGGCAGGTCAGGAGCCCCCGGAGGAACACGCTGAAACCCTCCATGCCCTGCTGGAAGAGACTGACGACATGCTCGATACCTTCAGTGCACTTCTGCACATCGCCCAAATCGAGAGCCGATCGGTGCAGGAGCACATGGAGACCCTCGACCTCGACGATCAGGCGCGGGATGCCGCGGACCTCTACCAGCCCGTCGCCGAGGAAGCCGGCCTCGATCTACAGACCGAACTCGAAGGCGGGCTGCGGGTTCGGGGCAACCGGCATCTGATCTCTCAGGCTCTCACCAACCTGCTCGACAACGCGGTCAAATACAGCCACGCGCCGGGCGAGATCCGCGTGACGACCCGTCGCGCAGGGGAGCGCGCGGAACTCTGCGTCTCAGACCAGGGACCCGGGATCCCGGAAACCGAGCGCGAGCACGTACTGCAACGTTTCGTCCGGTTGGATTCATCGCGGGGCACCGCGGGTACGGGGCTGGGCCTGAGCTTTGTGGCAGCGGTGGCGACGCTTCACGACGCCAACCTGCGCCTCGAGGACAACGAACCCGGCCTGCGCATCACCATGGAATTTCCGCTCGCCTGAGCGCGCCGAGCGAGCGATCTCAATCCGACGTCGGCTCTCCGCTTCCGCGGGCCGCCAGGGCGATCGCCGAGAGCGACATTCCCCCCATGAACAAGTTCACGCCCATCAGCAGGCCGATTGCCCAAACCGAGTCGCCGGGCCACTCGACCGCCAGCAACCCCCCCACCGCGAGACTCGCCAACCCACTGACGACGATCCAACCTCGCCGGCCCTGCGCCCCGGCACCCAGGCCGAGAAACAGACGAGAAACACCGTCGGCGATGCAGACGACGGCAAACAACAGCGTGATCGCAACTGCCCCCCCCCGCGGATTCATCAGGATTGCGGTGCCCGCCGCTACTGCAACGAAAGCCCCCAGCAGCAACCACGCCGAACCCGACCAGCCCTTGACGCGAAAAACCATCAGGCCCTGGGCAACACCTGAGATCCAAAGCAGAACCGCCAGAAACTCGACTCCGACCACGGTGGCCACCTGGGGGGCGAGCATGGCCGCGAAACCGACCGCAATCTGCAGGGCCCCGACTATCAACAAAAGCCCCCAACTGCGTCGCAGCGCGTCGCTCATTTCCTCGGGTGTGGGGAGTCGAACCTCGCTCATGCCTACCTCCTACAGCTGGCGTATGCTGAGGGGGAATGAAACACAGGCGTCACCGGGCCGCCAAGCCGGGAACCATCTCGTAGCTTTCGACTCGACCCGGCCGAGGAACCATCGTTCAACGTGATTCCCACGAGGCAGTTCACCGCAGGCCTGCTCTCACTGCTGTTCGCCCTGGCGCTGACCTGGAGCGCTCACGGACAAACGGAAGTACTCGCAAAGCTGGCCGATGCGACCCCGGAGCAACTCGCGGCCGCGCAGACGAACTATATGAGTGAGCACCTCACCCTCAGCCAGGCCCAGCTCGAGGCCCTCACCAGCCTCAACCTCGATTCCGCTCGCAAGGGAGCCCGGATCTTGCGCAGGAAAACGCCCAGACACATGACTCAGGGCAACCTCATCGCGGGCATGGACAGCGCCCGCAAAGTGGCCGACATGCAGAAGCTCGGTCGCCGGCACGAGGCCCGATTGTCGAGAATCCTCGACGATCAGCAATTCGAGGCCTATGAGGAGATGAAACCCGCCATGCGCAACGCCGTGGTGAAGTCGCTGCTTGCATCCATGGAGCAGGATCAGGAATCACCCCCCTGAACGGCACCGCCGCGTATCACCCGGGGGGAGCGCCCCGTCCTTGTCCAGCCAACGTATCCCATTGGGAGTCCAGTCGCGTTTGGTGCTAAAAAAGCAATGACGGCCGTCGCGCACCGCACTACCGCGGGCGCATCCTATCGGCCTCAACGCTCAACCGGAGGATCCTCCATGGCTGAAGGTCGAACCCTGTTCAAGGGAGCCAACCTGTTCGATGGGCGCAACGCGCCGACCCCCAACATGAATGTGGTGGTCTCGGGGAGACGCATCGAGAGCGTCAGCAAGGAAGTTCCGCCGACCGCCGAGGGAGATCGCGTGGTGGACCTCGCCGGCCGGACCCTCATGCCAGGCATGGTCCAGGGCCACTTTCACGCCTGCTTCGGCAGCTTCGGCTCGGGTGCCCCCGCACCGGTGCTCGGCCTCGAAGCCCCCGCCACCTTCCTCGGAATGCTGGGAGCCCACAACGCACGGATCCTGCTGAACTGCGGATTTACCGGCGCCGTCGGTTCGAGCAACCCGTATGGGCTGGACGTGTCCCTCAAAGAGGCCATCGCCTACGAGTTCACGGATGGCCCGCGCCTACTCGCCTGCACTCGGGAGTACGTCACTTCCGGCGACGCCGCCGACGGAACCAACCGGTCCTGGTACATGGAACTGGGCAACACCGGTCTGATTCGGCGCGTGGATGGGGCCGATGCGTACCGCCAGGCAGCGCGCGAAGATTTCGGCCGAGGCGCCGACGTAGTCAAGCTCTCGGCAGGACCGGGTCACGGCTCGCATCCCGCCACAGACTTCTGTTATCTGACGCGCGCCGAACTCGATGCCGTCGTGGGTGTTGCCCACGACCAGGGCAAGTTGGTGCGGGCGCACTGTCCTTCCCGCTCGGCCATCATGGAATGCGCAGACGCGGGAGTGGACATCATCGACCATGCCGACCGCATGGACGAAGCCTGCATCGAAGCCATCTGCCGGGCGGGTGCCACAGTCCTGCCCAGCATGCTGTGGAGCGCCACCTTCCTCGGCCTGGCGGAGAACTGGGACTACGCCGCGCAGCCCTTCCCCATCGGCAGCGGCTTCCCTGAACCTTTGGAGGAGACCCACAAGCGCATCCGCGGCGTGCGAGAGGACTTCGAACACACATGCCGGATGCTCCCGGAACTGGTGAAGTCGGGTGCGCGAATCGTGATCGGAGACGACTTCGGCACGGCCATCATGCGCCACGGCGACTACGTCAATGAACTCGAGTTGTACGTGAAGGAGTTGGGGATCGACGCCTTCGACGTATTGCGCTGGGCCACCTACAACGGTTGGGATTTGATGGGAATGTCCGACGAGTTGGGGAGCGTCGAGGCCGGAAAGCTCGCCGACCTCGTGGTGGTGGACGGCAACCCCGTTGCCGACATCTCCTGCCTGAAGGGCCCGCTGGTGGTCATGAAGGACGGCGTATTCGTGAAGGACCAGCTGAACTGAGCCCACTCTTCCTTCCCGCGGCCGAAGCGGAGTATGCTGCTTCCATGCAGATGGGAGCCGAAGATCGGTCCAGGCGGGTCATGGCGTGAAGGCCACCGAATGGGTCGTTCGCTTCGCGGTGAGTCCTCCGGGCTTCGTCCTCGACCAGTGGGTGGTTCGCCACCTCGGCCACTCACCGGTGAGTTGGCTGTTCGCCCGCGCCGACCGAACCCCCTACAACGCTCCTCTGCTGCTCACTGCCATCGGCGCCAAGACCGGGCGCGAGCGCTCGGTGGTGCTCCCCTACTTTCCCGCCGGTGACGACATCTGTGTGGTCGGTTCCAAGGGCGGGGCTCCCACGGACCCCTACTGGGCGCGAAACCTGCGAGCGAATCCGCGGGCGAAGGTGCGCATCCACCGCCGCACCCACGAAGTGGTCGCCCGGCTCGCGCAGGGGGACGAACGGGCCTCACTTTGGGGCCCGATCACTGCCCGAGCTCCCGTCTATCTGGAATACCAACAACGCGCGGAAGGCCACCGGGAGATCCCGGTCTTCGTGATTCAGGGCGTAGACATCGCTTCTCTGGTGTAGACGGGCTTCCCACCCACCAGGGTGCTCACCACCTCAATGCGATGCATGTCGTCGGGACGATTCAGGGGATCGTCGGACAACACCACCAGATCGGCCAGCTTACCGGGTTCGATGGAGCCCCGATCCTCCTCCAGGAAATACTGCCAGGCGGCATCGATGGTGACGGCCCGCAGAGCTTCCAGAGGAGTCAGTCGCTGCTCGGGCCCCAGCACCGCGCCCCCGGTCGTGGTGCGGTTCACCGCAGACCACATGAGCAACAACGTGTCCATGGGCACGATGGGCGCGTCGGTGTGGATGCTGAAGGGCACGCCGCGATCGCGTGCACTGCGCGTCGGGCTGATACGACGGGCTCGCTCGGGCCCCAGGAAGATGTCGCGGTGCCGGTCCCCCCAGTAGTAGGTGTGGAGCACGAAGAACGAGGGCACCACGCCGAGTTCACGCATGATGTCGAGTTGATCATCGCGGGCCATTTGCGCGTGGATGATCACCGGTCGTGCGTCCTGGCGGGGGGCAACGGCCTGTGCGCGATCCATTGCACTCAGGATGTCGTCGATGGAAGCGTCGCCATTGCCGTGTACCGCCACCTGGCGCCCTGCCGCGTGGATCTTCGTCACCGTACGAGCGAGCGCCTCGCGGTCGATGCCCGGATAGCCGCGATAGTTCGGGTCGCCGTGGTGGGGGACGTGGTAGGGGTCGCGCAGATACCCGGTGTAGCCCTGGATCGAGCCGTCGGCGATGAGCTTCACCGGACCCAGTGCAATGCGATCGCGGTCAGGTGCAGCCGCGTCGAGTTCACCCGCTAGGAGCGGCTCCAGGGCATCGCCGGCAGGAAAGACCAGCAGGCGAATGGGTAGACGCCCCGCTGCATCAGCGGCGAGAAAGTCGGCGAAGGTGGCCAGGCCCGTCCCTCCATCCTGCGCCGTGGTGACCCCTTGGCTCGCGTATTGCTCGGCGGCACTTTCGATGGCGGCGATGCGGGCCGCGAGCGGTGGCTGGGGGAGTTGCATCAGCGCCGGTACCAGGGCCGCCATCTCCTCGAGCACACCGGTGGGCTCCCCCGTCTCGGGATCGAAACGGATGTGACCGCCCTGGGGTTGTGGGGAATCGCGCGTGATGCCCGCACGCTCGAGTGCAAGGCTGTTCAACACCCCCAGATGCCCCGACACATGCAGGGCCAAAATGGGATGAGTGTCTGATGCCCGGTCGAGATCCCAACGGTCGGGGTGCCGATTTTCGGCCAACAACGTGTCGTCGTACCCCATCCCCACCACCCACTGGCCGTCGGGAACCGTCTGGGCCAATTCGTGCAGCGCATCCACCACGTCTGCCACGTCTTCGTTCCGACCGATGGGCGGCGAGTTGAGATCGGCCATGAAGGCACGCGTCTGAGCCACCAACGAGAGATGGCTGTGACCGTCGATGAAGCCAGGGACGACGGTCATGCCCTCGAGATCAACGATGTGCGTGTCGGGACCGCGAAGTGCCATGGCTTGCCCCCGACTCCCCACCGCCGCGATGCGCCCGCGCCGGATCGCCACGGCCCGGGCCCGGGTGTCCCGTTCGTCCATGGTGATCACGTTGGCGCCGAAGTAGATGCTGTCAGCCGGATCCTGGGGTGTCGTCGCACAGGCCAGCCCCAGCGCCGCCCCAATCCCTGCGAGGATTCGGACAGCCTTCAAGAGTCGGTGTCCGGCGAGGCCAGGATTTGGATCCCGTCGGCCTCGGAAACATCGGCTTCGTGGGTCACCACGACCGTGGGGCTGTTCTCGATGTCCATGAACCGGGACAGATCGGCCCAGTGCTCCTGGCCCGCGGAGCTCTCATACCAGGCCGCCGCCGCATCCAGAGCCTGCTGATCCGGCCAGTGATTCTCGGCAATCCCCGCATAAGGGCCGTCGCCCTCCACCAGCGTCAGCCGGTTCAAGCTGATCTCCGGATGGTCGCGCAGATCCCAATCCCGCGTGTGCTCGCACCAGCGCTGAAAGAACTCGTCACGCGAAAGGCCAGGGTTCATCTTGACGAACGTGAATGACTTGAGCATCTCAGCCCCCCCGTCTGGTTGACCCGCCGTTGAGACGGCGGCGCGAGTGGCCATTCAACCACTCCCGATGTCGAACGTCCAACCCTTGAAGGGTGCCGAGGGCCAAGGCCCCACTCAGCGCGCTTCGCCTTGGCCGGGCTTGGCCGCAGCACGCGGCGGAATGGGGAGTCCGGGCCGCATGAGGGCAAGCGCCTTGCGGAGACTCTGGTCCGCAGCTCGCTGCTC
This sequence comes from Myxococcota bacterium, assembly GCA_022447545.1. GTDB lineage: Bacteria > Myxococcota_A > UBA9160 > UBA9160 > SMWR01 > JAKVBI01. The sequence continues at coordinate 67,465 of JAKVBI010000002.1, forward strand.
AGGCGTGAGTCGGCCAAGCAACAAGTTTTTTCTCTCGTAGGGGTCCTCCAATAGATCAAAGAGCGCCTCTGTCTGACGCCAACGGATGAGTTTGTAACGCTCATCGCGAATCGCCACGCCGTTACGCCCCGCGTTGCGCACCCCGAATCGCTCGGTGTAGACAGTCTCGCGCAGAGGCTTCTGATCCTCGTCCTCGAAATAGGGAACCAGACTCACACCGTCCAGCACGATGTCGGGTGGCATCACCTCCACCAGATCCACACCCGACAACTCGGCCACCGTGGGGAAGAGGTCGACAGTACCGACCAGAGCATCGACCTCTCGGCCCGGGTCCGAGATGGCGGGCCCACGTGCGATCAAAGGCACGTGGATCCCCCCCTGGTAGAGAGTCGTCTTACCGCGGTGCCGCCCAAAGGGCTCTTCGATCAGACCCGACGGAGTGCCATTGTCTCCAGCAAAGATTACGTTGGTTCTGGCCAAGGTGTCCTTGGGGAGCGATGTCAGGAGGCGGCCGATTTCGCTGTCCATGGCCTCCACCATGGCGTCGTAGAAACGACGGGGCTCCTCGCTCGGGTCAGCGCCCTCGAGATCCTGTGTGTGAAGTGCGGCAGGTGGCGCATGGAAGGGGCTGTGCGCAGCATTGAAGCTGACCACGCACACCCAGGGCCCCGACTGCTTTTCGATCCAGCGCAGAGCGTCGTCGACATTGTCGCTGGTCGCGTAGCGCTCGGAAGTACTGACCTCGCCGTCGACCACCTTCCTCCAACGGAAATAACTTTCAGGAGGCTTGATGTTCCACAGATGCCCGGCGAAATGCGACCACCCCGCGAGATTGGGCCCGCGGTCGCCGCCGTTGCGGACGTCACCCAGGTGCCACTTCCCGATCAGAGCGTGGGCGTGTCCCGAGGCATCGAGGACCTCAGGGAGCGTGATCTCCCGGGTGGACAGCGGCATTCCCCGCCCACCCGAGACCACGGCCCCGACCCCGGTGCGAAACCCGTAGCGACCCGTGTGGATTCCCGCACGGGTCGCCGAACACAGGGGAGTCGACCAGGCGTTGCGAAACAGCACCCCCTCCGTTGCCAGCGAGTCGATCACCGGCGTCGGCGGTGCCGAGTCTCCCACCTGGTAGGCACCAATCGCGTCCACACCGACATCGTCAGCGAGAATCAGCAGGGTGTTCTGTGGCGGCGGGCTAAACCAGTGGAGTAGCCCGAGAACCAACAGCCAACGCATGCCAACAGGGTACCCGCCCTCGCAGCGGGGCGAGACCTAGGCCTAGGGGCCCTGGAAACGAACCTTCTCGTCTCCCTGGGCCATCGCCGGCGTGATGATGTACGAGCCTTCCACCGCAGAGGTCCAGATTTTGTTGGAGATCTCCTCGTTGCCGAGGGTAAATCCGTAAGCGAGCCCCGCCGTCGCCGCGCCAAAAGCCGCGTAGAAGCATTTCGCCGGCAGATAGAAGGCGCTCAGCAGAACACTCGTGGCCACGGCTTCTGCGCCGTACTCCTTCGCCTCGGCAGTCTGAACCGCCACGCCACCAAGCGGCGGCGCCGCCGTCACCACAAACAGCATGACACCCGCTGCTAGCACTGCGGCCGCCCGTTTGAGAACGCCTCGTTTCTTCGATCTTCGGTCGATAATCATCTCTCACCCTCCTGGATCATCGTGTAGCAGATTCCAGTTGGGCTCGCGTCGCCAACATGCGCGATTACACGACCTCGAGATCGATTCCCCGAGCAGAAAAATGTGATGCGAGATCACCTTCCAACCACGCCAAGGCATCTGCGTCATCCTTGAGGTGGGCATCCATGTGTGCCAGACACAGCGCCTGGGCCACCTCGGCGCCGTGGGCTGCAGGACAGAGTTCGGAGAACGGGCGCGAGGCTTCGGCGACCGCCGCAAAGTCGATCTCCGGGTCGTCCATGGGCAGCTGTCCACTCGACCACATGCTCCTCAACTCCTCGTGACGTCGCTCGGCCCCGTCCCCGAAATGAACATGGCCGGCATTGCGGAGCACGGACATCCTTTTGGGGGGCCGTAGTTCCTCATGTAAATCCCTGAGAGAGGACAGCAGGATCAGCGCATCGAGTTCCGCGGCGAGCAGGAACGTCGGAACCGATCGGCCCCAGTCGTCCAGGCGCAGGAGCGCGGACAGTTGCTCGGTCTTGAGAGGTCCGGGGCCCCAGGCCGGCACAATGGGGAAACTCGCCTTCGGGCGCGGATCCATGGAGTTCACCGCCAGTGTCGTCCAGCCCCCGAAGGACACGCCGCAAACGCCGATCCGCTCTTCATCGAGGCTCCCGATCCGCGGACGGTTCCCATCTCCCAGCAGCGCGTCCAGGGTCTGCACCACATCTCGCGGGCGATCCCAGGCCGACTGCGTCAAGTCCACCATGCGGGTATCGCCACCTTCGCGCCCACCCATCATCACGTCGTGAATGAGATCCGCCATGGTATTGCCGACGTGATCGGCCGATGCCACCACGTAGCCATGGCTGGCCAGATGGGTGGCCATCTCCGAGGAGGCACGACGGTGGCTGGTGGCGCCATGGGAGAAGACCACGAGTGGACTGCGAGCCGCCGAGGGCTGCGCGTCACGAGCGGCGCGCTGAGACAGGCTGAGTACGCCCTCGACTACGTCGAAGCGGTCCTGGGTCGACTCCTCGAGATCCTGGCCGCGGTGGACCTCGTCGGCCGGGTACCACACCTCCAGCGGAAGGACCCTGCCCTGCCGCGAGTCATCGACAAGTTCCAGGGTCGTGACGCCCACCGGCGCGCAGCCCCGCTCCGAGTAGTGCTTCTGCACGGATGCGTCCTCCTCCGAAAACCAGCGCGCCCCTCGACCCCTTGCCCTTCCCGTGCCGTTCGGCGGAAGTGGGGCGGGGGCTTCGAGACTCCGGGGTCAGGGTTTCTCACTCCCTACGATCCAGGTTGAGAAGTACTGGGAGCCGCCCCCGTAGGCGTGACCCAGGGCTTTCTTGGCCCCCTCCACCTGATGGTCGCCCGCTTGACCCCTGACCTGAAGCGCCGCCTCTGCGAAACGCAGCAGGCCTGAGGCTCCAATGGGGTTTGAGGACAAGACGCCGCCCGACATGTTGATGGGAAGATCCCCATCCATGGCCGTGGCTCCCTCGTAGGTCATTTTCCAGCCCTCGTTGGGCTCGGCAAACAGCATGCCCTCGCACCACATGGGCTCGAACCAGCTGAAGGGGACATACATCTCGGCGCAGTCGATCTCTTTGCGGGGATTGGTGATTCCCGCCTTCTTGTAGAGCGCTTCCGCGTTGTCGAGGATGCCCTGGGGCATGACCTGGTCGCGCCCCGAGAACATGGTGGGTTCGCTGCGCATGGCCGTCGAATGGACCCAGGCCGGGCGCGTGGGCGCCTTGGCGGCCAGCGACTCCGACGAAAGCACCATGGCGCACGCACCATCGGAAGACGGACAGGTCTCGAGATACCGAATCGGATCCCAGAGCATGGGCGAACTGGCCACGAGATCGAAGCTGATGTCTTCCATGTGCAGATGTGCGTAGGGGTTCTTGAGAGCGTTCTCGCGATCCTTCACCGCCACCCGGATGCCCGTATCCTCGGGTGCACCCGAACGCCGCATGTAGCCCCGAACCAAGGGCGCGAAGAAGCCCCCCGCACCCGCCACCACCGCCACCGAGAACGGCATCGGGATCGAAAGTGCCCACATCGCATTGCTCTCGGACTGCTTCTCGAAAGCAGCGACCAGGACACGATCGTGGATTCCGGCTTGGATCAGGCTCGCCGCCACGATCCCCGTCGACCCTCCTACGCTCCCGGCCGTGTGGACTCGAAGCATGGGTTTGTAGGCTCCCCCCAGCGCATCGGCCAGGAACAGCTCGGGCATCATGACCCCTTCGAACAGATCGGGGGCCTTACCAATGACGACGGCGTCGATGTCGCGCCAGGTCAACTCTGCGTCTTCGAGAGCCCGTTCGGCAGCCTCGCGCAGCAGTCCAGCCATGGACACATCGATCCGTTTCGAGTCGTGCTTGGTCTGTCCGATTCCAACGATGCCGCAGAGTTCAGCCATGATCAGTTGCCCTCCAGCACGACGACGAGATTCTGCTGCAGACACGGACCCGACGTGGCGTGTGCCACAGCGCGGTCTGCCTGCCCCTCCCAAACCCGACGGGATGCTTCTCCGACTCGGGTCAGCCCTGCCGCCATCAGAGGATTGGCGGCAAGCGCACCCCCCGATGGATTGACGACCGCAGCGTCTCCCAGTCCCAGAGCCCGCTCCAGCAAAATCGATTGGTGGGTGAAGGGTGCGTAGACCTCGGCCACATCGATCTTGTCCGAGTGTGCGCCAGCCTTCTCGGCCGCTATCTCGGTGGAACGCGAGCGGGTGAGATCGCGCACGCCGAGATCCTGAGGCTCGAGAATGTGTTCGAAGCCCCGAATCCAGGCAGGTCGTTCGCACAACTCCCGGGCGCGATCCCCCGCCGCGATGACCATCGCGCAGGCGCCATCGGAAATGGGCGAACAGTCGTGCTTTCTCAGCGGCGACACCAGCATCGGTTCAGCGAGCAGCGCGTCGACATCGAACTCCCCCTTGACCTGGGCGAAGGGGTTATTCAACGCATTGGCACGGTCCCGCACGGCAACCTGCGCCATTTCGCGTTCACTGATCACACCTGCTTCCAAACAACTGCGAGCCTGTAGCGCCGCCATGCTGACCGCATCAGGCCAAAGGGGCATGACGGAATACGGGTCGAGTTGCAGCGCCATGGTTCGCGGCAGATCTCCCATGGAGGGCTTTCCAAAGCCGTAGACCAGGGCGACGTCCGCATCCTCGATCTGGAGCTTGACCCAGGCCTCGTAGAGCGCCCAGGCGCCGTCCATTTCCACGTGGGACTCAGACACCGGGGGCCAGGCACCAATGGCGTCGAGCCCAGCCACGAAGGCAAAGGACTGGCCGGCCAGGTAGTCGCTGCTACCCGAGCAGATGAAACCAATGTCCTCGGTGGCTAGACCCGTCTGCTGTTTGATCTCATGGATGACCGGAATCAGAATCTCTGTCTCGTTGCGGTTGGCCTCGCAACGGACACTGGGCGACTGAGTGAAAGCGACAACGGCGACGTCCCTCATCAGATGTGCTCCTGGTAACTTTCGAAGGGCGCATCGGGCTCACCCGAGGGCTTGAAGTAGCGGATGTTCTGCATCGAGATCGTCCACTCGTCGCGCGGCCTCCAAACGGCTTCGACCCGCATCCCCATCCGCACATCGTCGATGCTGCACTCACCCAACACGTGGAAGAGCGTGGTATCAGCCCCATCGAGCAGGACCTGGATCGCCGCATAGGGGAGTTCGAGATCGATGTTCTCTGATGGAACGCGGTTGACCGAGAAGGTGACGATGGTGCCCCGGTCGGAAAGCTCCACGGGCTCGCCCTCGATGGGAACACCGTGTTGGGGACACGATCCGCGGGACGGAAAGTAGACCCGACCGTCCACAGGGCATCGCTGACCGAGCAGTTTTCCCTGCTCCACGGCGCGCAGGAAGCGCGAAGCCGACACGCCCGCCGAATAGGTGTAGTCGAGTTCGACAGGAGTCCGCAGAACTTCGACCGGCTCCTTTTCTTCACTCATGGTTCTTCCCTCTCTCGTAGGTTCCGGGGACGCGTCCCATCAAGCCACGGGCTCGAAACACGCGATGTCCGTGATGGCTCCCACGGGTTCGTCGCTCCAGCGCGCCCGCACCCGCATGCCCGTTTGCATGCTCGACTCATCTCCTGCATCCACGGCGTGCAGCAACGGTGTGTCGGCGCCGTCGAGACGGATCAACGCATAGGCGAAGGCCTGGTCCAGGGGCTGGGAGGGCCTGGGCTCATGGACCCACGCCCAGCTCACCACCTCGCCCGTGTCGGCGAGTTCCACCATCTCGTCGATGGCCTCACCGGTGTCCGGATCGTATTCCTTGGGCGGCACCATCACCGTGCCGTCCGCGCGGCGAACCCCGAGAATCCGGCCGTCGCGCAGCCCGGTGAAGAACTGCCCGAGCACCGGACCGAGGGAGCGCTTGTAGGTATATGCCAATCGATGCGGCGCGCTGAGTGAGTCTTCCACTTCGGACATGCTGCCTCCCGGGATGGGTGATCGAGGAGGCCGACTCTACCAGAATGGCAGTGAAGCTGAGCTCTCAGGACTCTGTAGGGGGCCCCGTTCCGTCGGGCCGGGCCTCGAGGAGCAGCGAGGTCTGAGAGCGGGCCACAGGCCCCACCAGATCATAGATCACGGCAATCGATTGCCCGGCTCCGTCCCGCCCCAGAGCCGTCTGGGCCTGAATCGCGATCCAGTCACTCTCGGGCTCGCGTTCGAAATGAATGGTGAGATCGGCGTTGATGCAGGTCCAGCGTGTGTAGTCGAGGGTGCTTCCGGTGCCACTCGTAAAGTCCGCAAGGGTCGCGACGCGCACCTGAGGGCTCGGATCCTCACCCTCCACGATCCGACAGCGCAAGCGCGTCCACGCGACAGCCACCTCACCAGATTGAGGATCGCTGATTCGCTCGTACTCCACCGCTCGAATGAAGCCCGGCACGTACCCCATTTTGCGGCGACCAAACTGCTCGCCACCCCCAGGGCGCGAAGCCAGGGGTGGATAGGGAAATGCAACCGTCTCCCCGCTCTGGATGGGCCCCATCCCCTTGGCGACGCGCATGCGAAGCGCCGAAGCTCGCGCCACCTCGATCTCGCCCTCGAGAAGGGAGACGTCCACCACCTGGATGCGGCGACCCGAGCGCACGATCCGGCTGCGGACGCTCAGAGGCCGCATGGGAACGGCGCGCATCAGGTCGATACTCATGCGCACTGTGCGCATGGGCACCGGTGACGGGCAGGCCTCGACGCAATGGGCCAACAAGCCCGAAACCGCACCGCCGTGCTGGTGCTCGGGATTCCAGGGACCCTGGGTCATGTCCGAGGGAAAGACCTGGTCTCCTTCGATACGGAATAGGGCGTCGTCGGGCTCTGCAACCTTCAAGGAATCGGCTCCGTGGGTGGGGGGGAAAGGTGCGAAACGGGAGATTGACGGCTCGGAGCCGCGCGCACCAGTCCCCGCTTTTCGAGTTCGTGTGCAACGTACCAGGCCGCCAGGCGATGGCCCTCGGCACTGGGGTGCCAGAAGTCGGAAAACAGGGGGCGTGCCCCGTGCGCTCGCGCTTGGCGGTAGAACGGCAGCAGGTTCACGACTTCCCAGTCGCGACCTCTCGAGAGCGCCACCAGCTGTCGCTGGAGCCGGCCTTGGCCCTCGCCCCATAGCTGCCGACGGTAGGGGAAGGCCACGACCACGACGCGCGCTCCGACCCCGGCCGCAGCTTCCGCCATCTCGCCGTAGCGTTCCAGCAGCCAGCCGGCCTCGACGCGGCCGTCGAGGTGATCCAGCGGGACATAGCGGGCAACGCGGGTGTCCTCGTCCATGAACCAGCGAATCCGTGCGGCATCCAACAAGGCGCAAAGCTTCCAGTCCCCACAAGCACCGAGCCACCGACCCAGGGGGCTCAAAAGCCGGGTCCGCGGATCCGGATACGCGGCCTCGGGTAGCTCGCCCAGCGACCAACGTGTGTGGTGATCGAAATGGGTGGTGGGATCGTTCAAGTCGTTGACGCAGAACTGAATGAGTACGAGGTCGGGCTGGTAATCGACCACCCGCCCCGCCAACAGCGCCGCCTCATTGTAGGAGTTGTAACCACCCACACCGAAGTTCAACACTTCCACCGGGAGCCGATCCCCCAGCCGAGCCTCGAGCTGCGCTGGGAATGCCTGATCCAGCTGCACCCCATAGCCGAAGGCGATGGAGTCGCCCAGCACCGCAATTCGCGACACCCCATCGGTCTTGGCCAGGGTTCTGGGCCGATCTCGGAATCCGTGTTCGGCGATGGCATACTCGACCGTGCCATCGAGACTCCGGGCACCGGGAATCAGTTCGTAGAGCCAGGGGCTCTCCAGGCTTGGCGTGTGAAGGTCCGAGAGCCCGTCGCGGAGCGGCCCCAGGTCAAGAACTCGCGCGAATCCCTCGAACAGCCCCAGGGTCAGGACGACACTGCCCAACACGAGCACAATCCGTGTGATCCACGAATGCCTCATGGTGCAATGCTAGATCACGCCTTCGTCGCTCAGCGCCACCACTTCGTCGGCCGACAGGTCGAGCAATTCTGCGTACACTTCGACGTTGTCCTCCCCATAGGCGGGCGCACCACGGTCGATGGGCCCGCCGATGAAGGGCGGCGTGGCACTCATCTTCACCGGCAGCTCGGGAATCGGCCAGGTCCCGATCTCGGTCCCCGTGAGCTCCGTCATCCAATCGAGGGCAGACAATTGGGGATCGCCCTCGCAACGATCCCGAGCATCCTGGCATACCCCCGCTGGAATTCCCACGGCCTGGAGGGCGTGCATGATCTCGTAGCGATCACGATCCCGCGTGTACGTGGAAATACACTCATCGAGCGCGTCCTGGTGCAGCAACCGGGCTTCGAGGCTCGCAAAGCGGGGGTCCCGTGCCCATTCGTCGCGTCCTGTGGTGGCCACCAGGGTTTGCCACTGAGTGTCGTCGAAACATGCGATGGCGACCCAGCGATCCTCCCCCGCACACGGATAGACACCGTGGGGTGCCGCGGGCTTGTAGGGTGAACGATTTCCGGTTCGCGCATAGCTGCGACCATTGGCCGACCAATCGAGGATCGCCGCCCCGGAAAGAAAGATTCCGGCGTCACACTGCGAGGAATCGATCCACTGCCCTTCGCCAGTGCGCGCGCGATGGTGGAGCGCTGCCAGCATGGCCAAAGCCAGCGTATAGGCACCGAACCAGTCCAGGTACGAATACCCCCAACCCGCCGGTGCCGCCGGCTCGGGCAGACCGGACATCTCCGAGGTGGACGCCAGGGCTTGGGCCACCGGCCCCAGGGTTCGGTATTTGCCGTACAAGCCCCGGGAACCGAAACCCGACTGCTGCACGTAGATGATGTCGGGCTTGATGGAACGCATCACGTCGTAGCCGAGGCCCCACTTGTCCATGACGCCCGGCGAGAAACCCTCAGCCACGATGTCGGCGGTTTCCACCATCCGCTTGGCGAGTTCGAGACCCTTGGGGTGTCGTACGTTGAGCGAGATTCCCCGCTGTCCCGATCGGATGTTCATGAACTGGCCACTCCGATTGGGCGTGCTGTTGTCGGGGGGGAGCGGCTGAGTGGCCCCCCGGCGCGCCTCGGCACCGCCGATCGGAGCCTGGCCCATGTTCTTGCGCAGGTCCGGATTCTGGTGCCACTCCACCTTGACCACGTCCGCTCCCATTCCCGCCAGGAAACGGGGCGCACCCCCCGAGGCCAGATACCAAGTGAAGTCGAGAATGCGCACGTCGTGCAGCGCAAAGGACTTACCACGGCGCGATTGGCGCGCGTCGCTAGAGGTCGCCGGCTTCGCCGGTACGGCCAGCAGCGGGCGCGGCACGGCGCTTTCGAGAATCTCGTCGGTGTGCTCCCCCAGTCGCGGCGACTTGGGGCCCGTGCGCCAGGGCGCCTCGTCGGACACCCACTTCGACAACGCGTAGGTGAACGGACGGGAGAGTTCCGGGTGATCGACTTCCCCCACGGATCCCCGGACCTGCCAATGCTCGTCGAGGGCGTTCTCGTGGGGTTTGCGCAGGGGGACCCACATCAGCCCCATCTCCTGGGCCTCCTGCCAGGGGACCTCGGCGTAGGTGAATTTTCGGATCAGGCGCAGAGTGACCTCGGTGATGTGATTCATCAGTTCGGGGTCGAGCCCGGGGCCGGATCCGGGGGCACCGGCCGCCCCCATCCCCCCGATCCGCTCCGCCAGGTCGGCCTCCATTCCGTAGCGGGCCAGGAACTCGACCAGGTTTCCCCAACCCGTCGACCCCATGGGCGGCAGAATCAGCACCCAGCGACCGTCCTTCGTATTGCCCATCATGGGCAGCGCCGAAACGCGCTCGCCGGCATGGCGACACGTCTGACGGCGGAAGGGGGCAGCACGCATCACCCAGGACATGAGATCGAGTTCCGTGCACTTCGACACGGCATCGTGTACCGCGCAGGAGAGAACCTGACCCTCTCCCGTCTCCCGACGGTGCATCAACGCTCCCAACAAGCCGATGGCCATCTGCTCACCGGTGATGTGGTAGGCGTGCCAGTTCTGAGGTGCGATGGGAGGCAGGTCGTAGCTGCCATCGGGTCGTGGGTCGTAGCCGCAGTTCATCACCGGCCCACCGAGAGCCAGATGGACCAAGTCGCTTCCGTGATAGTCGGCCCAGGGCCCGGTGTCGCCGAAGGCAGAAATCCGAGCCACCACCAACTGGGGAAAGCGCGCGCGAAGCGATTCGGCATCGAGGCCCAGGGCTTCGAGGGTTCCCGGAGGCGTCGACTCCAGAAACACATCCGCGGTAGCGAGGATCTCCAGCAGGCGCTCGCGCCCCCCGGACGCTTCTAGGTCTAGCACCACCGAACGTTTGCCCAGGTTGTAGTTCCAGAAGAAGAGCGAGCCCTCGGGATCGGGTTCGTCGTGGAGGAAGGGCCCGATCCGGCGCGTCGGAGAACCTTCGGGCGACTCGATCTTGATCACGTCGGCTCCCAGCCCCGAGAGCAGCCTTCCGCAGTACTCACCCTGTTCGTCACACCACTCCACGACACGGATGTCCGCCAAGTTGCCGTTCTTCGATCCACTGTCAGACAAAGCAGAACCTCCAGTCGGCATGAGGACCTCGAACCCATGGAAGAGATTCGGAAGGGAGCCGATCGACTCATCATGACCAAGCGCAGGTCGCGAAGGCAAGGGCAGGTCACGAAGGCAAACCACAAGACATCCCGTCAACGGGAAGCGGGCACCCCGGTACGCGAAAGGGACGTGCTACCCTGCCGCCGCGCCGTGAGCGAGGATCCATGTGAGGGGGAGCGACGCCTGAGCGCCTTGGAAGTCGACGGCCCCAGCGCCCGTTCCGCGCGAGCGGCACCCCCCGGCGGTTTGCCCGTGGGAGAGGCTCAGCTTGGCTGAAGCGACCTCCGACTACCCCGGCGACGAACTCACGCTGTTCGCAGAGGCAAAGCGCTGGAAGCGCTACCTCGCTTCCCTCCTGCACCCCTATCTGGGCCAACGGGTCCTGGAGGTGGGTGCAGGCCTGGGAGCGAATACTCGAGCGCTCTGCAGCGACGCCATCAAACGTTGGGTCTGCCTGGAGCCGGACCGCCAGATGGCGGAATCACTCGAGCAGGCCATCGTCGACCGAACACTCCCAGGGGCCTGCGAAGTTCGATGGGGAGGGATCGACAGCACTCCGCCGGGCGACTCTTTCGACACAGTGCTCTACATCGACGTGCTCGAACACATCCTCGATGATGCCGGCGAGCTCGAGCAGGCGCGAAAAAAACTGGACGAAGGCGGCCACCTGGTCGTCGTGGCCCCAGCCCACGACTGGCTGATGACCCCCTTCGACGAACGCATCGGCCACCATCGTCGTTACTCCAGGCGGAGTTTGGCAGCCGCGGTGCCTGGAGGCTTCGATCGAGTCTCCCTCCGCTACATCGATTCCGTGGGCTTGATCGCATCCCTCGCCAACCGCCTGCTCCTGCGACAGTCCATGCCCACGCCGTCCCAGATTGCCACCTGGGACCGACTCTTGGTGCCACTGTCCCGGGGGTTGGCCGATCCCCTTCTGGTGGGACAGCTGGGGAAGTCCGTAATGGGGGTATGGAGCCGATCGAGCTCCGCAACGGGGCCGCTGAGCGGTTGAACCCCGCAGCGTTGCCCTCCCCCGAGAACGGCCTGGCCCACCTGCGGAACAAATGGATAGGACCGTCAGCGCGAACAAACCTGGGTGGGTGGATGGCTCTCACTGCCGAAGATCGCGATGGGCCCCTGGCTGTTCACGGAATCGGAATATAGAGTTGGCCGGCCATCCCCGCGGCGAAGACAATCGGAGGGAGACCCTTGGCATTCATCCTCTCGGAAGAACAGGCAGAGTTCCGCGACACCCTCAGGAGATTTTTCTCGGAAACCACCCCCTCCGATGATGTGCGTCGCTTGATGGACACCGCGGAGGGCTACGACGCATCGGTGTGGAGCACCATGGCCGAGGAACTGGGGCTTCAAGGCGTCCCCTTCGACGAGCGCCACGGAGGTCAGGGCTTCGGGCTCGACGAACTCTGCATCGTGGCCGGAGAACTGGGCCGCGCTCTGGTGCCCTGCCCCTACTTTGCGAGTGTCGTGCTGGCAGGTGGCGTGCTGAAACACGTCGCCAGCGAGGCCCAGAGGGAGGCACTCCTGCCTCGGATTGCCTCGGGTGCAGTGGCAACCCTCGCCCTCGTGGAGCCGGGCCAAGGGCGTTGGGATGCCACGAGTATTCGAATGGAGACACCCCCAGAAGCCGACGATGGCCGGCTGACGGGGATCAAGGACGTCGTGCTCGACGGCACTACGGCCGAGATCATTCTGGTGGTGACCCGCTCTCCAGGCAGCCGGGGATGGGAGGGACTCTCGGTCCACTGGCTGGAAGCGCCCATTGAAGGAATGCAGCCCAAAGCCCTCCAGCCCATGGATGCCACACGAAAGCTTGCTCGTCTGCATTTCAACGGCGCTCGCTCCCAGGTCCTGGGGCAACCGGGTGAAGCCGGACCGGCGCTGCAAGTTGCCCTAGACGAGGCCCTGGTCGCCCTGTGTGCCGAGATGGTCGGTGGGATGGAATTCGTGCACGAGTCAGCCGTCGACTACGCGCGAAGCCGCCACCAGTTCGGCCGTCCCATCGGGTCCTTCCAGGCCATCAAGCACAAATGCGCAGATGTTCAGATCGACCTCGAGGGGGCAAGGGCTGCCATTTGTGCCGCGCGCGACGCAGCCGGAAGCGACGAGTTTCCCCTGCTGGCGAGCATCGCCAAAGCTCATTGTAGTGACGCCTACTACCGAGCCACCCAGGAAAACGTACAGATCCACGGAGGCGTGGGTTTCACCTGGGAATACGACGCCCACCTCTATCTGCGGCGCGCCAAGTCCTCTCAGCAACTCCTGGGAGATGCCGACCAACATCGTGAACGAATCGCCAGAACCCTCGAGGCCCACGCCTGAAACCGGCGCCCCGCCGGATTCCCCGGCGCCGCCCAGCGGAGTCAAGCATGCAACGATCCGACACGCCCGAGCAGGCCGAGTTTCGCACCGAGGTTCGCGAATGGCTGGAAGCCCACGCCGAGCCGAGGAAAGGAGAAGGGGACTGGTCCAACGGTCCGCGCGAGCACACCCCCGAAGCCGAAGCTGCCTACTTCGAACGCTGCCGAGAATGGCAGCGCACCCGCTTCGACGGTGGGTTTGCGTGCATCACCTGGCCAGAAAAGTACGGTGGCCGCGGCGGTACTCCCGTCCAGGAGATCATCTACGGCCAGGAGGAAGCCCACTTCGACGTCACGGCTGGCTTCCTTCCCGCCAGCATCTCCCTGGTAGGCCCCGCACTCATGCGTCACGGAAGCGTTGAGCAGTGCAAACGCTACCTGCGCCCCCTGATGCGCGGCGAAGAGACCTGGTGCCAACTTTTCAGCGAACCGGATGCGGGCTCAGATCTGGCGGCCGTGAGAACCCGGGCCGAACGCGACGGCGATGAGTTCGTCGTCAACGGACAGAAACTCTGGACTACGAGCGCCCAGCACTGTGACTACGGAATCCTCCTCGCACGCACCAATGCCGAGGCGCCCAAACACGCTGGGATCACCTTCCTTTTGGTAGACATGAAAATTCCCGGCATCGAAGTCAGGCCGCTGATCACCATGAAAGGTGACCGACACTTCAACGAGGTGTTCTTCACCGACGTACGCGTAGACGTCGCCAATGTATGCGGGGAGATCGATCGGGGCTGGGCCGTCGCGAAGACCACCCTGGCCAACGAATCGATGATGATCGGAACCGGAACCCAGACCCAGGGAACGACCGCGAGCCTGGTGCAATACGCAATGGACCACGGGCGCTGGGAGGATCCGCTGGTCCGCCAGCGCGTTGCCGAGGCCTACGTCCAGGAACGGCTACTCGGCTTTCTTCGCGACCGACTTCAGGAAGCAGTTCTCGAGGGGCGCATGCCCGATGTGGACGGCTCGGTCATGAAGATCCTCTGGTCCGAAAGTCGAACCCTGAGGGCCGAGGTGGGCCTCGACATCCAGGGGACCGACGGACTGCTGGCCGGCGACGATGCATTCGACCACGCGTACTGGCAGCAGCTCGTGCTCGACCGCTCCATGGGAAGCGTTGGTGGTGGAACCCTCGAAGTCCACCGCAACGGCATCGGAGAGCGTGTACTGGGTTTGGCGAGAGAACCGAGAGCCGACCGGGACGTGGCGTTCCGCGACCTGAAAACGAGCACCGAGGGCTGAACACGCCTCGACCCCGAGCTGATACCATGCGCGGCCCGGCAATGAGTTGGAGGCCCCCTTGAGTGAACCCGCCGTCATCGTCGAGCAGGATGGGCACGTACTGAGCGTCACCCTGAACCGGCCCGAGAAACGCAACGCGGTCAACGCCGAGGTGATGTGCCGACTCGTCGATGCGTGGAAACGCCTGGACGACGACGACGACCTGCGCTGCGCGATTCTCAGTGGTCGCGGCCCGGTCTTTTGCGCCGGAATGGATCTCTCGGTGATCCATCAGATGGGTTCCGGCGAACCCGGCGATGAGTACCTGCAACGCGTGCGCAAAGACTCCGCCATGATCATGCAGTGTTGGCTCAAGACCTATCGCCCCACGAAACCCGTGATCGCCGCCGTGGAGGGCTACGCCCTGGCGGGGGGTACGGAGATCCTGCAGGGAACGGATATCCGCGTCGCCGCCGAATCGGCGCAGTTCGGTGTGACCGAAGTCCAGCGCGGACTGTTCCCCATGGCGGGCTCCACCGTGCGACTGCCTCGCCAGATCCCCTACACGGTGGCCGTCGAAATGCTCCTCACAGGCGATGCGATCTCCGCCCAGCGCGCCTACGAACTGGGACTGGTAGGTCGGGTCGTCCCCGACGGTGAGGCCGTTACCGAAGCCGGAAAAATCGCCGAGCGAATCGCGCAGAACGGCCCCCTGGCGGTGAAAGCGATCCTTCAGAGCATTCGCGCCGGCATGCTGGTGCGCGAAGAAGAAGCCTGGGAAACAGAAGAGAAGATCGGCATCAGCGTCATGACATCCGAGGACGCGCAGGAAGGTCCGCGCGCGTTCCTCGAGAAACGCCCGCCCCAGTTCAAGGGGCGTTAGACAGTATCGATCGCGGACAGATCCGCGAACACCGGAGGAACGGAGATGAGACTCGAAAACAAAGTGGCCATCATTACGGGAGGCGCCCAGGGAATTGGCCGCGCCTATAGCCTTCGCTTCGCCCAGGAGGGGGCCGCGGTCGCCGTGGTCGACCTGCGGGTCGATCAGGCCCAGGCGGTAGCACGCGAGATTCAAGAGGCCGGAGGCCGCGCCATCGCACTCGACGTCGACATCAGCGATGAGGAAGCCACCCTGGGAATGGCAGAAAAGGTCAACGCCGAGTTCGGCGGGATCGACGTCCTGCTCAACAATGCCGCCATCTATTACGACCAGGACATCACCGACCAGAGCATCGAGTACCTGCGACGCAACTTCGATGTCAACGTGATCGGTCAACTACTGTGCGCCCGCGCGGTATTCCCCTACATGAAAGACGGAGGCGGCGGCTCGATCATCAACATCTCGTCCACGGCCGCCTACCCGCTCCCGATCCCCTACGTGGCAGGCGAGAACTTCGGCACCTACGCGTACGGTTTGACCAAGAGCTCCCTCATCTACCTGACCAAAATGATGGCGCGCCAGGGCGGCTCGTCGAAGGTCCGCGTCAACGCCATCGCACCCGGCGTCACCATGTCCGAGGCCACCAAGAAGGTCGTGCCCGAGTTCGCCCTCGATGGCCTGCGGCAAGGTGCCGCCCTGGGAACCACCCTCGAACCCGAGGATCTTGCCGGCACCGCCGTCTATCTCGCTAGCGAAGACAGCCGGCTGATGACCGGCCAGACCCTCGTCGTAGATGCTGGGGTCTGGCTCAACGGCTAACGCTCACCCACGCGCAGGAACATGGATCGGCGGACGCGCCGCATTCCGATGCGGCGTCTGGAGGAGGTGCATCCAATGGAAGGAATTGCCGCACGACTCGGTCTCGACCCCATCGACCAAATTTCCTACGTGGTCGAGGACATGGACCGGGCACTGTTGACCTTCGAGGCGATCTACGGACCGTTCACCGTGATCGACACCGAACTCGAAGACACCCTCTACCGCGGCCGCAAAACGTCGGTGAAGCTCCGCCTGGGTTTCGGCAGATCCGGCCCCGTCGAAATCGAGCTGGTGCAGGTGCTCTCGGGAGAATCGCCCCACGCCGAGCATCTCGATGGCGGGGGCGACCGTGCCCACCACGTGCGCTTCCGCGTCGAGAACCTCGAAAAGGCCCTGGAAGCCTTCACCGGCGAGGGCTTCGAAGCCATCTGGTACAAGCGCTTCGAGGGTGGCGGACCGGCCTTCGCGTATTTGGAGGCCCCGCCCCACCCCGGCGGACCCATCATCGAATTACTCGAGATGTAAGAACGTCGGTTGGACCCAGGCCTTCCCCTACGCGCCGTCGAGCATCCCCGAGCGCCGGTCGCCCCCGTAGATGTGGTCACCCACCTGGCGCATCCAGTTCAACTCGCCCTCGTCCATGGGACCTGCGTCGAGAGCCGCCAACGCCTGCTTCATCTGCTCTGCATCGTCGGGACCGGCCAGACACAGGTCCACCTCCGGGCGCGACAGCGCGAAGCGATAGCACTCGGTCCCCGTGGGAGTGGACACACCTGCAGGCGTCTTGCTCGCATCACACAGGTTTCCCCAACGCGTCGTGGTGTAGGTCACGAGACCCGGGCGATCGGACGCATCGAGGCCATCCAGACTGGGGAACACTTCGCGCTCCGCACCGCGATGCACGGCGTTGTAGCGCACGTGCCAGATGGCGAAACGCTCATCGTTCAGCAGATTCGGCAGCAGGGTGCGCTTATGGGTCGACAACGCGATGTTGCGCACGCGGCCCCGCTCGAGCAGAGAAACCGCACTGTCGAGCACGCGCCCGGAAGGCTCCTTGTTGTGCCAGCCCAGGAGCAGAACGTCCGCATAGTCGATGCCGAGCTTCCGCAACCCCTTCTCGACCGACCGATCGAGCAGGCCGCCGGCACGGGAATAACTCTGCAGGACAACCACGAGTTGTTCCCGCCGATCGCGGGCGATTTCGCGGATGGCATTACCCATCTGGCTACGGCGAACACTCCCCCAGTAGAAATAATTGACGCCCCGATCGAAGGCCTCCAAGTAGGAGGACGTAGGCGCCTTGAATGAGGATCCCAGCCCCAGCTTGGAGACCTGGAGACCACTGCGACCGAGGGGAGTGCGACTGACGAAAGCGGCCATGAGATTCTCCTCCCGGGCCCTGGTTCGGCCCGTGTCGAACATCGATCTTGGCACAGGCCCAACGCTTGCGTCGACCTCGGAAACACCGTGTAGGACCCCGGGGGCAAGAAACGCCAGTTCCCTGGGTGACGCTGTATCATGGAACACGGTTCAGACTCCGCTGGAGGATCTCCCGTGCCCGAAACCCACTACAGCTTCTGCCGTTTCTGTCATGCCTCGTGCGCCATCAAGGTAACCGTCGAAGACGGTCGTGCTGTGTCGGTGATCGGCGATAAGGACAATCCCGTCTATCACGGCTACACGTGCGCCAAGGGCCGCGCCCTGCCGGAGCAACACGCCAACCCCGAGCGCTTGATGCACAGCATGAAGCGTCAGAGCGACGGCTCCCATGCTGCCATCCCCGTCGCACAGGCGATGGATGAAATCGCCGCCAAGGTCCAAGACATCCTCGACCGCCACGGTCCGCGCTCGGTGGCGCTCTATACGGGCACCTTCTCCTTCCCCTACCCGGCCAGCACACCCCTGGCCGCAGCATGGCTCCAAGCCATGGGGTCCCCCATGCACTTCACCAGCGCCACCATCGACCAGCCCGGCAAGATGGTCGCTCCAGCCCTGCTCGGGCGCTGGGAAGGGGGCCCGCATCCCTTCGATGACTCGGATACGTGGTTGTTGGTAGGCGCCAACCCCACCATCTCCAAGTCCATTGGGATCCCCTGCACCAACCCGGCACGTCACCTCCACCAGGCCACACAGCGGGGCATGAAGCTGATCATCATCGACCCCCGGCGCACCGAGGCAGCCCGCGCGGCGCACGTACACCTGCAGCCACGTCCCGGTGAGGACCCGACAATTCTGGCAGGCATGATCCGCGTGATCCTCGATGAAAACCGGGTCGATCAAGCCTTCATCGACGAGAACGTTCAGGGGATGGAGGCCCTGCGAAAGGCCGTAGCCCCGTTCACGCCGGAATACGTGGAACGCCGCGCCGACGTACCGGCCCACGACCTGATCACCGCAGCCCGGACCTTCGCGGACGCCGAGCGCGGATGCGCAAACGTCGGCACGGGACCCAACATGGCGCCACGGGGAAACCTGACCGAGTACCTGTGCCTGGTACTCGCCACGATTTGCGGGCGGTGGCTTCGCGAGGGAGAACGGATCCCGAACCCGGGTGTGCTGATGGCCCCCGCCTTCGCCCGCGCCCAGGCATCGCCGCCGGTTCCGGGCTGGGGGTTCGGCGAGAAGATGCGCGTACGCGGACTGTCGGACACTGCCTGCGGACTGCCCACGGCGGCCCTGGCCGACGAGATTCTTCTGCCGGGCGATGGTCAGGTCAAGGCGCTGTTCAGCCTGGGTGGCAACCCCATGGCTGCCTGGCCGGACCAGGTCAAGACCCATGCCGCCATGGAAGCACTCGAACTCAACGTGACCGTGGACATCAAGATGTCCGCAACCGCCAAGCTCGCCGACTACGTGATTGCGCCCAAACTGAGCCTCGAAACCGAGGGCATGACCCTGCCCTGCGAATCCCTCACCCCCTACGTGATGGGCTACCCGGTTCCCTACGCCCAGTACACACCGGCCATCGTCGAGGCGCCCGAGGGCTCAGACCTCATCGAGGACTGGGAGTTCTTCTACGGGCTCGGACAGCGAATGGGACATCAACTTCGCGTCGCAGCCGCCTACTCGTGGGGCCCCGACAACGAGGCGCCCGAGATCACCGAACTCGACATGGTCCAAAAGCCGAGCAACGACGACCTGTTCGACTACCTGACCCGCGGTTCCCGGATTCCATTGGCAGAGGTGAAGCAGTACCCGAGAGGCCAGATCTTCGAGGATTCAGACGCTGTCGTCCGGCCCCGGGACCCCTCGTGCGAAGCCCGACTCGATGTCGCCAACTCCGTGATGGTGGACGAACTCGCCGAGGTCAGCACCGAGCCCCTGGAACGCGACGACGAATACCGCTTCCGACTGGTTTCGCGGCGACTGCCGGATGTCCACAATTCCGCAGGGCGGGACATCCCCAAGCTGGTGCGGAAGTACCCGTACAACCCCGCCTTCATGCACGAGTCGGACCTACGTGCCCTCGAAGTGGAACCCGGCGAGGTGGTGGCGATCCACTCGCGCTACGGCTCGATCCTGGGTGTGGTGGAGATCGAGAACGACATCCGCCCGGGCGTCATCTCCATGCCCCACGCCTTCGGGGACGCACCGGGTGACGAGAACGACGCGCGAGTACGCCAGATCGGCAGCAACACCGGAAAACTCTCGAGCGTCGAGCAGGAATTCGACCCCTACACGGGGATTCCGCGTATGAGCGCCATCCCGGTCAATGTCGAGCGCTACCCGGAGACGGTCCCCAGCTGATTCAGCACCCGGATTGGCGGCGCGTTCAGGCCTCCCAACCAAACCGCTCGAACAAGTCGGACAACTCGGCCCGCACCTGCTCACGCGGCGGCCCCAGGTTCTCGGCGTCGTAGCGGTGCTCGCTCGCATAGGCCCGGCTGCGTGTTTGCTCACCTTCGAGGAAAGCCGCGTACTCCGGACCGATCGTATAACCGAAGCGGTCATACAATTCTTCCACCACCTGCTGAGGACGCTCGATCAGGTCACCGAAGGGCACCACGGCTGCGCGGTCCTCGGGCAGTTCAGACAACACTTCGAACGCATAGCGATAGTCGGCCAGCATCTTGTCTCCAAGCAATGAGACCGAGTCATCCACCACCTCCGGGTCGGCTCCCATGGCGAGCCAGATCTTGCGCAGCATGTCGATCAAGCTGGGAATCGTCTCATAGGGGTGGCGCACGGGAACCACAAAGCGGCAGTCGGGAAAGACCTCCATCAGCCCCCGCATCTTGTGGACGAAGCTTGGACTCTTGCAGCAGTGGATCACGTCACCGCCGTACAGATAGACCTGGCGCTGCACCAGCGAGCGGTAGTAACCGAGGATCCGGGCGCGATCACGCGGTGAGCGCGCGTCGATGAGGGAAATGCTCGACTCGAGGGCCCGCATGTAGGGATAGAGAACCGTCAGGGAGCCCGAACTCCAGTTGTTGAGCAGGATGAATTCGTCCTCCTCCGCACCCTGGAGACGCCAGTCGTGGCTGCGCCTGGCCTTGTCGAGCTTGCTCCCCCCGGCGCCCGACAAACGTCGCTCGATCGCACCGCCAAGCCATCGTTGGTCCAGGGCCGCCACCAGACCCACCCCCTTTCGCTGCAGGATCGAGGGCAACAGAATCTCCCAGGTCCGGAAGTAGGAAAACCGAGGATCTCCAGCCAGCAGACGGTGAAGCTGCGTGGTTCCAGCGCGCCCGCTTCCCACGATGAAAACCGGCTCTCGGACCTCGACCCGTTTGAAGCCCGGAAAAAAAATGTGGTCGAGCAACAGGCAGATGGTGTTGAAGAACGACATCCCGGTCATGAACGTGTAGAGCAGGACCAGCAGGCGAGCGCGCCTCCAGCTGAAACGCTCACTGGCGGCCAGACGACCAATCCGAAGCCAGGTCTTGAAATCGAAATACATCGTCACGGGCTCCGGACGTGGGGGCGGAGTCGGAGAAGCGCAGACGGTCACGTCGCCAACGGGGTGCGACCGTCGAGGGTGCGCGGAACGATGCCGAGGTCCTTGAGGAGGGGACCACTGAGAGCGATTCGACCGGTCAACTCTCTTGGATCTCCACTGCATAGGGCCAAAACGGCTTCCGCCATCACTTCCAGCGGCTCGGTGTGGGCTTCGGGGGGGATCACCCCGAGCTGAACAGCCGCCTCGGTGAGCACCGCAGCCACCGGGGCGAGAGTGTTGACCGCGATGCCGTCATCGTGAAGCTCAGCCGCCAGAGCCAGACTCATGCGTTCGAGAGCCGCCTTGGTCGACGCATACGTCCCCACGCCGCGGTTCCGCGAAAAATCGTCCCAGGGCGGCCCAGCCGTAGCCTTCGAGGTACTCGACGAGAGATTCACGATCCAGCCACCACCGCGCTCCCGCATGACCGGAATCACACGCTGCATCAGGTCGAAGGGCGCCGTGAAATTGATCTCGAAGGACAGTCGCAGGCGTTTCTCCGAGATGGCTTGAGCCGGCTCGTAGAAAGCACGAGCCGCATTGTTGACCAGAATGTCCACGGACCCGAGGGCCGACAGTGTCTCCTCCACGATACGGGCGCGACTACCGGGATCCGCGAGGTCCGCCTGCACCACGATGCAACGGCCCCCCGCTGCTTCAATGCGTGAAGCCGTCTCGAGTAGGGTTCCGGGCAATCCCGGCCGTGGCTCGACGGTTCTGGCCACCAGGGCCACCGCAGCACCTTCCGCGGCGAAACGCTCTCCGATCCCCACACCGATCCCGCGGCTCGCACCGGTAACGATGGCCACCTTGCCTTCCAGAACTCCGGGCATGGCACGCTTCCTCCTTTCGGGCGCTCAGTTGCGACCGAACGGACCCAGCCTAACAGGCTGCCTCATTACAGGTTGATGAGATCCGCATGCTTCACCACGCGCACATCCGGTAGCGGGTAGTCGTCGGCCTCGAGCCAGCGCAGAGTCCAGACCCCAGACGCGTGCCCGGCGGTGTCGAGCCAATTGATCTGAGGCAAATCCGGATCGCGATGTGCCACCACGATTCTTGCCGAGCCATCGGAGGCGTAGACGGCGCGCTCCTTGTTGGTGTGAACCGTTCGGGTCGTGTAGTCGAGAGATTCTCCCCAGTAATTGCTGAGCACCAAGCCCCAATAGCGACAGCGGGGCGGTTTCAGGTCGAGCACGATCGCCTCGTCGGGCTCGATCTCCCACCAGCCACTCGAATAGAGCATGTTGGGGATGCCGATGGTCTGGGCGGCCCGCTCGGGATCCGAGCGGAAGAAGGTGTTCGGTTTCTCCCGCCACGTATCTGCCAGCGGAAAAAAGATGGCGTTGGTCCCTCGGATGAAGCGAAGCGACCGACGCAGCGCAGATACGAAAAACGCAGGATCGAGGGGATCCGGCGGCGCCCCCGAATCGATGCGTTCGATGCTCAGTTCTGCGGGACGTTCACGCGATTTATCCCAAAAAGTTTGGCGAACCATCAGCGTCGTGGCATCGGGCTCGAGCCGGATCCAATTGCCCTCGTGCGGTTTTGCACTGAGCACCAATTCAAACGTCCCATCGGGAGCTACATCGAGTTCATCGATGGCCACGTAGGCCACGGTCCGACGGCCGCTCTTCTTACCAAAAGAACCACCGTACACGCCGAAAGAAAGATAGTGAGCATCGCCTCGGGTACCCGTCACCCGGTACTCATAGGCGGCATTGATGTAGGCATTCGTGTGAATGTTGTCGGGGTTGTCCCATCCGCTCTTGCAGGTGGAATGAAGACTCTCGAAAAAAGCGGGCACGGCGGCATCGCCCGCTTCGACAATCTGCTCGAAGGCAGCGCGCAACATGCGGGTCAGGTAGCGATGGCCCTCGACCAGATCGAGAGACCCATCCGGTGATTCCGCCCGCAGAAGGTCGGCACCAGCCCCCTTCAGCTCCTCACAGAAGTCCTCCCAGGCCGCACCGGACTTCAACATTGCCGTCGGGTCTTCACCACTCAAAACGCACCTCCTTGTCACCACAGATTCGCATACCCGGGGGTGGATGGGACAAGTCACGACTCATCTGTCGTGAGACATTCCAGCAAACCCGGCGGCAACGGTGGAGACGAACTCCAAGGGGAAGTAAGCTGAAGGCTCAACCAGAAAATCATCCGGGCCCAGTGCCCGCGCCATCGCAGGGAGTGCCCATGCCGAGCCCCACGGGACGCAGCTACCAAGTAATTTCCGCCGATTCTCACGTGGTCGAACCGCCGGACCTCTGGGAGAAGTGGTTGCCCGAGAAATTTCGCGATCGGGCCCCGAAACTCGTGAAGGATTCCGAGGGTGGAGACGCCTGGCTCTACGACCCCAACGGTGAGCCTGCACCCCTGGGACTCGTTTCCTGCGTAGCCATTCCGCGCGAGAAGATGAAGTGGACGGGATTCCGGTACGGCGACAACGTTCACGCCTCGGTCCACGACGGCAAGGAACGCCTGGCCGTGCTCGACTTCGACGGTGTCGACGCAGAATTTCTCTACCCGCCCCAACGCGCCGTCAACAGCTTCGCCCTCTACGACGATGTGGAACTCCAACTCGCGGGCATCGGCGCCTACAACCGCTGGTTGTCCGAAGGCTTCTGTGCCGCCGACCCGGACCGGCTGTTCGGCGTCGCCCAGATGCCCAACGTCGGCATCGATACCGCAGTGTCGTCACTTCGGGATGCCGCGGCCGCTGGATTTCGCGGTGTCGTCATCTCCGCCTGGCCGAGCGGCAACGAAAAGCTCACCCGCGCGGATGACCCCTTCTGGGCTGCGGCCGAAGAACTGGGAATCCCCGTCAGCATCCACTTTGGCCTGGCCTCCCAGACCGCGGGACATGTGCCCGCCGAGGAAGCAGCAGGTGCGATCGGCGCAGTGACGGGAATGGTGAAGATGTCCGTCCTCATGGTCGACCTCATCTTCTCGGGTGTCTTCGATCGCTTCCCCGGACTGCAGATCGTGGCCGTCGAGGTCGGGATCGGCTGGATCCCCCACGCCGCCGAGATGATGGACGACCGCTACTGGCGCAATCGCACGGGTGCGCGCACGATGCTGAACAAGCTGCCCAGCGTCTACCTCAAGGAGAACTGGACCAGCAGCTACATCGTCGACCGGATCGGCATTCAGGTCCGCCACGCCGTGGGAATCAACAACATCTGTTGGTCCACGGACTTCCCGCATCACGGCAACGACTACCCCTATTCGCGCGAAACCATCGACAACCACTTCACCAACGTGCCCGAGGACGAGCGCGACAAGATTCTCGCGGGCAACGCCGCGAGACTCTACGGGATGGTCTGAGAGGGAGCCCCTGTTCGCTCAGGGCGCCGCACGGTAGAAGCTGGAGGCGAGCCTGAGGCTCGCCTCCTTGGGCAGAGCCCCAACGCCGAGTTTCTCGCCGAGGATCGATGCGAGAGCGCGTGGATCCCCCAGATCCGATTCGTACAGGGCCAGAAACCGCGGCTGCTCGCCGGCGGCGTCTGCAAACGCATCACTGCGAACCCGCTCGTGCAGACTCCCGGTGTGGAAGAGACCGGTGCCCATTGCATCCCCCAGACAGTGCTCGGCATAGTGGCGGCCCAGGGCCTCCGCGTCGGCGGAATCCGTGGCGTCGAAAAGAAACGCACACACACTCTGGGAGAAGGGCCGGCGCTGACCTGAAAATTCGAGCGCCACCCGCTTGTAGATTCCGAACGTCACCCCCACCGTACCGGCATGAATCTGCCGTTCGCGTGCAAGCTGGTCGACGTGCTTCTTGAAGACCTCTGTGGCCGCGTCAACGTCATCCCAGAAAGTCTCGTAAAAGGCCAAGAACTTGCCCTCTCCGTCGGCGGGCGGGCGGTTCGCGTTGTGGAACATCGTGGCGTCGACAAAGATCCCGGGCTCGGTCACGTCACGAAAATGAACCTGGCGGTACCAGAGATCGTATTCGTCCTCCTTGCTGGAATCGTTCACGTGGGTGTTGACGTACATCACACCCGTGGGCTGGCGACCATCCAATGGAAGTCTCCTCGCGACTGAAGCCTCCTCACCCGGGGGGAGACAACCCGTTGCGACGGCTCGTTTCAAGCGTCGCGCACTCGTCATGAAGCCGCCTTCATTATATGCTGACCCAAGAACGAGTGTGTAGTTGCCAGGGCAACTGGTACCCACACTCCCAGCATGGAGATCTCATGAGCAGTGCAGCTTCGAATCCCAGTGCCGAAGTTCGCGACGACAGCGGAGGTAGCCCTCTCGGGCTGCTACCCGACTTCTTCGAGCGCTACTTCGCTTTCTACAACCCGGGCCACCAACAAGGCATCGTTCCATCGCGCATCAAAGAACTTGCGAGGCTCAAGATTGCGCGCCTCAACGATTGCGACACCTGACTCTTCGCACGCTACGCGTCGGCGACGCGTCAAGGTTTGGACGAAGAGACCATTGCCCAGCTCGACCTGCCCGCGGACGAGCGAAAACTCGACCCTCGCGAAGCCCTGGCGGTTCGCTATGCGGAGAACCTCGCCCAGGACTTCCACAGTCTCGACTCCGCCTTCATGGCCGAACTCCGAGAACACTTCAGCGAGGCCGAAACGGTCGAACTCGGCATGATGATCGGCCAATACCTGTCATTCGGGCGCCTGCTGGTGATCCACGGCTTGAACAAGGCAGCCTGTGAGATCTACACCACCGGCGAACTCTGAACGCGGGCCGAGGAGTTCAGAAGGTCGCAATGGGATTGATGGGAGACCCGGTCCCACCGGCAACCCTCAGGGGCGATACCGAGAGGAAGAACTCCCAACGGTTGCGCTCCGCACATGCGGCGCTGAGTGCGCGTAGATCGAGGTTGTCGAGCAGATGCACTCCCATGGCCACCAGACAACACTGGTGAATGGGAACCGCCCAGTCCTCGAGACCGTAGCCTGGCATGGCGTCCTGAATTCCATCGCTCCCCAGCACGGCGATGCGCCGCTCGTGGAGAAACGGAATACAACGAGGATCGAGACCTGCGAGCCCGCCCCCTTCTCCCATGGGCTGCCAGGGACCCAGTTCATCCTGGCGTGCGTGTCGGCCCGTACCGATCAACAGAATGTCTCCTTCCCGCACCTCAAGGCCCTGTTCCCGCTCGGCAGCCTCGAGGTCCTCGGGTTGGATTCGGTCCGTGACATCGCACCACGGTTTTCCACGCAGCCGCGGGATGTCCAACAGCACGCCGCGGCTCGTGATGCCATCACTGGCGGCCATCACACTGCCCTTTCGAGCCCCAGTGCTGAGCACCTCTCCCGCCGGAAAACCGTTGTACATCTTGCCGTCGACGAGGACGTGACACAGTGCATCGATGTGAGACGACGCCATGCCGTGGAAGGCGATGCCGATGAAGTCCATGGTCATCTCCAAGCCCGGCGCACGCGGATCACAGCACGCGTCACCCGCCACCACCATCATGTGCTGAGCGGGGTGCGGGTTGTTGGGAGACGGCTCCACGGGAAAGTCGAGAGCACAGCTGACACAGGCCCCATCCTGTATGAGCGACGCAGCCGACGCTCGGATCTCATCGGTGATGTAGTTGAGCGCCCCGCGCTGGTCGTCGGCTCCCCACTTCCCCCAATTCTTGACCTGCTCGAAAACCCGTCCGACGTATTCGGACGTCACCTCTTCTGCCATGACGAACTCCTCCGCACTCGAGATTCCATCAATGTTTCGCGTGACCATACGAGGTGGCACATCGCGCGATGGAAATCGCGTCTACCCTACATGAAGTTCGTGCTGGTGGAGCGAATAAGAAAGTGTGTTCAGTGGAGCCATTCGGAAATGACGACAGGCTCGGAACCCGCCTGACAACCCCGTGAGACCTCACCGGCGGCCATGAGGCGCGTCAGGGTTTCCGAAACTTCTCGCGACATCCCGAGGAACTGCAAGCGACACCCCAGGACATCCACTCGTTCGACACTCGCCTCGACCGCACAAGCCGGCACACTGGCGCCGCCAAAGAGCGACAAAGTCAATCGGTCTCCCTGGCGAAAATCACAGCGATCTACTCGCATCCCCTCGAAAGACAGATCGGTGCCCACCAGAACGCGCGAGCCATCGACGGCCGCCTGACAGTCGCTGGGCGCTTCCGCGATCCGAGAAAGATCCGGGCCCGGGTGGACTCCGGAGACCCTGGCATCGCGCGCGGTCACGGCCACCAGAAGTGAGCTCAGGTCGCGGCGAATTGAAGGCTCGACGGTATCGAAGGATACGGCGAACTCCGAAGTCGCAGCTTTGCCCGACCCGCTGGAAACCGCTCGAATGATTTCTCCGCTCAGGTCTACACCGTCTTCGAGGCCCGAGGCTTCGGCCGAAACATGCAGCTGAATCCGGGTCCCCGGTTGAAGATTCTCCCGAGCGGTCAAACGCGCCACCCGCATGGAAAGATCCAACAGCGTCGCTCGGCAGATTTGCCCAACCGATTCCATCTGCACGGGGATTCCGAGAATCGCACGAGGGCCGCGGCGCCTTTCGGTCCCGCGATAGAGAACGCGTTGGATCAGTAGCCTCAAGACCACCGGGTGAACGGGTCGGCGAACCAGAAAACGACAGCGTGCGCGCTGCTCGGTAACGGGTTCGGGCTCCCCTCGTTCAAGAATGGCAATCAGGGGGGAACTGACCTCGGAAGTGGCCTCCCAGAGCTGTGCCGCCTCGAGGTGACGGGAAGTCGCAACGACGAGTTCGGGGGCACCAGCGCCCGCTTTCCCATCGAGGTCGAGGTCGAGGTCCTGCAACACGGCGCGCACGTCATCGAGCTCACCGTCGTCGAGCAGTAGAACACGGGGGATCTGATGGTCGATGGGGTCCTCGCAAGCTCCCAGCAGTTCGGGCCTTCAAGAGCGCAGCAGAGCCCCGTTATCGGCACCTTCGGGCAATCTCTGAAGTGCAAGTTGGGACCGGAAGTGCGAGTGGGGCGGCCCCTAGGACTCTCCGTGAATCGAGCCTCGTGTGTCCCGCAGGGAGCGGACCGGACGGCCATAACGCAGGGCAATGATCTCGGCACAGATCGAAATGGCCGTCTCAGCGGGGCTGCGGGCTCCAAGATCGAGCCCGATCGGGGACATCACGCGCTGAAGCTGGATGGGATCGGCGCCGGCCTCGATCAAGCGCCGGTTGCGCTCCTCATGGGTCCGGCGGGACCCCATGCAGCCGATGTAGCCGACCCGGGTCTCCAACGCCGCCTGGACGGCGGGAACATCGAATTTGGGGTCATGGGTCAGCACACAGATCGCATCCCGTTCCCCGAGTCGGTCACCCTGCTGCTCGAGCAACTCGTGGGGCCACAGGTTGACGAGCTCGTGGGCATCGGGAAAACGCTCCCGAGTGGCAAAGATTGGCCGCGCGTCGCAGACCGTCACCCGGTACCCGAGGTTGCGTGCGATCCCCACCAGGGCTCCCGTGAAGTCGACGGCTCCGAAGATCCACATTTCGGGGGGAGGCGCGAAGGACTCGATAAACACCGTCAATTCGGTCTGACGCGCCTGACCCTGGGCGCCGTAGTGACGTGTGACCGAACGACCCGCAGCAAGTTCACCCCGGGCATCGCGCGCCACCACCCGCGTCAGTTCTGGGTTTCCGAGACTCCCGAGATCGGCCCCACGCGCCGCGTCGGCGAATACCAGTAATTTTGCTCCAACAGCCGCACCGTCGATCACTGTCGCCAGAGCGACCGCGAGGTTGGATTCGATGGCAAGGGAAAGGGCCGAGGAAATCTCCCGATCGGTTCTATCCACGTGCTACCAGTCGAAGACTTCGAGGTAGAGGTCGATGGTCCCACCACAGGTCAGGCCCACCGCGAAGGCATCATCGTCGCTATAGCCAAAACTCACGACCTTGGGGGTCGGGTCTCCAGCCAACAGAGCCCTCGCCTCTTCGACGACGGCCCCTTCGATGCAACCGCCGGAGACCGAGCCCAGTACCTCCCCGTCCTCGTTGACCGCCATGGCTGCGCCCAGTTCTCTCGGCGCAGAGCCCTCGATTCGCACCACCCGCGCCAGCGCACTGCGCTTACCCGATCGACGCCAGTTCTCCAGTGCGGGAAGGATGTCTCGCAAACCAATCTCCGAAAGGCGGGACGAGGATGCCGAGCGCCCGTCGCACGGTCAAGCCCGCCCCCTCACCCCTTTCCAGCTCGAACCGAGTTTCGGCGCCGCAGTCCGCCCAACAGCAACAGCGCGCAACATCCCACCCCCAGGAGCGCCGCACGCCTGGGCTCGGGAACGAAATGCAGATGCAGACGGGCGAAGGACAACCAGGGGTGACCGATCTGAGAGGCGACCTGCACGGGGGTCACCAGCGACAGTTGGCCGCCGGGGAGCGCAGTCGACTGAGTGAGTGAATTCGGTCCGTGCGCCCAGCCGTGGGCGCTCAATACCGTCTCACCGCTGGCCGGGGCGCGCGGCCAGAGCAGTGCGGTCCCCAGGGTCCACGGGGCCGTGTCTACAGAGATCCGTAGGGCCCCAGCTCCCCCAGCGGTCAACTGTCCCCCCACTCCGACCCCTCGGGCCCCCGCATCGCCAGTCAAGTCGAGCGGGAAATGGAGGCCACAACCAGGGAAGAACATGCAGAGCTTCAGCACGCCCGCCACAGGGAGCCGATTGTCTGCCGACATCCCGGAAAGTTGCGGATCGAGGCTGCCAGAACCGAGCTCGAGTTCAGCCCCCACGGAAATCGTCCCCAACCCCCCCACCGACGGCATCGCCACGGTCCCGGATCCGCTCAACCCACCCGAGAGCATCACACCATCGAGACGAGCTCCCGTCGTTTGGAGGGTCGCCACACCGTGTCCCTGGATCTCGATCGGGGGAAGACGCACGAACTCGATGCTCAACGTACCGAGCCAAGCGGTGGGTTCGGACCGTGCGGCGGGAGCCAGGGCGATCAACGACAAGACCCAGACAAACCACCGGGCCAAAGATCCGCCACGTGCCCCCCGCACACACCTCGGGTGTGTACGCGGGTCCACGTCGAAGCCCCCTCGTCGGCTCCAAGGGGAGCCCTTGCGACAGCGTTGGGGCCGCATAATGAGGCTTTCGGCGCAGATTCTTGTTTCTGCCGACGAGAGGAGATTCGAGGGATGGCTTCGTTCCATACCCCGAAGTCGAGAGCAGAGATCGTGCCAATCCCCACGTTCCGCTCACCAGTTCTCACCGATCCCAGCACCCGAACCCTCGAAAGGGGCGACCGCAGCTCGCTGGATCCCTAGCTCGTAGCACGCTCCGCGGACCGACGACGAATCGTCTTCACCCCACCTTGAGCCTTGAACTGAAGAACCCGACGGAGAGCCGAATTCGCCACCGCCGAACTTCCCGTGCCCAGGGCCGACTTCATGGCCTCAAAATCTCCGGACTCCTGAAAGGCCTCCACCGCATCGATCTCGGTGCGGGTCGGTTTCTTCGGTGAACGTGGGCCGCGAGAAGTGTCGGCCTCGTAGTCTTTGCGAAAGGCTTCGGCACTAAAGCCCCGCCGCTCGAGGATCCGTTTGACCTTCGGAGCGGAGAGTACCTTGGACCAGAATTCATCCGCTGATTTTTGTCCGGATTTACGCGCTGCCATGCAGGTCGTTGCTCCTGTGCGAAAGGTCGCACCCTCTCGCATCATTTTGGGGTGACCCGGCGGCCCCTTGTCGCTGTGATGTTCGTGACATTTGAGAGGAGCGTGCCGGAAACCGACCAATAGATCACATAAAGCCTGCGGTCGGTCTTTTCTAACTATACCTTCACGGCGTTCTGAGATCCACAACTTCTGCACCGCAAGATCCGTCCCCACCCGTTCCTGTTCAACAGTCGGAAGGAAACACGGAGCCTTGGGAAAGGAGGAATCTTGGACAGGTACCATAGTGCGGTACAGGGCTTGGAGCCATCGTGCACCCTTAAAGACTGGAGAATGACACCACTGCTCCCATTCGCGGAAACGCGCAGAAGACTGCTCTGAGCAAACGCAAGTCGTTTCCCCAACGGCCCCCGGGGCTCGGGCTGCGTGATCCCCGGTGGGCGTCGCGGATCGACCTGGTAACCCATCTGTTCGGTGGCGAATTCCCGATTCGGTGTCCCGGTTGGGTGGGTCGATTACGAAAAACTGCCATTTTCAGGGGTTTTCACGCGATGCCTGCACCCGAGGTGGTGACCTTCCCGGGCCGGGGCTGTAATCTACCGCGACCCCCCCCCGGAAGGCGGAGTCTGACAATCGAGATCGATTGAGGTGAGGACCAGGCATGGCGAAAAGGAGCAGAACCGCGGTACTCAAACGTCAACGTGAGGCCAGGAAAGCTGAGAAGCAGGCCATGAAGCGTGAAAAACGAGAGGTCCGCGAAGCAGAGCCGACCCGGAACGAGGCGGTGGCAACGGCTGACGATCTGGCAGGCTACGGCTTTTCCGACGACGAGGATCCGTCGGCAGAAACCACCGATCCCCCACCGCCATGGCTCGTGTAGCGGGCGCCGGCAAATCCAGTCGCCCGATTCGATTCAAGAAGCGCATCCCGGGGGATTGAAGGATGGCCGACGAACCGCTGATTGCTGTCTTCTTCGACTACGAGAACGTGGCACTCGGCGTCGACGATACACGTCGTAAGCCCTTCAAGGTCGAACTAGTTCTGCGTCGCCTGCTAGAAAAAGGGCGCATCGTTTACAAGCGCGCTTATTGTGATTGGGGAAAATACCGATCCGCGGTACGGGAATTCCACCGCCTAGGGGTCGAGATGGTCGACATCCCCCAATCCAAGTCCAGCGGTAAGAACAGTGCCGACATCCGAATGGTGGTGGACGCCATGGATCTCAGCCAACAGAAAGAGCACATCGACATCTTTGCGCTCGTCAGCGGAGACAGCGACTTCTCCCCTCTGGCCAGCAAGCTCAAAGAGAACGACAAGCGAGTTGTCGGGATCGGCGTCAAGAATTCGACTTCGGACCTGCTGATCGGCAGCTGTGATGAGTTCATCTACTACGACGACTTGATTCGCGGAGCCGAAGCACGAAAAAAACCCAAGAGCACCTCCAAGTCACCGAGCAGCGAGAACAGCGAGACCCTGGACCGGGTGGTCGAGATCGTGCGCTCCCTGGAACGCGACTACGAGACCGTCTGGGGTTCCATGGTGAAGCAGACCATGCGCCGTGTGTTTCCGTCCTTCAACGAAGAGTCCCACGGCTACACCAGCTTTACCGATGCCCTGGAAGACGTCGCAAATAAGGGCCGTATTCAGCTCGAACTCGACGAACGGCGCGGAAACTACATCGTTCGATCGGTGCGCAAATAGACCCGAACTTCAGGCTCTGCGGCGACGAAGAAACCAGATCGACACTGCCGCGAACAGCAGGACCCCGATCATCCATCGACGATCCGGCGGAACCGGCTCCAGTCCCGGCGGGTCGAACCGCGCGTTGCCATCGACATCCACGTAGATCGGATTGGTGAACGCCCGCGGTACCGCTCCGGGAATGATGACCTCCGCGTAGGGTCCGGGGTGGTCGGCGCGCCAGGTTTCGGGATCGGCGTCGAGAGCCGCACCCACTTCGAGCGTGAGGATGCCGTCGGCCTCGAACTGGAGCGACACGCGGCGCTCGAGATCGACGGGACGTCCGGGTGTCGGGGGCAGATCCTCGTGCCACACGACCTCCCCGTTGAGCAACAGCCGGAGCTCGTCCACGGGAATCCAACTCGCACTGGCGACACGGAACTGCACCTCGACGCCACCCCCAGGCGCCTTCAACAACTCGCCCATGGAAGCCCGGGGGCCAGAATCCATCCCCTGCCCCCCTCCGGGCGAAGTGGCTCGGGCGCCGAAGTCGGGAATCAGCGGTCCATTGCTGCCGAATAGGCGTCCCTCCACCACCGCCTCGTCGAAGGCGCTGGGGTCGCGACGAGCGTGGTCACGCTCGATTTCGATGTAGTTCCTCGGATAGGCGGCCACCTGGCTCGGACCGTGGGTGTCGGAGTTGGCAGTGCCCGTAATCCGAAACCCCTGGCGCAGCAAGCTGTACCAGTCCGCGCGAACGACCGGGTAGTTCGAACTCGTGGCACCGTTCATCACCTCCACAGCGTCGAAATCAATGGCTCGAGAGCCACCGGGGCGCGCGGTTTCGAGGAGTGCGGCATTCGGTGGAGCGTCTATGGGAAGTGTGGAGTCGAACGCCTCTCCCTGGGAGCCCAGGTGACTCAAGAAAGCCCCGACCTCCAGATCCTCCGCCCGTGAGGACCGGGGATGGTTGAGTTGAACGACGCGCACCGCGTACTGCTCGCGCAGCAGATCGTAGAGTTCCGGGAGGGTCAGGTTTTGACTCGGCGGCGCTCCCCGGCGGTGCTCGAGTGGCCGGTGCTCGACGGGCCAGGCGTTGTGGTGCCCCAGTGTCCACGGTGCTGCGGCACTGGGAGTCGAACTGGTCACCTCCACACCCCCGACCACGACGATCCGATCCTTCAGGTCGAGAGCCTCCAGGGCCGGGCGAAAATCACCGACGTGATCGTGGTCGGTGCTCACCAGGACATCCACATCCTCGGCCACGAAGCTGCGCAACCTGGAGAGGTTTGACGTCCCCGAGTCGTCACTCGCCTGGGCGTGTACGTGAAAATCGGCGCTCGTGAACCCCGGGAGATCCACAGCGCGTCGCATCTCGAAGGAGGGCACGGATACGCTTTCTCCCGGTGTGGGAACTTGCACCTCCTCGACATCGATCTCGTATTCGAGGCCACGCGTCGCCGTCAGCCGGTAGTGGCCGGGGGAAACCGGAACCTGCTTGGGGTCGTGGTCGTTGCCGAGAAAATGAATCTCGTTGATCTCGGTGCCGCTGGGGGGGCGTACCCCGCCGATGCGGAAGTCCAACAACTCGGGCTCGAAGATCGGGTCGGGGGTACCCTTCACGCCCGTGACGATCACGCGCCCCGAGCCGCCATCGGCGAAGGGGGGGTCGAAGACCAACCAGCCCGTTTCCTCCAGTTCCTGATCGGGCACACGAGTCACACCGTCGGCTTCCACCTCCAGGGTCCGGGTTTCGCGATGAGGGGACCGGAACGTCAACGTGTAATCGCCCGGAGGGACGATCGCGGA
The DNA here is from genome assembly GCA_022447545.1 of Myxococcota bacterium. Classification (GTDB taxonomy): domain Bacteria; phylum Myxococcota_A; class UBA9160; order UBA9160; family SMWR01; genus JAKVBI01. The sequence continues at coordinate 101,542 of JAKVBI010000002.1, forward strand.
GTAGTGGCCCGCCCGGTCTCCGCCGGCAATCGTCCGTATCTGGGTGATGGGGGCGCCGTCCCGGCGGTCGACCTGGATGGAGGTCGGCACGTCGGCCGGGAGGATCCGTCCCTCGATTCGCGTGGATCCGTCGGCGAAGCCGACCATGGGAAAGATCCGGTCTGTCGCTGACGCCACATCCGAGTGAGGTGTGATCAGCAGTCGGCGCTCGTAGTTCCACTCCGCTCCGGGAAGCAATTCGCTCCGCACCGCCCTCCAGAGTTCCCCGAACCCGATTTCCCGGCTCGCGGCGTCCGAAGCGAAGGCATTGACCAGGGTGACGTGGGAAGAATTCATACCGAACTGCACCCGGCCATCTGCGATGCGTGTGGGAGAAAACATCGCGTAGGCGACAGGGGGGTAGCCTCGCATGCCTGGAACCACCACGTGGTCGAAGGGCACCAGGCTTGCGCCCAGATCGAACACACTGATGTCGGCCAGGCTCGGATGGTCGAACCCTTGAGAGAGTTCGGGCTGCTGCGTATTGCCCTGCCAGACCCGCATGCTCCGTCCGCCCCGCATCCAGATGTCCGTATAGGCGAACACGCCCACGGGCTCGTCTCCGACATTGGCCAGTGTCGTTGTGATTCGAACGAATGGCTCCCCGGGTCTGACGAGATATTCAGTTCGGACCCGGATTCGCTGGGCGTTTTGCGCGTCCAGGGAACTGGAACCCAGCCACCCGATGCGACCGCCGGTGTCCACCACCCCGACTCCCTGGGAGTTCGAAACCACCAGTCGGGCGAATGTACCGGCGGGATCCACCTCGGCCTCGATCCGATCGTAGTTGGGGAACATTCGGTCGCTGAGGTTGATCAACGTAAAGATGCGCGCGAACTGATCCTCCCCCTGGCGATCGATGAGACCCGCGTCCACGATGCTGCCACCGTGGTTCTGCTTGGCGTGGGAACGCGAAGGGTCGTCGACCACGATCTCGATCAAGTCGTTGGCGAGATACCAGTCTCCTACACCTCCGATGGAGTCGGTCCCGCCGATCATGAGGTGCGGCGCATCGGCTTCGGTGATCTCTTGGGCCCTCAAAAAAGATGCCGCGTCGGATGCAAGAGATCCCGTCGCTCCGCCGAGCAGAAGCACTGTGACAACCGCGCCGAGTTTCAAACTCATCAACCTTCCCGTGCCATTGGTGAGATGATCGGACCCTGGCCGGCCCGTTCCGGCATCGGCAGCGACTGGACCTGCTTGCGCCATCCCGCCAACGGAACGCGAAGCTCCACGCCATCCTTGGTCTGAAGCACCAGCGTATAGCTTCCCTGCCGAGGAAGCGATGCAAGGGACACAGTTGGCCCGCGGAGGGCCGCGATTTGAAGCAGACGGCCCTGAAGCGGGTGCAGCGAAAGGCCATCCCCCGAAGAAAGGCGGAGAATGGGTTCGTCTGAAAGGTAGACGGTGGGCGACCCGCCCTTCTCGGCGTCGGGAGGAACCATTGCCAGCCTGAGCCACTGCTTATCCACGAATGCGATCTCGGGCACGGTGGCCACGGCCAGGGGCAGATTCGGGTGCAGGTGCCGAACCGTCCCCAACGCCTGCCGTCGCCCACCTGCGTCGCGATCCCTGCCCCATGCGAGTTCGAGATCCGCCCCGGGCGGAATTTCGAAGGGCAGGGAGAGAAAGGCTGCATCCACCAGACTCGCGCCGGGTTCGAGAAGTGCGAGAACAGAAACGACCCCGCTGTCCCGGAAAGTGCCGAAGGATCCGATTCCACGGCCCTTCCAGTCGCGCGATGCCGTCACGAAAGCCCCGAGGGGCCTGCCCCCGAGCTCCACAGCCGCCTTCTCGTAATGATGAAGTGGCCGTGAGGTGGGAAGGTTCAGAGAGACAGACTCGTCACCCTCTCCGCTGGACACGAGCACGACGGCTTCCGGCCGCGCACCCGCCACCAACTGAGCGTAGAACTGGTCCGCCATCACCCCATTGCCCAGGGATGAAAGGTGACCGTTGGCCGATCGATAGGGGAAGCGGTGCTCGTCCCAGGCCACCGTCACCCAAAGATTCGGGAGATCGAGGCCACGAGCAAGTTCGACGATTTCGGACTGGGCGTGAGTCAAGAGCACCGGCATGCCTGCAGCGTCCATCTCGCGGAGCAGCAGACGGTAGGTCTCGTAGGCCTCTTCGGTCGAAGAGTCGTCTCGGTAATAGAAGGGATTTCGAAGCGTTCGACCCTCGGGCAGAAGAGCACGCAGAAACGCAGGGGGCTCACGGTCGTAGTACAGATAACGCCAGTCCGGAACGAACGCCCAGTAGTGTTCGAAACGTTCGTGATAGTCGGTGCCATCGACACCGACCAGGCGGACGGCCTCATCCTCCAACACATACCGCGCGTGAATGAAATAGGGAGAGAGTAGGTCCGTGTGATTGAAGGAAGTATCGCGGTCGGGCCAGAAGCCCTGGGGACCGAGCAGCGTGTAGTCACACCCATAGCGATGCGCGAATGCCTTCCAGAGCATGAAGGCCTGGTGAAAGCCGTGCCAAGCACTGCCGAAATTGAGTACCTGGACGTTGAGAGCGCCGGATCGCCCAAAGCGTTGCCCGAGTTGGGTGGGGAAGTCCTGATTCGTCAGGACTTCATCACCGTAGGTAAAGGAATCCCCGAACGCGCAAACGCGAAGGATGTCTTCCGACGGTGCCGGTTCGAAGTGGACGAAAGAACTCTCCCGGTGGGTGGAGAGCGCCCCCACCCGCCGCAGCAGGTCGGGATCCTCGGCTCCGACCCCGCCCAGATCGAGCTTCTCGGGACGGTCGGCGCCGCGGAGTTCAGCGACGAAGGGGCGATAGAAGAACACGTAATCCACCGCAATGACGAACACCACCAGCCAGAGGATGTATCCCGCCCCACGAACGACACTGGGGATCTGCCGTCGTCCACGGGGGCGCTCAAGCGGGGGATTCATCCCCGGGCCACGCGTACGAGGTTGGCTCTGACCGTCACAAACGACGCCAGAGTCGATGACCGAAATAACCTCCGATCAAACCCAGCACGGCCAGAGGCCCCCAGCCCCCCGCAACGGGCGGGATGGCCCTGCCGTGTCCAAGGGAGGCTCCCACACCCGTCAACAGGATGTAGCCCACTCCAATGATTCCACTCGCCATGAGGGTCTGAGCGGGGCCAGGGAAGGGAGGCCCGCCCACCGCGTAGAACATCACCACCGCAGGCAGCACAATACAAGCCAAGACTCCTGCAAGCTTCACATGGTAATCGGTACGAAGAACCGACGCGTCGTACCCTGCGGACTCCACTGCCTCGGCTTCGACGCGCAGTTCGCCAGCGCTGTAGTGCATGGTGTCGACTTCCGCCGGCAGCGCCTCCCCAAGTCGAAGGTATTCCGGAGCTGGGACGACTCTGGGTGACCCCCCGAAGAGTTCGACACGAGCTGGGTCGTGCAGGCGCCACTCACCGTGCCCGATGTGCCGTGCGCTCTGGGCATCCGTTCGGCTGATGGGAAGACCATCCTCCCCGAGTTCGTACACCGTAACGAGATCGGCCTCGCCATCTTCCGGGTCGAAGAACGAGGCCTCGACCACTTGACCCTTGGATCGGAACCATTCTCCCTCGCCGCGGTTCTCCGTATCTTCGCTGGGCAGATCCTTGATCTGCGTTCGCTTCAGCTCGTCGGCCAGTGCGTTGGTTCGCGGCACGATCACGTCGCTGAGTACGAAATAGAAGGGCGTGAATAGAACCGAAACGACGAGAACCGGCAGCAGGGCTCGCGGTGCCGGAATTCCACAAGCTCTCATCCCCACGAGTTCCCCTTCCACGGCGAGCAGGCTGGCGGTCAGTGCTGTCCCCACCAGAAGCGCCATGGGCACCGCCCGCGACGCCAGCAACCAGACCCGCGCTCCGTAGAAACGCAGGATTTCCGGGCCGGTGGCTCGGTGGCGTGCGAACCATTCCAGCCGCTCCATCACATCGATGAGCAGATACGCTGAAAAGATCACCGCGAAAGAAAGTGCGGCCATGGCCACGAAGCGACCGGCGACGTACCGCGGAAGCGCGTAGGGGACCAGGTGTTCCAGGGTCGGTCGCATGGCCCGTTCGGCTTCGCGGCGCCCGACCTGGGGGCGATCGAAGGACTGACCCAGGGACTTGGAGCGAAGGGCACGGACCAACAACCCACCGGCCAACACGAAGAGCACGCCATTGGGAAGCCACACACCCACCACGGCAGAAACTCGCCCCCCCTGGTACAGGCCCTCCCCCAGCTGAACGAGGCCGTAGTAGCCGATGGTCGCGAGCACACCGAGCACTCCCGATGCCGAGCGCGAGAACTGGCTCCGGGACAAGAACAGGGGAACCGACAGGAAACCGAACACCAGGGTCGCCAAGGGAAGCGCAAAGCGTCGTTGCAGTTCGATCTCGGCGCGAGCACCGCGGTCATCGCCCGTGGAAGCGAACCCTTTCGCCAGGCTTGAGAGTTCCCCCAAACTCAACCCCTGGAGTTCGTCCTTCGGCATGCTGACGACACCCGTCTCACGATCCGGAAGCCGGGTCGAGAGCCGATGAAATTGCACCTGTTTGGCGGAATGCCGGGCGGACAACAGCGATCGACCCGACTCCAGGGCGATCCCCAGAGAACCCGCCTCATCCCGGAAAATCTCGCCTTGGCCGGCGAAGACCGTCCCGCCCAGATCGGGAACCCAGAGCAGCACTCCTTCGAGCCGATCTCCCTCTGGGGAAACGGCACGTGCGTCGAGTCGGGTGTCCCCGAAGACGTTGACGACGCCGGCGCGAATCTGCGTCCAGGGCTGCTCTTCGGCAATCCGCTCGAACTCTGAATCCACCGAACGGCTCGACCAGGGCGCCACCAGCAGAGACATCAACAAGGCCAGGAGGGTCATCACCGAAGCAAAAGCAACGACGGGCCAAACCAGGCGGGGTGCGGCCACCCCCGAGGCCTCCAGCACGAGGATCTCGCGATCGGCCCCCATACGGCCCAGACCCACCAACGCACCGACCAGGACCGCGAAGGGAAGCATCCGCGCAGCCAGGATCAGGGCCTCGTAGAACGCGATGCGCGCGACCACACCGCCGCCAATGCCCCGGTTGATCAGAAGCTCGGAAAAACCCAGCAGATCCTTGGTGAGAACGATGCCCGTGAGCCCCAGAAGAGCGATCAGAGCCGGTACGGATGCCTCACGGGCAACGTAGCGGTAAAGTGTGAGCTTCGGGCGCCGATGCTTGGGTCCAGGGGGAAGCGCTGGCCCTGCGGGTTTCTGCTCTTTGGGAGTTCGCTCGTCCAGGTTTCGCCCCTCCCCCATCGGATCGCAAAGCGTAGGTCGCCCCACGGTTGAGTGGCAACTGGGATGGGGAAGCAACTGGCAGGGCCCAACACGTTCGGGCTCGATCGGCAGAGAGGTGGAATGAGAGCCATCGTCCTCAGCGCGGGGCAGGGAAAGCGCCTGCTGCCGCTCACAGAGAGCCGACCGAAGTGCCTGCTGCCCCTCGAGGACGGCGAACTGACCCTCCTCGAGTTGCAGCTCAGAACCCTGGCCGGCTGTGGAATCCGACAGGCCACGGTCATGGTGGGCTTCGGTGCGGATCAGGTGGAGGCGTTTCTCGACCGGACATCGATCCCGGGAATCGAAGTCGAGACGGTCTTCAATCCCTTCTACGCCGTGAGCGACAACCTGATCAGCTGCTGGCTAGCAGGCCCGGCCATGGCGGGCGACTGCCTGCTCCTCAACGGCGACACCGTCTTCGAGCCGAGGGTGTTGGAACGGCTGCTCGAGGCCAACCACAGCATCAGCGTCACCATCGATCGCAAGACGCGATACGACGACGACGACATGAAGGTCACCCTCGAAGGCAATCGGCTCATCGCCATCGGCAAGCAGCTTCCGCACCCGCGCGTCCACGCAGAGTCCATCGGCCTGCTGGCCTTTCGGGGAGACGGTGCCGAAACCTTCCGAACGGCTGTGCAGAAGGCGGTCCGTCACGAGAGCGCTCTCCGCGCCTGGTACCTGTCGGTGGTGGACGAACTCTCTCGGCGCAGCCACATCCACGCCGTGGACATTCAGGGACTCTGGTGGCGCGAGGTCGACGACCGAGCGGACCTGGACGAACTCGTGGGCTGCATCCGAGACGGTCGAACCGCGGGCGCCTAGACACCGACGCGGGTCACGACCCCTCAGAGGACGATCGCAGTCAGACGTCTCGATCAGGCATCGCGGGGAGACGACAGCTCGGCGGTCGACTCGACCGCAGCTTGGCGCAATGCCAGAACCTCGCCCAGCAACCGATCGAGGGACTCGGTGGTGATCTGACAGCGCGCATCACACGGAGCACGGTCCGGCTCGGAATGGACCTCCACGAAGAGCGCGTCGATTCCCACGGCCACGGCGGCACGTGCAAGGGGTGCCACGTGTTCGCGCTGCCCACTGCTTTGGCCCTCGCCCGCACCCGGCTGCTGGACGGCGTGGGTCGCGTCGAAGCAGACCGGGGCAAAGCGACGCATCTCCACGAGGGCTCGCATGTCGACCACCAACTCGTGATAGCCGAAACTCGTTCCCCGCTCGGTGACCATGACGTCACGGGCGCCAAAGGCACGAGCTTTCTCGACCGCCAACTGCATGTCGGCGGGTGCGACGAACTGTCCTTTCTTGAAATTCACGGCGCGGCCCGTCTTGGCACAGGCCGACACGAGATCCGTCTGGCGGGAAAGGAAGGCGGGAATCTGGAGACCCTCGCAGACCTCCGCCACGGGCTGAGCCTGACCCGGCTCGTGGACGTCGGTGAGAATCGGCAGCCCCGTTTCCGAACGGACACGGTCCAACACGATCAGGCCCTGTTCGAGACCCGGACCGCGGTAGGACTCATGGCTCGAGCGATTGGCTTTGTCGAATGAAGCCTTGAAAACGAGAGGCGTGCCATGACGTCGTGCCAGATTCTGAAGGGTCAACGCGCATTCCAAGGCTGCCTCCTCGGATTCAATCACGTTGAGACCGGAGATCAGGGCGAGAGGCGCACTCCCACCGATGACGACGTCACCAATCCTCAAGGATGCCTCTCCTCACTTCTCGGGTGACGCGGGGCAGTCCCGGAGCCCGAGCGGGACCACCTTACCCTACGACTCAGGCACGTGGCGAACCCGCGGGCCCGGCCTACTCTCGGCCTCGGATTCCAGACAGAAGGCCCGCATGGATCGGCAGACACACAATCGCGACACGTGCCTGACAGAGTGCGGGGATCTGATCGAGTTGAAACCGCATGCCAACGCGCCGGCCTCGATGGCGCCCACGGTCGTGATCTATGCCCTTACCGCGCCCGGCCTCGAATCCGCCGACCGGGTCTTCCTCTGGTCGATCGCGTCCACCCGCAACCCCCTTCGGCACTACCAGATACACCTCGTGCGCGGCGTTCCCGGGTTTCCTCCCGACCGCCTGGGGAATCCCTCCAATCGCCTCGGACTTGCCCTGCCCCAACTGGGAGCCTGCGGTCAGGTGCTCGTCAACCGGGTCGATCAGGTCTACACCCAAGATCCCGCCGAGCTGTTCGACATGGAACTGGCCCCGTTTGCTCTCCTCACGCCCTCCGAGGCCGACGCGGGCATCATCTTGATGGACGCCGAGCGATGCATCGGTCTCTGGTCACTCGACCGCGTTCGCCAATCCCCACCCGCCGATCTCCTGGCTCTCGCGGCGGGCCGCGAGCACATACTCGGACGCCTCCCTCTAAAAGCGAGTCGTCGCGAGCAGGACTCACCCACATCCGGTGGTGGAATCCTTCGCTTCGACACACCCCAGTACCAGCCCTGGCGACCCTTTCCCGAGCGTGTCGTGTACCGCGACGGTCCGGGGGCCGACTACTGGCGCAGGCTGGAAAACGCCGCCGAAGCCGCGAGATTCCAACCGTTCGACGAGCATCACCCGAGCCGCGCGTATCAGAGCTGGCGAGATGCCCCCTCCCAACCGTCGGCCTCGCTCCGGAAATGGCTCCACCCTGCACGCGACCCCGCCCTGAGGGACGCGCTGGCACGTGCCGGGGCTCAACACGTTCGTGTGTTGGCCCTGGACACAGAGTCTTCGGACTTGGGAATGGCCCGGCGAGCCCTCGAGGATGCCTGGCAGACCCACATCGACGACATCCGAGATCCCCGAGTAGACGGTTGGGCGGCGGGTGAGATCTCGGAAGGCGTGATCCTCCCCGGAGGACTCGAGACCATCCCCGCCGCAGACCGGGCCTGGGTGCTCGATGCCCTGGGATCCCAAGCAGAACGCCTCGTCCACGTGGCATGGCGTTCGCGGGACCGGCCCGACGGTCGGGAACTCGAACGCGCAGTTCAGGCTGCCGCAAGACGGCATCCCCAGCTGAGCTGGTTGAGTGCGGACTTCGGCCAGGGCCGCCGCGTGAGGCTGGCACGGGCCGGACAGCGCCTCAACGACGGCCCCCCCCGGGTGTGGGTCCTCGCCGACAACCGCGCTGGAAACACCAGCCAGTCGCTCGGACTCGCCTCCAGACTCGATTGGCCCTTCCAGGTGAAGCACCTGGGCTGTGGCCCGCTCTCTGTTCTGCAGAACCGGATCCTCGGAGCCTCCCGGGCAGGCACGTGGCGCAAACGAACGTCTCGCCTCGACCCTCCCTGGCCGGACCTCGTGATCGCAGCGGGCCGCCGAACGGCGCCCGTCGCTCGGTGGATCCAAAAGCAGAACCTCGGCCTGACCCGCCTCGTCCAACTGGGTCGCAAGGGAGGCGACGACGCCGATCCATTCGATCTCGTCTGTACTCCGCGCTACGCACAGCTGTTCGAACACCCGAAGCGTGAGATCACCAGCGCGCCCCTCCACTCGATGACGCCGGCACGCCTGGCCGAAGCCGCCGAGCGCTGGCGACCGCGGCTGGAACAGCGCGGACGGGGGCGACCTTGGATCACCGTTCTCTTGGGCGGTTCCTCGAGTCAGTATCGTCTGACCCCCGATGTCGCTCGAGCCCTGGGACGCGATGTCGTTGCCATGGCCCGAGCTCGGGGCGGCTCGGTCCTGGCCACCACCAGCCGCCGGGCCGGGGACACCGTCTGCGAGGCTTTCTGCTCTCAGTTGCGCGAGGTCGATAGCGTCTACCGTTGGACGCCCAATGCCGACCCCAACGACAATCCTTACGCGGGGCTACTGGCACTGGCCGACACCATCGTCGTCACGGCAGACAGTGAATCGATGCTCTCTGAGGCCACGGCCGTGGGTTGTCCTGTCTACGTCTATCCCCTGCCCGAGCGAACGTCGGGGGGCGTTGGGCCCATCCAGGCCTGGCCACGGATGCTGTTACGCTCCCTCCGGCACTTCATCCTGCAACGCGCCACACGAGAGCGGCCCGATCCGTCGGGCGGGATCGCGGCGCCGAGTTGGCTCGAGCACCGCTGCGCCCGATGGATCGAACAAGGCTGGTCCCGTCCCACCCGCGATCTGTCGCGGCTCCACGAGGACCTGTTCGCGCGGGGGCTGGCCAAGCCCTTCGGCGCTCCCTTCGGCGAGCGCCCTCTGCGCGGGGACATCGAACTGAATCACATCGCCCAGCGCGTGGCCGAACTGGTAGCACCCGCAAGCGACTCGGGTGAAAAACCCACCAGGTCGCCTTCGCTATCTTCCACCCGCGCGTAGCGCGCGGGCCACCCGGCACCCCGCGGTCCACCGCACACGCCGGATGCAGGTTGGGGCTGGGGTTCGCATACCGCCTTGCCGATGAGTTTCACGGGGCCGTGCACCGGGGCCAATCTGCCCAACCAATTTTGACGGGCCCACGCAAGAGGAGTCGAAGTCGCGGATGCAGGTCCTGCTCTACTTCGCCCGCCACTACCGATGGCAGAGCATCGTCATGGTCGCGTGCCTGGTCGCGGGGACACTCGCCGAGGGACTGGGCATCACGTCCGTCTTCCCGCTTCTCAATCTGGCCACTGGAGTGGAAAGCGATGCACCCACTTCACACTCGGACAGCCTCGTGCGAGCTGCCCTGGCGATGGTCGGAGTGACTCCAACCATTGGTTCCCTGCTGGTCATCATCTGTCTGGCCTTCACACTAAGAGCAGTACTCGTTCTGCTGGCCAAGAAGCGCGTGGGCTACACGGTGGCCCATACGGCCACGGATCTGCGCCTCGAATTGCTGCGCGCGTTGATGGCAACGCGTTGGAACTATTTCACCCGCCAGCCCGTGGGTTCCCTGGCGAATTCCATGGCCACGGAAGCAGACCGCGCATCCGAGGCCTACCTGAACTTGAGCATGGTCATCGCCCAGATCCTACTGACCGGGCTGTACGTAGTGATCTCGTTAATCGAGTCCTGGCAAGCGACTCTGATGCTCGGAGTCGCAGGAGCCTCGAGCTGGCTGCTTCTCAACACCCTGGTGCGGATTTCGGGCCGTGCCGGGCGCCGGCAGACCCACCTCCTCAAATCTCTACTTGGCCGACTCACCGACAGCCTTCAAGCCGTGAAGGTGCTCAAATCCATGGGGCGCGAGAAGTTGATCGCACCCCTGCTCGAAGACGACACCCATCTTCTCAACCGACAACTCGAGCGAAGAGTATTCAGCCGCGAAGCGATGGTCGCACTCCAAGAACCCATCGTCGTCATCTGCATCGCCGTCTACCTCTATGTCGCAGTGGTCATCCAGGAGATGGCCATCACCTCCACCCTGGTGCTCGTTTTTCTCCTGGCCCAGGCCATGAGCAACCTGGGCAAGATCCAACGCAAGTACCAACTCATGAAGACGGATGCGAGTGCGCTCTGGTCGATTCGAGAATTGATCGACCGGGCCAACGCGAACCTCGAGGACTTCGACGGAACCCGACACGCCACCCTCGAGCGCAGCATCGAGCTACGCGGCGTCTGTCTCGCCCACGAGGGTCAAAGCGTATTGCGCGATGTCGAACTCGACATCCCCGCAAGGGAGATCACGGCCCTGGTGGGCCAATCGGGATCGGGCAAGACAACCCTGGTCGATCTCATCACCGGCCTGCTGCGCGCCGATTCGGGAGACGTGCGGATCGACGGCGTGGCCATCGAGGAATTGGACCAGCAGCATTGGCGCGAGAGGATCGGTTACGTGTCGCAAGAGATGCTGATCCTCAACGAAAGCATCCGCGTCAACATTTCCCTCGGCGATCCGGCCATCTCGAAAGCCGACGTAGAACGCGCCTTGCGCGACGCCGGAGCCTGGGATTTCGTGGAGGCTCTGCCCGAGGGCATGGAGACGAAGATGGGAGAACGCGGAGCCCTGTTTTCAGGAGGCCAGCGTCAGCGCATCTCCATCGCGCGTGCTCTGGTCCATCAGCCGAAACTGCTGATCCTCGACGAGGCCACCGCGGCCCTGGACGATGCCAGCGAGGCGGAGGTCTGGAATAGCATGAGGCAACTGCGAGGCCGAACAACGATCATCGCCATCTCCCACCAACCGGCCCTGGCCAATGTGGCGGACCGCATCTACCGGGTAGAGGATGGCGGCGTCACCCCGGCCCCGCGTTTGCGCGTCATCGGCGGCGGCGACGGCTGATCGACGCCGTTGGAATCGCCCCGACCGCAGAGGACCCCAACACGTGTCTCCGCTCACTACGCTGATCATGGCCGGGCGCCGCGCCGGCAACGACGATCTCGCCGAAGCCACCGGGCATACCCATCGCGCGCTACTCGACGTGAGCGGCGTGCCCATGTTGATGCGCGTGGTGCAGACGCTGCGGGCGAGCCCGAGCGTGGGGCGCATCGCCATCAGCATCGATGACCCGGACAGTCTCGACAGTCTTGGCGAAATCGCTGGCATCGAGCGACACCGCAGCCTCGCATCGCCCAGCGCGAGTTTGTCCGACTTCCTCGGCCAACTACCTGAAAACGAACCCCTGCTCGTCGTGACGGCAGACCACGCACTGTTGACCCCGGAGATGGTCGAACACTTCATCGGCGCGTGCGCGGCATCCGATGCCGATGTCCTGGTCGCCCTGGTGGAGTCCCAACTGCTCCAGACCCGATACCCCGAGACGACCCGCACCTATCTGCGCTTCGGCAACGAGGCTTTCTCGGGGGCAAACCTGTTCGCGTTTCGCACTCCCGACGCACGCCGGGCCGCAGAGTTCTGGATACGAGCCGAGCGATTTCGAAAGCGCCCCTGGCGGCTGGTGGCCACGTTCGGGTTCGTATCCCTCCTGCAATTCGCACTCCACCGCCTGGACCTCGATGCGGCCCTGACACGGGCCTCCCAGGTCATGGGCGCGCAAGTGGAAGCCGTGCGCATGCCCTTCGCCGAAGCGGCCATCGACGTCGACCGCGCCAGCGATCTGGCCCTGGTGGAAGAGATCCTGTCCCACCGCGACGCTGGCCGCGTAGTGCCTCCCCCGACGAGCACCGGCTAGAGTTCGATCCGACCCGCCCGTTCAGCTCAGCGCGTGCACTTCGCCCAGGGGATCGAAGCCGCTGCCGTCGGGTCTGTAGGCGCGGCTGCGCAGTGCCAAGGAAAAATGGATGTCACCCTTGGCGGTCACCCTCTCCTCTACTTCGATCAGGTGGTACTGGGAGCGCTTGCCGGGCTTGCTCCCCACTTCGGAAGCCGAGCAAACGCCGACCACTGGAATCGGGCGCTGTGGCCCCGGCAACTCTCCGACCAGGCTCCGATGGGTATGCCCGTGCAGCACGAGCTCGGCTCCCGCTCGAACGAGCACCGCCTGCAGGGCCTCCGCGTCGTCCAGGGCCCGCCGTGGGCTGGCCACTCCTGCAACAGGGGGGTGATGGATCAAGACGACCCGACAGACACGTGCCCTGCCCAATTCCACGAGCTGGGTTTCCAGGCGTTGGAGCTGAGGAGTCCCCACGCAACCACTGGCCCTCAGTGGCCCGGTGGGAAGCGCCGAGGAGACCCCCACCAGCGCCACAGGCCCACGCCGCCGCACACTGGGAAACGACAGGCTCGTGGGCTCGACTCCATCAGACACCATGTAGTCAGCCCAGGGTTCCCAGCGCTCCTGCCAAGGAGCCGAGACGTAGGCATCGTGATTGCCGGGAATGGCAGTGACGTGGGCCGCCGGGCCCAGACGTTCGAGCCAGATCCGCGCAGCCTCGACCTCGGATGCCAACCCGATCTGGGTCAGATCTCCCGTGAGCACGACATGGTCGGGGCGCTGGGCATGGAGGTCTTCAATCAGGCACTCGACGATCTCGGGTCGATGGATGCGACGCCGTCGCAACTGCCAGGACAACCAGCCCAGGCCACGTTTATTCAACAGCTCCATCGGACCGCGAAGCTGCGGAGGCGTCGCGTGGAGATCCGAGACATGCGCGAAAGAGAACATGCTCCTCCCATCCAATCCATCCAAGTTTCCGTGCTGCCGAGCGCACGGAAGGCGCCCCAGGCACTCCCTGCCCGGGTTCCACACGTGTGATACCGTGATTTGCTCCCACGTCCAGAGTACCTGGAACTCCGAGGCCCTAGGGCAAAAGGGCTGTCCGTGGCGTGGTTCTGACCTGACCCTCCGGGAGACCCCATGGCCAACGCCACAGCCGAGCCCATCCCTCGGGCATGGATCCTGTCCCCGTCGGGTATTTCGACAACACGCATCTTCGGGCTGAGTTCCTCTGAACGTCTGGCGCGGGCGCTTCGTGCCGCGGGCTGCGAGAACATCGTGGAATGCGACCTGACAACGGCTCCGGAACCGCCCGGGACAGGGCCTTGTGTGCTCCTGCGCGCCGACGCCGTCTACGACGAACGGATCATCGAAGCACTGGTGAACGCCCAGGACACCCTCCTCGCTTCCTCCACCCGGGGGGAAAACGGTCAACCCGCCGCATGTCTGGGCGCGCGCGTGGACGGATGCCAGTTCGAGGTAGCCTGGCAAACCCTGTCGGGAGTCCAGCCCCCCAGCAACTCCAACCTGACCGAAACCACCGCACGAGAGCTGGTGCCAGCCTACACGGCGAAGCTGCGCAAGTCCGAGGCGCCTTTCCTCTTCTTTCCCCTCAACTCCAACGACGTGCCCGACATCGAACGCCGCGTCTTCCAGGGTTCGTACAAGGGCCTCACGGATCTCGTCACAAAGTGGGTCTGGCCCGCACCCGCCCTACTCGTCGTGCGCTACCTGGCACAACTCCACATACGACCCAACACCGTGACCCTCGTCAGCTGGGTGCTGGCCGTCCTCGCCTTCCTGGCTTTCCTGCGCGGTGAGTTCGCGGTGGGGCTGCTGGCCGCATGGGGCATGACCTTTCTGGATACGGTCGACGGGAAGCTCGCCCGCTGCACGATGACATCGAGCCGTCTGGGCGACGTGCTCGATCACGGCCTCGACCTGATCCACCCGCCCTTCTGGTGGTTCGCATGGGGCCTCGGGCTGCCGGTCTGGGCCCCGTTCGAAACGACCCTCGTCGTAGGCGGTTATTTCGTTGGTCGCCTACTGGAAGGTTGGTTTCTGGCGGCCTTCCGCTTCGAAATTCACTCTTGGCGAAACCTGGACGGTCTGTTCCGAACCATCACCGCCCGCCGCAACCCCAACCTGATTCTGTTGACCGTGGCCACCCTGGGTGGACGACCCGACCTCGGCTTCGGAATGGTGGCCCTGTGGACGGTGCTCTCCCTCGGCTTTCACGCCCTCGCCCTGGGACAGGCCCTGCGCGCCAAAAGCCAAGGCCAGGACATCCGGCCCTGGGACGAAATCCGACCGGAGACCATCGAACCCTCATGAACGCTATCCGCACACATAGAGGCGGCGATCCCCGAGCCCTCAGCCGGCTGCGATCGTGGGGCGCACTGATGGGAGCGCTGGTCATTGGGCTTGCGGCGGTCGCCGACGGTGATGAACGCGGTGGGCCGGCGTCGCGCATTTCGGGCTCCGCTGAAGCTTCGGAATACTGGGACCTCACGGCGGACCTCGACTCCGGTCATCGGTTGTTCGCCCGTTTCGCCATCACCCACCTGGGACCCGGCGACAACACCGCCTACCTGATCGGCCATGTCGTGACACCCGAGGGACTCTCGATCCCATTCAGAAAGGGTGCCCTCGAAGGCCGCTGGACGCCGGGCCCAGCCGGGCGCTTTATCGGAATCGGGAGCAGCCAACTCGACCAGAGACAACCCCTGCGGCGACTGCGCATCGATCGCGCGGGTATCGTGATCGATCTGCTTTACCGACCGGACCCCCATGGCGAATTCCGAGAGATCCCCGGGCCCCCGGGCTACTTCGTCGACTCACTGCACGACCGCGCCCCCGCTCAGGGGACCCTGCAACTGCCGGGCATGGACGTGCCTCTGGACGTTCAGGGAACCATCGCGGCCACCCACACCTGGATGGACCGGGGTGAGGCCACTCATGCGCTACGGCGCCTGGAGGTCTTCTCCCTCGAGCCCGCAATGATCCTGCACCTGACCGAAGTCACCGAGCCCGGGGGCAATCGCTACCACTCGCTCCTGCTCGAGCACGAAGGCCAGGAACTCGTGAAGAGTCAGGACTTCACCCTAGTCGAACGGGGTAAAAAAGACGCAGGGTACGGAACCCCCTACGGGGTCCCGACACGGTTGACGCTCTCGGGCCCGGACTGGGAGGGGGAGGTCACGCTCGAACAAGTCCTGGCCAAAGACGATCTGCTGGCCATCATGCCCCAGCCCTTCCGCTTCCTCATGTCGTTCAGCATGAAACCCCGCCGCTTCTGGCTGGCCGCGCGCTTCGAGTTCAGGTTCAAACCGCGTCCAGACGATCGGGAACATTCACTGAGCGGTCGCGGTATCGTCTCGGTCGTGTTCACCAACCCGCTGCCCCCTGAGCCGAACGCTGGAGCGAACAAACCGTGAAGATCGGCCTGATCAGCAATCTCAACGCCGGGCGTACCGGGGGACAGATCTCACGTGTGCTCGACCTGCTGTCCAAGCATCCCGAAGTCGCCCATGTCGAGACAAACCACGCCGACGCACTGCCGGAAGCCCTCGACGCCCTGGCCTACCAAGGGGTCGAACTGCTCGTGACCAATGGCGGGGATGGCACCCTCCAGAAGATCCTGACGGAGATCCTGGAAGACGGCCCCTTCGAGCAGCTGCCCCTGATCGCACCGCTGCGGGGTGGGCGCACCAACATGACGGCCCTCGACCTCGGCTGCCGTCGCAATCCCGTTCGCGGCATGGCGCGGCTGATCGAGGCCGCTCAAGCGGGAACCTTGGATGCGCAGATCGTCGACCGACCCATGCTCCGCGTGCAATTCGATGAGAATCGACGCGTGGAATACGGAGCGTTTTTCGGCGCCGGCGTCATTCCGCGGGCGATCTCAGCCGTACACCGATTCTTTCCGACGGGCCGTAGCCAGGGAGTGTTCGGCGCCGGTGTGATGACCGCGTCTCTCGTGGGCAAAGTCGCACTGCAGGGAAACACCGGGATCATGCGTCCCGACAAAATCGATGCGCAGGTGGACGATGAAACACTCGCCGAGGGTGAGTTCATGCTCCTGATGGCCACCACCCTCGAGCGAGTCTTCCTCGGTCTCAATCCGTTCTGGGGCGAGGGACCTGGCGGGGTGCGCTTCACCGCCGTGGCAGCAGGAGCCGAGCGCTTCGGACGTCGCGCTCCGCGTCTGGCGTGGGGGCGGCCGGGCCGTCAACTCACGTCTGACACCGGCTATACGAGTCGCAACGCCAGAAGGGTGACTCTGCGCCTGGATTCGGAATTCACCGTCGATGGGGAGATCTTCTGCCCCTCCATCGGCGAGACCGTCGAAGTTTCGTCCGACCACCGACTCAAATTCGTCCGAACCTGAGGACCACGGCGTGGAAACCAACGCAGCCCTGGCCCTCGACCGCCTGATTGCGGAAGAACTGGGCCGCAAACCCTCTCGAGCCGCAGAGGCCCTGAGCGATGCCATCCGCGAACGTCTGGGCGACTCGCTGCGCGCCGTTCTCTTCTACGGATCGTGCCTACGGGAGAGCACCCACAACGGCGTGCTCGACTTCTATGCCATCGTCGACGACTACCCCAGTGCCCACGACTCGCGGTTCCTGGCCCGCCTCAACCAGCTTCTTCCCCCCAGTGTGTTCTACCTCGAGACCCACACCCCGAGCGAGCTCCTCCGCTGTAAGTACGCGGTGATCTCCATGCGGGATTTCGCGCGTGCAGCGAGCCCCCGCAGCCTGCGCACGGGAATCTGGGCACGCTTCAGCCAACCCACCACCGCCGTGTTCGTGCGCGACGAAACGACTGCCCGGGAACTGAGGGCCACCATCGCCAGGTGTCTGGAGACTGCCTTCGAGCGGTGCCTGCCATTGCTTCCGCCCAGGGCCTTCACCGAAGCGTTCTCGACGTCGCGCTTCTGGCAAATCGCCTTTCAGTACACCTACGGGAACGAGATGCGCCCCGAGACCCCGGCGACGATCCGTCGTCTCTTCGACGCCGACCCCGCCCGCTACTCGCGAGTGACCCGGCTCCTGCTCCAAAGACTGGCGGAGCAGGGCCGGATCGAACTCGAGCCCCAGGGTCGCGACGCAGGCCTACGCGTGATTCCCAGGGCAGAGTCGCCACCGCGCAAGCGCCTCCAACACCGTCGCTTCTTGGTCAAATCCACCTACACGATGCAACTTCTCGCGACGGCCCTGACCTTTCGGGACTGGTTCCCCTACGTGCTTTTCAAGCTCGAGCGGCACTCCGGGATCCGGCTCCCGGCCAGCGATCGCCAGCGACGCCACCCGCTGCTGTTCGGCTGGCCGATCTTCTGGCGGGTCTTGCGTCAGCGAATCCTCCGCTGAGCGCCAGCGCCTTCAACCCTCGGGAAGCCGATCGAGGGCCCGGCTGACCTTGAGTCCCACGCTCAAGGCACTGCGAACCGTTTCCTCATCGAGCAATGGGGCCAGAGCCCGCCCCATGGCCGACTCGGCTCTCTCGATGGCCTCGCGCCCTTTCTCGGTGAGCTCGAGATCGACCCCCCGGCGATCCGAGGCCACGACCCTGCGAATCACCAATTCCCGACCCTCGAGCCCATGGACAATCGACGTCAGGGTGGGACGACTGACCCCGAGCGTGGCGGCCACCTCGTTGGCACGCCGAGGCACCGACCCAACGGAGACCAGCAACCGGTATTGAGAAAGGCTGATTCCCGTCGATTGGCAGGCCCTTTCGGCCAATCGCGAAAGGCGGGCCAACGCGCGGATGCCCGCCTGCCATTCCAGGGAATCGGCATCGGGAGGGCCTTCCGTCCTTACGGGGGGGGTCGTCGGCATGAGTTTCACCTAAAGGGTCTGAGACGATCATAACGCTAGAGACCCGTTTCTGACAAGGTGTCAGAATCTAGGAGCGCCCAGACGGCTCCTCAGCCTCCGCCGGCCCGAACCTGCCGCAGCAACTCGTCCCAGTCCGCGCTCAGCCTATCGCCGACCCCCACACCGAGATCCTCCAAGCGACCTCCCCCAACCTCCACGGCGAATTGAGCCATCACCCGTCCCCCATAGCGCTTCAAACGGGACTCGTAGTCAGCTCGACTCTCATCCACCCCACGAGGGGGCTCGGGCTGCATGGCGTAAAGGTCCAGAACACGCCCAGCGGAGTCCACGAAGGCCACGTCGATGGGGATCGGGCAATCCCTCATGACCATCATCAGCGGTTTGGGCGGGTCATAGCCGAAAAGCATTCCCCCGAAGGGCTCGATTTCCGCGCGACCGCCCAAACCACGCTGCTGCTGCTCTCGAGTCCGTGCGAACTCCAGATCGAACAGGCGTCCAGCCACAGCGACCTGCACCCGCTCGAGCCCTCGAGCGGTCGGGGTGGGAGGTTCCGGTTCATGGGGTTCGGGCCCCGAACACGCCAGCCCCAGAACCAACCCCCACCACGCGCCCCAATGCCTGGTGGATCCTCGGAGCACGACTCCCCCTTTGGCTACCGGCGCAGTGGAGCGACCACCGATGTTACGCTCCCCCTCGCGAACCCGCAGCGCCGGATGCGAGGAAGGGCCCCACTGCCGGATGAACGCTGCCGTTCGAAGACAAGCCATCGGGAGGACGAAGGGTCGCATGAACCCCCACGCTCTGGTCACCGGCGTGTCGTCGGGTATCGGCGCCGCCACCGCGAGCCTGCTGTTGGAGCGCGACTTCGAAGTCTTTGGCAGCAGCCGGACGCCTGGGCCCTGGGGCACCGACAGCACCTCGATCCACTGGGTCGAAATGGACGTGACGAGTGATTCCTCTGTAGACGACGCCGTGAGCACCGTACTGGCCACGGCCCCTCAACTGGACGCATTGGTGTGTTGCGCGGGCGACGGCATCTTCGGCAGCGTCGAAGAAGTTTCCATCGAACGCGCACGCGCTCAGTTCGAGACGAATTTCTTCGGCACCTTGAGGACCCTCCGGGCCGTGCTGCCCCACATGCGCAGCCGCGGCAGCGGCCGCATCGTGGTCGTGGGATCTCTTGCGCGCCTGGCTCCCATCCCGTTCCAGGCCCACTACTCGGCCAGCAAATCCGCCCTCGACGGGCTCGTGCTGGCGCTCCACGCCGAGTTGCGCCCCTACGGGGTGGGAATCAGCCTGGTCGAGCCCGGCGACATCCGTACCTCTTTCAACGATAACGCCTGGTTCGGAGACACCTCGGCGTCTGTCTATGGCGATCGCATCGCGAGCTGCGAGCGCGTTGTGCGCGAGTCCCTCCCCAAGGCGCCCGGGCCCGAGGGTGTTGCCGCCACGATTCATCGCGCACTGACGGCACGTAGACCCAGAGTCCACTACTACGTGGGACCCAATTCGCGCAGCCTGCCCTGGGCCAGGCGGCTGTTGCCCGACTGGCTCACCCTTTCGATGATCCGATCACACTTCGACATCTGAGCTGCTGGTTTCGAAGAGGACCTTGTATAAAGCAAGCTTGTAAACGAGGCTCATGGAAGCTCGGGCCCATGAAGAACGATCCCCAACACGGAAAGCTATCGCTCACCACCAAGATCACCTATGCGCTTGGTGACCACAGCATCAACCTCGTCCTCTCGGCGACGTCGTTCTTCTACCTCTACTTTCTCACGAGCGTCGCTGATCTCCGCCCGGCCCTGGCGGGGCTCGTGGTCTGGCTGGCGCGCGTCGTCGATGCGGTGACAGATCCCATGATGGGCCGCCTGTCCGACGGCACCCGCTGGGCCTCTGGCCGGCGGCGTCCCTTTTTCCTGATCGGTGCCATCCCCCTCGCTCTGTCCTTCGCCCTGATGTGGACGGTCTCGCCCTTCGAGGATCAGACCGGGAAGTTCTTCTACTACGCGTTCGCCTACGCGTTGATGTCGGTCACCTCCACGGTGGTCTCGGTCCCCTATCTGGCATTGATTCCCGAAATGGCGACGCGGTACGACGAGCGAACCGCTGTCAACGCATTCCGCGCGGGGGCTGCAGTCCTCGGAACCCTTGCAGCGGTAGGCATGAAACCTCTGGTGGATTCCCTGGGAGGAGGACCCGAGGCGTGGGCAACGACGGGCCTCATCGCATCAGTGTGGGTCGCGGTCTTGTGGTTACCCGTTCATCGCGTGAGCTTCGAGCGTTCCGAATACCAACGCATGGTGACCGTAGGAATCCTGGAAGGGCTGAGAATCGCACTTCGCCAGCGGTCCTACCGCATCCTGATGGCCCTCTACATCTTCAGTCGAATCGCAATCGACCTGATTGGGGCGCTCTTTCTGCTCTACTTCACCTTCTATGTGGGACGCGCCGACGATTTCAGCAAGACCCTCGCTCTCTTCCTATTGGTTGGTGTTGCGTCACTCGCGTTCTGGCTGCGCGTGTCCCGGACGAGCGACAAACGAACGATTTTTCTCATCGGATCGATCTGGTGGATCGTCTCACAACTGATCATCTACGCAGCGGAGCCGGACTGGGCACGCTGGTCGATGTTCCTGATCGCCGCCGTCGCCGCCGTGGGCTATGCAGCCTGCGATCTCATGCCCTGGGCCATGCTGGGCGACGTCGTGGATGAAGACGAACTCGCGACCGGTGAGCGCCGAGAGGGCTTATTCGTGGGACTGTTCATGTTCCTGCGCAAATTGGGGGGAGCCACGGCGATCCTGGTGGTTGGAATCGCACTCGACCTGGTGGGGTACGTCGGCTCGGCGGACCCAGAATCACAACCCCAGCTGGCGATCGACGGAATCCGCGCCCTGACGAGTCTGGGCCCCGCCTTCTTTCTCACTCTTGCCGTCCTGGCCGCCCTCCCGTACCCCCTGAGCCGGAAGGCACACGCGGACATCCTGGAACGCGTCGAGCGGAAGCGCAACGCAACCTGAAAGAACACTCAGCGCGCAACTCCGGCGGTCTGCAGACCCTGCTCGATCATCGCTGCCACCCGAGGGTGTGCACGGAAGGTCAAGTGTCCCCCCGGATACCACTCCATGGGAGGACGCCCCCAGTGGCGCCAGAGATCGCGCACCTGAGCGGGGGGTACGAGACGATCGGCACTGGCGCCGAAGATGTGACGATGCTCCAAAGCCACCCGTGGCTCCAATACGAGGGGCGAGGACACCCCCATGACATTCCGAGCGCAGTCCAGATCGAGTCCTGCAGTCAGTGCATCTCTGATCTGAAGTGAGGGACCGTGTCGTTCGATCAAGCCAATCAAGTCACTGACTGGAATCCCCGCGATCACGCACGCCAGTTCAGGTTCGACCGATGCGAGCAACGATGCGGTGTAGCCACCCAGCGAATAACCCAGCACCCCAACGGGTGAGTCGCTCTGAGAACGGATCCAATGCAGCATCCGGCGGATGTCCCAAATGGCCTGAGTCTGGGCGTGCAGGGTGTCGAGCACGTCTCCACGCAAATAACCATCGCCGCTGCGACGTCCGATCTTGCGAGGACCGTGTAGGGGCAAAATGGGGAGCAGCAAGTTCGCACCGAGGCGGCGATGGAGCCACGCGGGCGGGAAGGCCAACCAATCCACGGCTGCGTGGCCCATCTGGTATCCATGGATGGCCACCAACCAGGGTCGCCCCGGCTCCCGGTGCCGCAGCACCCAGGCGTGGGCCGTGCGATTGGGTACGTGAGAGAGCCATCGGTCCCGACCGGGCTCCTCGAGGTGGGGCTCGTAACCACTTTCGAAGTGCAGGTGCTCGAAGGTCACCCCTCCAGCACGTGCCGAGTCGAGCCCCGGATTCTCAGGCGCGGTGGGCGCTTGATGATAATTCAGGGGATGATCGAGCCAGCCGCGATCGCGAAACCACTCTTGTGCGGCACGCGTCTCGGTGGAGATCCGCTTCCACTCGTCTCGGGAGGCCACCACCAGAGTCGAGTGGATGAAGGCGAGCATCCACTCATCAACGGCAACCTGGGCCCATAGGGCAACTCCGTGCCGCGCGGTCGGCACCTCCTCCATGACCTCCTCGCTGCGAATCGCGTAGGCACCGGCAGAAAGTGCCGAGGCCAGAGCAGCGCATAGAAGCAGGGCCCCCACCCAGGGGCCCAACCAGACTCCCACCAGTGGGAGGACCACGACGCCAAGTGCCGCCCCAAATACGCAAAAGTGGGTGATCCTTCGGTCTCCCGGAAAGAGCAACAGTGCGAACCCGGAGGCGAGTTGCAAGCCACCCGGAAGGGCGCAGAGAGTGAACACCGCCCAACCCGAGTCGCCACCCGCACTCAGCCAAACGAACCCGGACAGAACCGGAAGCCAGGCCTGAGGGGCGAAGCGGGGTTCATCGGACATAGCCGGCTCTCGATCTCAGCCGCCGGAGACCAGCTCGGCGATGGCTCTGAGTGTCTTGGGAACGGCATCGTAGAGTACGAAGACGAGCACCACGGGCACCAGAAAACGCAGGGACACTCGCCACAGCCCGAAGCCGGAGAATCTCTCAGCGCCCACCCGGGCCTCGGCCTCTGGATCCCTCATCACCCAACCCACGAAGATCGAGAGCAACAAACCGCCCCCGAGCAGAAACAGGTTGTTGGCCACCTGGTCAACCACATCGAGCACGCCCAGACTCCAGGCCGAGGGAACACCGAGCAATGTGATGAGACACCCCATGACCCAGGCAGCGCGGGTCCGGCTCCAATCAAAGAGATCGATGACCGAAGACACCACCACCTCGAGCAGAGAGATTGCCGAGGTCAGAGCACCCACCACCAGAGCCGCAAAGAAAAGGAAGCCCACCACCCGACCCACGACCCCACCCATTTCTGCAAACGTCTGGGGCAGGGTGATGAACAGGGCACCCACCGTGCTTCCGGTCACCTTGTCGGAGAGTCCCAGGGCAAAGATCAGAGGAAAGACCACCAACCCTGCCAGGAAGGCAACACCGATGTCGGCGGCTGCGATGAGCCCGGACTCTTTGGGCAGATGGTGATCCCGCCCGAGATAGCTCCCGAAGGTGAGCATGGCCCCCATGCCCACGCTCAAACTGAAGAAGGCCTGACCCGCCGCCTGGGTCAAGACGCCCCGCGAAAGGACCTCCGAGAAGTCGGCTCTCAGGTAATAGTCGTATCCCGCGGACCCACCTTCGAGGGTGGCAGCGTAGAGCGCCAACCCGCAGATGAGGAGCGCCAGGATGGGCATGAGCAGTGTGGCCGCGCGCTCGATCCCCCCGGACACACCTCCTGCCACGATCCAGATCGTCAACGCCATGAAGACGAGGTGAAAGCCGAAAGCATCGCCTCCCTGGGCCATGTCTTCGAAGCGATCGGCGATCTCCGCGTCGAAGCCGAGCAGAGCAATCCCCGCATAGCGCACGGTCCAGCCCGCGATCACACCGTAGTAGGACAGGATCGTGCACCCCGAGATCACGTACAGGACACCCAGCGGGCGCCAAGCCTTACTTCCGGAGCGGAGGAACGCTCGGATGGGGCTGCTCTGGGCAGTGCGGCCCAGCACCAGTTCCGCCAGCAGGAGAGGCAATCCGACCAACAGAGTGAGCACGAGATACAGGGCCACGAAGGCGGCCCCCCCGTGCTCGGCGGTGAGGTACGAGAAGCGCCACATGTTGCCGAGCCCCACCGCGGAGCCCACGGCTGCCAGGATGAACCCGGGCCGACTCGACCAGCGTTCTCGTTCGCCGCTCACCCTTCCCTCCTGCGCCGTCAACCGTGACCGCAGACGCACCGTGGCGCCGGAGGAGCGGTCGCGTCGCCCGAGGGCTCAAAACGGCGACCGGGCGAAGATACCGCCCGTCGGAACGATCTGCCGCGCCGCGGTCGCATCAGGACGTGAGAAAAGGCAAGGTCTGGTCCATGAGCCAGGTGTCCGACACAAGCGTCTTGCTGGACCACATCGCGTTGGCAGTGCCCGACGACGCCGAGGTCGGCCCTCTACTCGGCACGAAACTGGGTGGCAGGGCCGCCAAAGCAGGACCGGGCCGCGGGTTCCGCTTCTGGCAATGGGAATATGCGAATGGGGGGCGCCTGGAAATTCTCCGCCCCGACGGTCCCCCGGATGGTTTCCTGCACCGCTTCCTGGATCGACGCGGCCCGGGATTCCACCACGTGACCTTCAAGGTTCCTGATCTCCAGCGCGCCACCAAGCGGGCCTCCGACGCGGGCTATGAAGTCGTGGGCGTCGATCTTTCGGATCCCACCTGGAAAGAGGCGTTCCTGCACCCGCGCCGGGCCGGAGGCATCGTGGTGCAATTCGCGGAAGAACACGAGGAACCGGACAATCTCTCGAGGACGCACCTCGCCTATCGTCCCCCCCCGCGCCCGGAGGTCGAGTTGGTGGGGCTGCGGATGCGTGCCCGGGATCCCGAAACCGCCCGAGCGCAGTGGGAGACATTGCTGGGTGCACGATGCCGGGAAGAGGCCGGCCTGCTGCTGTTCCACTGGCCCGACTCCCCCCTGCGAATCGCCGTGCAGATCGATGCACGCGCCAGTGAGGGGCCCGTTGCCATCGAGGTCTCGGCCCCCGACTCCATCGACCTGCCCGAAGCACCCGACCCCGTGCTCGGGGTTCGCTTCACACGCGTTCCGCGGGCAGCGGCTACAGAGGATCATCCCGCCTGAGGCTTGACTGCAGGACATTCCACATCTCGGCGGAACTCTCGGCCCGGAACAACCGACCCGCTTCCTCGGGCCCGAGCCCACTGGCAATCGTGTGAAGGATCTCGAGCTGGGAGTCCCGGTCGTCGGCGGGCGTGAGGATCAGAAAGATCAGATGTGCAGGCTGATCGTCGACGGCGTCCCAGTCGAGCCCCTCCTTGGAAATGCCGAGCAGAACCCGCGGACGTTGGAGTCGCTCCAATCGAGCGTGGGGAATCGCGATGCCGTGACCCACACCCGTCCCCATGGTCTCCTCCCGAGCTCGCACGGCGTCCCTCAACTCCGCAGCATCGAGGGTCGTGTCGATTTGACTGGCGAAAACCACGAGTTCGTCGATGGCTTCGTAGCGCGTACGCGCGCCCAGGCGGGGAAACAGCCCCTCCACGGTGAAGAAGCCCATCACATTCAGAGCGTCCCGCCTCCGCAACGACCAGACCAATGCAGGGCCCACCACCAGGGAGGACACGATGGCGGCGAATACGATGGCCACGAACATCGCCTGCCCGATCAAACCGGCCTGAACCGCCACGACCGCCAGCAGCACCGCCATGGAATCTCCGGGAATGTGTGCGATGGCGGTGGGAAGCCGGTCAAAGGCTGGAATCCGCACGAGCGCAGTGCCCAACCAGGCCCCGAGGAACTTGCCGAGCATCGACACGATCGCCACGAGCGCGACCAGACCCAGCTCGAAATGGTCCACAAAATCCACGTGCAAACAGATGCTGGCAAAAAACAGCGGAACGAAGATCGCCTCGACCATCTGCGTGATGACGGAACGGGTGTGTTCCGACAGGGCGTTGTGGTCACCCGCCATGACCCCGGCGATCAGAAAACCGAAGATGGGATGGATCCCGATGGCTTCGGTCGCGATCCCGCATGCCAGCCCCAGGCAGACCACGAATGAAAGAGGCGTCGCAGGGCTCGGAAAGCCCCGTCGATCGAACCAACGCAAAACCTTCGTGACACCCGAACGGCCCGCGGTCCCACAGAAAGCGGAAAACGCCAGGGTTCCGACTACCACACCGACGATGGGCATGGCAGCGGCGCCTCCGGCTCCATCGCCCGCACCCAGCAGCCCCAGCACGACGGCCAGCACCAGCCAGCCCAACAAGTCGTTGATCGCCATGGCCGACAGCAACAACAACCCGAGATCGGACTTCACGATCTTCAAGTCAAAGAGCAGGCGTGCGACCGCCGTGATCGCCGTGATCGACACGGCGGTCCCCACGAACAACGAGAACGCGAGCCTGGGCGCCCCGGGCTCAGCCCAATCCTCGTAGAGCCACCCACCTAACAAAGTCCCGATCAACAGGGGGACCACCACACCCGTCACAGCCACGGCCAGCGACTGGCGGCGCAGCTTCCAAGCGCTGGCGACATCGACCTCGAGACCGATCACGAGCAGTAGGAAGAGGACTCCGATCTGTGCCATGGCCTCGAACATGGCGATCTGGAGGTCATCATCGGGGAAGAGGGAGGCGAAGGTCTCGGGTGCCAGAGTGCCGAGTACCGTCCTACCGAGCAGCAAACCCGCCAGGATCTCGCCCACCAGGGCCGGTTGCCCAAAGCGGCGAAAGGCCTCACCGAGCAACCGTGCCGTTCCGAGCACGACGAGGATCTGGACGAGAAACAACAGCAACTGCTCTTCTGTCACGTCCCCACCAATAGCCGATCGAGGTGGGATGGGAACATCCATACCCTCGAAGCCAAGCCAGAGGGCCGCCGGGCCCCGGGGAAATTGATACGATCGCCGACCTCCCGTCGCCCCATGAAGGAGTCCTGGCGTGACCGCCCGCAAGACGAAACGATCCCGACATCGACTGGTCCCCTGGATCCGCCCTTCGCACGTGGCCCTGCACGTAGACGTGGCACCGGAGCGCAGTGAAACGTTCCGGGGAGAGGTGAAAATCCAGATCGACGTGGCGCGCTCCACCAAGCGCATTCGCCTCCACGCCGTGGGGCTGCGCGTGACGAGACCCCGCATCGAATTCGGCAACCAAAAGCTGCGGGGGCGGGTCGAAGTCCTGCGAGATCTCGAAATGGTGGAAATCTCCTTCGACCAAACCCTCTCAGCTGGTCCCGCAACTTTGACGCTCGCGTTCGCGGGCAAGCTCCGCGACGACCTCTGCGGACTCTACGGAGTGCGCGCAGGAGGACGTCGCTACGCCTTCACTCAGCTCGAGGCCACCGACGCCCGAAAATTCTTTCCGTGCTTCGATGAACCCGCCATGAAGGCCCGCTTCACGGTGTCGGTGACCACCTCCCAGGCCAACACGGTGCTCTCCAACGCACCGATCGAGAGCACGACCCGCTCGACCGGACGCCGCGGTCCGCGGTCCAAGACGGTTCTCTTCGCCACGACACCGCCGCTATCGACCTATCTCCTCGCCCTGGCTGTGGGAGTTCTCGAATCTTCACGCCCCACGTACCTGGGCCCCACGGAGATCCGCGTTTGGCACACGCCCGGTCAGAGAAGGCTGACCCGCTTCGGACTCGAGGCCGCTCGAGAATGCCTGAGCCGTCTCGAGCGCTACTTCGGCATCCCCTACCCCTACGCGAAGTTGGACCTCGTGGCCGTCCCGGACTTCGAGTTCGGTGCCATGGAGAACGCGGGCGCTGTCTTCTTCAGGGAGACCCTCCTGTTACTCGATCGATCGAGATCCACCCTCGCCGAGCGCAAACGCGCCGCCGAAGTGATCTGCCACGAACTCGCTCACATGTGGTACGGCGACTTGGTCACCATGGAATGGTGGGACGACCTTTGGCTCAACGAGGCGTTCGCCACCTGGATGGCCTTCCACATCGTCGATCAGTGGCAGCCCGATTGGAAGATGTGGCAGGACTTCCAACACGGGCGCTCCGCGGCCCTTTCCATGGATGCCCTGCGCCATTCCCACCCCATCTATGTGGATGTTCGTACCGCGGAGCAGGCCAGCGAGAATTTCGACCTGATCACCTACGAGAAGGGCGCCTCGGTGGTCCGGATGCTGGAGCGATACCTGGGCGCTCCCTCGTTCCGCAAGGGGGTGCGCGCGTACATTCGCGAGCACCGAGAGGGAAACGCCGTGGCAGATGATCTTTGGAATGCGCTCTCGCAGGCCTCGGGACAAGATGTAAAGCGGGTGGCGCGCGCGTGGATCGAACAGGAGGGATATCCCGTCGTTTCCGTCCAGCACGAACGATCCCGTGGCCGCTCCTACCTGAACCTGCGCCAGGAACGCTTCCTCGAGCAGACGAAACCTCGCAGCCGGCGGCGCGGCACCCCCCGCTGGCCCGTCCCTCTGGTCGCTCGCGTGGGCAGCGGTCGCCGCGCCCGCGACGAGAAGTTCCTGTTGGAACGAGCGCAAGGGCGCTGGCCCCTCGGGCGCACGGAACCTCGTTTCGTGTATGCAAATTCCCAAGAGTCGGGCTTCTACCGCCCCCTCCACAGCGACGACGGGCTCACCTCCATCCTGCAGAATCTGTCGATCCTCTCGCCCGTGGAACGCATGGGCCTCGTCGATCACCAGTGGGCCCTGGTTCGAGCGGGCCGTGCACCTGTCGGTAGCATCCTCGACCTCACTCGTGGTTTGGCTCGAGACACTGAAGCCGACGTCCTGAAAGCCTTGCGCCAGCCTCTGGCCTTCCTGGGGACGAGTCTGATCCCCGACGCCGCCGCGGATTGCGCGGAAACCTATGGCGATTTTCTGACCGAGTGTTTCGCCCAGCCTTTCGAGCAACTGGGATGGAAACCCTCACCCCGTGAAGACGATGCCACACGGGTCCGACGCGCCGTGCTGCTCTCCATTCTGGGAGGGATCGCAGCCCCGGAGGCAGTACTGGCCGAGGCGAGCCGCCAGTGCCAGCGCTACCTGGACGATCACCGAGCCGTCGATGCCAACCTCGCCGACGACGTGGTCTTCCTTGCGGCTCGAAGTGGGGGGGCTCGGCTCCACCGGGATTTCGTGCGAGCCATGGAAAAAGCCGCAACCCCCCAGGACAAGAGGCGCTTCCTGTTCGCCCTGGCTCGCTTCCGCGCCCCCGCACAGATCGACCGCAGTCTGGCCATGACCCTCACCCCACGGGTGGCCACTCAGGACGTGATCTTCGTTCTCGTGCAACTGCTCCAGAACCCCGCCGCTTCCGAGACCACGTGGGAATTCATCGTGAAACACTGGGGCAAGCTGCGCCCTCGCCTGCCGTCCCTGATGGCCAGCCGCCTGATCGAGGCAACACCCGCACTGCGCAGCCCGGCTCGGCGCCGCGACGTGGCCACCTTCTTCCGCCGCAACCCCGTACCCGGTGGCGACCGGGCCCTGCGACAGGCCCTGGAACGCTTCGATTGGTATCGGGGCTTTCGGCGCCGTGCAGCCTCGGACCTGCGCCGCACGCTAGAGGGCTGAAACCACCGGCGGCAGGACCCGCCTCAAGACACGCAGGGCATTCCCACCGAGAACTTTGCGAACAGTGGATTGGCTGAAGCCCTCGTCCAACATCTGTTGGGTGACATAGACGTGTCCCGAGGCATCGAAGGCCGCCGTGATGGAACCATCGAAGTCGCTGCCGAGACTCACGTGGTCCTCTCCCACTACTTCGATCACGTGCCGAATCGCCGCAACGATGTGTTTGGGCGACGTGCCGCAGACGGCGGTCTCCCAGTAGCCGATCCCGATCACACCACCGGCACCGCCAATGGCCCGCAGTTGCTCGTCCGACAGGTTTCGGGCGTTGTCGCAGGTACCGCGCACCCCAGTATGGGAGACGATGGGCGGTCGCCTTGCGATGCGCAGAAAATCGCGGATCGCCTTCGAGGACAGATGTGCAAGATCGACGACCATGCCCCTGGCTTCCATCTCGACGACGAGCTGGCGGCCCCGTTCCGTGAGCCCACCCTTCTCCAAACCATGGGCTGAGCCCGCAAACGCGTTGTCGAAAAAATGTGCGATCCCAACCATGCGGACTCCCGCGTCGTAGAGAGCCCCGAGGTTTCCCAAGTCTCCCTCCAGAGCATGGGCCCCCTCGACACCCACCAGCCCACCGACAACCGCAGGATCCTCTGCGCGCAGTTCGAGGAGCGTTTCGAGTTCCCCACGATCGCGAACGGGCACCAGCGATCCCCCTGAGCGCTGAGCAGCCGTGGAGAAGCGCTCGGCCTGCCACAGCGCGCGGTCCAGCGGCCCCATGTGCTCAAAGGGCAGCCACGAGAACCAGCTCCCAAGGGTGAGCAGATCGAGCGCCTCGCCATCGGTGCGATCGACATTCATTCCCAACGGCGCAACGGTGGGCGTGGTGAAGATCTGCAGCCCCACCCCTCCAGCCTGTAGCCGGGGAAGATCGATATGGCCGGCGTCGCTGCGCTCGAGCAGGTCGCGACCGAATAGCAACGGATCGCCGTGAAGGTCGACCACGAAAGCCGATCCGTGCAATCGCCGGGCGAGATCCGACACGACCGGCAGATCCGTGGGCTCCACCCGGTTGAGGAAGCGATCCGGGTCCGAAGCGATCCAAACCACCACAGCGGTGGCCATGAGGAGAACCAAAAGCGCCGGAAGCCCCAGCCAGACTCCCACCTGTCGCAGCAGGCGGGCCCCTTCAGCGCTCACGATCGGTCGTAGGACCGAAGAGATTGCAGAGTTTCGTGAAACTCCTCGACGATCGACTCGATCACCTCGCCCACCGGAGCTACCGATTCGATACGGCCCACCACCTGCCCGGAAAGCGCAATGGAGCTCTCCATGTCACCTCCAAAGTAGAGTTCCTTCACGCCAGCAATCTCCTGCATGACGTTGTCCGCGGCCCTCTCCAAATTTTCGCTGTGAGCCGTGCGAAGCGCGCGCAACCCGGGCTTGTGGAACCGATTGAGGAAGACCGTGTCCGTTTCCGCGGCGTCGACGATGGCCTGTTTGAAATTCTCGTGCACTGGAGACTCGGCGGTGGACACCATCCGGGTCCCCATCTGAATCCCCTCGGCGCCCAGCGCAAAGGCCGCTGCCATGCTTCGACCACACAACATTCCACCCGCTGCGATGACGGGAACGTCGAGTTTCGAACAGACCAGGGGCAGCAGCACCATGCTCGCCACGTCGCGCGGGTTCTTGAACCCGCCGCCTTCGCCTCCCTCCACCACGAGGCCGTCCACTCCGGCATCCACGGCTTTGAGGGCTGCCGAAAGGGTCGGGACGACGTGAAACACCGTCAGTCCCGCATCTTTGAGCTGCTTCGTATAGCGGGTGGGACTTCCGGCAGAGGTGGTCACGAAGCCCACTCCCTGCTCGACCACGAATTCCGCAATGCTGGGATCCCGTACGAACAGTTGTGCGATGTTGACGCCAAAGGGTTTGTCGGTGAGGTCACGCATTTTGCGGATCTCGTCCCGGATGGCATCGAGTTCCCCAGACGAAGTCTCGATGATGCCCATGGCGCCCGCATTGGACACCGCCGCCGCCAGTTGCGCTCTGGCGATCCAACCCATGGGTGCCTGGACGATGGGAACCTCCACGCCCAGCAGCTCGGTCACCCGGTTGTGAATTCCAACTCCGCTCTCTTCCATCACCGTCGACTCCCGTGCGCGGTCAGCGCCGCATTCGCGGTCCCTCCGCTCGGGACCCGCTCCTCAAGAATTCAGCCAACCCACGATGCGGGGGACGAACAGCACCAAACCCACGCAGGCGGCTCCCACGGCACAGATCAGAACCGCTCCCGCCGCGACATCCTTGACCTTCTCGACCCTTGGATGGAAATCGGGGGAAACCACGTCACAAAGGATCTCGATGGCGGTGTTGAGTGCTTCCGCCGCCCATACCATCGTGATTGCCAGCACCACCACGCACCACTCGAGGGCCGACAACCCGAAGAAGAGCCCCGCCGCCACGACGACTCCCGTCGCCGCGGCGTGGATCCAGGCATTGTGCTGACCGACCAACACCGCAGCGAGTCCCCGAAACGCGTAACGAAAGCTGCGCGCTCGAGCGGCCAGGTCGAATTTTGCCCGGGGGTTCACGATTCCGGGCGCTCGAAACGCCACGAAAGGAAGGTCTCGAGATCATCAGCAGCCGATTCGGCCTGTTCGCGAACGAAGGGGCTGCGGTCGAACAGGGCCCGGTTCATCACACGCCCCACCCGCTGGAGGTCGAGCTGGCCAAAGCGGCGAGCGAGGTGGCCAAGGCCGAGCACCGCATTGCCACGCACCTGGGCGTTGCGGTGTTTAGAGAGCTGCACGCAACACGCTTGCGCCCATTCCGGATCCGATGCCTCCAAAGCGACATCCATCACCAGGTTCATCAATTCATCGGGTTCGTCGCGGAGCAGGGCGTCCTCCACCGCCGCGCGAAACTCGGGCCCATGACTCATGGCACCCTCCTCTGCCCACCGGAACCGCACACATCTCGCCTTCCCCACGGCGTGAATTCCCGTCTTCGGCCCCACTTCGAGTCGGAACCTGCATCGTTCCGGTTGGATTGCCCTGGAGTATGGGGCACGGCTTCGTACGCCGCCCGCTCTCAGCGCAGTTCGAAGGAATCGAGAAAGCGCAGGATGTCATCTCGCGGCAAGCCTTTGCGTGTGGTGGTCGCCATCACTGTGTAGAGACGGTTCCCGACCACGCCGATCCGGGCCACGCTCAAGCGCCGACCCCCGTCGAACTCGAAAGCAACCTCGCGTCCTACGAAACCGCCGATCTCGATGGGCTCGGCGCTCAAGACCTCTGAACGCGCCCGGGGTACCAGATTCGCCTGCTGGGCGTCGATGAGCCGGTTACGGTCGACTTTTTCGATGAACGCCGGCGGGTAGTCGGCATAGATCACCGCGTAGGAGCCGAAGCCGTGCTCGACCGAATAGATGACCGTTTTGTGTCGGCCCCAGGGCTGCTGACCTACTTCTTCGTGTCTGCGAAAGACCTTCGGCACCGAGATGATGAAGCTCTCGCTGTTCGGTCGCATGCGAACCCAGTCATCAGCACTGGAACTCGTCGCAAACAGGAACAGACCCAGCAGACCCGTCAGCACGCGATGGCTCGCCCAGGCGCCTGAGTCTCGGGGACGCCAGCGCCGGAGGTCGACCCGTCCGGCTGGACACCCAAACCGACGAGGGAATCTAGAAGTCGCCGAGCGGTCGCAGGAAGAGTTGTTTGGCCGGCGTTCGGAACAGACGGTCATAAGCCTCGTGGATGACGGCGTTGTCGGACGGGCCGAACATATAGGGAAGCGGAACCGTCATCACGAAGGCAGCGCTCCCCACGGCGAAGACAACGGCGTGCATGGGTCGAAAGACGAGCACGTCGAGAGCCACCATGTCCGAACTCGCGCGGGGCCGATCTTCGGCCCAGCCAGGAGCTGCCAGGGACAACACGAGCAGTGCCGCGGCCAGGGCAGCACCCAACCGCCGTCCCATCTGCCGTCCGGCTCGCCCATCGACCCGTTGCTCGCGACCCTTCGCCGCGGAGATTCCACGCGCGCTCATGCCCAGCTCCTCATCGCCTGCCGAGGTCGCCCACGCCCTGGGGGCCAGTCGGATTCCAAAGCCTCGGTCAACGGTCGGCATCCTACCACACGGGAATGGAACGTCGGGAACCTCCTCCCCGGGGCCTCGTCGCCACGCGTTCCCGCCCCCTCCAAGCCGAAACGGCTCGCCTGAGCCCATTCTCCCCAAACCCTCTGCCGACTCATCCGGCCCATTTGTCTGGCCCATTTGGGGGATGGGAGAGGAATCGCAGAGAAGGCGAAGCCCGGCCAAGCCCAGGTAGGGGTCGATTTCTGTCGATCACGAATTCGTTCTCCAACAAAATCCTTTCCGCCAAGTCGGCAACGTGATAAGAAAGGGAGCCCTTCGGGACCGTGGAGGAATGGAGTGCTCGTGCTACGAACGCTCGGGCTCGCCGTGGCGGCGCTGCTCACGTTCGCCGACACGTCCAGCGCACAAGAAGAGACCGGTCGCGAGGCCAAGGGGCCGCTGTTTGTGCGTCCCGGTTGGTACCTCGCAGGTGGAGCGAACTTTGCCCTGCTCGATGCAGGCACGCTCCAAGGCCCCACCGGGGGCGTCAAGGGGTTTGGCCCCGGGGCCAACATGCGTGTCGGCTATCGCTTCGCCAATCGCCTCGCCGTTGAATTCGAATCGAACTGGATGCGACACCAGGACATTGGCCGGCTCGAAGGCCTGCGCCTCCCTGGTGATCTCGATACCCAGTTGTTCTTTGACGCTCGCGGCACGGTTCCCGGGACCACCATCAAGAACAACCGGTTCAGCGGTCAGCCGCGCGTCAATTGGAACCAAGATTCCGCCAACAACCGAGGCAAGGTCGTGGGCGTGCAGACGCGGTGCGACAACTTCGCTTCTGTCGACTTCGGTGCGATTGGAATCGTCAATTTCGGTTGCGCGTTCGAAACCGCGACGGGTGGTCGGAACCAGTGGAGCGGCCAGGATATTGCCCAAAACAATCCCGGGTTCTTCCAGGTCAGCGAACCGGTCGATCCCGTCAATCCCAACACGAGCCCCTGGGTTCCCATCGACAACCCGCCGCCGAGCAGGACCAACCCTGACTCGCCCCCCCCAACAATCTTGTACTCCGACTTCGAGCAACCCAGAAACCCCTCGAACCCGAAGCTGGGCCTGCTGACCAAGCTCTGGTGCAACGATCGGTTCAATGAACCGAAAACGCAGACCATTGGGGGCAACGACTACACGACGATCATCAACCTGAGCTGTGACGCGCCGGGCGAATCTCCCCGTTACACCGACGACCCGGTGGTCGCATCGCAAACGGGTAAGCTCCTCACGCCCGAGAACATCAACTACAACCCCGACGATCCGGGATCGCCACGCTATCTGCCGCCGCCAGGCAACCAGGTCAATCGCAACCCGAGAACGGGCCTCCCCTGCTCGGGCGCCACGGACTTCACCTCGGACGCGGGTGACCCCGTGGGCTTCAACCTCGACGCGTGCCTCGACAGCGAGGGCGACGCCATCGCCAATATCCCCTGGCCCTCCACTGGAGCCAACGCCAACACCGAGAGCGACGCCTTCAACGTCGATCCACTGGGCTCGAACCTGGGCCGCTCCTCGTGCCCCTCCCAGCAGCCCTTCTACCCGGCCATCATCGTCGGCGGACCGAATGATGGCACGGTCGCAAACCTGGAACTGGACACCTATTCCTACCCCCAGGGATTTAACGGCGCGAGCTACGTCCAACAGGAAAGCGGACTTTTCAACCTCTTCATGTGCGGTCCGCTCCCCGAGTACTTCGTCAAGGCGCCGGCATCGCGGATGAAGCAGGACAATCCCTTCGCTCCGAAGACGATTGAAAACAATGTAGATTTCGACGACCTCCTGATCCGTGACAACGGCGGTAGTGACCCGAACGGAAACCGACCGGTCGATCCGTTCGACCGGGTACGGGGCTATTTCTTCGACAAGGACGGACTCGAAGCCAAGTCCCCTGAGGAGGAGGGCTGCCCCAACGACGCGCTCAATCCAACCAGCTCCACCGACCGGCCCGGCAGGCAGAACACCGAGTGCCGCAAGCGAGCCTATAACCCCAAAGCCAACCAGCCCCTGTTTCCCGCTGACGAAATTCGCGAGATCCGCTCAGACACCCTCGCGCTGACCATCAACCTGCGTGGATATCTTTCGAACAAAAACGGCTGGCCGGCCATGCTGGGGCCGTTCTCAGACCTGGTCGACGAGTCGATGCTGAAAGCCCTGTCGCTCAACGGACGGATTCAGCCCTACGTGATGGTGGGCGGCGGTGTGGGAATGACCAACGTGTACACCATGGCCACCCGGACCACCCGCCGAGACGAGTTCTTCAATCTCGCCGAGGACGTCAACGCCCAGCCGTTCTGCGATTTCATGCTCCCGGTCCAGGACAAAAGCGGCAATACCCACATGGTGAGATTTGGGCCCGCGTGTAATGGCTCCGAGCACCGATTCCCCGCAGGCGGCATCCAGGAAACGATCGTCGAGGAAAGCTTCGACGCGACGGTCGTCCTCAAGGGAGGCTTCGGAATCGACTTCTATGCAACTCGCCAGCTGGCGGTTTCGGTGGAAGGTCGTTTCGACTGGATCGAGGGATACGGTAGCGTCCCCCTCGACCTTTCTGTGAGTCTCCTCTACCGCTTCTGAAGCCGTGCGGCCGTGACGTTCCGCGCCACCTTGTCGTAGAGTGCCTGCACGTTGGGACGGAGTCCCTTTTCGTAGCGCTTGGACAACATGGTGATGGGGAAGAAGAGGTACCGAGTGTCCGGAAGCCTAAGGGCCCGGCTTCTCCCGTATTCGTCCTGCACGATCACCCACTCGAGGCCCAGGTTTCGAACCATCACATCGCCCAACACCACCCCAAAGGACTGAAGCTCATAGATCCGGTCGCGATCGGCAAAGCTGGACTCTGCGAGATCCCGTAGGCGGCGGTCACGATCAGGAAGCCGATCCACCAGGCGCTGCAACACCCGCAAATCCTCAGTGGAACCCTGACTGAGGGGGGTCCCCACGTAGCGCCGGGCCAGTGACGCAACCAGGCTTCGCTGATCCTGCAGGCTCGCCTCATCGACAGCCGACAGCGCCTCGAGTTCTGGGGCCTCCAGAGTATCTGGATCACTGGCGAGCAGTGGGGACGAAACGGCGACCAGGCCGCTGACGACAAGCGCCCAACCGATCGCCCCACGAGCACCCCACCCGGCCATCGTGCGAAGCCCCTCCCTCAAACCCATCCATCACCTCCCCAACCGCGTGCAACCCAACTCGCCGCGGCTGTCACCGTATTCAGAATGCCATTGCACCGGGGATTGAGGCCAGCGGACCTGGCAACACGCCCGGGATCTCACCAGGACTCCAGTTCGACTCGTTGACCGTCCAAACGTACGGCAGTTTTCGCTCCGGGAATCAGACGCACCGTGTAGTCCATGGGGCTCAGGGTCTCCATGCCCTGCGGGAGGCCGAAGTGATCTGTTTCTGCGCCATCGACGATCTCCAGATAACCGGAGGCAGTGTCGAGGTTCGCATGCTGGACCAGAACGCGGGAACCGCTTCGGTCCAGGACGAAGCAGGCCGAACCTGCAGCGAACTGGTGGCTCACCGGACAGTGGTGCGTGTGGGCGTTGAGAAAGAAGTTGGGCCCGAAGCACGTCATGGGCACCACCAGCGCCAGCATCGCCAGTAGGCCGACGATCTGCCTCGTCGCGCGACTCATGGGGTCACCCGGCAGTCCCCGTCAGGGGAGACTCGATCCATCCGGTTCGATCACCCGCAGGTCGAGCCACCGCTCCTGCTGCTCGCGGTAGCGCCTCATGCGGTTTCGCTCGATGGCAATCATCAGATCCTTATTGCGCAGACGGAGTTTCTCAAGCAAGGCCGTCATCGGCTCGCGTGTTTGCATGGTGTGATCGAGGTAACCCAGATACACGGCCACCATGCGGTAGGTATCCCAGTAGGCGCTGGGATCAATCCGGAGTGGATCCGTATCCTTCCAGGATCTGCTGAGCAACTCGACGGAGTCACCCGCAAACGAATGGATCGTGATGGTCCTCACGCCCCATTGTCGGAAGGACTCTGCGTCGGCGGTGAAGGGGAAAATACGACGAACCGAGTGATTCGTGCGTCTGAAGTTGACCTCGCGCAGAGGCTGCTCGAGATTACTCGCCACGGCGGAGAGATCGAGTAGGAGATCGGGGTCGGCTCGACGGCCCCACACCGCGGGTTCCTGGAGACCAACTCCCTTGACGTTGACCATCGCCTGGAGAGATTCGAATTCACCCAGCGCCAGCAGGTCCCGGGCGAAATCCAGCGACCCGGAGCGACCGCTCGACGTGTCCGTGAAGCCCACGAAATAAAAGGTGTGGTGGCGCGGTCGGGCGGCCAGGGCCCGGTACAGGGCGGGCAACATGGCGACCCCGGACCAATTGTCCACCACGCCATCGCCGTACTTGGGCAGGTCGTACTGGGCCCCCACCACAATGGACTCGTTGGACTCTCCAGGCAACTTGCAGACGATGTTCTCCAGCCTGGCGGACCCGTGGGTCCTCCGCTGACTTGGTGGCGACGGGGGGGGGGCGCTCGACACCCGACCCTCACTTCCCCCTTCCAGCCAACCGTCGGGCCCCTCGTGGTGCCCCGTGCAGCCAGCCGCTACGAAGAGTTCTCGCAGCCGTCTACCCCGATCCCGATTCGTCTGGGGGATCTCGTCGAGCCTTGCGAGCACCTCGGTTCGCTCGACCCGTGCGATGGGCACGTCGACTTGAAACTGATCGAACGGAGTCGCCACCTGTTTCGCACAGGCCAACGAAACCGCCATCCATCCGAGAACGAGAGCGCGAAGCGACACCCGAATCCTCCCTGCCGGACTCTCTGGAGCGCACGCCTTGCCTCAGGGTACCACGCTCCCCTCCAGCCACCCCTTCTAAGGGCTCAGGGTAACCCCTCCAGCGCAGCTTCGACGAATCCAAGTACTGCCGACACGGACGATTCCACGGGTACGCCTGCTTGCAAACCCGGCAATTCCGAGAGCCGCTCCAGAAACGCGATGACGGGCACCTCGTAGCGGACGGCCAGCGCCACTTCGCTGGCCGTTCCCTCCCCCCCTGGCAGGGCGATCAGGACGTTGGAACTCAACACGTTCACATGGTTGCGGGACTGGGGGTCGAGCCCTCGCTGCCCGCTCAGCGGCAGGTGGGTGTAGATGGGAATCTCGACCCACGGGTTTGGATAGCCCGGCTTGGGGACGCCCGGGGTGTCGGGCGAGGCGCTGGGGAGGATGCCGAGCACGCAGCCATCGCGGTCGGGAACCCCACAAAAGGCGCGGCTCACAGCTTCCATCACCCCGCCGCCGCCGCCCGTGAGTAGATGGACCCCGAGAGTCGCCAATCCAAAGCCAAGTGCCTGGGAGCGCTCCTCATGGGCTTCGACCCCCGACCCCATGACGCCCACGATGGGGAGTTTCCACGGCGGCCCAGGAAGAGTCATCGTGGGCTCCCCGGAGGGTCCCCAGGGCGGCGCGACCCGGCGGCGCCCGTTACCCTGGCTCCACCTTGCCCCCCCCTCCCAGGACCCTCGCCGACGTCGAATGGCAGCACTGGGTTCCCCAGCAACGGGCAACTCTGCTTTTCGTCATCCGCGACGACCAGATTCTGCTGATCCACAAAAAGCGCGGACTCGGGGCGGGCAAGATCAATGGCCCGGGCGGACGGCTCGAACCCGGTGAAACCCCCCTGGCATGTGCGATCCGGGAAGTGGAAGAAGAACTGAGAGTCACCCCAGTGGGGGTCCGCGAGTGTGGCCAGCTGCGCTTCCAATTCGTCGATGGGCTGTCCATCCATGGCTACGTGTTCACCGCCAGTTCCTGTATCGGAGAGCCTCGGGAGACCGAGGAGGCCATTCCCCGCTGGACCGCCATCGACGAGATCCCGTACACACGGATGTGGGAAGACGACCATCTCTGGATCCCCCTGATGCTCGACGGTCAACACTTCGAGGGAACCTTCCTCTTCGACGGAGACACCCTGCTCGACCAGCGGGTTGAAGCCCTCGACCCTGGAAACCCATAGCAGGCGACTGGAAATCGGCCGACCCCAGTTGGCCCCCTGGGTATGGCAATTCTGTGGAGCGTCTCGGAGAACCCACCGGACGGCACCCTATAATGCCCATTGGAAAGCGGGAGAACAGACGTGGCTTCACTCGTTCTGACCTTGATCGGCCCGGACCGCCCGGGACTCGTGGAGATGATTGCCCAGACCATCGCTGACCACGGAGGGAACTGGCTGGAGAGCCGGATGTCCCGACTGGCCGGCCAGTTCGCGGGCATTCTTCGGGCCGAGGTGCCGGAAGACCGCGCTCCGGACCTGGAAGCAGCACTGCGCGAACTCGCCGACCGGGGTCTGCGGGTCGTGGTCGAACAAAGCCAGGCGGGAACAGCGACGGACGCTCGCCGCGCCCTGTCCCTCGAACTGGTGGGAACCGACCGGCCTGGCATCATCCGCGAGATCTCCCAGGCGTTGGCCGCCCGCGGCGTCAACGTCGACGAACTCCACACCGAGTGTTCGACCGCGCCGATGTCCGGGGAGGCGCTGTTCAAGGCCACCGCGCGCCTTCACGCCCCTCCCGACCTGACCGACCAGGAACTGGGTGAAGAACTCGAAAAGATCTCTGCCGACATGATGGTCCACATCGAACTCACCCGAGAGGAACGACTGACCGGGTGAGG
Organism: Myxococcota bacterium; assembly: GCA_022447545.1. Lineage (GTDB taxonomy): Bacteria > Myxococcota_A > UBA9160 > UBA9160 > SMWR01 > JAKVBI01. The sequence continues at coordinate 141,669 of JAKVBI010000002.1, forward strand.
TCGAGCGGCCGTTCGTCCGCGACCTACAAGACGATCTCGAAGCCCTCGAAGCTCGGGTGCCCGAGGTAGGTGCCCTGGGGAGCGCGCGCTTGAGCGTGTGCGGCGCGAAAGTTTTCGGACTGGGTCCAGGCCTCGAACGCCTCGCGTGATTCCCATACGGTGTGCGAGGCGTAGAGGCACCCCTCGTCGTCACTGGGACCCTTGAGGAGATGAAACTCCTTGAAGCCAGGAACCTCGTCGAGCCGAGAATCCCGATTGCGCCAGAGGTCTTCGAAGACCTTTTCGCTACCAAGAGCGATCTGAAAGCGATTCATTGCAATGAACATGGAAGACCTCGATACGTCGTTTCAGTGAAGAGCCCCAGCATAAACGACAGAGCCATGGAGCGTCATCCGCCGATGCCCGCGCCCTTGACGACGGGAAGGTTCGTCCAATCGCCACCTGGGACCCGATAGAAACCACCGGCCGCCAGTGCTCCTCCATCCAGGTGGATCGTCGTTCCGGTCACCCATGCCGACAACTCAGAGGCCAGGAATACTGCGCAGCCCGCAGCGTCGTCAGGCTTCCCGAACCGACCCAGGGGGATCCAGTACGGGATGTTCGACTTGAGTTCGTCGGGTATCCAGCGGCTCGTGGGAACCTGCAAGGTCTCGGTGGTTTCCGGCGCGATGGCATTGACACGAATTCCCTTGGGCCCCAATTCGAGAGCAAGACTCTTGGTAAAACCCGTGATCCCGGCATTGAAGGCCGCGTAGACGGAGCAGTTGGGAATGCCACGAAAGGCTTCAATGGTCGAAACGTTGATCACACTGCCACCTCTTCCGCGCTCGATCATTCCGGGCAGAAAAGCGCGACAGCACAGCATGACGTGCTTGAGGTTCACCGCGTAGAGCGCTTCCCAATCCTCGTCGGTGCTCTCGACAAACGGCTTCGAAAGGCCCAGGAAGTCACCCACGTTGTTCACCAGGACGTCCACGTGCTCGAAACTCGAGCGGGTGGCGTCTACCAATTCATCCACGCCCGTGCGCTCGCGCACATCGACCCCACAAGCGAGTGCACTTCCGCCGCGGTCTTCGATGGCCGCGACGGTCTCTTCGGCGCGGTTGGAGTCAATCTCCGCCACCACCACCGACGCACCATGAGCCGCCAGGGCCTCACTGATGGCCCGCCCGATCCCGCCACCCCCACCCGTCACGACGGCCACTTTGCCATCGAGCCCGGACGCCGACCGATCCAGCATACGCGTTCCTCCCGACCTTCAGCGCCACAGGGGCTGGGCGCGACACAACGTTCAGGCAGACCCGGCAGCGGACCCCAGTCGAACGACCGAGCGACCTCTCCACCGCCCGGGTCCTAGCATGGCAGTTCGGAGGGGAATGCAAAAGGACTATCGGTTCCGGCGTTCGACCCGTAGCGGTCCGCCATCGGCCATTCTTCGCAACTTCCAGGCTCGGACCCGCAGTACCAGAGCGCGTGAGATGCGCTCCAACCAGGGCGCACGTCTCACTTCCGGGGGTGAGCCGGCGCGTATCACCGTCATCACCGAGCCTCGGACACGATGTTCTTCACCCTCCGGGAGAAGTATCCGGTAGGAACGATCTGCATCGAGGACGTCCTCCACATCGGTGATGTGGACGGGCATGGAGCGACGCTGATCCTCGATGATCTCCATCAGCCTCGGGGAACGTTCCACGGCCCCGCGCCGCGCTTCACGAACCGCCAAGTGGATCCCGTCACCGGTGGGGACGAGATCGAGCACGGCACCCAGGCGATCGGGTCGATCAGCATCCTCCAAGCCCCCTCCCAACCAGAGACAGCGATAGGCACGGCAGATTCCGGGACGATCCCGATGGACCTCGCAGCCCCCTTCGGGTCGTTGGTGGTGGCATCGAATGCCACCGAGCTTCCGCAGATCGTCCACGCGAAGCACCGTGCAACACAGAGAGCAGGGCCCACAAGACCGACCGGTCTCCCCCTCGGACGCACTCAACGGCAACCCCCGAGCGGTTTCCGTCCTAGAGCCAGTTCGCGGATTGCCTCGGCGACGTTCGACCCAACGGGTTCGAATAAAAGCTCAGAAACGATTGAAGCCAGCCACGAAACTGCCACTCGTGTGCCCCCCGTCCACGGGCAGATCGACACCGGCGCAGAAACTACTGCGATCGGATGCCAGGAAGACCACCGCGTCGGCGATTTCAACCAACGTAGCTTCGCGGGGAATCGCGCGGTCGGCGACATACGCTCGGGTCTGATCTTCCATGGCAGCCAGTTGGTCACCCCACGGTGCGAACATCTGCCCATTGCCTCCGGCAGGACACACGGCATTGACGCGAATTCCATCGCGGCCGAGTTCCAACGCCGTCGCTTTCGTCAGCCCCCGCAGGCCCCATTTGCTGGCCGCGTAGGCGCTGACACCATTCATCCCGATCAGTCCGTCCAGGGAGGCGACATTGACGATGGCTCCGCCGCCCTTGCGCTTCATACTCGGCACGACAGCCCGAATGCCCGCGAAGGCTCCCAGAGTATTGACTTCGAGCTGGCGCCGGAAATCGTCGAGGCTCGTGTTCTCGATGTTCCCCATGTGCAGCACGGCAGCGTTGTTCACGAGCACATCGATGCGCCCTTCGGCCGCGAGGCAGCCATCCACGAGCTGTCGCCACGATTCCTCGTTCGCCACATCGAGCCGCGCAAAGCGGGCAGCCTCGCCGAGTTCACCGGCCACCGCCCTCCCCTCGTCCTCACGGACATCCCCAATCACCACCCGGGCACCCTCCTCGACGAAGCGGCGCGCAATGGTCGCCCCCGTTCCCCGTGCCCCACCCGTAATGATCGCCCTCTTGCCGTCGAGCAGCATGTTCTCTCCTCAGTGGTCACTCGCGCGAGAAAACCGTGAAACGAGTTCAGCTCACTGCCAGGCCGCTGCGTCGCCACGCCTCCTGCAACGCACCCTCGACCTCGGCACCGAAGGCAGCGAATACCACTCGCTCGAATTCCGTCCGGTCCTCGAGAACGCCTCGTACCGTCGCCATGGCAACCGTCGCCGCAAGTTCCAGAGGATACCCATAGACTCCACAGCTGATGGCCGGAAATGCGATGGAAACCACACCCTGGCGAGCCGCGAGTTCCATGGAGGACCGGTAGCAACGGGCAAGCAGTTCGGCCTCACCTCCGTCGCCGCCCTGCCAAATGGGTCCGACGGTGTGGATCACGAACTTCGCAGGCAACCGGAAACCCGCCGTGATCCGCGCTTCGCCCGTTGGACAGCGAACGCCCGGGCGAACCTCCTTGATCCCTCGGCAGGCTTCCAGAAGCTCCGGACCCGCCGCAGCGTGGATCGCCCCGTCCACCCCGCCGCCGCCCAACATGCGTTCATTGGCAGCATTGACGACGGCATCCACGCCCAGGGTCGTGATGTCGACGTTGGAAATCTCGATTCTCTCCACGTCGGAACTCCCAGTACCCGATGCCCGGACCGAGAAACGGGCGCACCCCGATCTAGTTCTCTTCGTCCTCATCGAGCGGTCGAACTGCAGCCGCCCGGCCACCGAGGTACGCGAAGGGAACCACGAGCAGGTTGCCCACCCAGCGCAACCAGAGCGGATACACCCCCGGCTCGCCTCCTGCATTGACGACTTCCATGGACAGACTCAGGCCAAGAGACACAAAGCCCACCATCAGCGCATGGCGCACGGGATCCCGCTTGGCGCGCACCCCGGCCACGTACCCACCCAGCGCGACACAGAGCAGACCCACCATGCTCGTGAGGAAGAGAAAGTCTGGCGCCGTGAAGAGTTGCTCCAGATACGTCCGCATCTGGTCTTCGCTCTGGAAGCGCATGGCAGCGACCATCGTTGCCATGAACGAGATGAAAAATGAACTGACGAAGGTCCCCGCCCAATCCGCCGCAAGCCCATACAGAACGGCCTTCCACTGGACGCCACGGCGTTGCTCGGGATGGGGGCCGTCGATGGGAGGCGGTCGATAGCCCGGAGGTTCAGCGGACATGCTGTTTGCCCCTCTCCTCTACTCGCTCGTCCCGCGGCAACTCGCGACCCCAGGTGAGGCGGTGAAACGCGAGCGCCATGCCCACGAAAACCATGCCGGCGTTCACGGCCATGTCGCCCGAGAACACCAGGATCCGATAGAAACCCACGAGGGACATGATCGCCACGCCCACGCCGAGGAGGATGCGAAACGCGCTCCACGCTCTCACGACGGGGCCCTTGCGGCAAACGAGCTTCGGTAAGACATCGCCTACTCCGGATCTCGGTGAACGGTTTCCGGAGAAAATGCGGGAAGGCAGACCGCGATGTACTCGGCGCCGCCCGCCTCGGGGCTCGCGTAGCGGACCCATTCGCCACGCTCGGCCACCACGGCTTGTCCCGGGCGCACCTCGATCACGCCCCCCTCGTGCTCAACACGCAGCATCCCGCTCAACACCAGAGTAAACTCTCTGAACTCCGGCCGCTGGCCCGGCTCCTCCCATCCCTCGGGCGACACCATGCGCGCCACGCTCGCGGCCTCCTCCGAAGAATTCACCCGGCCCACGTATTCTTCGATTTGTTTGGGCCGATTACCGGCGGACTCAATGAGCGTCGGGCTTTCGATTAGGTAGGGCACTTCGCGTTCAACCTACCACAGGCCGTCGGGTTTCCGAGATTCTGAGTACCGACGGATCGCGATGCTCGGGGATCAATGAAGCGGCGGATCTTCTGACAGCCGGGCAGAGATGCGCTGGGCGATCAGAAGGATCTGGTCGATGAGGGCGCTCGCATCCAGGTCGAACTCAAACCCCCGGAACGCCGTGGTCGAAAGCTCCATAAACGGGCCAGCCAGGTCCTCATCGTCCTTCGCCAACTCGATCATCTCGCGGATCCGAACGAAAAATTGGCGCGGAACGGCATCTGCCTCCAGGAGAGCCTCGAGAAGTTGGAGCAGCGGGACCAATTGGTCCTTGGCGGTTCTGAGAGCTTCCATGTCGAGCTAGAGGGGGTTCAAGACCTCGTACCCGGCCCGCGAAACGGCGGGCGGTTCAGGGTTGATGGGTGGAGAACACCGAGGTTTCGCCATCGGCGGTGAAAGTCAGCACGTCGTAGCGCTGAGGGTTCCTCCCCTCCATCCCAGGCGAGCCGATAGGCATGCCGGGAACCACGAGCCCGGCCACCGTCGGACGCTGTTCCAGCAGACGCTCGATGTCCTGGGCCGACACATGGCCCTCGATCACGTACCCGTCCACGAAAGCCGTGTGGCAGGAAGACAGCGAGCGGGGCACCCCATTGCTGCGCTTGAGGGCGGCGAGGCTCGGCAGGTCGTGAGATTCGACCGAGAAGCCGTTGGCCTCCAGGTGCTCGATCCACTTGCTACAGCAGCCACAGGTTGGGGTCTTGTACACCTGCACTTCCGGATTGCCGGACCAGGCCTCCCCCGCGAGCAAGAAGACCGCGGTCAGCACAGGAATGAACATGGCAATGAGTCTGGGCATGGGACCTCCCAATACGCCTTCTCCCACCCGGCCCGACACACGGGCTCAGCGGCAAGGGCCCCAAGGGTACCCTGCGTGGAGAAACGCGCACCCATCGAGCCTCCATGATTGACCGGCCGGGAGAGCAGCGCGATCCTGCCTCCATGTCCGCATCCGACCAACGGATCTACATCACGCCGGAAGGCGCCAAGAAGCTGGAAGACGAGTTGAACGAACTCTGGAACGTCGAGCGACGCAGGGTCACCCACGAGGTTTCCGAAGCTGCCGCTCTGGGGGACCGGTCCGAGAACGCCGAATACATCTACGGAAAGAAGCGGTTGAGAGAGATCGACAGCCGGGTTCGCTTTCTGCGGAAACGCCTCGACCAGTTAGTCGTCGTGGAACCGGGAGATGTCGCCGACCAGGATCGCATCTTCTTCGGGGCACGAGTCACACTGGAAAACGAATCGGGAACCGAATTCCAATATCACCTGGTGGGCCCCGACGAGATCGATCCCTCCCTGGGCAAGATCAGTATCCAGTCCCCGCTCGGGCGGGTCCTGATCGGAAAAGAGGGCGGCGACGAGGTCGTCGTCGATCGCCCTTCGGGCCGCACGACGTTCACCGTGGTGGACATCCAGTACGGGGAATGAACAAACGCGCCCCATTTCACTCGAAACGCCGAGGAACTTTCCATGCCTGTCCCCGAATCCGTCGCCATCCCGGAGCATGCTCACGACATCCTGACCGATCTGCCCACAGGCCATCTCGCCACGCTGCGCCCCGATGGCCGTATCTCGGTGAACCCCGTGGCCCTGGTGTTCGACGGCAGTCACGTGCGTGTCAGTACGCTGAAGTCACGCTTCAAATACCGGAATCTGTTGCGCGACGATCGAATCTCCATCAGCGTTCCCCACCGCAACAACCCCAACCGCTACGTAGAGATCCGCGGACGTGCCATTCTCGAAGACGACCCCGACCGCGCCTTCGTCAACGAGATCGCTCGTATCTACATGGGTGCGGACGAGTATCCCTTCGATCAGCCGGGAGATGAGCGCGTCACCATCACCATCGTCGCCGAGCAGGTCTCGGCTCCGAAGATCCCCCTGGCGAGCGATCCCCCGGGCGCGCCAGACGCATCCTGACCAGCGCTCAGGCGAGCAGCGTTCGCTCGATGAGCCAGAAACTTCCCGTGGCAACCAGGGCGAACGAGAGTGCCGCCGAGATCGGCGCATAGGAGAACCGGCGCCACGCCAACCCCAGGAGTGGAATCAGGGCGGCGACGACGAGCAGTTGACCCAACTCCACGCCGGCGTTGAAGCCCAGCAGCGACGAGAACATGGCATCGTCCGGCAAACCCAGATCCTTCAGCACGTACGAGAACCCGAAACCGTGAACAAGCCCGAAGCCCAGGGCAACCATCCAGCGAAAACGCGACGGCCGAGCGCAAGGGGACGTCCGTCCACTACGCAGCGCCAACAGGTTGTCGACACCGAGATACACCACGGAAAGCGCAATCGCGCTCTCGGCAATCCAGGGTACGGGGCTGTAGATCCCCAGGCTCGACAGCGCCAGCGTGGCCGAGTGTCCCAGCGTGAAGGCGCTGACAACGGCGAGCACCGCACGTTTGCCCATGGAAACGAGAAACAATCCGACCAGGAAGACCAGGTGGTCGAGCCCGCCGAGTATGTGTTCGAACCCAAGTACGAGAAAACCCAGAGGCCCGGGACTCAATAGTTCAGGAGCTTCGAGACGAGCGTCGAGAGGTCGGCCGGCCTCGGCGACAAGTTCTGCGACGGGAATCGCGAGGTCGCGCTGCTGTGCACTCAGAGTTGCGTCCATGCGCTGCCCGGCAGCCTGGATCTGGACGAAGTTTTCGTGGCCCTCGTCCGCCAGAACTCCCAGCGCGTAATAGACCGAGAGTTCCTCGGGAACCCGAGAGCAGCGATAGTGAACCACGTAACGGCGTGAACCGATCTCTGGTAGGCGCCAGGCCTCCGGGGGCTGAGAAACCGAGCAGTCGTCACCGGCAGCCTGAAGTATGTATCCACGGGCCACCTGTTCTCGTCTGCTCGTCGACTCCTCACTTGCGATAGTCATGGAGGAGACCGATGCGGAAAAGAACCGGTCGGGCAGAACGGTTTCGATTCGTATTCCCTCCTGGGCGATCTCGATGGTGGAAAGAGTCATCCCCTCCGGGTGGCCCCCGGCGGCCTGCGCCACCATCAGCCAGGCCACGAGTCCCTGAAGCACTCCAACCCATCTCTTGATCGACTTGTTTCTCGTCCGCATGGTCTCCTCCAATCCCTGGCTTCAGCCACCCTTAACGGCCAACGGTGGCGCGATCGATCAACTGAACCACCGCCGCCGGCAGCTCCAGCTTCGGATCGACCTTCCCACCATTGCGCACCATGTCGGCCACGATTTCCTTCACGGAAACGCCCGAAACGTCAGCGGCCCGCTTGAGCGCGTGGGGAAGCACGAACCGACCCGAGTCACCGATCTGGACGAACAACGGATCCATGAGCTGGCAGCCATTCGCCTTGGGTCGAAAACCCTCGATGATCAGAGAGGTGTCCATCGCATTGGCCACGTCCACCACCAACGATGGCTGCCTCTGCTTGGCCGGGTCTTCCCAGAACTCGAGCGTCTCGGCCTCGGTCTCGAAACCGACCTGCAGCACCATTTCCACCCTCTCGGCCAATCCAGACTGTTTGCGCGGATTCTCGACCAGGTTCAGTCGAGGGTTGCCGATGATGCGCGTCCGCAGGAGCTTTCCATTCCGATCCAGCAAGCGAATCTCCGAGGCCACGGGGCCACGGTAGGAACGGTCCTTGGGAGCCGGACACGCTGTCGTACTCACATCTCCGGTGCGCCCCCAACTCTGACTGCTGAACTGAACGGGAACGCTCAACGTCCCGCCGCGCACACTCGCGGGCAACGGCTTGGCAAGACCCGTGGGATCACTCGGCCTGACGACTTGTATCACCGGAACCGAAGTACCGAGGTTCGTGGAAACCAACGCATTGTCTGTCGTTTGGCTCGCGCCAGAAACAACGACCGGGGTGGTTTGCACCGGATCCACACTGAATGAGTTGGCCAGCGTGCCGGCGAGTATCGGGTGGCCTGCCAACAAAGCCGTGATCAGGCCCATTAGAGCGTAACGGTTTGATTTCATCATTTTCTCGTCCTCTTTTCGTTTCTCGCTCCTCATTGCGAGGAGCGATGGATTGGAATTCATTGAATCAGTTGTTGTCGAACCACCAGGCCAGGCGTTCGATCGACTCCGGCGACCAGGGATGGGTAACCAAACCATTGGTCATCACCGTGGGGGGAGTGTGCGTACCCCACCAGCCACCCTGGCGAGCCGTGAACTGGTAACAGTCGTCGGGGTCGCGGTATTTGGCAGTCTGCTCGTCCCGACAGTTGTCCTCGGTGCTGAAGATGTTGGGCTCGTTGGCGGCCTCGAAGTAGAAAGTGGGCCCGTCATACTCGTCAGCCTGCTCGAAGATCGAGTGACTGAACTCGTGAAGGAACGCCTGTGTGTTGGTCGAGCCCTCAGCGGTGAACTGATTGAACCCGGAGGTGCAATCCTGAATGTCTTCGACATGAAGAATGGCGTTGTCGTCGATCACAGCACCCGTATCGGCAAGGGTGTCGGCATGGAGCGTTCCGCCACAACCGGTGGTGTGATCGCCAGCCTTCCGGTAGGCATAGACGTTGATGTCGTTCATGTTCCCAAAAATCTCTTCTTTGGTCATGAGCACATCGATCATCTTGTCGCCGACGTCACCGAGAAATGCGACGAGGCCACCGTTGCCATCGTCATAGTCCTCGGACCTCTGGATCAACACGTTCGTATTGAGCCAGGTCCAATCACCCCATCGGGCGGGAATGTGTGAAGCGCCCTCGTCTTCCTTCCACGAATAGTCGTCTTCGGTGATTCCCGTGTAACCGAGGTCCATGTCGGAGTAGGTAGATTCCAGCCAACCCTGACCGAGCTTTGCAGTCACCTCGGTGTGGTAGTTGAGCCAATCGTTCTCCAGATCCGGAAACGGCCCTCCTTCGAAGACACAAGGGGTGGAGTCGCAACTCTTGACCCAGGCTCCGTTCACGAACATCTCAATCTGAAGTTCCTGGATGAAGCCGCTGGTCCGAGCCTCTGCGGTGAAGGTGATCTCGTCGTCTGAAGTCGCGATGATGGGTTCGTGCTGCATCTGCACGTCGAGCGAACAGGCCGTAGACAACACGGCAACTGCGAGCAGCCCGAGTAGGGTCATCTCTCTACGCATGTCGTTTCTCCTTGGTTGCTTCTTTCGTTTTTCGATCGGCCATCTGATCCGAGACACGGTCATCGAGCCAGGGGCTTCGTGATCGGGCCGATCCCAACTTGGGGCGGCCCTCGGAAAAAGCAGTCGGAGTGGGACCCCGAATCGGACCAATTTGGTTTCCCGGTGGTTCCTGGCGGGGCTGATGCGCTTCGGGGCGAGGTCGCGCATCATCGGGGTGAGATGCCCGAAACAGCCAAGGCCTCAACTGACTGGGGCGCGTTGCTGGAAGCTCTGATCGAGGGGGATGCCCTCGCGCTGGCCCGACTGACACGCCTGGTCAACGGGTTTCTGGCCTCCTGGAACGCCTACGATTTCCGCAGCGACTGGGACGACATGATCCAGGAGGTGCTGATCGCAGCGACCACGGCGCTACAGGAGGGCAGGATTCGCGACCGTCGCGCCGTGATCGGGTACCTCCGCACCACGGCGCGCTTCAAGTTCGTCGATCGTCTCAAGTCCCAGACCCGCCACCGGGAAAATGAATCCATGCCCTGGGAGGACGTGATCGGATCCGAGAGTCTGCAGCTGGCCGAGGAAGGCACCGACAGCGAGTTGACCCGGGATCTTGCCCAGGCCATCGAGCGCCTACCGGAAAAACAGCGGCTGTCCGTGGTCCATGTCCACCTCCACGGAAAGACCTACGAACAGGCCGCCAAGGACACGAAAATCCCCCTGGGCTCTCTGAAACGTTTCCTTAGAGAGGGGCTGACAGCACTTCGCGAAGATCTTTCGGGTTTTCTCGACTCGAGTTGATCCGATCTGGCACGGGCGGGCGACTACTCAATCGCGGACCCCCGCCTCAACCCCAGGCACCCAGGAAAGGCCACGTGCCATGCGATGTGACAGAACCCAACAAATCGACCTCGCCGACTTCGCGACCGACCGCGAAGCCGAGCGCTACGCAGAATTCCGCAGTCACTACCCCACCTGCGACGACTGCGCGGCCGAGGTCGGTCGCTGGCTGCGACTCGAGCAGGCCCTCGACACCCTGGCAGAGGCTCCCGCAGCGGCCCAGCATCCCGACGAGGCGAGCTTGCTCGCCTACGCGCGCACCCCCGGGCAGCTGAGCGATGAGCAGATCGCACCCCTGAGCGCACACCTGGAGGATTGCTCGCCCTGTCGCACCGAATTCGCAGTACTGCGCGACTTCGATTTCGACGCTATCCCCTCCGCCGGTCAGGCACCGGCGCCCCGTAGAACCCGCAGCCTGTGGGAACGTATGCAGGAAGGGATTGGCACCCTGGTCGAAGACCTGTCGGATTGGCTTCCCAGGCCCGCCCTGGCGGGAGCCGCCGCGGCGCTGGTCATGCTCCCCCTGAGCTGGCTAGCCTGGCAGAGCCTGGAGGGACCTGGAAGCTCGCCTTCGTCCCAGATCGCCCAGGTACCCGCACCCTCCGATTCGTCCATCCTCGATGCCGCGGAGCCCGCACCGACCCCGGGACCCGCCGTTCTGCTGGCCGAGGCCCCCGAGCCGAGCTCCACCGAGGAATCCGTGGCGAGCCCTGTTCTGGAGATCGCCGAAATCGAGTTGGCCCAGGCCACTCCACAGCCCGCCGCACAGACCGTCGGGCCGTCCCCCCAGACGGCCGAAACCGGGGAGCTCATCGTCCTGGAGGAACCGATCCTGATCGCAGCCCTGATGCCCAGTTCGGCCATTCTATACGCCACAGAGCCCATGGGGGCCCTGGCGGGACATCCCGTGAGAACCTTCGGTGTGGTCCGCTCGGCATCCCAGAGTTCGGCCCTCGAGTTGCGGGCCCTGGGTCCGGAGCACCCGGGCTGGACGAGCCAAGCCTCCCCCACGCTCTACTGGTGGCTTTCCGAAGACACGGATCTGCCATTGGAGCTGACCGTCGCCGACGACACCTCCATCGAGCCGCTGGTGGAAGTGACACTGGAGGGTCCCCACAGCGCGGGGATCCATGCGCTGTCGCTGAACGACACCGGTGCCGAGCTGACCCCGGAGATTCTCTACCGCTGGCAGGTCGCCCTCGTGACCGATCCCAAGCGGCGCTCCAAGGACGTCCGAGCCGGAGCTGCCGTGGTCAGGCATCCTCCGAGCCAAGACGATGGGCTGGAGACGGCGCCCATCGGCGAACTCGCTCACCGCTACGCAGCGCTGGGCTACTGGTACGATGCCTTCGCGACCGTCTCGGGTTGGTTGGACGCCGAACCCGAAGCCGAAAACCTGAGAACCAGCCGCCGGGCCCTGCTCGAGCAGGTGGGACTCCACGAGGTCCACAATCGCAGGCAACCCTGAGCGAAGGACGGATCGCAGCAAAACACCGCGGCCGCCGTGGAAACAGCTCCGTCCGTCCACATGGACGAGGACCCCACTGCTCCTGGTTCCCCTGCTCTGTGCCTGCGCGAGCCCTCCCAGCCCTCCCGCTCCTGCCGGATCCGAGAGACCGATACCGGCAACCCCGGCGGCCCCCACGACAACCGAGATCCTGCAGGAGGCCCAAGCGGAATTGAGCCGCGGTGACACCCAGGCGGCCGCGCAACGCCTGCAGTCCGCCCTCGAGGGCCCCGAGACCCTCGACCCCTCTCAACTCGCCACACTGCAGGTGGCCCTGGGCGCCGCCGAGCTGGCCCGTGGAAACGGCGTAGAAGCCCAACGCTGGTTGCATGCCGGCGCTGCGTCCGCCCGTACCCTGGGAGACAGCGCACTCGAAGCGACTGCCCTCAATGACCTGGGCACCCTTCACGCGCTACGCCGGGAAGGCTCACTCGCCCTGGATGCGTTCGAGGCCAGCGCCGCGCTGGCCGACCGCGCCGGCGCCGCGCCCCTCGCTGTCACGGCGCGGGTCAACGCAGCTCGTGCCAGCGGTGCCCCCACCGATTGGGCCCGGGCCGTCGATGCGGCGCGTGCCCTGCCCGACTCGATCACGCGCGCCACGGCTCTGGTGAGCCTGGCCGAGCTGCGGTGGACAGACGAGGACGGCGGCTCCGGGTCCACCCGCCAGCAGCGATTCGATGCCGCCCACCTGCTCGGCGAAGCGGTGGAGACCGCCGACCAGGTGGGGGACGATCGCACGGCGTCCTTTGCCCTGGGGACCCTCGCGGACGTGTATGCCCTGGACGGGCAGCGCGCCGCAGCTCTGGAACTGACCTGGCGGGCGGTGCGGCGGGCGACCCGCGCCAACGCCCCCGAGTCCCTGGCGCGTTGGTACGCCCAGGCGGGAGCGCTACAAGCCTCCCTGGGCCACCCGGACGAAGCGATCGAGAGCTACCAACGCGCCGTGGAGCAATTGACCTCCCTGCGCCACCGCACTCGGTGGGGGGGCACCCTACGCGCCTCATCGTTCCGGGACGACTACGCACCCGTCTACGAAGCCCTGACGGATCTGCTGCTGACCGAGGCGAGCCGAGCCGACAGCGCGGAAGAGCAACAAGCCCTGCTACGGCAGGGACGAGCGAGTTACGAGCGTTTCAAGGCCGCTGAGCTGCGCGACTACTTTCGTGACGACTGCGTCGACGCCCAGCAGGCCCGGGTCGCAGAGGTCGATCGCACCTCGCCCACCGCGCTGATCGTCTACCCAATTCCACTGCGGGAGCGAACCGTCCTGCTCCTGGCGTGGCCCTCGGGAAAACTGGAGCAATACGCGGTTCCCGTGGGACGCGAGCAGCTGACCCAGGAGGTAACGAAGTTCCGCAGCCGCATCGTACAAGCGGGTACACGGCGCTACCTGCCCCACGCCCAGAGATTGTTCGATTGGCTCGTCGCCCCCTACGCCGACGCCTTCGAGGCCGACGGCATCGACACCCTGGTCTTCGTACCTCAGGGTGCCCTGCTGACGGTTCCGCTGGCGGCCCTACACGACGGCGAGCGGTTTCTCGTGGAGCGGGTCGCCGTGGCACTCACCCCAGGGCTCGAACTCACGGATCCCCGGCCTCTCGATCGCGAAGGCCTCCAGGCCCTTCTGGCCGGGGTCAGTCGCAGCGTCGAAGGATTTCCGGCCCTCCCCAACGTGGTGCAGGAGTTGGAGGAATCCCAGGCCATCGTAGGGGGCCGGGTTCTTCTGGACGCCGCCTTCAGCCACCAGGCGCTGCGAGAGGAGCTCGCCACCGAGCCCATTGGATTGCTTCACCTGGCCACCCACGCCGAATTCACGTCGGATGAGGGCGGCGCCTTCCTGCTCAGTTGGGACGGTCGGATTCCCCTGGACGCCTTGGCTCGGGATGTGGGCCAGTTGCGTTTTCGCGACGACCCCCTGGAACTGCTGACCCTCAGCGCCTGCGAGACGGCTGCGGGCGACGAGCGCGCGGCCCTCGGCTTTTCTGGAGTGGCCGTCAAAGCGGGGGCCCGCAGCGCCCTGGGAACCCTCTGGAGTGTGGACGACCCGGCCACGGCGGCCCTGATTCGGGCCTTCTACCGAGGCCTCCTACAAGAGAAACACTCCCGTGCCCGATCCCTCCAGGCTGCACAGCAAGAGCTAATGGGTGATTTTCGCTACAGCCACCCGGCCTTCTGGGCCCCATTTCAGCTGATCGGCAGTTGGCTCTGACCCCCCCGGGCCCCGTGGATCCCCTGGGGTGACGGGCAGAGAAATTTTGATCCGAATCTCGGATTTTTGCGGACTACTCTTTGAGAGACGCGAGATGCGGGTCCATTTGGCTGGAACGGCGCCAGGTTCCCGCCCGCCGGGTCTCGGGAAGCGAGGTTTCCGCACGAGATGCGTCACCGAAGGCTGCTCTACCTCCTGACCGTCAGCGTGCTGGCTGTGGGCGCACTGGGCCAAGACGCCCAGGGGGCCAACACCCCCGTGGCCTTCTTCTGCCCTCAGGACTCCGACCTCGCCCCATGTGAATGCGCAATCGAAGAGACGCCTGTCCCGGCCATCGAGGACGAATTCAGCGTCGTCGTCGATTCGTTCTTGAACCTGTGCCTCCAGACCGGGAGCGTCAGTTCCCAGGATCCCCCGGCCGACTGTGTGAACGGTCAGGGCAGCGGCGACGAACTGTGCGGTTGGCAGATCGAACTGAGCAGAAGCGGGCCGGGCAAGACGCTCGCCATCACCGAGTTCATCGGAGCCATTCCGGGCGTCCAGTCGTCCCTGAAGCAAGGCGAGGGAATTCCGTCGCCCACTTTGCGCATCAACTGGGTCTATGGAAACGGCCAATCTCTGATGGATACCAACACCCGCCATCACATCGGGTGGGTGCACTTCCAGGGTGAACCGAGCTTGTTTGAAAGCCAGTGGTCGGATCCGAACGCCGTGGCACCAGCACTTTTTCCCCTGGGTCTCTACGACCCGGCCATCACGCACAGCCATTGGAACATCGACGCGACCAGCAAAGCGGTCGGCGTGGGTGGAACCGAAATGTCCTTCGACCATGGAGTCGTCGTGGTGCCCGAACCCGCCGCGGACCTATCGCTCCTGGTGGGTGTAGGGGCATTGTTCGCCATGGCACGTAGGCGCAAGCACCTGGCGACCCTCGCGGGTCTGATGCTCACCCTCGCGTTCTCCATGGGAGAGGCTCGTGCTGCCGTGGTGGGCGATGCCAGATTGCTCGACGCCTCAGCCCTGGGCCTCGGAGATGTGAGTTCCCTGGGTCGTGTGATCGTCGCGCTGGGTGACGTGAATGGCGACGGTGTCGACGATGCGGCGCTTGGCCTTCCCGATGACAACGATACGATGGGACAGGTGGCCCTCCTGTTGTTGCGACGTGACGGCACGGTGGATGAAACCGTACTGTTCACGCCTGGCAGCGGGGACATACCGGACGTCCCCGCGGGCGCGGCCTTCGGCTCCGCACTGGCGCGGGTCGCAGACATGAACGGCGACGGCATCGACGAACTCGCCATCTCCGTACCCGGCGACCCGACGGTCTTGTTGCTGTACCTCGATGGTGAAGCAACCCCAGGCGTGGCATATGGCAGCAGGATTCCAATCCCGGAACCCGGCTACGCGCTGGCCGACCTCGGCGACCTCGACAACGACGGGCTGCGCGATTTGGCCGTGGGGCAACCCCTGGCCGACGCCGGTGCGGTAGAGACCTGCGGGGCGCTCACGATCCTGGGCCTCACGCCCCAGGGCATCCTCAAGCGAAGCACCACATTCGACAAGGCAACCGAAGGGATGCCCGTGCTCAGCGACGGCTATGGGTTCGGTTCCGCTCTCGCCTATCTGGGGGATCTGAATGAAGATGGTCGCCCCGAGCTGGCTGTGGGCATTCCGGGCCATGCACCCAACGCTACGGGTGCCGTCGCACTGCTGACCCTGTCGGGCACCCAGCTCCATTCCAGTCAGCTCATCGATTACGAAACCCCGGGGTTCCCGGAACCCAGCAACCAGACCTACGACCCCTACTCCGGCTGGGGATACACCAGCGCGTACAACGGCAGCCCCATCTACACCCCCACGACGCGTCCCACCAAACCGGTGATCGGCATGCAAGTCAGTGACATGACCCTCCAGCCCGGTGCGTTCGGCTCTGCCCTCGTGGCACTGGGAGATCTCGACAACAATGGCACGCCCGACCTCGCCATTGGCGCACCCGGATGGACCGTCGAAGAACCGGGCCAGGTTTCCCTGCTTCAACTCGAGCGGCCGCTGGGCGCGATCGCCGGCGGTGTTCGAATCGATATCGGCACGGCTCCCAGCCGAGCCGGCTACCCGGGAACGCGCTTCGGGCAGGCCCTGGCGAGCATCGACATCGATCGCGATGGAGATCGTGAACTGCTGGTGGGCGCCGACTGGGACTGGTCGCGCACCGAATTGGGCCGGGTCTGGGAGTTGTTCCTGACCGACATCGACGACGACCACGCCCCCGACTTTGCGGACAATTGTTCGTCCCAGCCCAACAGCTCCCAGGCGGACCAGGACGTCGATGGCGTGGGAGATTCTTGCGACAACTGCTCGAAGGTCGCCAATGCCGAGCAGCTCGACAGCGACTCCGACGGTGTGGGTGACGCCTGCGAGGAAACCGTGGTGCGTCTGGTGGGAAGCGAAGTCGGGGTGGGAGAGATTCGGCGCGCGGTCTCGATCGACTGTGGCGCCGTGGACGTCACGGAGCTGGTCGTAGCCCTGAATCCGATGGGCGCGGATCCGAGCGGCCTGGACTTCGGAGGCTGCGAAGTCCCCGGAGTACTGTGCCCGAGTTGCGCATCGCGGGGTTGCCCCACGAGTGGAAGCGACATTGGAAATACCGTCGAAAAGAACGACTCGGGCTTCTTCTTCACCGATTCCACGGGAGCCGATCCAGTGACGGGCCAGACAGGACTGTTGCGTGACACCGCCTACGCAGTACTGATCGGGGATGGCCCAGGCGGGACACTCTGTCAGGCGGGCGAAACCGATGTCTTCCTGGGAAACCTGGACTGGTCTTCGAACGCCGCCACCCGCAACTATGTGGTGCCCTCGCTAGCGAGTCTCGAGCATCTGGGAGACGGCAACATCCTCTGGCGCTATGGCCCGATCAAGTCGGGGAACACCTTCGTACGCCCCTACCGGATCCGCTGCGAGGATTGCTTCGAGCCTCCGTTGTTCCTCCCGCCCATGCCGCCTCCGCCCCCGCCCGGAGGGGGAGGTGGCGGACAGGTCGCGGGCTCCTATGCCCCGGACCCATTCAGCCCCGACGACGACGAGATGGCTTCTCCCGCGGAAATGAACAAAGAGCCATCGCCCGCATCGAAGGATGCGTTCAGCGACCCTGGCGGCTCCCCGGTGCAATACTTTCTGCTACCCGGCGTCGACGAGGACATGAGTGCCGTCCAGTCCTTCGAGCTGTGCTTCGCCTCTCCCATCTTCATGAATCGCATCACCGTGGGGGTCGCTCCTCCCACGGGATATACGGGGGTGTTGTCCTGGGACAACTGTCCACTGGGAAGCGAATGGGTGAACGGAAAGAAGTTCGGTCCATGTGAGAGCGCCACAGGGAACTACGATCCCATCCACGGCATCTACCAGAACGTAGACCCCCAATACTCGTATTCGCACACCCACTACGAGACGAATTTCAACTACCTGATTCTCGAAGGATCCATTCCGAAATTGACCGAAACACTCCCGGTGCTGAGCACCGTCGCCCACACCTCAGAGCACGATGTCGAAATGACCTGCGTCGCCAAGCTGCACGCCACCGAACCCTTCGACCTGGTGGGTGACGTCAACCCGGACGGAGTCCCGGATACCCCGCCCCAACTCCATCCACCCTCACCCGATGAGTTCGAAGGCATGATCACCACCGGGAACTTCAGCGGGATCTGCACCAAGGACCCGTTCTTGAGTTCGCAGGCCGAAGACGGTTTCTGCGACGAGAGCGAGTATTCCCCAAACACCGAGACGGCCAATGTCGACCCCTCGGATGTCGACGACGATGGGCGCCGATCCGAAGAGGACAACTGCCCATTTGAACCCAACCCGCCCCAGGGCGACTTCGGTGGGTTCCAGGGCTTCCAGTCGATCAGCGAAGAACCCGACGGCCGGGGCAACCTCTGCCAGTGTGGAGATGCAGACAATTCAGGTGTGATCTCGGCGGAACTCAGCGAAGATCTGCAGGAGATGCAAAACCTTCTGCTCACGGCCAGCGATCCCACATTGCAGGAGCGCTGTAGTGTAGGAGGAGGGTCCGACTGCACCATCCTCGACGCCGTGATTCTGAAGCGCACCATCGACCTGCAACAGAAACCCTCCGAGTTCAACGAGAACTGTGCCGCCTACACGGGCTCCTGAAACAACCCGCAACGAGTTGCAGCACCTGGCCCTGCTCGCCGCCACCGTGCTGCTGTTCATCGCACCCCCCAACCCCTCGGTAGCCGACGTGGTGTTCGACGGCACGATTGGAAGCGTGGCCACCGGCACCTCTGCGAAAACTGCAGATCGCCTCTACGTCATTCCTGAACCGTACGGAGAAAAGCGGGGCAGCAACCTCTTCCACAGCTTCAACGAATTCGAGGTGGGGAGCGAGGAAACGGCGCGAATCACGGGCTCGAGCCTCGAGCGCGTGATCCTGCGTTTGACTCGGAATGGACTGGCCCCCGCCGCCCTGGAGAACCTCGAAGTCCACACCATGAACCTGGAGGGAACTCTCGAGTCCGAGATCCCGGGCGCAGACATCGTCCTACTCAGTCCAGAAGGCATCTCGGTGGGTGGCAACGCCCGCTTCGACGTCCAGGGTTCGCTGTCCATGAGTACCGCCCAGGCCCTGACATTTTCCGATGGCAGCTTCCGATCTTCGGGAGAGGGCGACCCCTGGACATCCACGGACCCCGCCGTCCCGTGCTGCGGCCAGGCACCCACCGGTTTTGACTTCGATGTCGCCACGGATCCAGAATTGGGAAAGCTCAATCTGGATCTGCCGACCCGTGGGCAGGTGCTGAGAATCCCAAGAGGTAAGGCCCTGCGCGCGGTCGCACGCAGCTTTTCTGCGAGCGGAGGACAGATCCTCACCGATGGCGGGACCCTGTACGTCGCAGCCGTTGGGGCGGCAGCCATTGAGGTCCCCACCGACCTCGATGCCGAGACAACGTGGTTGGCGCAGGTCGGCGCTGACGGGATCGTCGAACTCGAGAGTATCGTCATCGCCGCTCAACCGGAATCACTCCCCAACCCGTCAGGTGGGCGGGTTCTGTTGCGCGGTGGGAAATTGGTGATGAATTCGGGGGCCATCATCCGTGCCAATGGTTCGCCAACCCAGCCGGGCATCGATCTGGCGGCCAGCCGCTCGATCACCCTGGATGGGAGACTCGAGCGTTACCAGAACAGCGCTGCAGTGCTGACCGGCGAGGCAGGCGTCCGTCTTATCGCCCCGGAAGTCATCCTGGGCGAAGCGCAACCGGGACAGATCCGGGTGAAGAATGCCGGGGCCGAGATCCGAGCGGATTCAGTACGCATGGCCGGGGGATCTCGGATCACCGTCTACTCGACTTCGGGGGACGGCACTCAACCGCTCGTCCTCGAAGTCGGAAACCTCACCATGGAGGGGGAGAACACCACTCTGGAAGCCCGCGACGGAGCGCCCGGTTTGCCTCAGACCCTCGTCATCCGCGCCGACGACGCCGTAGAACTGCGTAACGGCGCCTCGATCACATCAACCCCTTCCAGGAGCTCTGACGCCGGAGGTATCTCCATCGAAGCAGCCGCGCTGCAGCTGGATGGCGACGGAACCGCCATCCAGACGGTGGGCCGCGCAGCCGACGCCCCAGAGAGCATCAACATCGTCACCAACGGCGAGGTCGCACTCGATGACGGTGCGGTGATCTCAAGCCTCCCCTCGGAAAACCAGGACGCGGGAAACATCCGAATCGAAGCCGGAGCCCTGAGCCTGGAAGACGGCGCTCAAATCCAGACCCCCACCCAGAACGCGCGGGCCACTGGCGACATCGACGTGGTGGTCGACGGCCCCATCCGGATCTCAGGGGTGAAGGTGCTCGACAACGGCAAGGCCGCAGCCGGCCTACGTACCCAGGCGGGCCCAAACTCACTTCCCGGCAGCCGCGCTGGCGACGTGACCCTGGAAGCCGACAGCCTGGAAATCACCGACGGCGGGCTCATCACGTCGAGTTCCGAAGTCTCGGGAAGCGCGGGCGAGATCCGCATCCGAACCCACGGACGCGTGTTGATCGGCGGCAGTGACGAGGGCATCCCAGCGGAGATTGCCTCCCGCGGCTTCGGGGAAGCCGATGCTGGCAGCATCGAACTCCAGGTTGGATCGTTGGAAATTCGCGACGACGGGGGCATCTTCGCCAGTAGCTTCGGCACCCAACCCGGAGGTGGGATCCGTATCGACGCCGCCGAGCAGGTGGTGATCGTAGACGGCAACGTCAACGCTCAGGCCTACCGCTCGGAATCCGGCGGAGACATCTGGATCACGGCCGCGCAACTGATCGAGCTGGTGAACTCGAAGATCGAAACGCGGGTGCGCTTCGAGGAGGGAAGCGGGGGAAATATCTTCATCGGCAGCGAAGCCGGCCCCCAGCTGGCCGTGATCAACGACAGCCGGATCAAGGCCGACGCCAACCAGGGACCGGGCGGCAACATCACGATTCGCGCGGGAAATCTTCTGCAGTCGGCTGAACCCGGACAGATCGACGCCTCGTCGGATGCCGGTCTCGACGGTAACGTCGAGATCGCTGCCCCGGAGGTACAGGCCGAGGGCCAGCTGGCTCCCCTGCCCGTCGCCTACCTGGACGTGACCGCCATCCTGCGCGAGCACTGTGCGAGCCGGCGAGGCGCCGGCTCGAGTTCCTTCGTGATCGAAGGCCAGCCGGGCATCGCGCCGGAGCCGGGCGACTACCTCCCGGCATTTCCCAGCCTCCCCGCTGACGAAGCCGCCGCCGGCGCCAACTCCGTCCCCGCTCCCGGCATCGCGAGCGTGAGCAGTCAGCTCACGAGCTTCGACTGCGGGGCGGCCTCGACGCTCAGCGCCGCCCGCTGACCCTTGGCACGTTTCCCCATGGCGCCGTCCGCGACCTGTCGACCCCTGGCAGGGCGTGGAGTGACGGCCCTCTTGGCGGTTCTCTTGGCGGGAGCCGCCAACGCCCTGGGGCCCCAGCCCCCGGCTCCGGACTTTCCTTCGAACCGTCCTCCCGACTTCTCGGACACCCTGCAGAAAGACCCTCAGGGCGATGGCCTGACCCTCCCGCCCATTCCGACGCCCCGGGCGGGATCTCTTCCCGGAACCCTGCAGATCTACGTGGGAGAGATCGCCGTCGAGGGCAACACCGCGCTTCCCGAGGAGATGGTGGCGGGTGCCGTCGCCCTCTACGTGGGCCGCGAACTGGACAACTCGGATCTCGAAGATCTGCGCGAGACCCTTCAGCGCGCCTATCTCGACACCGGCTTCGTCAACACCCGGGTGTTCCTACCCGATCAGGACCTCCAAGGAGGAGTGCTCCGGGTCCGCGTCGTCGAAGGACAATTGGCCGACGTGATCATCACGGGCAACAGCAGCTACCGAGACGCCTACCTCACCGAGCAACTGCGGGGCCCAGCCGATCGCCCCCTGAACGCCTTTGAAATCGAGCGGAACCTGGCGGTCCTGCAGGCGGAGACGGGCATCGAGAAAATTCACGCGACCCTCGAACCCGGTGACCAAGCCGACGAGGCCATCCTGCATGTGAAGGTCGTGGAGTCTTCACGTCTGCGGGCAGGGCTCGCGTACGGCAACATGCTCAACCCGCTGATCGGCGAACAGGCTGGGCTCATTCAGGCCAGCGTCCGCAACCCGCTGGGTCTCGGCGATGTCCTCGCGGGTGGCTTCGGTATCTCCGAGGGCCTGAACGACGTGGCTCTGGGCTACACGATCCGGACTCCTCGTAGCGGTACGGTCCTCCGACTCGGCTTCCGCTGGGCCGAAGTCAGGATCGTCGAGGAAAGTCTGGACCCCTTCGACATCGAGAGCGACTACCTGATGACATCCATAGATCTCACCCAGGCCCTCTGGTCCGGCGAACACTCGGTCCTGGAAGCGGGAGTCCGCGCCGAATGGCGCCAGAGTCGCTCGACAGTCCTCGGTTTCCCCTTCGCCTTTTCGGACGCAGCCGACGACGGCCGCCTGAGCGACAGCGTGCTGCGCATCTACCAGCAGTGGCAGACCCAAACCCGGCATCAAGCCCTGGGGCTGCGCTCGACCTGGAGCGTGGGCTTCGACGTCCTGGGGGCCACCTCGGGCCCCACCGATACCGCCGAATTCGCCTCCTGGTTGGGCCAGCTCCATTGGCTCTACCGCTTCGAGAACAGTGGACTGGAGCTTCACCTTCGCGGCAACGTCCAGCTGGCCCTCGACCCTCTGCTGCCCTTCGAACGCTATTCACTGGGCGGCGCTGCGAGCGTGCGGGGATATCGGGAGAACCAATTGATCCGGGACAACGGCTACTCGCTAGGACTCACCGCGATCCTGCCCTTGCGCCGGGACGTGAACTCCCGGAGTGTGCTGGCGGTCGGGCCCTTCGTCGATTTTGGACGCGCCTGGAGCCACGGGCGAAGCGGCACTCCGCCCTCTCAAGATCTCGCCAGTATCGGCGCAGTAGCGATGTGGGCCCCGTGGCCCTGGCTGCGTCTCGAGTTCTCCTACGGGGCCAAACTGATCGACGTCGCGACCCTGGGCAATGGCAGCATTCAAGACCACGGCATCGGGTTCCGGGTGTTTGCCAACCGGCCGTAATGACGCGGTGTGAAATCAGCTGGGGGTGTCATTTCCGACTGAGCCCCAAACGATGAAGTGTCGATCAGAAACCGCCGCGTCACGCAGATGCGCCAACCCCGCAGAAGCCAGCTGCTCGCGCACCTCACCGAGCCGGTAGGCGGCACGCAGCGAGTGGTAGAAATCCCGGCGCAGGATCTCGGGCTCGCCGGACGCGTACTGGTCGACCATGTCCCGAGCCATCCCCTCGTCACTGGGGCGCATCAGATCCATCACAAACACGCGCGTATGCGGATGGCCGCCGAGGCCCACCGAATCCCACAGAATGGCGGGGTCGGGCAGATGGTGGAGCAATGAGTTGGAGAAGACGAGATCGTAGGGGGCGTGCAGATGTGCACGACTCGTCGTATCCAGGGGCAGAAGAGCCTCGTGAAACAGGACCCGGCCCTCATTGGTCTGGCAACGCACATCGGCGCGGCCCAGGGCGAGCATGGCGGGGGAACCATCCAGTGCATCGACCCTCCACCCCGGTCGAGCAGCAGCGAAACGGAATGAGATATCCCCCGGTCCACAACCGAGATCTAGGGCGGCCCCGGTTTCCGGAAGTTGGCCCAGACGCTCCAGAAGCAGGCGGATGAACTCGCCGTGAGGCTCGGAGAAATCGGCCTCGGCGTAGGCACGCGCCTGTTCTTCGTCGAGCATCAGTTCGGGCTCGGGAATCCGCTGCATGACTCGAACCCTTTGTGGAACCACCGGACCCATGGGATCAAACAGTCGCTGGGTCGCGGGTCAAGCTCGCCAGCAGCCGCAAAGCCACGACACCCACGATCAACTCGAAAACCAGGGCCGAAACATTGTAGAACGACTGATCCCCCTCGATCAGGCAGCCGATCAGTCGAGAGGTCCCTAGCCCCAAGGCCAGAAAGCCCAGCGCCGTCAGCGCGGGGACCCGCAGCCACTCACGCAGTAGTGCGAGACCCACCAGCACACCGATGGCCGCCTGCACGCCACCGTACATGGCGCGAAGTTCGACGTTGGCCGTGGGGTTCAAAGCCTTCACACCCGCCATCGTCTCGAGGGTATCTGGCGCAAACAGGCAGTAGAGCCCGTAGGGGAGCCAAACCAAAGTCATCAAAGCGAGAAATGCACGAACGGCCATGCTGTGTCTCCTTGTGGCTGCACCGTGCCACGGTGTACCGCCGATCCGGAGACCGTACCACGCGTCGGGCGAATCAGAGACCGCGGGACGGACGGCTACGGTGCAGCTCCGGCTCCGTGAACTCCTCCCAGGCGGGAGACCCAGCCGGCAACAAAGTATCACGGCGAGCAAAGGCCAGCCGCGCAGCGAGCCCAAAGGCCACCACCACACATGCACTCGAAAGCAGATGTACCCCCATCGCCAGGGCTTCACAACTTTCCAACAGGCCCCATCGAGAGAGCAGCCAGTTCCAATCGTGTATGTGTCCACCCACGAGGGGCAGTGCCTGGGCCTGGGCGTCTCCCAGATAACGGGCAACATTCATGCCGCTCTCCCCCAGCCACAACAAACAAATGAGCGCTTCGAAGGGCTCACCGCGACGCGCGAAGTGAACCGCGAAGGCTACGGGGAAGAAGAGTTGGCCAAACGTCCCGCCCAGAAAATGCAGGGTGGTGCCCCCGAAGGCCAGCACAAGGTGGCCCCCTTCGTGCAGTGCGAGGTTCACACCATCAAGAAAGTGATACTCGTAGGCAAAGACGAGCCAGACCACATAGGGGGCAAGGGCGACCACGAGCAAGCGTCGTAATTGCATCGCACGCCTGCATCGGCCGACCCCGGGATAGACATGAGCGCCTGACCGGAGGCCCTGGACTTCCCGCTCGATTGGGGCTCAGCCTGGAACGTTCCGCGCCAGCGTAACGACCAGATAGAACAAAGCGACCGCACAGGCCGCCACGATTGCGATTCGAACCGGGTTGCTCATGACGAAACCTCCGGAGGCCGGAAACGGCGACCCGAGGCTAACACGATTCCAGCCGAAGACACCGGGAAGCTGCTCCGCCGGCATGAACAATTTGGCCATGGAGCGAACCGCGCAACCCGCCTTGCACCCGAAGTCAGCCCCTGGGTTAGTATGGTGGGAGTCCCCTCAGCCAGGAGATCGCCATGCTCAACGTCGAGCCCGAGTACACCGAAATCCCCGCCCAAACCCTCGAACAGCTGGAAAAATTCCGCGAAGAGCACGCCGACGACGAAATAGGGACGATCGCTCAGACCGTACTGTTCGAAGACGAAAAATTGCGCGTCTGGGAGATGAAACTCGAGCCGGGAGAGAGCAGCGACCTCCACCACCACGTCAACGACTACTACCTCGTGATCATGTCGGGAGACCTGGTGGCCGGGGTTCCGCCCAAATCCTCGGGAATGGACATCTTCGCCGTCCGGATCCCACCCGAGGGCAACACCGTGGCCATCCCAAAGGGGGGAATCGAGTGGGCCTACAACATCGGTGAGAAGACCTACCACGAGATCCTCATCGAGATGAAGGACAGCTGAACCCGGCAGTATCGCTCGCTCAATCCGCCTGGGGAACCAGCGAAGCCAGCGTAGTGGGAATCGGCCCGAAAGCACTGCTCGACCGTGCAACGGCCTGTTCGATACGGTGATGAATCCGCCATCCGTCGGAGGTGCGGGCGTAATCGACCTGGTAAATCCCCGCCACGCTCCCCTGTGTGGACCCTTGCAGCGAGCGGAACTCGAAGTGGATCCAGCTGTTGGCTCGATCGCCCTCGATGCAAACCGAGGGAACATGGATCAGGTGCAACCCCCGGTAGCTTTCGTTGATCCGCCGGCAGAAGGCCGCGAGCTCCGAGCGCCCGCGAAAGAACTCTCCCCGTGTGCGGCCGACGGGGAGCATCTCGAAGATCCCGTCCTCGGTGAACAAGCTCGCCCAACCCTCGGGGTTGGCGGTATCCCAGGTACGGGCGTACTCACCCTCGAGGTTGAGGATCGCGAGGTGGGATTCGATGTCATATTCCGAGGTCGAGCTGGGAGTCTTCGAATTCACAGTTTCCCCCTGTGGATGTGCGGAGCAGCATGCCCCAGAGATCCCTCACGCGTCTAGCCAGGCTCCACCACACCCCGTAGGGCGAGTTCGGCCCGCAGGTTCTCCACACGGCGCCGGTTCACACCGAGGTCGCCGTATCCGACGCGTGATGCCGAGCGGACCTCGATGACTCCCCGATCGGCGTACACACGCAGATCCAGATCATCCACGAAACGGAACAGCGCACTGCGACACTCTGCGCGAAGCCAGCCCTGCCCCTCGGCCACCACGATCACGCGCGGCAGCGCGCCCACCACTTCACGGGTGACCTGCCAGGCAACCTCCGGATTCCCCCGGATCACCAGGGGTGCCACAGCGTGTTGGACATCGCTGGCCTCGCTGGACACGCAGTTGGGCGTGTCGGGACACGGTGCCAGACCGTTTCCGAGGCCCCCAGTCGGAGGTGTCAGGGGCGAAGCGCAGCCCAACACCCCGAGCATCATCCAGCACGCCAGAAGATTCGCGAAGGTTCCACCGAACCGCCGGCAGGCACTCTTTCCGCGCACTTCATCGAGTTGTGCAAGAATCCCCACCGTGGGCTCAAGAATCGTCGCCTGGATCTTCACCATTCCCTTCCTGATTGCCTTTGGCATCGTGCTGTTGGTCTTCGATCCGCTCCAGCGAGTCGCTCGCCTGTTCGGCCAACACCCCCAGGAAATCGTCGCGGGCTGGCTACAGGTGGCTCTGGTGGGAACCTTTCGAATCGCGGGTACGAGACTCGAAGTGGAACGCTCAACCGCCATCGAACCCCACCGTTCGTACCTGTTGGTCGCCAACCATCAGAGCATGTTCGACATCCCGATTCTCGGCAACCTGCTCTTCTCCAACTTCCCGAAATACGTCTCCAAGGAAGAGTTGGCACGCTGGCTGCCCAGCATCTCCTACAACCTGAGAAGGGGGGGCAACGCAATCATCCAGCGGGGTGACCGAGAGCAGGCGACGGAAGCCATCCGACAACTCGGCCGCGAGATTCACCGAAGGGGCACCTCAGCGGTTATCTATCCCGAAGGCACCCGGGCCCGGGCCGGAAAACTCGGACGTTTCCGACTGCCGGGCTTCCAGGCTTTGTTGGAATCGGCGCCCGATGTTCCAGTGGTCCCCGTGACCATCGACGAGTCCTGGCGCCTGCTCGAGCACAACCTGTTCCCCATTCCCTTCGGCACCCGGGTCCATGTACGCATTGGCGACCCCATCGCGCGAAGTGAAGACCAGTCCCCCCGAGATCTCCTCAACCAGGTCCGCGCGGAAATCGAAGGCACCCTCGAGAGATGGCGCGCGGTCTGAGGTGACCGGGAGGGTTCTCAGCGGGATCCCTCACGAAACGGACCGACTCGACGACGGCGAATCACCCTCCGGCTCCAGCACCACCACCGGGATCTCCCGCTCGGTTCGCTCGGCATAATCGCGATAGCTCGGCTCCTGTGCCAACAGCGACGACCAGATCTCGTCGCGCTCGACGTCCTGAGCTTCCCGTGCCGCCACGGCGATCGTTCGGCCCCGCACCTGAATCTCCGCACGGGGTCGAGCCCGCAGGTTGTGGACCCAGCCCGGATGGCGAGGTTCCCCCAGAAAGGAGCCAATCACCACGTAGGCACCGCCATGGGGCAGGTAGGTCAGCGCCGTCGTGCGCCGACTCCGAGTCCTGGCACCGGTGGTGGACAACAGCAGCACTGGCATCCCGATCATCTCGCCCAACAGGCGTCCACCGCTGATGCGATAGATGAAGGGATGAATCTTCCAAAACCACTCCACCACACGCGTGCGTTTCATGGCCGCCATCGAGAATCTCCCAGTTCGTAAAAACCACAGGCACCCCGATGAACCCTCCCATGGGCCCTCGGAGCACGCTGCCGATTCAGTGGAGCAACGCCCAGAGTCCCGCGATTGGCACTCCCCACACCAATAGAAACCCCACTCCCACCCAACCCGCAAAGGAGAAGAGATCGCCGGGCGTGACCGCTGGAACTTCACGGTCCAAGAGCAGGTCGGCTCGCACCTCTCCCACATGGCGATCCAGAAGTGCGTCGTCGAATGGTTCGCCGTACAGATTCCGGCTTCGTCGTCCTCGGCGCAGCGCGCAAAAGACCGCCCGGGGCCGACCTGCAACCACGAACCCCATGGCAATGGCATTCAGGAGCACAGCCGCAGGAAATTGGAAGCAACCCGATGCGAGTTCCCAAGCCGCGATCTCGCCCTCGCCCGTCAGATCAGTCCCGTAGCTCGCCAGGGAGTGATGCAGATCGTGATAACGAACTGCACGGCGACGCCCGTCGGTGTTCGGAAACGCCACGGTGATGGGACCCAGCTTCACCCGCACCCAGCGATCGGAATCGCCCCCGTCGGGCGGAAGGCCTGCGGCCTTGTAGTAGTCCCGCCGGGCTTCGCGAAGCGATCGTGATCCATCCGTCGGCATCTCTTCGTCAGCATATCAGAGACACTGCCGTGACCGGTGGAGTGCCACTGCCGCCACGGCGTCAACGACCTTGAAAACGAGGCTCGCGCTTTTCCATGAACGCAGCCAGGCCTTCTCCGAAGTCTTTGCTGCGAAACAGCTGCATCAGTTCCGCCATCACATGGTGGGTGTTGGCTTCGAAGGTCGAGTCGAGCCCTGTGCGCATACTGCGCTTGGCCGCAGCCACGGCAAGGGGTGGGTTCGAAGCCAACTCTTCCGCCCAGGACCGTGCCTCCTCCATCAGTTCGGCGTGGGGCACCACTTTATTGGCGAGGCCGAGCCGTTCGATCTCGGCCGCATCCAAGCGCCTGGCCAGCAACACCACCTCACAAGCCTTCTGCCAACCCAGCAGCCGCGGCAGCAGCCAGGTCCCCCCGCTCTCGGGCAACACACCTCGCTTTGTCGGAGCGACGAATTTCGCCTGGTCCGATGCGATCAGCATGTCGCATCCCAGCGCCAGGTCCATGCCATAGCCCGATGCGGCTCCGTTGAGGGCGCAGATCAGTGGAGTATCGATGCGGCGCATGACCATGGGAGGCATCTCGCCAATGCCCGCCGACCCGCTCCCATCAGTGATGTCGCTCGAACCACCTGCCACATCCTTGAGATCCAGGCCGGAGCAGAATCCGCGACCGGCTCCGGTCAAGAGAATGGCTCTCACATTGCGGTCCTGGTCGCACTCGAGAAGGGCTTCGGACAACCCCTTCAACATCGATCCACTGATCGCGTTGAGGCGCTCTGGCCGATTCAACGTGATGGTGGTGACGTGTCCTTCACTTTCGTACAGAATCTCTGACATTCGATCCTCCTCTGCCGCCCGGGGGGCGGAGCCTCCCGTAGCCGCTTCATCGCCTAGCCCACTTCTGGGCCTCCAGGAATTCGAGCACCGCCTTGGCAACCGCCTGGGGCTGCTCGGGCAACAGCGCATGCCCTGCTTTGGGGATCTCGACGACGCGAACCCGATGGGGGAACTCATCGCGCAGCAGAGCGGCATTGGCAGGCGGCGCAAGAGCGTCCTCGCCCGGCTGCACCACCAGGATGGGCGCCCGACCGCCGGGCCACCAGCGGTCCGCGGAAGCCCGTTGGAGTGCCTCGACCTGGGCGAGCATGGTCGCCCCATACCAGCCACTGATCCACTCGTCGGGGACACGGTTGCCCTGAGCAAAAAACGCTTCCCCGACGGCCTCCGCGCGTACCGAGTTAGGCAGGGTCGGGTCGAAGATCTTCGGGAAAGACTCGTGGGCGGCCGCCGTCCCGGGCACCCGACCTCCTGCCGCCAACAGGATCGTCGCCTCGACGCGGTCTGGAAAATCTGTCGCGAAGGCCCGAGCAATACGATTCCCATAAGCGTGCCCCAGAACAAAAACACGCTCACCCTCGGGAAGCCCGGCGGCGCGCAACACGTATTCGATGTCAGCCGCATAGTCGTGAACCGAGGGTGGAGCGGACCAGTTCGTTCCGCTCGCTCCAATTCCCGGTGCATCGATCGCAAGGGTTCGGTAGCCGGCCTCCACCAGACGAGCCCCCAATTCGTTCAGGTCGCTCGCCGAGCGTCCCATACTGGCCAGCATCACGACAATCGTGCCACTCCCAGAAGACGCATAGCCGATGGATCGGCCCTCCCGGTCCACTTGACCGGTTTGTCCAGACATCGCACGCGCGGCTTCGATGGCCAAGGCGTCTTGACTCCCGAATCCGAGAAGGACCAGCAGGAAAAGCGAAGCCGTGCTGTGTAGCTTCATCGTGAAGCCCTCAAGCGTCGACAACGGGAATGCGACTGACCGAGCGCCGTTGCTCCCAGTGCCCACTGGTGGCACGCTGGAAGTGGGGGGGTCGGCTATCGAGTACCCCCGTCGCCAGCCAGAGGCGTTTGAGGTGGCGAACATGACCCCTCGCACGATCATCCTGATAGGCGTCCCGCGCGTGGAGCACGTGGTAGTTGTTGACGAACTGGATGTCGCCGGGCTCGAGGGCCATGGAGACGCTGTAGTCACCACTACGCGCCATGTCGAAGACCCGCGTCAGGGCCTCCCGATCGGCCTCCCCAAGACGTGGAGCATCCTCATGACGCTGAGAGGCAAGGATGTAGGGCCGGATGTAACGAACGAAGAGCTGTTCGCCCCAACGGGTGAAGACAGGCAGCTGATACCAGCCTTTCGTCCCTGCGGCCTGTTCGCCGCGAAAGTCGAAGGGTTGCGGATGGTAGAGTGCCGCGGCGAGATCAGGAGCCTCGCGCACGAGGTCGTTGTGGATCGCCACTGCATTGGCGACCCTGGAAACCCCACCACTGAGCCCGGCGTCCAGACACATCAAACCCACGAGATCCGATCCGTCCGAGTGGTACTCGAGCGCCATGCCTCCGAGTTCATTGCCCCGGGCGTTGGGATCGTCGGCAGCGCGGCCCTGATCCGTGACATCACCCAACACGTGGCCGCGGGCATTCTGGGGCCATGGCTCGCCGAGGTGCATGCCGATCCCCCAGTAGAGCACCTCCATCTCGCGCTGGTCATAGCGCTCTCGCGGGAGTCCCCGAAGCAGCACGAAGCCGCGTCCATCGATCAGTTCGCGCTCGATGCGAGAGAGCCGCACTCCCAGTGTCGGCAGGGGAAAGTCATCGCGCCCCAGAGACAGCACATCGTCGGATCGAGCCAAACTTTGGCGCAAGGCGGCATCGAGTTCTTCGAGTTCTGGCGGGGTCAACTCCTCGGTCCAGACCGCCGCATCGGCCATGTCTCCCATCCGCCATTCGCAGTGGGTCTCCAGGACTTCGGGCCGAACCTCCAACGAACTCACCTCCTCAGCCTTCCCACAGCGACAGGATATGCCCCGTCTGGGGCGATGCATGCCCCCCGAGCAGGTTCTGGAACACACGCTCTACCGCCGGGGGTCCCCCATCGAACTGGACGTTCAGCCAGCCCTCGCTGGATTGGCAGAAAGCGCGCCACCCCTCTCCCAAGCGCCGTTGGAAACCCTCGGGCCCCCAGGCCTCCACACGTTTGGTGATCTCACCCGGGGCAAAGAAGAATGCGGGCTCAGGCCCGGGCAGATCGGTGTCACGCGGTCCTGCCGACCAATGGGTCGCACCCACGATTCCGCTGTAGCGCAGCTGATCGCCCAGGTGTCGGTGAAGCGCGTTCACGAACCCCCCGTCGCCCGAGTGGTCGACGAAGACGGCCGGCGCATCCGCAGACAATTTCTCGACCTCGTCGTACGCCAACACCTCGTCGTAGAAACCCAGCCCCTCGACGAAGGCACGGTGGCGGGCCGAGGTGAAGCCCACCACATGTTGCCCGGCACGCTGGGAAAGCAGGAAGGCCAGGGCAATGGCCGTCTTGCTCGACGCGCTGGAGATCAAAACACGCTCGGCCCCGAACCCATTGGCATCTTCCAGAAACCCGTGGACCAGAAATGAGGTCATGAACAAGCCACGCAGCAGAAGAATCCGACTCTCGTAGCCGGCATCGTAGTGGGGATCTGCGTCGACCGGCTGGTATTGGCGGTAGACCGGGGCGTGTTGACTGCGATGGGGGGCGGCATCTACGAAGGAGTGAGCCGTCACCCCGGAAGCCTCCACCACCAGATGGGTGCTCATGGGAAAGAAGCCAAAGGCCCGGGTTCCCTCAGCCACCTCCGGGTGGCGCGAAGCCAGTACGTCGCCAAAGCCCATGACGGGAACGCGACCCCAGCCCTCGTCGGCGGGAAAGAAGCCCCAATAGTTGAGCATGTCGCCCGCTGCCGCATAGGTGACGTTGTTGGAAGTCAGTGCAAAGCGGTCCACCCGAAACAGCACCTCCGAAGGCCCGAGTTCCGGAAGGGTCGAACAATCCAAGCGCCCCTGGCTCCAGTCGTCTCGGCGTACCGAGTACGTCATCTCCTCGAAGTCCGCTGCCATCTCATTCCTCCGCTTGCCGCCAGGTGCCACTGGATGAACCCGATCTGAGAGAGCTGCCTACGGCGACTCTCTCAAAACCTCCACGTCCACGGGTATCCCGTTGAGAACGGCATTGCCGGAAAGCTCGTCCAGGCGGAGCTCGTCCGTCAGCCGATTCGAATTGACACCGGGTTGAAACTCGGACGCCACACTCAGGCGCGCTCCTGAACGATCATGTCCGAAGCCATGAGGCAAGCTGACGACACCGGGCATGACATCTGAAGTGATCTCCACCGGCGCTACCACCTTGCCCACCCGGGAACTCACGCTCACCCGGGATCCGTCGGTGACTCCCAACCGATCAGCGTCTTCGGGGTGAACGAGCAGGATGCAGCGCTCCCGGCCTTTC
Source organism: Myxococcota bacterium (assembly GCA_022447545.1). GTDB lineage: Bacteria > Myxococcota_A > UBA9160 > UBA9160 > SMWR01 > JAKVBI01. Next base: position 174,365 of record JAKVBI010000002.1, read on the forward strand.
GACAGGGCTCGCAGGTTGTGCATCCACGAGTTGTTCGAGCGTAGATGGCGCCGACCCACCAGAACCAGGCCCTTCGTCGGCCGGTCCAACCTGGCGCGCAGACGTTCCACGTCCTCGACGATCAGGTCCGGTGCCAGTTCCACCCGTCCACTGCTCGTCGTCAACATCTCCGGCAACACCGGTTCCAGGGGACCGAGGTCCACGCCGTGCTTCGAATCGATCAGGGCCTGCAACGACAGCCCCTCGCCGCCATCCTGGAAACCATCCCCGTAGGGCCCGGTTCGCAGCATCAGGTCCAGAATGCGGGACGGTCCCTGCCAAGCATCGAGCGCCCGCCGAGCCTGGGGCTCGTTCACGCCGGAGTGGGGGCTGCCCTTTCCCAGGGCAACGCCCAGGCGATTGCTGAGCAGCAAATCCTCGGCCGCTGCGGCGTCGGCTCCCTGCATGCGGCCAGCCAACTCCATGGCGATCTCCCAGAGATGGCGGACGCCCGCAGGAGGCTCGAGAACTGCAGGCGACCAGCGCGCATGGTTTCGAACCGAGAGGCCATGAAACAACATGGGATAGTTGGGTCGTTCGAGGGGAGCCGAGGTCGGCAGAATCACATCGGCATGGCGAGTGGTCTCATTGATGTAGAGATCCACGCTGACCATGAATTCAAGCCCTTCGAGGGCACGATCCAGACGATCGCTATTGGGCGTCGAACAGACCGGGTTGCCCGCGATGGTCAGCAGCGCGCGTACGCGATCGTCTCCGGGGGTATCGATCTCCTCGGCCAGCGCGGCCACGGGCAACTCTCCGCCGAACTCGGGTAGCGAACGCACGCGGGTGTGCCAGCGCCCATAGGGAACTCTTCCCTTGCGCCGAGTGGAGAACTCAGGCGGCGCATGAGCGGGCCGGGGGAACATGACGCCCCCCGGCCGATCGAGATTCCCCGTAATCGTGTTGAGTACATCCACCAACCAGCTCGCAAGAGTGCCGAACTCCTGGGTGCAAGTGCCGATCCGGCCATAGCAGGCCGCCGAAGGGGCCGCCGCGAATTCCCGGGCCAGCTCTCGGGTCTCCGACGCCGCAATTCCCGTGGCGGCGGCCACGGCCTCGGGAGAGAATTCCAGGGCCAGCGCCCTCAACTCCTCGAGCCCCGTCGCCTGCTCGCTCACACGTTTCAAATCGACGTGACCCTCTTCGAACAGCACATGAACCAGCGCGAACAGGAACAGGGCATCCGTACCTGGTCGAATGGACAGATGCTCGTCGGCGAGCCGAGCGGTCTCGCTTCGACGGGGGTCGACGACCACCAGGCGCCCTCCCCGCTCCCGCAGCCGGCGCAGGCGACCCGGCATGTCCGGCGCCGTCATGATGCTTCCGTTGGACGCCATTGGGTTGGCTCCAAGCACCAGCAAGAAGTCCGTCCGGTCGATGTCGGGCACCGCGAACGCCGAGGGAGAACCAAAAAGCAGACAACTCGACAACATCTTCGGGAGTTGATCGACACTCGTGGCCGAAAAGCGCCAACGCGTCTCCAGCGCGCGGATCAAAACGGGCATCGAAAGATTCGACGCGAAGTCGTGAGCGTTGGGGTTTCCGAGATAGATGGCCAGCGAATTGGGGCCGTGCGTATCTCGCAGCTGGGTCAATCGAGAGACCACGAGATCAAGAGCTTCGTCCCAGTCAATCTCGATGAATTCACCATTCACGCGCTTGACCGGAGTGCGAAGACGATCGGGGTCCTCGCTCAGAGCCGACATCCCAACCACCTTGGGGCACACGTAACCCCGGCTCATGACATCCCGCTCGTCGCCGCGGACATCGACCACACGCCCCTGTACACGATCGACCGCAACGGAAACTCCGCAATGGGCCTCGCACAGTGTGCAGCTCCGGTGCACGACATCGATTTCATCATTGATCGAGGGGTTCGAGTCAGCCATACGACACAGGAACTCCAGGTGTTCAAAGGATCCGATCCTCACCCACGACACGGCGGTGTGTGGAGGCGATACCAGTCTACACTCGACGGCCCACCGCAGCGAAACTCGGAGTCAAGCCGCCAAGCGAGACCGATCCCACCGCTTGTGCCATCAGCGGCCAATCAACAGATCTCGTGATGGTATGGTGGCTCCATGTCTGATCCGACTCCCGACCCGCAAGACGTGCTGAAGCAGATCCGCATGATCGAAGAACTGGCCCGTTCCAACCCCCGACCGTCCCCGGACCTGCGGCGACTCAGTGCCTCCCTCCTCGACCTGAGCCGCTGGATGCTCACCACCAATGGCGAAGCTTCGGCCATCACCACTGCCGCCGACCGTCTCGAAGCTCTTGTGGAAGACATCGAAGCCACGAATCCCGGTCCCAGCCGGTTCACCCTGCCCCTGCCCGAAGAACCCCAGGAGAGGTACATCAACGAACGCAGCACCCATCCGCTGGTGGGCGTCACGAACCCGGCGTCGCCTGGAATCGCTGTGCGAGTCGAAGACGGCCGCATCCTGGGCGACGTCACCTTCGACGCCCGATTCGAGGGAAACGTCGGCTGGGTGCACGGTGGGTTCGTGGCCGCCGGGTTCGACATCATCTCGGTACTGGCGTGTCGGCTTTCGGGCCGAGGGGGACCAACGGGAACCCTATCGGTCCGCTACCAGTCCCCCACACCCATCGGTGTCCCGCTCCGCTACGAGGGCGACTTCCTCCGCGCTGAAGGACGCAAACTATTCGCCGAGGGACGACTCATGCGCCTCGACGACGAAACGGTCACGGCCCGGTCCGAAGCCATCATCATCGCCCTGGCATAGAGCAGTCATCGCCGCGGGCTCTCGATGCTCACCACCGGGGCTTCTGCGCCCTGGAATCTCCTCGCTCGCCCAGCGAAGGCCTTCCCCCCCGCTTTCTTCAGCGGCGCGCAAGAAATCGGGAATGGCCGCGAAACCACTCAAGTTCTTAGCGGGGTCTCCGATTCATTCAGGGAGCGCGACGAACTTCGAGACACCGCAACAAGGAGACCCACATGGCGACCCGACCCTTTGCCTTCGGAGCCCGTTTTAAAGATGGTGACCGAACCGTGCGCGTGTACCCCAAGAGCGTCTCACCCCAGCGCTACATCACCGAGGTGTCCAAGCGCGGCAAGCAGACGAAGACACGCGAACACACCTCGCTCCCTGGCGCTCTCCAGACCTTCGCCCAGGCCTGGCGCAGCCGACTGAACTGAACCCACCCGCAGGGGGCACCGGCGTCTATTCGTCGGCTGCCCAGGGAACCGAGAACTTGCCCGTCACCATGGCACCCTGAAAACCGCCATCGGTCCAAAGCACCTCGCCGCTCACGTAACTCATGCGTGGGCTGTTCAGCAGCACCAGAGGCCAGGCCTGCTCGTCGGCGTCGGAGTAGCGCCCGATCGGACCCACCGCCGTATCGATCAACTCCTTGCCTGACGCGGCGTGGAAGGACGGCATCATGGGGGTCGAGGTCGGGCCCGGGTTGATGCAGTTCAATCGGATCCCCTGCTTGATGAGGTCCGCTCCCCGCCACCCTACCCAAGCGTCGATCACCTGCTTGGAGAACAAGTAGCCGCCCATCAGGGCTTCGGTGTGCTCCTCACACCACTTGTGCGCTTCATCAAATTCTTCGATCGCCAGAAACTCGAGAATCGTTTCCAGGTTCTGCTGCCACCCGAATCCACCCGCCGACGAGATGACTCCAATGGACGCTCCCTCGGTGAGTTTGGGCACGAGCAACTCGATCAGATGTCTCGCTCCCACGAAATTGACCAACATGGTGTCGACATCCGAAAAAGGAGTGCCCGGCAGCCCTGCACAACTGGCGATGGAATGCACAGGACCTTCAATACTCGACGCAGCCTGCTCGATGGCGGCGCGGTCGCGCAGGTCCACTTCCAAAAACGCATCGACCGGGGCTTCCACGGGCTTGACGTCCAGTGCGGTCACCCGCGCTCCGAGCTCCGACAGGATTCGGGCCGTCGAGGCCCCCATTCCCGAAGCCGCCCCCGTCACCACCACGTGCTGCCCCTCGTAACCGAGTGCGTCCTGCATTTCCGTCCTCCTCCTGCTGCATCATCCCACCGAGCGGGTGCTCGCCGGATTGCGGTTCTCGTTCGTGCGCCGAGCCCAGTGGATCTCCCCTGGGCTCCTCACATTATGCACGATCCAAGGCCTCTCGGTCTCAGAGAGCGTTTCGGCTCACCCCTTCCTCGACGCCTTCCGAGCCAGCACACGAGCCGTGTGTGCACCGTTCGAATCCCAACCTTGTTCGAGCCTCAGAGGCTCGAGCCCCGCAGATCCCAGCGTCGATGCCAGGTGCTCGAACTCCACCAGAAATCGCGCCGGCGGGTGGGCGTGCCGCTCGAGATGACGGGTCGTGGGCTGCACGTAAACCACGCGCCCCGATGGCGCCAACGCCGATGCGATGGCACGCCACATCTCGGGAGTCAGAAGGAACCAGGTGCAGACCACGAGGTCGAAGGGACCTTCAGGCAGGGCATCCACTTCGAGATCGAGAGCACACGTATCGATCTCGACACCGACGCGCTCGGCGGTGGCACTCGCCAGATCGAGACCCCGGGGCGAGACGTCCACCAGGGTCACCTGCAAACCACGACGCGCGAAATAGATCGCGTTCCGCCCCACTCCGCCCGCGAGATCGAGCCCCCGACCCACGGACGGCAGCTCGGCTTCGATCTCCCCCAGGAAAGGCTCCACCTCCTCAGGGTCCGACACGGACCGCTCGGCGTAACGCCCCTCCCATTTCTCGAAGTCCTGGCGGCTCATGGGTCGCGTCTAGCAGTCCGACGGGCCACCGGTTCGCCGCACACGCAGAGCATCAGGACTGCGCAGCACCGTGCGCCGAGGCAACGACGCATCGACGTCGAGCAATTCGACGTTCGGCATGCGCTCGAATAGGGTTTCGAGTGCAACCGCCATGTTCCGTCGCACCAGGTGCATCCCGGGACATGACTTGACGCCACGTCCGAAGGTCAGCATCTCGGGCGCTTTGCGATGAATGTCGAAGCGATCGGGATCCTCGAAGACCTCGGGATCGCGATTGGCCGCCGCGATCGCGAACAACACCCAAGAATCCGGCGGGATCTCGGTTCCATGGAACTCCACGGGCTGGGAGCTGGAGAGCCTGGGCAGCACGGCGATGGGCGTCTCCCAACGCAGGACTTCGTCCACGGCCGCTTCGATGAGCGAGGGGTTCCGCTTCAGATCGGACCACGCACCCTCGCGGCTCAGCAGTGCAAACAACAGGTTACCCAGCGAGCCATGCGTCGTCTCGCCACCCGTGGGAAAGAGCAGGCGTACATGGCTGTAGATTTCTTCGTCCTCCAGACGACGGCCCTCCACCGTCGCCGCCACCAACTCGGAGATGACGTCATTGCACGGCTGGCGGCGACGCGCGGCGACCACCGGAGCCAGAAATTCCGTCAGCTCGCGCGAGGCGCTCTCGGCCTCAGCGGGCTCCTCCCGAAACCGCAAGAGCGCCAACGCCCAGCGGTGGAACTCCTCCTCGCGCTCCCGGGGAAGCCCCAACAACCGCGTAATCACCAGGTAGGGGAAGCGCGCGGTGAATTCGGCTACCAGATCGATCTCTTCCCGGTCGCCCAGTGCGTCGATCATCTCGTGGGCGAGCGCCGCCAGGCCCGAGCGCTCATAGCTCTGCACGGCACGAGAGCGGAAGGCCGGCGTGGCCAGCTTGCGATAGACGCGGTGTTCGGCGAGGTCCTCCATGGAGATGAAGCTCTTGCCGATGGCTCCCTCGAAGGACACTTCGTACATCCGATGGGGCGGAAAACGCTCCACGTCCCGGAAGGCGTCAAGCAGCGCCGCGTGGCCGGTGATCACGAAGGCCGGAATCCCCAGAAAACGGGTGGGCGCAACAGGACCCTGTTCACGGTAGGCCCGGAGCACTTCGTGGAGATCATCCCCGGGCATCTCATCGAAAGCGAAATCGACGGTGTCGAGCGGTACGGCCATGCTGACTCCTCGTTGCGATACGCCCATCCAGTGGCTGCAGCCTAACACGCCCGGTCACTTCGACCGACAGGGTCGTGTCGAGCATTTGCTAACCTAGACCCATGAAGTCTTGGATGGGCTCGCACATCACCGTCCTGTTGTGTACCGCACAGCTGGCCACGAATGTGTCGTGGTGCCCGCCCACCCCGTCGAGTGCGGACTTCACGCATCCAGCACCCAACATGGGGCCTGCGCTATCCCACCACGCAGAGAATGCCTCGGATCACGCGAGCCATGGGGCCCACGAAGGCCGTGAGAGTCGGCAAGTCGCCAACGACGGAGGCCGCCATGGCGAGTTCGCCCACACCGCCTGGCTGATGCCCGTCTGTGCCTGTGGCTGCTCGGAACCCGGCAAAGCACGTACCCCCTCACGCGCGAACGGCGACGCCCTGCTCGGCAACTTCTCCCCCCGCCAGGAGCGTGCTCACGCTGCCCAGAACCCGCCCGACCCTGCGAGCGCACCGACCCCTCTCATCGAGTCGATCGACCACGTCCCCATTCTCTTCGCCTGACCCCCTCGCAACCACAGTACCTCCCGGCGCCGATACGCCTCCGCGCGTAGTCGGCGGCGCGCCCACATCTACTCGGCCGCGCTGAACGGGGTTTACCGAAGGATCCATGCCGACCGCTCGGCACGGATGACATCCGCAAGCGGCGAGACAACCCATGTCCATGCGAAGAAGACAAGCGCCCCGTGCCTCCCGGCATCCGTTGCGAATTCTCCTAGGAGCCCTGTGCTTATTCCCCAACCTTTCTAATGCAGCGGATTCGGACCCGAGGATCGAGAAACCCAAGCCCGATCAGGTCGAGGAGATCCAGGTATTGGGTCGACCCGCCGGGCGCAGCCTGGCCGACTCGCTGCGCATGGCCGAACGCTCGCCAGGCGGCGTGTCGGTCATCGACAACGACGCGATTCGCTTCGGGCCGAACCTAACCTTCAAGCAGGTTCTCGAACAGGCGCCCGGCGTCTACATCCAGAGCCGATACGGCGGAGGAGAGACGCGCCTGTCCATCCGTGGATCGGGGATCTCCCAGACCTTCAACAGCCGGGGCGTACGCTTGATGCGAGACGGCCTGACCCTCAACGAAGCCGATGGAAACCTGCGCCCTCAATTGCTCGAGCCCCTCAACATCAGCCACATGGAAGTGCTGCGGGGTGCAAACGCCATGGAGTACGGCGTATCGACACTCGGTGGTGCCGTGGCCATGACATCTCTCACGGGGCGCAACGAGAACGCCAACTTTGCCCGACTCGAATTCGGCAGCGATCGCTACTGGCGCCCCCAACTCAGCTACGGAACCACCCTCGGAGATGAACTGGACGTGTTTGCGTCGTTTTCCGGCATCTACACCGACGGGTTTCGCGACCACTCCGAGGAGAAATCATCGCGGGCCTACGCCAACCTCGGCATTCAACACAACCCCGGACTCACGAGCCGGCTGCACTTCGATTTCCAGGACAACCAGCTGCAACTCCCGGGTTCTCTGACCCGCGAACAGGTAGCCCAGGACCCGACCCAGGCGCGTTCGATCCAGAAGCGCCTCGACAACTCTCGTGACTTCGAGATGTATCGCGGCGCCTACAGCTTCGAAGCCGAGTTGAACGCCACGAGCCGTCTCCGAGGTGGACTGTCCTACCAGGGGCTGGACATGTTCCACCCCATCTTCACGAACATTGTGGACAGCTGGCAAAACGATATCGCCCTGACACTCCGCTACGAGCATGACCCGGGGGAGTCCGCCGACCCCAGCCACTGGAATCGCCGCCTGCTCCTGGGAACCAACATCGCCTGGGGGAACAATTCGAGCCAGCGATACAGGAACGAGATGGAGAGCGTGGGATCCAGTGAACCAGTTCGGGGAGAGAAGAATCGCGAGCGCAGCCGGGAAGCCGTCACCACCGAGTACTGGATCGAAAACCGTCTGGCCTTGCATCGCGACGTGGAACTGGTTCTCACCGGCATGCTCACCTACGCGACGCGAAACAGCAGCGAGACCCTTTTTCCAGCCAATACCACCACGGTGCTGGACGAAGACTATCTCGGTTTCAGTCCGCGAATCGGCGTGGTTTGGAGCCCCTGGGAGAACACCCAGCTCTTCTCGAACCTGAGCCGGAGCTACGAAGCACCGACCAATGGCCAGTTCACCAATACGGCGAGCGGCAATGCACTGGACGCTCAAACGGCCACCACCCTGGAAGCCGGTGCACGCGGCTCGGTACCCAACATGACGAGCCTCGAATGGGAGGCTGCGATCTATTACGCGTTCGTAGAGGACGAACTGCTCACCGTCGAGAATCCGCCCAACTCCGGCGAGTTTCGCACCGGCAACGCAGACGACACCCGCCACTTCGGCATCGAGTTTGGGCTGACCGGTTCAGTGCCGATCAATCTCCTGGGCGACGACACACTGATCCTTCGGTTCGTCTACAACTACACGGATTTCGAGTTCCATGACGATCCCGCCTGGGGCGACAATGCGATTCCCGGAATTCCTCCCCACTTCGGAAATGCGGAGATCCTCTACGCGCTGGGCGATTTGTATGTGGGACCTGTGGTCGAGTTCGCGAGCTCCTGGTACGCCAACTACCAGAACGACCTCCAAGCAGACGCCTACGCAATTCTCGGCATGAAAGTAGGATACGATGTCACCGAGAATGTGCGCCTGCTATTCGAGGCGAAGAACCTGACCAACGACTTCTATGCTTCCAACACGAGCATCACCGACCAATCCGCCAGCGCGGACCCCGCTGTGTTCAACCCCGGCCGCGTTCGAAGCTACTTCGGAGGCATCGAAGCTACTTGGTAGGCCGTAACCCTACGAAACCAGTCGGGTTGCCCACGCGCCACATCGCAACGGTGCTGTGGGCCACCGTGTGTCTGTCGAGTTGCTCCCCACCGGAGGCGAACCCCTCTCGCATGGTGGGGCCCCAGGACGGTGCCATTGCCGCGTACGACGTCGCCCCCACGGACGCGGGCCCGATCATCGCCCAGGCCGTTCGAGACGACGACCGAATCACTTTGCTCTATACCGATCGGACGGCGAGTGCCGCGCCAGGCGGACAGGAGCGCAAGGTCATTGAACTCGACCGAGCGGATTTCAAGTCGCAACTGGGCAATGACTTGAGGGTCGCGAGTTCTGGCGAGCACCGACTGATCGTGTGGCAGACCCGGGGTGAAGGCTTCCGCGGCCGAGGGCCATTGCGGATGGCCGTCTCCGACGACGCCGGTAGGAACTGGCAACCGGTCGAAGAGCCCCCCAGCCCCACGTCGGGCGACCAGGGCTTCATGGACCTCGAGGTCGACCCCAGCGGTTTGTTCCACCTCGTATGGCTCGAAAAAACCGGCTCCACGGGAAAATCGGTGATACACGCGACGTCCTCGGACGGCCGACACTGGAGTCCGCCGGAGATCGTCGATGCAGTGGCCTGTGAGTGCTGCAGCAACCGACTTGCCATCGACTCCCAGGGCGCCCTCTACCTCCTGTACCGGGATCTCGCACCTCGAGACATGCGATTGGCCAACAAGCAGCCCGGCGGGAGTTGGACCCGTCGAGCCCGAGCGGGTGGGTTCGACTGGGAGACCCAGAGCTGTCCCCACCAGGGAGGAGGACTCGCAGTATCGAGCGAACCCTCTTCGGAAAAGACATCGCTCCACGCGGCCGTCTGGACAGGTGCACGAGATCGAACGGGCTCCTACTACCTGCGCTCCGAGGACACTGGTATTTCGTGGGGAGAAGCCCTGCCCATGGGCGCCGAGAGCGCCAACCAGGTGGACCTGGCCGCCGACGAAAGGGGCGGGCTCGCACTGACCTGGTTGGAAGTCGGGCCCGAGGGTACCCGAATCGCGTTGGCGACCAGTGACGACGGCGGTCGCACCTGGGAGGCCACGCGGACCCTCGCCAACGGCGATGCAGCCTCCCGCCCACGGGTGATCCCACTCGAAGGTGGTGGTTTCGAGGTCTTCTGGACCGAAGAACGAGAAGAGCGGCGGGTGCTCGTCTCCCAGAAAGCCTGACACCCACCCCCAGCGAACTCATTCCCCGACACCATCACAGGCCCCAGCGCCTCGCCAACCCGCCCCCTACTCGCGGATGTGAGCGGTTATGCTGGGGCCCCAGCCAGGAGGACGATTCGTGTTCACATTCCGATTCGATATGCGCTCACCGGCCACAAGTCCCGCTTCAACCACCGATCTCTACCAGGCAGCCCTGGACATGGCGTCCTGGGGAGAGGAACACGGCGTGGTCAGCATGATGGTCTCCGAGCACCACCATGCCAGCGATGGCTATCTGCCCTCGCCCCTGGTGTTGGCCTCGGCCCTGGCGGCCCGCACCCGTGAGGTCCCCATCCAGGTCGGCGCGCTGCTAGCACCACTGCACGACCCCATTCGACTCGCCGAAGACATCGCGGTGCTCGACAACCTGAGCCGCGGTCGCGTCGCCTACATCCTGGCCGTGGGCTACCGCCCCGAGGAATACGCGATGTTGGGCCGCGACTACTCGAAACGCGGTCAACTCATGGATGAGTGCATCGAGGCCATGCGCCAAGCCTGGTCGGGAGAGGCCTTCACCTACCAAGGGCGCCCGGTTTTGATGGCCACCCGTACCATGACGCCTGGTGGACCAACCCTCTTCATGGGAGGTCACAGCAAACCTGCCGTGCGCCGCGCCGCGCGTTACGGCATGGGAGTGATGACCGAGGGCAATACCGGGCTCGAAGAATTCTACAAGGCCGAATGTGCGAACTACGGGACTGAGCCTCAGATGTTCGTAGACCCCGGCCCCGGCACCGTGAGTTCGGCCTTCATCGCAGAGGACCCCGACGCAGCATGGGAGGAATACGGCCCCCACCTCCTACACGATGCTCTCATGTACGCCGAGTGGATGGGAGAACACCAACAGGCCATCACACATTCTGCGTCTGCGACCGTCGAGGCTTTGAAGGCCGAGCAGGGCAACTATCGGATCTTCACGCCCGACGAGGCCGTCGCGTATGTACGCGAGCACGGACTCCTCTCGCTCCAACCGCTGTGTGGAGGTCTGCCTCCGGATCTAGCATGGAAAAGCCTGGAACTCTTGGCCGCCAAGGTACTACCGCAGCTGGGGTAGCTGAAATCAGCAATGCACGACTGGCAATGGACCGCGAACCGGCCGTTTCGCCTCGCAGGGAGAAAGCGATGAGCACCTACGACCCCGAAAGCCTCGCCAACCGCCAGGAGTTCTACGATCTGGCATTCAAGTACGCTCGAGCGGCCGACCGCAGGGACTACGCGCTGT
>JAKVBI010000002.1:185674-226638 GCA_022447545.1 Myxococcota bacterium
GCAGATCTTTACCGCCGACATCGCCATCACGGGTGATCGAGACGGCAAGGAATTCCTGCGCATGGAGGGCCGCGAGAAGGTAGTGAGGGGGATGAGTGGTCTCGAACAGTACGAGGCCACCCAGCACACCGTGGCCAACCAACTTGTGGAATGGGAGGGCGACGAGGCCAGCGGCGAGACCTATTGCGTGGCTCATCACATCTACGAAGCAGACGGCGAAAAGAAGATCTTCACCATGGGGATCCGCTACCAGGACCGTTTTGTCCGTGAGCAGGGCCGTTGGCTCTTTCGATCACGCCATCTCGCCGTGGACTGGGAACGCCACGCCCCCCTGGGCGACGGCCCGATCCCCTGACCTAGGCGGTCTTTGGGGTCCCCGCCCCGGTCCGGCTGCATGCCCTCCCCGACCGTCGTCTACTTCGATCACGCCGCCGCGCCGGGCCACAACCCTGCACCCTTCACCTCAGGTGAAGCGGGCTTCGTATGGTTGAACGCAAGCCGCGAGTTCGAGAGCGACACACAGTTCGAAATCCCGCCCAATACCCTCCACGCCCTGCACGGTCACGGAGTGGTCGAGGAACTCAACCAACTCGATCTGAGCCTCGGACCCATCGGTGGGGGACGCGAGTCCGTCCTCTCGCCCGCGAGCATGGAGAAAGCCACCCATCTGTTCTACGAAGCCGACCGCATGACCTACGGTGCCATCCACGACCTGCGGGTCGGTCGACGGGGGGACTTCGAATACCGGATCGTGGTGGACAATCGCGGCTACCAGCGCGTGCTCTCCAAACTCCAGTTCCTGTGCGGGCGCGCAGCGCGCATGGGACGCGGTGTTCGCCTCAAGCTCTGACGGCGATCCACCAGCTCCCAATGCCAGAATCCTGCTGACGCTGTGTCGCAACTCGGATAGCCTGGAACGAACCCTGGCCGACACCCACCGTTCGGAGGAACCCATGGCATCGGATACTTCCCTGACCACCAGCCACCTGATCGTTCACGTCGCCGACACCGATGCGACCATCGACTTCTGGTGCAAGGGCCTGGGCGCCGAACTCGAGACCGACGAGGAACTCGAAGCGCCGGCACTCGATGAAATTTTCGGGCGCAAGGGCGTACGGATCCGTGACACGTTCATTCGGGCGGGTGGCACCCGGCTACACACCATCGAAACACTCGACGTGAAGCGCCAACCCATCGACCCGCCTCAGAACGTCCACAGCCTGGGGCTCGGAGGCATCTCCTTCCGGGTCCAGGACCTCGACGCCGCCCACGCCAGGGCCGAGGCCGAGGGTCGGAACCCGACACCGATCTACGACTTCGACGAGATCGCCGAACCCGTTCGGATGTTCTTCCTCAACGACCCCGATGGAATTCGCGTGGAGATGATCGAGGACGGGGGCTGAGTCCGGACACTCAGCCGGGGAAACCCGGGAAATTGGGGATCCCCTCGGGCAGCTGATGATAGGGCTGCATCTCGGAGGTGAAGATCACCATCTGAGGCTGGCCGAACACACTGCCCGGGTCATCCAGCGAACCCACCTTGATCATCACAGCACCCGCCATGCCGGGGGCACGGGTCGCCAGGGGCGCCCCACAATCGCCACAGAACTCGCGCGTTACGGCGTTCTCGAGGTCGCTGCGGCTGAACGCCTTGGGGGACCCCTGGGTGTAGGTGAAGCCGGCTTCGGGGACACCCATGATGTAAGCCGCGCCGCCGCCGGTATTGTGCTGGCACTCGCGGCAGAAGCACTGCCCCTTCATCATGGCATCACCTTCCACCTCGTAACGCACCGCACCGCAGTAGCAGCCCCCTTGAATCGCCATTGCACTCCTCCTGTCGCGGAACCTCCGGGGCCAATCGATCCTCCGGACGCCCCGGAGATAAAACGGCCCTGACCTGGCCGGGGCTTCATGACGCCCCGCCGCCCGGCCATTCTAACCACAAGCCATCGATGGAGTTTGGATCGAATCGACGCCCGCCTTCCGGGGTTCAGGGGCGCGGATCGAGGCGGTAGATGAAACGGGTCGGGTCGAAGCCCTCCATCTCACCGGGTTCAGCCGCCAGCACTGCCTGCAGGCGGTAGATGCGCTGACCGAAGCGGGCTCGAACTCGCGGGTCGTCGCGCATGTGGTCGAGCCACACCCGCCCCTCGGCGGGGTCGAGGTAGAGTTTTCCGTCCACCACGAAGTAGCTGAGCTGCACCGAGTAGGGATCCTCGGGCCGGGTCTCCAACTCCATGAATTGGGCTGTTTCGGACGTCCAGTCGGCCGGCACCTTCTCGACCTCACGACCTGAGAGGTGACCTCCGGGAATCGCAAGCCAAGGTCCCCCGCACCCCATCCCGGCGATCAGGAAAACCAGCATCAGCACCGCGATCCACCTCATGTCAGGCCTTCCCGTACATCGGATCATTCAGTTCGAAGAAAGCACGCAAGGTGGTGATGGCCCCCGACTCATCGACCGTCAAGGTATACATGACATCGAGTTCCAGCTCGTAGTCCGTGGATTCGGCGGCGGCGCGGATGTGGGCCGCCGCTTCACACCCGCAGACCACCACGGGTCCCACGCGCTCGACCCGCAGACGCCCAGTGCTGCCATGGCTTTCGCGAAAAAACTCTCGAATCGCCTCGAGGCCAACGCGCCTCGGACTCCCCACGGGATCCTCGACCACAGCATCGGAAGCGAACAATGCCACCACACCGTCGAGATCGCAGGCCATGTGGCGCTCGAGGTAGGCGTCGAAGGCCTCTCTCGCCCGCACGGGCAAAGGTCCGGACATCTCTTCTCTCCGGTGGGCCGGGGTTCAGGTCCCCGTGAAGCGTGGCACCCGCTTCTCGAGCATGGCCTTCATGGCCTCCTTCAGGTCGTCGGAGCCGAGGCTCGTGACCAGGGTCCACAGGCCGTTGATCAACAGGCTCTGCTCGGTGGTCAGATCCTCGCCCTGCCTCAAAATGAACTTCGTACCGCGTACCGCCAAGGGCGAGTTGGCGGCGATCTCGAGAGCCAGCTCGTGAGCAGCAGCTTGAACCGCCTCCACGTCGGGATACACGTCGTTGACCAGGCCGATCTTCTCGGCCCGCGCCGCATCGATATCCCTGCCCGTGTAGGCGAGCTCAGCGACGTGCCCGGTGGTCACGACCCCGGGCAAACGTTGCAGAGTTCCCACATCCGCGACGATGCCGATCCGAGTCTCTCGCACACCGAAAATCGCGTCGGCCGAGGCCAAACGGATGTCGCAGGCCGTGACCAGGTCCATGCCGCCACCGATGCAATGGCTGTGGATGGCAGCGATCACCGGGACCGGACACTCGGCCACCGCCGTGAAGGCCGCCTGGAAGGTCCGCGTCACCTCCAGCTGTCGCAGGTTGGCGGTCGCCGCAGAAATGCGTTCACCTTCGCCTCGCGCTCCAAGGCCCCCGGAAAGAGCGCTGACGTCGATCCCCACACAAAAGCTCTTTCCCCGGCCGGCGATCACCACAGCGCGGATATCGGAGTCCTGGGAGAGTTCGCGCATGGCCTCGCCGATGCCAGTCCACATCGGCTGAGACATGGCGTTTCTCTTTTCGGGCCGATCGAGCCAGAGAGTCGCCACGGGTCCGCTGCGTTCGAGGGTCAGCACATCGGAAGAAAACGCCATGGATCCAAACCTCGGCGCAGAGGGTGGCATCGCAGCTCGGAACCCGCGCGCCGCCGGATACCAAGGGGCTTCGATGCTAGGGATTGTGACGGTCACTGCAAGCAAGCCCGGCACGCCACGCCGTTCTGCTCAGGACTCCGACTCCTCGCTGCGCGGACTTCGGAGCGATAGCGCGAACATCACAACGCCCAGGATGGGAAACACCATGTTGGCCGTGGCTCCCGGCGGGGTGTCGATGGTCAGCAAAGGTTTCGCAAATCCGATCAGGGCTCGTCCGAGATACTCGGCAATGAACAATAGATAGATGAACGGGATCAGCGCCTGGTAGCGAACGAGCACGGCGAGATAGACGAAGCCGAGCAGGAGCTGAGAGAGCCCCCAGAGCGCAAAGATGGTGACGACCGCCGAGCCACCCGCGGACGTGAAGGTGCTCAGGGGAATCGTCGCAATGGATTGCGCGCCACCGTCGGGGAAGAAGATGTGGATCAGACTCCGAACCAGGGTGATGACGGTCAAGACCGCCAGCACCCATTTCGCCAGGGCGTGCCCGTGGTAACCCTGGTCGATCGACTTCGGCAACAGACGTTCGATCACGTCTCACCTCCAACTCATGGCCCAGCTTCGGCGATTGCACGATGACACGCCAACCCGTAGGCGTGATCCATGGCCCAGCGGCGCGCTGGGCCTCAGCGAACGAGATCCTGAGCGAGTTCGATCAGACTCCCGTGTGGAACGATCGGGTGGTTTGGAAGGCGAGGACGTCCACGTTCAAGTGGCCTCGGCAGCCATAGTCTGAGTCACCGCCACGGTCCGCTCCACCAGATCGTCCAGAGCGAGTTCCCCCACACCCGCGAGGGTCACGATGACGCGGCCCCGCCAGACAGACGTCCACGCCTCGGGAATCGGCTTGCCCTGAAGACCCCACAGGCCTCCCACGGTGGCTCCGTTGCAATCGGTGTCGTAGCCCGCAGTCACGACATCCCCGATGGCAGCCCCGAAGTCGTCCGGATGGGACAGAAGCGCCCAGACGACCAGGGCCAGATTATTGACCGTGTGTACCGGCGGTAGCTCCGCATAGCGGTTGCGGATCTCCTGGTCGCCGTTCTCTCGTCCGGCCTGGTCACGAGCGAAGCGAACCGCGTCAGCGCAAGCGGAGCCCGATGGAATCTCACCCAGCGCCGCCTCGACCGCCGCATCGAGGGACGCGGCCTCGGGAATCACGGCTCCCAACGCCGCGACGAAGACCGCACCGTACACACCCTCGTCCCGATGCGAGAGTGCGGCGTCACAACGGGCCAACTCGGCCGCCTGGGCCGGCTGGCCTGGACACACCCAGCCGTAGAGATCAGCACGGATCTGAGCACCGATCCAGTCGTTCCACTCGTTGTCCGAGCACTCGGCCAGGTCGAAACCCGGCTCCCTTCCGATGGAAAAGTACTCATCCGCCCTCGCGAGCAGAATCTTGTAGGCGGCCCGCTCGGCCGTGAACGTCCAACCGACGGGCAGGTCACGCAGCCACGCCCGGGCCACGTCCTTCGTGGTGAGCCCCGAGCCGTGCCGCTCCATCAACTGCAGGGCCAGCACGGTGTAATTGATATCGTCGTCGGGCTCGCTGCGTTCGAGTTGGCCCTTGCAGGAACCGAGCAGAAGGCCTCTTTCCGCCGCGCCCTCTATGATGGGGACGTAGTCGCGAAGCGGGAGAGCCCCCGCGCTGGCGAGATAATCGTTCATCGCATCGTGGCCCTGGAGGGCCGACATCACCTCGACCGGTTTTCCGAGCTGGCAGCCCGAAATACGCCCCTGCCAGGCGGCGCGAAGGCGCTTCGAGAGAACCGATTCAGTGGACATGGGGTGCTCCCTTTCAGATCGGCGCCGCTGAGCCTCGGCAGAAAACCCACCGACGAAACCAGCATGCACCAGGGTCCAGCATTGTAGATCAGTGGGCCTCCCCGGGAAGGCAACACCTGCCCGGGGGGGGTGATAGTGACCTCCAGGCGAGGGTGCTATACCGCGCAGGCACCTCCGCGCAGGGAACCCCATGACGAACGACCTTTCCTCACTCCGCAACCAATACGAAGAACTGAAAGCCCTCGGCCTGTCCCTGGACATCCAGCGAGGGCAGCCGGCCGACGAAAACTTCGCGCTCTCCCACGGCATGCTGACCTGTGTCGGACCGGCAGACATCGTCTCGCCCAGCGGCGTGGGGCTTTGCAACTACCCGGGGGGTCTCGCCGGCATCGCCGAGGCCCGGGAGTTGTTCGCCGAGGTGCTCGACATCGAAGCCGACGAAACGCTGGTCGGAAACAACTCGAGCCTGAAACTGCTGTCCGACACCCTGATGTGGGCCCTGCTGCGCGGACTGCGCGAAGGCGAAGCACCCTGGAACAGCGAGCCACGAAAGATGATCGTCACGGTGCCGGGCTACGACCGGCACTTCACTCTGCTCGAAAGCCTGGGCTTCGAGATGCCCACGGTGCCCATGACGACCGAGGGACCGGACCTCGACGCCGTCGAGGCCCTGGCACTCGACCCCTCCGTATACGGCATCGTCTTCGTACCCACCTACAGCAACCCGACGGGCGACACGATCTCCGCCGCAAATGTGGCGCGCCTGGCCGCCATGCCCACCGCCAATCCGGCATTCACGATCCTGGCCGACGACGCCTACCGCATCCACCACCTGAGCGATGACCGTCACGAGCCGAGCAATCTCCTGCGCGCCTGCGAAGCCGCCGGTAACCCGGATCGCGTCGTCCTACTGGGATCCACCTCGAAGGTCACCTTCGCGGGCGCTGGCCTCGGCTTCCTGGGAACCAGTCGAGCCAACCTGGCGCGTCTGACCCAGTTGATGGGCTCCGAGTACATCGGGCCCAACAAACTCGAGCAGTACCGGCACGTAAAGTTCCTACGCGCATATCCCAACGGACTCGAGGGCCTGATGGCAGACCACGCCAAACTGCTACGGCCCAAGTTCGAGGCCGTCGGCCAGGTGCTGAATCGGGAACTCGGTGGCACAGGCCTGGCCCGCTGGACCGACCCCAAGGGCGGCTACTTCGTGAGCCTGGATACGACTCGTCCCGTCGCCAAGCGGGTGGTGGCTCTAGCCGCTGAGGCTGGAGTCACACTGACCCCCGCCGGTGCCAGCTATCCGCACCGCCTCGACCCAGGCGACTCGAACCTGCGAATCGCTCCCACACGCCCCCCCATTCAGGAGGTGGAGACGGGCATGGCCGCACTCGCCCTGTGCGTGAAACTCGCATCCGCGGAGTACGACGCCGAGCACGGCTGAACCCGGGGCCCAACGAGCAGCGATGCGTGATGGGCGCGCCCCGATCAGCGTATACTCGGAGCCATGCCCATCGACTTGACCCCCTTCCTGGAACCTTCCCACTGCGCGGTGATCGTCTTCGAGTGTCAGGAAAACGTCCTCGGCCCCTCGACGTCGATCCCGGGTCTCGCCGCAGCCGTACGCGACGGCGGCGTGCTCGCAAACATCTCCAATCTGCTCGATGCAGCTCGTGAAGCCGGTGCCCATGTCTTCTACTGCACGGCCGACAGTCGCCCCGGCGGACTGGGTAGAGCGCGGACACCACTGCTCGACCGCATCCAGCAGGACCCATCGGACACAGGCACGCCCGTCGACACCTCGGTGGTCAAAGAAATCGACCCCCAGCCGGGCGATGTCCTCGTCTCGCGCAGCCATGGCCTGAGTGCGTTCTACGATGGCGGACTCGACCCGTGCCTGAGAGATCTGCAGATCCGCACCGTCATTCCGGTCGGGGTCTCTCTGAACATCGGACTGCTGGGAACCACCCTCGAAGCAGTGAACCGCGGTTACCGAGCGATCGTGCCCGCAGATTGCGCGGCGGGCGACCCGCCCGAATACGGCGAACAAGTCCTCCGCTATTCGATGCGCAACCTCGCCTACCTCACGACGTCGGGGGACATCGCCCAGATCTGGCGATCTTCCGCTACCTGACGCGTAACCCAGCCAGGGGCGGGATGGAACGGAGTCCCGAAGCGACCCGGCTGCAATAGGCCTCGCGCTAGTAGCGCCACGGAAAGCGCCGGAAATCTCGCGGTCGCTTCTCCAGAAAGGCGTCCCGGCCCTCCTCGGCCTCATCGGTCATGTAACCCAAGCGTGTCGCCTCGCCGGCGAACAGCTGCTGACCCACCAGACCATCGTCCACCATGTTCATCGCGTACTTGAGCATGCGGATCGACATGGGGCTCTTGTTCACGATCTCCTTCCCCCAGTCGAGCGCAAAGTTTTCCAGCTCCGCGTGGGGCACGACCGCGTTGACCATCCCCATGGCAGCACCCTGCTCCGCCGAATAGTCGGCCCCCACGAAGAAGATCTCCCGGGCCTTCTTCTGGCCCACCAGCTTTGCCAGATAGGCGGAACCATATCCCGCGTCGTAGGAGGCGACGTCGGCATCTGTCTGTTTGAACACCGCATGCTCCCGACTCGCAATCGTCAAGTCGCACACCACGTGGAGACTGTGACCTCCCCCCACCGCCCAACCCGGCGCCACACAGACCACCACCTTGGGCATGAAACGAATCATACGCTGGACATCGAGAATGTGCAGACGCCCGAGACGGGCGGGATCGGGCTGCTCTCCATCACCGCCCGCGTACTTATACCCATCGGGTCCCCGCACACGTTGGTCCCCACCCGAGCAGAACGCCCAGCCACCGTCACGAGGAGAGGGACCGTTCCCCGTAAGCAGCACACACCCAACATCGCTCCACTGGCCGGCGTGCTCCAGGGCCCGGGACAGCTCGTCCACGGTGTGGGGCCGGAAAGCGTTGCGCACTTCCGGACGATCAAAGGCAATCCGAACCGCACCGAAGTCGACGCAGCGGTGATAGGTGATGTCCGTAAAGTCGAAGCCCTCGACCACCTGCCAGCGATCCGCGTCGAAGATCTCCGAAACCATGCTTCCTCCTCGGTTCGCCACGAGCCGCCGAGCCTACTCGATCGACCCAGACGACGCCGGAAAAACCCGACCCACGGGTATCCCCCGCGCTCATCGGAATACGGCCCAAAGGGGATTCAGTTAAGATGAACGACGCCATGGTCGACTATCACCCTCTCGCCGAAATCATGCGTCACGACCCTCTTCCCGTATACGAGCAGCTGCGCAAGCACAGCCCGGTGCACTACGTGGAAGACATCGACAGTTGGGCCCTTTCACGCTTCGAGGATGTCTGGAGCGCGGGCCAGAACCCCGAACTCTACCGCTCGCCCGGCCCTGCCCTGCTCAACGGCGTTCTCGACAGCGACGAGGGCCAGCGCGGAAACAGTTCCATCTTCGGAATGAACCCACCCCAGCACACGATCCTACGCAAGCAGCTGACCCGTCTCTTCTCGCCCCGCGCGGTCTCCAAGCTCGAGCCGATGATCCGCAGCACGGTGCGGGAATACATCGAATCCGCCCTGCCCGTAGGCCGCCTCGATGTGATCACGGATCTCGGGATCCAGATCTCTGTGCGCGTGGCCTGTACGTTGATCGAACTGCCACTGTCGGACGCGGATCTGCTGGTAAACGTCGTGCGCCGCTACTTCACCCGCGAGCCCGGGGTCGAAGGCATGCCCCCCGATGCCATCGCAGCCGCCGAGGAACTCCACGGCTATCTCCTCGACGCCGTTCGCGACCGGCGGCGCCGGGGCGTGGACGGCGACGACGCCTTGACCACGTATTTCGGCTTCCAACCCGAGGGGCGTCCCCTGACCGACGAGGAGTTGGCGGACCACCTCGACATTCTCGTGGTCGGAGGCACCGAAACACTCCCCAAGGTCTTCGCCGGCGGCATCATCCAACTCCACCGCCACCCGGACCAGCGGGCTGCCCTGATCGCCGACCCGAGCCTCATCCCCATGGCGTTCAACGAGATCGCCCGCTACGAGATGCCCACCCAGTTCCTCACACGTCGCGCCACCCGAGACCACGAACTCCGCGGCATGGAGATCCGTGAGGGGCAGGGCATTCTCTTCCTGTACCGCTCGGCCAATCGTGACGCGGCTGAGTTCGACGAACCCGATCGCTTCGATATCCACCGCAACCCGACGCGTATCCTGTCCTTCGGGCACGGCGCACACGTGTGTCTGGGGCAGCACGCTGCGCGGCTCGAGGGCCGTGTGATGCTCGAAGAACTGTTGGCGACCGTCCCCGACTACAGCCTCGATGAGGACGAAGTCGTGCCCGAACGCTCGGAATTCGTGGCCGGCTACGTCTCCGTACCCATCCACTTCGATCCACGCTGAAGCGCGCTGCAGTTCGCGGCTGGACCCGCGAGTTCAGATCATCAGTTCACCGGAGTTCACCATCAGGTGCTGCCCAGTGATCATGCGCGCCCGGTCGGAAGCCAGGAAGACCACCGCCTCGGCAACGTCGTCGTCCTTGGGGATTTCGGGGATGCACATGTTGGCGGTGATCTCCTGGATGACCTCATCCACCGCCACCCCTCGGCGCTCGGCCTCTCCGTTCACATAGCCCTCCACCGCTGGACCCCACATCCACGTGGGAACGACGGTGTTGACGCGAATGCGGTCCGGGCCGAGTTCCTTGGCGAGGAACATCATGGCAGTCCTCAACGCGCCCTTGGAAGATGAGTAGCTGAGTTGACTGACCTGGGGCATGAAGCTCGACTGGGAACCGATCAACACGATCGAGCCACCGCCCTGAGCCTTCATGGGTGCGACCACCGCCCGAGCCATCTGCAGGCTGCCCGTGAAATTCGTATCCATGACGCGGCGCACATCTTCGGCGTTGAAGTCCGCCAAGCTGTCGAAATGGGCATCGATGGCCGCAACCTGCGCCAGGGCATCGAGCCCCCCGAAGCGATCCACGGCGGCCTTGGCCAGAGCCACGCACTGGGCCTCATCGGTGATGTCGGTGGGGACGATAGCCACGCGATCGCCGTTGGGTGCCACTTCCGCAGCCGCCGCCTCCAGCGTGGCCTCGGTACGCGCGGCCAACACCAGGTTCGCTCCGTCGCGATGGGCGGCGCGCATGATTTCAGAACCCAGCCCGGTCCCGACTCCGGTCACGATCAGGGTTTTGCCTTCCAACATCCTGGAGAACCTCCTTCTTACGACGGGGAACGCGTCCCCATCCGTTCATCGAACGAGTGGATTCGATGCGGACTCCTCACCGTGCCGGTGAGCCAGCCCATGGGCTTCCCGGCAGGAGTTCACACGCTACCCCGTCACGAAATACTCCTCTCGTGACCCTCCCAATGCGGAGCCCGCAGCTCACGCTTGAGCACCTTTCCCGGGCCGGATTTGGGCAGAGGTTCGGCATGGATATCGATGCCCTTGGGCACCTTGTACCCCGCGATCTCCTGGCGACACAATGCGATCAACTCGCTGGTGTCGAGCCCCTCGAAGCCCTCTCTCAGCACCACCACAGCGTGCACCGCTTCGCCCCACTTCTCGTCAGGCACCCCGAAGACCGCCGCTTCGAGCACAGCCGGATGCCGATAGAGGATCTCCTCGACTTCCGTGCTGTAGACGTTCTCGCCCCCCGAAACGATCATGTCCTTGCTGCGGTCGACGAGGAATAGGTAGGCCTCGTCATCCGTATACCCGAGGTCACCGGTCCAATACGCGCCCTCTCGGAGCACCGAGGCCGTCTGCTCGGCCTTGTTCCAATACCCCTGCATGACTGTCGGACCTCGCACCACCACCTCGCCCACTTCACCCGGTGCACGTTCACTCCCGTCCTCGGCGAGAACACGCACGTCCACACCCAAGAGCGGCTGGCCGCAGGAGCGAGCTCGGGGGCCGTCGAACAGCTGTTCCTCGTGGAATTGAATGGTGGCAATCGGAGACAGTTCGGTCGCCCCGTAGACCTCGACCAACTCGGCGGTGGGGAGCGCCTGGTGGACCCGGCGCAACACCTCCGTGGCGATGGGTGAGCCACCGTGGGCCAGGAAGCGCAGGCTGTCGGTCCGGCGGGGGCGCGCCAACTGCTCCTCGGCCATGGCGGCCAGCATGGTCGGTACACCCAGAGTCCCGGTAATGCCCTCGGCTTCGATCAAATCGAGGGCCCCAGCCGGGTCGAAGGCGGGCAGCATCACCTGAGCTCCAGCGGTCCAGAGGGTGGGCAGCACGGCGTTGGAGCCGGCTGCGTGAAAGAGCGGGGCCATCACCAGGTAGATGTCCTCGCGCCGGTGCCTGACACCTGCCAACCAATGGAGGGTGTTGGCGATCAGGTTCCCATGGCTGAGCATCACGCCCTTGGAGGCACCGGTGGTGCCTCCCGTATAGAACAGGCCCGCCAGGCTCTGACCCTCGATTCCGACTCCAAGCTCCGCCGGATCGGATTCCGCCAGCAGCTGCTCATACTCGTCGGGCATCCGAATCACCCGATCCACGACGTCTCCGAGTTCGCCGGGCTCGCGGTCCGTCAACAGCACCCGAGCCCCGGAGTCCTGGAGGGCATACAAAAGCTCCGGCATGGCGTGGCGTGTATTGAGGGGCACCACCACCCGGCCGGCAGCCGGCACACCGGCGTACACCTCGATATAGCGATGGCAGTTCGCGGCCAGAATCGCCACACGATCTCCAGGCTCGACGCCCAGCCGCCCGAGCGCGCCCGCCAAGCGGCCACAACGTGTCCAGAGGTCCGCGTAGGAGTGGCGAACCTCTCCGCAGATGGTGGCAGTTCGATCCGGCGCCACGCGACGTGCATGAACCAGGGGATCCACAAATGTGGCCATTGCCTGCTCCTCCTCCCAGCGGGTCATTCTCACCCACCGCAAGGTTGTCCCAACCCAAACGCGACGATCATGCCAGACTGTGGGACTCGTGCGGGATGGAAGTTGACGGGATCCGCCACTACCGGAATGGACGGCGGAGACTCCTGTGAGGACCCGACTCCCGGACCACGACGTGAGGTCCAGCCTCGGAAGGAAGCGACAATGAACAGGGAAATCCTACTGTGGGCGGCGCTCATCACACTCGGCCCAGCGGCGATGGGCGCCCAGGAGTACTCCCCGTACGCGGGCGAGGACTTCCCCATGCAGGTCTACTGGGGCGACACCCACGTCCACAGCTCGTTCAGCATGGACGCAAACGCCGCGGGCAATACGCGGCTGAATCCAGGGGACGCCTACCGGTTTGCCAAGGGTGAGCCCGTCAAAGCCTACAATGGCATGACCGCTCGCCTTGGAACTCCCCTCGATTTTCTGGTGGTCTCGGACCACGCCGAATACATGGGCCTGTTGCCCAAGCTCAGAGCTGCGGACCCGGCCCTGTTGGCCGACGAAACCGGAAAACAACTGTACGACTCACTGGGCAACAGCGCTGAAAGCGGCCAGGCCTTCTTCATGGAACTCGTCACGACACTCCTGACCAACGAACCCCTGATCGACAACGACACCATCGAGGGAAGCATCTGGCGCGAGATCACACGGCTCGCCGACGCACATGATGATCCGGGACACTTCACTGCGTTGATTGGCTTCGAGTGGACCTCCATGCCCGCGGGCGACAATCTGCATCGCGTGGTCGTATACCGGGATGGCGCCGACCGGGCGGGGCAGCGGGTACCCGTCTCAGCCTTCGATGGCGATCGCCCGGAAGATCTCTGGGGCTTCATGCGCGAGTACGAGAGCGCGAGTGGCGGAAACATTCTGGCGATCCCCCACAACTCCAACCTGAGCAACGGACGCATGTTCGCCGTGGTGGACTCCCAGGGAAAGCCCTTCGATCGCGCCTACGCCCGGGAACGCGCGCTGCGCGAGCCTCTCGTGGAGGTCACCCAGATCAAGGGGGACGGCGAGTCCCACCCCCTGCTCTCCCCCGACGACGAGTTCGCCGATTTCGAGAACTGGGATCGCGGCAACATCAAGATTGGCGCGACAGTGCCCAAAGTCGACAGCATGCTCCAGTACGAGTACGCACGCCCCGTCCTGAAGCACGGCCTCGCACAACAGGCGAAGCTCGGTGTCAATCCCTTCAAGTTCGGAATGATCGGCAGCACCGATGCGCACACCTCTTTCGCCACGGCAGCCGAGGACAACTTCTGGGGCAAGGTCTCATCCACAGAGCCCGGCAACGGCCGCACCGAGGGCGTGTTCTTCGACTCCGAGGGGGGTGAGGACTTCGACATCGCGTCCTGGGAACAGGTGGCTTCGGGTTACGCAGCGGTGTGGGCCCGTGAGAACACCCGCGAGTCGATCTTCGACGCCATGCGCCGCAAAGAAGTTTACGCCACCACGGGGTCACGGATGACCGTCCGGTTCTTCGGGGGTTGGGACTTCACGCCAGAAGACGTCCTGCGCCCAGACGCCGTGCGCATCGGCTATCGCAAGGGCGTCCCCATGGGTGGCGACCTGCCCTCCCCAACCGGGGCGACGGCCGCACCACGGTTCCTGGCCATGGCACAGAAGGATCCCGGCGGCGCGAACCTCGACCGGATTCAGATCATCAAGGGATGGGTCGACACCGAGGGCGTCCAACACGAGCAGGCCTACGACGTGGCGCTGTCCGACGCACGTGTGGTGGGAGACGACGGAAACGTGGAACCCCTGGTCTCGACGGTGGACGTCGCCAAGGCCACCTACAGCAACAGCATCGGCGCTGCCGAACTCTCGGCCTTCTGGGAGGATCCGGACTTCGACCCCGCCGAAGAGGCCTTCTACTACGTGCGGGTGATCGAGATCCCCACTCCGCGCTGGACCGCCTACGACGCTGCACGACTGAACGCCCCGATCGAACCCGGCACACGCATGGAGGTACAGGATCGCGCCTACACCTCCCCCATCTGGTCCGTGGTATCGCGATGAGACAAACCCGACTGGAGTTGCCAGCATGACACGAACGCCCATCGGCGCCGCCCACCATCTTTGCTTCGAACAGTACGAGCGCGTGCGCTACATCACCCTCGACCGCCCGGACAAGCTCAACGCCATCACGCCGGAAATGGAGGACCAGTTCCACTCGAGTGTCGACGAAGCACTGGGCGATGAGGGGGTCGGTGTGATCGTGATCTCGGGACGGGGACGCGCCTTCAGCTCCGGCGCCGATCTCGCAGCTGGCCAACGTACCGACAAATCAAACGACGGTCCCGAGCCCTGGCCGGACACCCACGATGCTGGAAGCGACCTCCAAAACAACCGCGGGCGGGTGGAGCGCTGGCTGAAGCTCTGGTCGGCCCCGAAACCCACCATCGCCCAGGTCCACGGCTACTGCCTGGGTATGGCGAACGAACTCGTGGCCTGCTGCGACCTCGTGGTCTGTGGCGAGTCGGCACGCTTCGGGATGCCCGAAGCCCGCCAATTCGGGTTACCGCCCACCCTCGCCCTCTGGCCGGCCCGCATTGGCCTGCAACGCACCAAGGAGATGCTCTTCACCGGGCGCCTGATGGATGCCGCCGAAGCAGAAGCGGTGGGCATTGCCAATGCCGTCGTTCCCGACGCAGAATTGACTGATCACGTCGACGCCCTGGCCCGCGAAATCGCACAGTCCGACCCCCAGCGCCTTGCGGTCTGCAAAGCCGCCGCCAATGCCTGGTACGAAGAAACCGGCGCCCTGACTGCAGCGCGCCGAGGCGCTGAGTTCCACGCCCTCTACCACCAGTTCAGCGAATGGGGAAACCTCGACCCAACCGAACCCCGAAGCGAAGAATCCTAGGGAAACCGGTCCTGCGAGGACTCCGGTGCTTCAAAGAACCGCACGCGAGGGTCAGCTGGGAGGGTCGAAGGCGATGGGAAAGTCCCGGTAGCCCTGGACAAATTCCGTAGCAGGCCAGAACACCTCGGACTCGAGAACCTCGTAGTCCGGGCACACGCGAAGCAGTTCCTCGAGCAATACCCGTCCCTCCATCTCCGCCATGAAGGCGCCGAGACAGCGGTGGGTGCCGGTGCCAAACGTCAGAATCCGCGGTGGATCGCGGTGGATGTCGAAGACATCCGGTTTCTCGAACTCCTGCTCGTCACGATTTCCGGATGGATAGAGGAACAAAACGGGTTGACCGGTGCGGATCGACTGGCCCCGGATCTCGCAGTCCCGGATTGTGGTGCGACCGAGCCACTGGGTGGGCATGTCGAAGCGAAACATCTCCTGAAGAGCCTTGGGAATGAGCGACGGATCGGCGCACAGTTCTCGCCGCTGATCGGGGTGCTGCCACAGACGTAACAACCCACTGGCAAATGCCTTGGGGAACGTCTCCGTCGCTCCCACCAGCAACAGCGTCAAATGCTGACCGATCTGCTCGGCTGTGAAAGGCACATTGGCTTCGCTCTCGCTGGCCAGAACATCCAGCGCGTGCACGTTCACAGCACCCGCCTGGTGGCGAGCGGCCAGACCGATGAGATAGTCGCGCATCTCGTCACGCGCGAGTTGCCCCACCTCAGTCTGTCCCTCGGTCCCCTCCTCGCGGTGAAAGCTGTCGCGAACCATTCGTATCAGATCGTCGGCGTCCTCCACCGGAAACCCGCTGACCGCGCAGGCCACCCGAAACGCAATCGGTTGGGCCAGATCGTTGACGGCGTCCATACGACCCGTGGGCGCGTGGCGCTCGATGCACTCGCGCACCCACTCGCGAACCCGCGGCTCCAGGGCCCGCGCCGCCCGGGGGCCGAAATGGGGGAAGAGGCG
Organism: Myxococcota bacterium; assembly: GCA_022447545.1. Taxonomy (GTDB): domain Bacteria; phylum Myxococcota_A; class UBA9160; order UBA9160; family SMWR01; genus JAKVBI01. The sequence continues at coordinate 201,926 of JAKVBI010000002.1, forward strand.
CTTGCGCAGTCCAGTATGGCGAGGCGGGTCGATGCTGCTGAGCACCTCCATGGTGGTGGGCTCACCCTCCAGGAAGCCCCGCTCGGCCGTGGCGTTGCCGACCGAGAAATGGACGTCGTCCGCCGAGGCCTCCCAGATGTCTTCGAAGCGGGCTAGCGCCCAGGCATCAAAGCGCTCGATGTAATGGATCGGCGACTCGGCACGCAGTTGGGCATACACCCGGTGGGGATCGTCCATGATCTCGGGCATGTAGGGGTCGTAGTGAACCATGGAATCTCTCAGCTGGGCGCCGACTCGTCGCAGCGCGTTTGGATGAAATCACACCCCGACGGGTAGAAATTCGTTCACCGCCGCGGTGACCTCCTCGAGCCGGTCGAGTTGGACGAAATGCCCTGCCCCATCGACCCTCGAAGTCCTGGCATTGGGCAGACCCTTGGCGAACTCCGCCGCGTAGGCGAGCGGTACGAAACGATCCTCGCTTCCCCAGACCAGTAGCGTTGGAGGCGTGACTCGGTACAAGCGCCGCACCAGCTCGCGATCGGGAATGGGCCAGACGAAATGGGAGACGGAGGCCAGGCAGGACATACGTTCGACAACGACATCTCCGATCTTCGCAGGGTCAGCGGGCAATGAGAACAACTCCCTGACGTTCTCCGCGTCGGGGTTCGTGCTGAGGGTGGAGGGCACCTGCTGTGACGCGATTCCGGTGATGTCCGTCACGGGTTGATCGTCGAGCCACAGTCCAAGCGAGGCGATCAACACGAGCGCACTCACTCCCTGGGGATAGGTGGCCGCGAACTCCGCCGCCACCATGCCTCCGAAGGAATGACCCACCAGAATCGGTTGCTCAATCTCGAATGCCTGAAACAGGTCGTCGTAATAGAGAACGAGGTCGCTGAAGCCATCGAGTTTCATGAGCTCGTCGGGGTCGGTGGCTCCCGGATGCCGTGGAGCGTAGACGGTGTGGTTCTGGGCCAGGTCATCCAGAAAGACATCCCAACGGCGCCCCATGTGACCGTGGAGAAACACCAGGGGCGGCCCCTCGCCTTTGACGAGCACATCGGCCTTCAGGCCGCTCGGGAGTTCGCAATGGCGCTCATCGACATTCAATCCACTCATTTCCTTCGACCCCTCAAGCGCCCGGAGCCACGCCGGGCAATTCGGGCTTGCGGGCTCCCGAAGGCCACCAGTGGTCCTCCCACTGGTCGTCCCAGATGTCTCGAACATGAGGCATCACCTTCTCAGCGAACAGGCGGGTGTTGTACTTGGTGAGTTCGTGGTCCATCGAGCCGAGTTGCATGATGAGGATGAGGTGCCCCACCCGAAGATCCTCGGCCAACTCTTTGATGTGATCGATCACCGTGGCAGGGCTGCCACCGATGACCCGCTTCTCGCGATCGACGAGGTCACTCCACTTCATGCCGTCGAAGTCGGCCGGAGTCGAGAATGCGTTGACCCCAGCACCCTTCTTCACGTTGGCCTCCAGGGACTTCTTGGTCATGTAACCCGGGACCGCCGCATAGTGGGGCGCGACGTGGAGCGACTTCTTGTAGAAGTAGCGCGCGTGTTCGAGGTAGAGCTTCTCGGCCTCGGCATCGGTCTCACCGACCATGACGATCTGCGCAAAACCTCCACGATAGGGGTTCGCATCTTTGCCGTGCTTGGCCACGGTCTCCCAAAATCCGTCCATCATGGGTTTCGCCGCAGTGCGACCGCCGAAACTCAAGAAGCTGTAGGTGTAGTCCTGTTCGGCGGCAAAATCCCAGGTTTCCAGAGAGCCGCCACCAGCCAGCCAGATGGGGGGGTGGGGATCCTGGATGGGCTTGGGCCAGAGGTTGACGTTTCGCAGCTTGGTGTACTTGCCGTTGAAATGAAACGGGCCCTCTCGCGTCCAGGCCTGCTTGATCAGATCATGGGCCTCGTAGTAACGCGGCCGGGTCTGGGTCGGGGTGATCCCGTAGCAGTGGGCGACATCCATGGGCGAACCAACGGGCATGCCTGCCACACAGCGCCCATTACTCAAGCAATCGACGAAAGCCAGCTCTTCTGCAGCTCGCAGCGGTGGGTTGTACAGGGGCAGGGTGTTTCCCAGGATCACGATGGCCTGATCGGTGGTGCTCTTGGCCAGGTAGTAGGCGGTCTGATTCGGGGAGCAGGGGAAGCCATACCCGTTCTGGTGATGCTCGTTGGTCCCGACCCCGTCGTAACCGAGCTTGGCCGCGTAGTCGAGTTCGTCGAGATTCCAGTTCAGATACTGATGAACCTTTTCGGGACGGCAGAGCTCATCGGTGGGCGGCGACACCCACACGCTTTCGTAGCGGTCCTCGAAGTCCGGCGGAAGCTCGCGATATCCCTGGAGGTGGAACCAGATCATCTTCATCGAACAGTCTCCCCATTGCTCCGTTTGGCGGGACGCTCACTCGCATCCACCCGACCTGAGCGGCTGGATACCGGGATGCCCATTCTGATTGGAACCGCGCTGCTTGTCACCGTATTCATGAAGCCCTCGAGGGCAACGGGTCAGATCACACGCTCGAAGGTATTGATGTAGTCGACGACGAGCTGGTCATGAACCTGCCAGTGGCGATAGGCCTCGGTCTGAACCCCGCCGTAGCGGGCGGGAAAGTCGTGCACCTCGGCCTGAAGGGCAGCCTCGGCGTCGCGGCCTACTGTCTCGTAAAAGTGCATGAATAGCGGCTCTTCGTTGGCGGCATTCCGATAGGGAGTGATCATCGAGAAACCCAATTCCCCAGTGGCCAGGGGCGGCAGGTGGACGAAGTCCGCCCAGTCGCGAAGTGTCTGGGCCCCAGAAGCCTCTCGGGCGCTGATCAAGACCAACATCAGGCCCAGCGTCGGTGCGCCGGTCAGAAACCCCTGGCCCGGTCGCGGCGTGTGGAGGAAGTGCAGCCCCCGGATGCCATCGGGCGCGGTCGGGGCCCGAAAATCACCACCCGCCTCGAACACCGCCAGGGTCCTGAAGTCCTCCACCCGAAATACGAAGTCCGGCTCGAAATCTTTGCGCTGGTAATGCAGGTTGCGCCACACGCTCCCACGCTCGATGGACGGCAAACGCAGCACCTCGGGCGTTCGCGACGCGTTGTAGTCGTCGGGGTCGAGGTCGCAGAGTTCGAGATACAGAACCGGGTTGACGCGATCTTCCAAGGTTGCTCCCAGCAGGGGGGGCCGACCCCTCCGACCACTCTACCGGTGCATGGCGACGCTGGCGACCACGAGGCGGAGACCGTGCGGTCATGGTGCCATGACACGATCCGTCAGTCCGATTTCTGTCCCGCGGCCGCCGCGTTCGCTGCGGACAACACATAGGCTTGGATCTGGCGTATCTGGTCGAGCGAAAGACGATCAGAAAACCCGGGCATGCCCAGTGCTTCCCGCTCACCAGCGTGGACGATCTGCTGAAAACGCTCGTGCACGGCGGTGCTGGCATAGCGGAGATCGGGCAATGAGCCCCCGCCGATGACTGCAGCACCGTGGCACAAGCCGCACTCGGCGTGGTAGAGACTCGACCCCGCCGCAACATCCGCCTCACTCGCCTCCAACTGAAAGACAGGCGCCGGTGGGGGGGCCGGCCAGGGCAGACCGGGGGGAACCTCGGCAGTGCCGCCCAGACGAAAGGTCAACACCCGTCCCCCTCCGCGCACTCGGGCCCGAGCCGCCACCTCCCCCATTCCCATGGGGAAGCTGCCCCCCCAGCCTGCCGCCACGGACACGTACTGCACACCGTCGAGCGCGTAGGTAACGGGGCCCGCCATGACACCCGTGCCAGCCGGGGACTCCCAGAGCTTGTTTCCGTCACTGGCGCGGTACGCCACCAGCCGTCCGTCGGAGCTTCCCTGGAACACGAGATTGCCCCCAGTGGCGAGGGTGCCCCCGCTCCAGGGCGCCCGGTGCGCGATCCGCCAGACCTCCCTCTGCTGGATGGGGTCCCAGGCGAGCAAGAACCCCTCGGCCTCGCCGCCCCCCTCGGCAAACTCCTCGAAATCGATGGCGAGGTTGAAACGCCCGGGCTGAAAGGTCCAATCAGGGTCGAAGCCCATTGGCGTGGAAATATCGAGAGCCGGCACATAGACGAGACCTGTACCGGGATGGAACGACATCGGGTGCCAGTTGTGTCCTCCCATCTGCGATGGATGAATCATGCGCGACTGATGGCGATAGTCACCATGAGGGCTCTCGATGGGACGCCCCTCGGCATCGAGCCCCTCGGCCCAGGTCACCTTCACGTAGGGGGCTCCGGAGATGAATTCGCCAGTCTCGCGGTCGAGCACGAAGAAGAAACCGTTCTTGGGCGCTTGCATAACCACCTTGCGCACCCGTCCATCGACCTCGAGATCCGCCAGCAGGATGTGCTGGGTCGCGGTGTAGTCCCAGGTATCGGCTGGCGTCGTCTGGAAATACCAGACGAGTTCCCCGGTGGCCGGCCTGAGCGCGAGGATCGACGAGAGGTAGAGGTTGTCGCCTCCGCCCGGACTCCGCGCCCAACGCGCATGCGGGGAGCCGTTACCCGAACCCACATAGAGGAGGTCGAGCTCGGGGTCGTACGCCATGGCGTCCCAAACCGTTCCGCCGCCCCCGTACTTCCACCACTGCCCATTCCAGGTCGAAGCCGCGTACTCCATGGCCGGAGATTCGAAGGGCTTGGATGGATCGCCCGGCACAGTGAAGGTACGCCAAGCGAGTTCTCCGCTGTCGACGTGGTAGGCCGACACATAACCACGCACCCCATACTCGGCCCCACCGTTTCCGATCACCACGAGCCCTTCGACGACACGCGGTGCGCCGGTAATGGTATAGGGCTGCTCGGGATCCACGGTCAGCGTTTCCCAGATCACGGAACCATCGGCGACATCGAGACCGATGAGCCTCCCGTCGAGGGTTCCCACGAACGCCCTCCCACCATCGACCGCCACACCCCGGTTGGATACCGTGCAACATGCGTAGCGCGCGTGCTGTTTCGGCACCTCCGGATCAAAGCGCCATAGTTCCTTACCCGTGCGAGCATCCAGGGCGTACACGAGGCTCCAAGGCCCAGTCACGTAGAAGACGCCGCCCACCACGATGGGAGTGGATTGCACTCCACGCATGGTGCCGAGATCGAACGACCAGGCCAGCCCGAGATCGGCAACGTTGCCCTCGCCGATCTGCTCGAGTGGGCTGTAGCGCTGCTCGTAGAAATCACGACCGTGAATCGGCCAGTCACCGTCCTCGACTGGAGACACGGCGACACCTTCAGGATCAGACCCATGGGCGGGCTCTGACGGGTCCGAGAGGCTCGCACAGGCCGACAGTCCGAGAATGAATGCGACGAAACAAAGACCCTTGGTTCTCCAACGCCTCGCCCATCGTTGCTGCCCCATCGCCGGCTCCTTCCGTACGCCGGATCCCGAGAAACAGAGCCTCGCGGTGCTCGCCGTTCCGAGATTCGCGTGTCGGGCTATCCTGCCAGAAGCATCCCCAATTCGCAGATTTCCGGCTGGAGAAACCGATGGATTTCGCGCTGAGCCCCGCTGAATTGAACCAATTCAAATCCGACGGCTGGATCGGTCCATTCCCTCTACTCGAACCCGAGCAGACCGCCCGCTTGGGTCCCGAGTTGCGAGCCTGGCACGAAGAGTCCCAGCACATGCCCTACCCCGAAGTGATGCCAGAAAGTGGCCATTTCACAGAACGCCCGTGGTACCAGAGCCTGCACGCCCACGACCGGCGGGTCTACGAAATCGCTGCCATGCCCGCGATCCTGGATCGCATCGCCCAAGTCATGGGCGAGGACATCGTCCTCTGGGGCTCTTCTTTCTTCGGTCAAGACCAGGGAGAAGCCATCCACTGGCATGCCGATCTCGAATATCAGTGCTGGGACGGTGTGGCGGTTTGGATCGCGCTCCACGACGTCGCCCCCGAGAACGTCCTGAAGCTGATGCCCGGCTCCCATCAGTTTCCCAAGACCCCCGAAAACCTGATGACCGAGCACGATTTGTTCTACGAGGATTTCCAGGACGATGAACGAGTTCTCGCCTTCGCTCGTCAGTGGAAGCCGGACTCTCGAATCGAGCGACCGAAGATGGAGAACGGAGAGTTCTTCCTGTTTCGCGGCAACATGTGGCACGGCAGCTACAACCCGCTCGATTGTTACCGCGGCGCCCTCAACTTGCGGTTCTCTCCTCCGAATCAGCGTGTACGAATACCCGTCAATGTCATCCCGCCGGCACTCTTCGACCCCTCACCCGCTCCGTGCCTGTTGATGCGGGGCGAAGACCGTTTCGGCCTCAACCCCATGATCGCACCGCCGCTCTGAACCAGGAGGCTGGGCTTGCCCGCCGGCCACTGGGACGCGCAAACTGGTGGGGACAACGGGAGAACGACCATGAGCGAGTTGGCGAATCTCGATCATGTACCTCGATTGCGTCTACAAGGAAGAACACTACGCCTACACAGGCAATCACCCTCCCGAATTGACCCCCGCCATGGAGCGATGACGCCCTGCCTCGCGGCACCTGTTCACGTTGCGATCCGCTCGAGGGGAAGGCTACGCTGGCTGAGCGTCACAGACGCGCATGGACATTGAAGCAATCGAACCCGGAGCAAAGGAGCTCGACATGACATCTCTCTACGACTTCGAAATGAAGTCGATCACGGGCGAGAGCGTGGCTCTCTCCCAGTACGAAGGGCAAGTCTGCCTGATCGTCAACCTCGCCAGCGAGTGAGGACTCACTTCCCAGTACGCAGGTCTGCGTACACTTCACGAAGACAATCAGGCAAATGGGTTCACGGTACTCGGCTTCCCGTGTAACCAGTTCGGCGCTCAGGAGCCCGGCACGGATGCTGAGATCCTGGAATTCGCCCGATCGAACTACGGAGCCGAATTCCCCATGTTCTCCAAAGTCGAAGTGAACGGTGACGGCGCTTGCGACCTCTACGAGTTCCTGAAGGACTCGCAGGCCGACGAAGAGGGCAATCGCGACATCGCATGGAACTTCACGAAGTTCCTGGTGGATCGCACGGGAAACGCCGTGGCCCGCTTCGGCCCCACCACGACGCCGGAAGAAATCGGCGAGGCTCTGGGCCAGTACCTCTGAGCGGATGAGAAAATGGCGCCGCGCGCTCGGTGTATCGCGCGCGGCGCCACCTTCCCGCGTACACTGCCGCTCGTGACCGGCAATTCCAAACCTGCGGTTCCCTGGCGAGACGCCAATCTCTCACCAGACTGGCGCCGTGGCTTCGAATTCGTCGAGGCACAACTCGGTGGCTCCATCGTCGGTTACGAGGCCCAGCCGCGCTGGCGACCTGCATGGTTCCTCGAGGTCGACGTGGGCGGCGAGATCGTTCCCATCTACTGGCGCGGCGATCGCGGCCACCAGGATGGCTCGGCGGGCCAAGACATCCTCTCCTACGAGGCCAATATCTTCCGCGTCCTCGAGGGCAATGGCCTGCCCGTGCCCCACATCTATGCGGTTTGTGAGGATCCCAAGGGCATCGTGATGGACCATTGTGCCGGGCGCGCGAATCTCGCGACCGCACGAGATGATTCCGAGCGCGCTGCCGTTCTCGATCACTTCATGGAGCTCCTGGCGCAGATGCACGCCATCGACGTGGAGCAGTTCGAGCGCCAAGGCATGAAACGCCCCGCCGACGACCGAGCGATCGCTCTGGGGAACTTCGAACAATGGCTCTCGCAGTTTCGGAAGCAAAAGCTGCGCCCCGAACCCTGGATCGAATTCGTGGCGCGCTGGGTGCAGCGAAACATTCCGGACGGGCGAGAGGAAGTCACCTTCGTGAGCAACGACTCGGGTCAATTCCTCTTCGAGCAGGGCCGGGTCACGGCCCTGTTGGACATGGAGTTGGGCACTCTGGGAGACCCTCTGGCCGACCTCGGTGGGCTCTGGGGCCGGGACCTGTCCGAGCCTCTGGGCGACCTGTCACGCGGACTGCGGCACTACGCAGAAGTGTCGGGGCGCGAGGTCGACCTCGACGTCGTTCGATTCCACACGGTGCGCTTCCAGCTCTTCACACCCCTTTCCCTCGCGCACTTCGTGGCCGGAGCACAGCCGGGCATCGACCTCGCCCAGTACCACGCCTGGCATATCGTGTGGGGGCGAACGGCGCTCGAAGCCATGGCCCAGATCCTTCGGATCGAACTGCCTGGAGTCGACATTCCGCCCGAACAAAACAGCGTACGCGCCCCCGAGCACGATGCCCTGGCCGAGATGCTGACCCAGCTGTACGAGGAGGCGGGGGACGACGTCAACCGCGCCTACCAGATCGATCGGCCCCGCAGATTGGCCCTCTACCTACAGCACGTCGACCGACTCGGCGCAGCATTCGACGAACAGGAGCGCGAGGAACTGGGCTCGATCCTCGGTCGTCCGATTCGAGACCTCGCCAACGCCGACAGAGATCTCGAAGCCCTGGTGCTCGAAGCGGAACCCCACCGCGACGCTGAGTTGCTGAGCTACTTCTACCGCCGCCTGCTTCGGGAGCAGGAACTCTACCGACCCGCTTTGAAGGAAATCTCGGACGTCCGACTGCAATCCATGGGCTGAAGGCAGGATTCCCTGTCCAGACTGAGCGTCGGTTATCATGGACCCCCCTGCCCGGCTCGCCCCACGCGGTCCTCGGGGTAGCTCGAAAGGAACCCCTCATGACACCTTCGCCCGCCGACACCAGCCCCCCCCACATCACCCCTGCGGAGATCTCAGGTTGGCCACTGCTGCGAATCGCCTACCGCACCGACCCCCAGGCGATTGCTGCTCTCCTCCCACCTGGAATCGAAACGGGCGCCAACCCTCACGTACATCTGACCGTCTACAACGTACCCGTCCTCGGCGAGCCCGAATACGGCGTCGTGGTAAAGGTGGAGGCCAGTTATCGCGGCATCGAAGGCCAATACGCACTGGGTTATGGCATCGACCAGGAAGCAGCGATCTTCATCAGCCAGGAACTGAACGGGCAACCCAAGTACCCGTGCGCGATTCGCTACTTCCGTCTGGGCGATGAGGTCGAAGCCCGCTGCACCCACCAGGGCTACACCTTCCTGGAATTCAGTGGATGTGTGACCAGAACCGTTCCCAACCCCCCGGATCGCACCGACAACGAGTGGTGGATCAAGGTTTCCCGGGCGGTAGGCAGCGTCGACAAGAGCTACGACTTTCCGCCCCACGTCGTCAGAGTGCATTCCACCAGCGGAACGGCGTTCATGGAAGAAGTCGACGGAACCCTGACCCTTCACGACAGCCCCTGGGATCCCATCCGGAAGTTGCTGCCCATGCAGGAGCAACTGTCCACCCACCTTGTGACCCCCATCCATCGGAGTCGCGAGATCACACTGGAAGGTTCGTTGGACCCAGAGGCCTTCTGGCCTTTCGCCGATGTGATCGGTGGTTCCCGCTGGCCGGGTCTACGCGGCGGACCGCGAAGGGACTGAGCACGGCGAGATGGAAACCGCCGCTGGAACCATTCCCACCCGTTTCTTTCGAACACAGGAGCTTCCATGGATCGTCACATACTGATCTCTGCCGACTGTCACGCCGGACCCTTGCCCGATCAGGCACGCAGCTACGTAGACCCGAAGTACCGGGATGCTTTCGACACCTTCGTCGCAGACGAAGCGGGAATGCTCGCTCGACGCGCCGAGCACACCGGCGAAGCCATCTACGGCGACGAGGCCCTGGAAGACTTCGGAGGCGAACAAGCGGTGGCGGGCGGTGGCATGGATGGCGCCTGGGACTCCAAGCGCCGTCTCGACGAAATGGATGCCGACGGCGTGGTAGCCGAAGTGATCTTCCCGGGTGGGAGTACCCAGACTCTGGCGCCGTTCGGTGCCGGCCTCATGACCTACCAGTTCGAACAACCGGCCGAGATCTGGCTCGAAGGCTGCCGTGCCTACAACCGCTGGCTCGCGGATTTCTGCGCCGAGGTGCCGGGGCGACGAGCGGGTGTGGGCCTGATCACCGTCGATGACATCGACGTCACTCTCAGCGAGGTCAAGTGGTTGCGGGACAATGGTGTATTTGGCGGCATCGTTCTCCCGGTAGACACCAACGGACAACCCTTCTACAACCACCCGCGCTACGAACCCCTCTGGGCCCTTTGCGAAGATCTCGAAATGACCATCCACACCCATTCGGGCTGGACGCCGAACTACGGAAATCACGACGGGTCCCTGGGGATCTTCTTGTTCGAAATCGGTTGGTTCGCGCACCGCCCGTTCCATTTTTTGGTGTGGTCGGGGGTATTCGAACGTCACCCGGAGCTGCGCTTCGTCATGACCGAACAGGGAGCGACCTGGATCGTGCCCGCCCTGGCACAGCTCGACAGCAGCTACGAAATGCCCATGTTCCGTCACCTGCGCACCAAACTTCCGCGCAAGCCCAGTGAGTACTTTCACACCAACGGCTTCATTGGAGCGGCCTTTCTCGACGGCATGGCAACAGATGCCCGCCACGACATCGGGATCGACAACTTGATGTGGGGCTCCGACTACCCACACATCGAAGGCACCTGGCCCCACACGGCAGAAAAGCTCCAGCAGATCTTCGGAGATCTTCCCGAGGACGAGGTCGCCAAACTGCTGGGAGGCAATGCCGCGGCGGTCTACGGTTTCGACGTCGATACCCTCACTCCTATCGCCGCGGAAATTGGCCTCACTCGCGACGGTCTCAACAAGTAAACGGACCACCTGCCCCATTTCGGGCCCCGAACAGAGGGGAAATCCATGGAACGCCACCTCATCGTCTCTTCCGATGGTCACGCAGGGTTGCTTCCCGGCGGATACCGCGAGTATCTCGACCCGCAATACCACGAGGCGTTCGACCACGCCATGAAGCTACAGATCGAAGCCACGCGCGCGGCCGAGAAATATTTCCTGGTGGGTGACGTAAACGAGAAATGGCGAGAAGGCCGCGAGCAGCAGCTGACAGGGGCATGGGATCACGATGAACGATTGAAGGTACTCGACGCCGACGGCATTGCAGCGGAGGTGATCTTCCCCGATGGCATCACCGAGATGAACTCGCCCCCCTTTGGGGCCGGTCTGGGCGTCAACCCAAGGAACGCCAACCGCGAGCTCCAGTGGGCCGGTGCACGTTCGCATAACCGCTGGCTCTCGGAATTCTGCCAAATGGCACCAGAGCGACGCGCTGGCATTGCGGTGGTTCCCGCTACCTGGGACGTCGATGAAGCGGTGTCCGAGGTGCGCTGGGCTCGGGACAACGGCCTCCGGGGCATCCTGATCCCAGTGATCTGGGGCGACCACGCTCCCTATCATCACCCCTGCTACGAACCCCTATGGGCAGTCTGCCAGGATCTCGACATGGTGGTGAACTTCCACTCGGGCCCGGCAGAGAACGAGCAGTACTTCGGCGTCTGGCCGCCCGATCCGAGCCAACCCATCCTTCCCGGAGCCATGGGAATCTACGTTTCCGAAGTCGCCTGGTTCCTGGTACGACCACTGACTTTCCTGATCTGGGGAGGTGTCCTCGAAAGATTTCCGAAGCTGCGTATCGCCATCACCGAGGGCCAATCGAACTGGATCCCCTCCTACCTGCAACTTCTCGACCTGCGAGCCACCACCCATCGGGGCGCCGCCAAGCTGGGCGACTACACGAGCCACCTGTCCCTAAAACCCAGTGAATACTTCGCTCGAAACGTATTCGTGGGCGCATCTCTTCCCCGCGCGGAAGTCGAACACCGCTACGATTCCGGAGTGGCGAACATCATGTGGGGCAGCGACTACCCTCACCCCGAGGGCAGCTGGCCCGAAACCGAAACGGCTCTGCTGGATTCCTTCCGCGGAATTCCCGAGCAGGAGACCGCTGCCATGCTGGGTGAAAACTGCGCACGGGTCTATGGTTTCGACGTGGACAAACTCCTTCCCCTGGCAGATCGCATCGGCCCGAAAAAGACACAGTTCCACGCCGACTGATTCGGCCCGTGGCCATACCGAAGGAGTCGAAAGGTGCACGGACCCACTTCCGAGAGCGTACGAACCGTGGGAATCGTTGGAGCGGGCACCCTCGGACGTGGAATCAGCGAGCGACTGCTCGACCGGGGTTTCGAAGTTTCCGTTTACGATCCCCGTGGCGAAGCAACGGAAGGACTGGAAAAGCGCGGCGCTCGAGTGTGCCCGAGCAACCGCGAGCTCGCTTCACACAGCGAACTGATTTGTGTTTGGGTTCAGAACGACGAGCAGTGCCGTGAGGCACTATTGGGAGATGAAGGCGTCCTGGCGGGCGCCGGTTCCAATGCCGCCATCGCGATCCACAGCACCGTGCATCCAGGGACGGTGACCGACCTCGCAGGTGCCGCATCCCGCCAGAAAATCCCACTCATCGACGCACCCGTGGCAGGCCAGGGCGTCATGAGCCTGGAACGCGGAGACTTCTGGATGCTCGGTGGTGGCGATGAAAGCGTCCTCGAACGGTTTCGAAGCGTGGCCGAAACCTTCTGCGAGCGCCTTCTTCACTGCGGCCCCCTGGGCACGGGAGCCATCGTCAAGCTCTCCCACAACGTAGCGACGTACACCGGTTATCTGGCCATCGTCGAAGCTCAGACACTGGCCCGTGCTGCCGGCGTGCGAGAGGGAGTGCTGGAAAGCGTGGCCGAAGCCAGTGGCACCCTTTCGGATGCCATGCAACTGATGCTGCAATCCCGCGACCGACGCGAGCGCGATTTGCCAGAAGCGTTCAGCGACGAACGCATGCGAGTTTACGCCGACATTCTTCAGAAGGATCTGCGAGTTGCCATGGAAGTTGCAGCAGAACACGGTGTGACCCTGAACGGCGCCGCCAACACCGCGAGCCTCGCCGATTTCATCTACGGGCTCGAGGGGAAATGATAGGGCGATTCTGATCCGACTCCCCAGTCCGTTATCCTGAAGATTCAAATGTCGGCAAAGGAGACCCCACATGTCCGACCTCTCCTCCAGTGCTGCAATTCGAGCACGCCTCCCGCACCCGGTAATCGACGCCGACGGTCACATCATCGAGTTCCTTCCCGCGGTCCGTGATCACCTAGTGGAGGTCGGAGGGCGCCAACTCGCGGAAGACTTCGACACCATGATGGCGGCTCGCAAGACGCTGGACCCATTGCCGGATGCCGAAAAACGGGCTCATGGCCTGTTCAAACTGACCTGGTGGGCCTACCCGGCACGCAACTCGCGTGATCGCGCTACAGGCATGCTGCCCCAGCTGCTCTACGAAAGGCTCGACGAGTTCGGAATCGATTTCGCGGTCATGTATCCAACCGCAGGCCTCGCAGCCATGGGACTCGGGCCCGCCGAGATGCGGACCGCAGCGGTTCGGGCCTTCAACCGCTGTGCAGCCGAGATGTTCGAGCCCTACGCAGACCGCCTGACTCCGGTAGCCATGATTCCAATGAATGAACCAGGAGAGGCCATCGACGAACTGGAATACTGCAAGAATGAGCTCGGCCTCAAGGCATTCCTCCTCAATGGCATCATCCACCGCCCCCTCGGACCCGACCTGCCACGCGCGGCGAGTTGGGTCGACACATTCGGGCCCGAGAGTCCCTACGATTACGATCCGGTCTGGGCAAAGTGCGTCGAACTCGGAGCCGCACCGACCTTCCACGCAAGCGCCATGGGCTGGGGCAGCCGCATCTCCCAGAGCAACTATGTCTACAACCACCTGGGGAACTTCGCCCATGCTGGCGAAGCGACATGCCGCAGCCTTTTCATGCACGGCGTCCCGCAACGCTTTCCGGAACTTCGCTGCGCCTTCCTCGAGGGGGGAATGGGGTGGGCGTGTAGCCTCTACGCGGACCTGATTGGTCACTTCGAGAAGCGGGGTCTCCCAGGCCTGCACGCCTATGACCCCGACCTCATGGATCGCGAGTTACTGGAAGGGCTCTTCCGCAGCCACGGATCGACACGCTTCAAGAAACACCTCGACGAGTTGGAAGACGGCCTGCGAGTATTCGCGGAGCCTCAGGAAGTGATCGACGACTTCGCAGCCGCACAGATCGAGAAAGCCGAGGACATTCGAACAATCTTCGAACGCAATTTTCGCTTCGGCTGTGAAGCCGACGACCCGCTCAACGCCACCGCCTTCGACACGCGCATGAATCCCCTGGGTGCTCGCCTCGGTGCCATCTTCAGCTCGGACATCGGACACTGGGACGTGCCCGAGATGAGTGAAGTGCTCGCCGAGGCCTGGGAATTGGTAGACCGGGGCCTACTCGGTGAAAACGACTTCCGAGATTTCACGTTTACCCACGCAGCCAGCATGTGGGCGGAAGCCGACGCCCACTTTTTCAAAGGCACCTCGGTCGAAAAAACTGTCGCGCAGTTGATGGGCTGAAGAATCGATTCCGCCCCACCTGGTACAGCCGAGCCTCAATCGAGTTCGCGAAGCTGTTCTTGCACACTTCGCGCTTCAGCCTCGACACCGTCGATCACAGCGGAAACGAGTTGGAGGTCGATCTGGGCCAGCACTTCAGACGCCCTGGCCTCTTCCAACATCGGGGCCAGGCGGTGGCGAAGTTGATCCATCGACCAGTCGAGGATCGGGCCGTGGGCGACTTCGTCGAAGGGGATGATGTGATTGGTGATGCCGTCTCCATGGATGTAGTGATAGTGGGGACTCCCATCGAAGAGGTCGAATCGAAGGTACTCGTGACCGTTTTCGCTCCCCACTACGTGCACCGAAACACCGCGATCTTCGAGGCCGAAGGGGGCATCTTTTTTGATCTCTTCCAGGCCGGCCGCATCGGTCGAGTAGTAGGAGAACAGTTCTTCCGGAGTCAGGTCTCTGGCCTCCACACCGATTCGGAGGGCACCCGCGTCGAACCAGCGAGTTCGCGAGTCATCGGGTGCCATGGGCTGCACGTTGTACACGTAACCGAGGTCCATTTCGGCTCCAATTCCGCCCCCAGAGGCGAGTCCACGATCAGATCACTTCCTGCTCACGCAGCGTCGAAATGTGGTCCCAGTCGTAGCCGAGCACATCCATCAACACCGTCTCGGTGTGCTGCCCGAACTCGGGTGCAGGCGTACGAATACTTCCGGGGGTTTCGGACAGACGGATCGGAATGCCAGGCACTTGGATGGTTCCGTGACTCGGGTGCTCGAAATCCTCCACGTATCCATTGATGCGCACCTGCGGATCGTCGGGCAGGTCGTTCACGGTGTTCACGATGGTGTAAATGAAGTCACCGCCGTGCTTTAGGATCTCCATCCATTCATCTCGGGTCTTCGTCGCGATCGCCTCGTCGATGATCGCCACACAGGCCTCGGAATTTTGGGCGCGCACGCCCATGTTCTCAAAGCGAGGGTCGTTCTCGATCTCGGGGCAACCAATTGCTTTGCAGAAGTCGCTCCAGTAGCGATCGGCCTGATTCATCCCCAAAGCGATCCACTGACCATCGCTGCAGCGATAGTGGTTCCAAAGCGGATTGAAGGACTGACTGCGGCGAACACGCCCGATCTCGTTTCCCATCATCAATCGGCAGGCAAGCGACAAACCCTGCACGGCCATCATGCTCCCCAGATGCGACGCATCCACCTGTTGCCCGACACCAAGGCGCTCACGCGCCATCAGGGCCGCCAGAATCCCATAGGCCAGCATGATCGCACCCATCTGGTCTGCGATTCCCGCGGCAATGGGCAGGGGCGGCATGTCGGGCTCGCCCGTGGCCAACATGATTCCAGAGCGCGCTTGACCGAGAATGTCGAAGGACGGCTCGCCGCTGTCGGGACCCTCGGGCCCATAACCCGTGGCACTGGCGTAGATGAGTCGCTCGTTCCGAGCCTTCAATGTCTCGTAGTCGAGGCCGAGACGGCCCGCCACGCCTTTGCGGAAGTTCTGCACGAAGACATCCGACTTGGCGACGAGATCGTGCATCACCTCCCGCGCCTCGGGCTTCTTGAGATCGATCGAGATGCTCTGTTTGTTGCGGTTGTTGGCTTCGAAATAGAAGTTCGGCTGCGACGACAGGTCGTTCCCAGACACCGCACCGAGCCCGCGCCCCGGATCTCCGGACCCACGAAGCTCGACCTTGATGACCTCAGCGCCGAGATCTGCCAGCATCGCGCTGGCCACAGGCCCCTGTTGCCAGATCGTCCAGTCAACGACTCGGATACCTTCGAGCGGAAGTGCCATGAAACAATCTCCCCGACGGTTTGCGCCAGCAGCGGCGTTTTGAAACCACCCTAGGATGCGAACCCTGACGTTGGCAAGCCCGTTGACCCTTCCGGCTCATTGCCCCCCGGGTGAGATTGTCAGCCAATCGGGTGCCACCCGGCTCCTCCCCGAGACGCACGGGAGCATCGAGGTATATTTCGCACGCGTCCGCGCATACACGGCGGAGGGTCCATCATCGGCGAGCAACCCGGGAGGTTGAAAACCGCGTCCAACGAGCACCGGTCAAGATGGCTAGAGGTCGCTATCGCCGCCGCCTACGTACTACTGGCGGGTGCGGCAGCACTCTTCCTGCCCTCGTTCGAAGGCCCCGACGAGCCCGAGCACGCCCGCCATGTGGAGGCCTGGGCACTCGGGGCCACACCCGAGCTGCCCTTCAGCGCAAACGTGCCCGACTGGGGCTATCAGGCCCACCAACCGCCCCTCTACTACCTGCTCGCGGGCGCCTGGGCACACGCGATCGAGCCGGAATTTCACGACGCACTGGTCGTGAACCCTCACCACAACGAACATTTTCCCTTCCTGCGCCACGACCTCCCCGAAGAGCGCTTCCCCTTTGGGGGCGCCAACGCCGGGCTGCGCTGGCTGCGCGCGATGTCCGTGGGAATCGGTCTACTCACAGCGTTGCTCGCCGTGGCCTTCGCCCGCCAGATGCTCCCCGACGATCCATCGGCACGCGCCTTCTATTTGGCAGTCGTCTTGTTGGCCCCCAATGCCGTGCAGCTATCAGGAGTAGTCGGCAACGATGGGCTGTCGGTGGCCCTGGCGCTGGGAGCATTTCTCCTGTTGGCGAAAGCGCTCGATCGAGATACCGCCAGCGTGTCTCTTTTGACCGGTTGCGGGATCGCACTTGGATTGGCGGTGGCTACGAAGCTCTCGGCGGGGATCTCCGCCCTCGCCGTAGGCTGCTGGATCTCAATGGATGCTGTGGCGCGACGGCGCCCAAGCTTCAGTGGAACTGCCGTCCTCGCCACACTCCTCCCCTTTTCCGCCATCATGGTCGCACTGGCCGCCTACTACTCGGCACGTTTTGGCGAAGTCACATGGGGCACGCTCGTCCCGGAGTTCTTTTCCCGGTCGACTCCCCTGCCCACCTTCACGGTTCTTCTGGGTGTCGCCTCGCGCGTACCTGAGAATTTCGCCGCAGACCTGTGTTGGCACTCTTGCGGGAGTTCGCGTCTCGGACACGCCTTGTTCTGGCCATGGCTCGGCGCCGCTTTACTGGTGGCGGGTATGACAATCAGGCACGCCTGGCGCGGCGAACGTTTTCGGGCCACTGCATGGCTCGGCCCGATGGCGGCAGTGCTCGCGCTGATGTTTGCAACGGCACTGAATCGCAACTTCTCGAACTTTCAGATCCGTCACTCCATGAGCCTCTGGCCACTGATCGTCCTGCCCTTCGGTCAACTCCTGGTCCTCACACGCCGCTCCGAGTGGAAGTGGGGATTGGCCACCACCGCGGCAGCCACTCTCGCTACGGCGGGCGCTGTTCTGTTCTTGGGAGCACGCTCGAACCCACCCCCAATTTCGCGCCCAGAACTCGACCGCGACTACCGCACCTTCATCGCCGCTCATCTATGGAACAAGCACCGTGCCGCCGCCTACCTTCGCCACGGATCGTTTCTCGGCTACGACCTGCGCGTGGCATTCCTCGAGAGAAACTGGACCGGGGCCGTCGCCCTCTATGAGTCCTCCGAGGATTCGTACGTCACCAGTCGCACCATGAGCTACTACGCAGCCAGCCTCGCACAACTCGGGCGAAGCGAAGAGTCTCTGGCGCTGTTCGAACGCCTGCCCGAAGTGGCCGAGGAAGCGCGCGTTCCCCATCTTCGCCTCGTCCATCAATTGGGGGGATCAAAGGCGTCTGCACCACTATTCGACCGCTATCTCGCTGAGACACGAGGCCGCGCGCGGGCAGCACTCTTGCGTTTTTCCAAAGCCCTTGGCACGGGCGACGAAATCCACCCAAGCGGACCCACCACCCCGGACTCTCGAACTCCCTAATCCACCTGGGCCGGAACCAGAGAACGGGGCGACACCAGTATCTGCTCCGCAATCGCTCGAGCAAGCATCTCGGAGCCCTCGCGATTGTAGTGACAACATTGATCCACGTAGATATCGCCCGGCGTGTCGCCGAAAAGATCAGTGAGATCTTGCACGTTGATCCCGTCTGCCTGCATTGCGGGAATTCGCGCCTGGAGCACTGGGTAACCGTCTCGAACCTTGGCCCGCCAGGAATGCTGCGCGTCAAAGGCAATCTCGCGTTCACGGGATGTCAGCAACTTGCTGCCCTCGACATACTGATTCGGCTGCAGGACGTGGACGTATCGAGCCCCCATTCGTTCAGACAAACCAGCCATCTGTCGCGAACTGTCTTCCCAGAGGTTGGCGATCAGCTCCCAACAGCCTCCCTCCTCGTCCAGACATGGATGACCGGTCACCACCACGCTATCCGGGCTCATCGCCTCGTTCTGCATTCGGACCTCCAACTCGACCGCGCGCCGATCCGCACTCAAAGCCATGACCCCGGTCAACGTGCGTGCCAGCTCCGATCCATTGAGGAGGCTGTCATTCGCAAACCGCCGCCATTCATCAGCGCGGCGCCGTTCGCTGATGATTTCAGCCGCGGCTTCGATCAGGTGCGAGGACGACTCCGCCATTCCGAGCTGTGCCAGAAGCCATGAGTAGTGGTCGCGGCTCGGAAAAATGGGGTTGTATCCCTCGTCCGCGTCGGCACCTGAAAGAGCGACCTCATTGAAACCGTCGAGATTGATGACCGCATCGAACGAAACGCCCTGCAGCCCCATGAGTGTCAATCCAATCAGTTGCTGGGGTTGCTTGTAGCCACCAATTGCCAGGTTGAGGATTCGCACGCGTCCGTGAAGTTCCGGGTCACCCTCTTCGAGAGCACGAATCAAAGCGCCTCCGCCCACCGTGGCAAGCTGCTCGGCCACGGAGCCGCCGAAGACACCCACCTCGAAACCATCGTCTTCGAAGAAATAATCCTCGTGCTCCGATGGATAGCCGTGAGCGTTGAGAAATTGATTCCTCAGATAGAAGTCCGAAGGCAATCCACCGAAGGTTTGACGGAGCTGGAGGGGATCGATGAGCCCCTTGGGGTGTCTCGGATTCCCGGTGTATCCCAGAAAGGGGTGCTGGAGGAACCGAGTGGTGGGCGCATCGGAAACTGGAACTTGGCTGGCATGGATGCGGGTAGCATCGCGCGCGTCGGTGAAGAAGCCACCCACCCGGATGATCAACTCGAGCAACGCGATGGGGACCACCAGGAAAACGGCACCCATTGCGAGCTTTGCGGTGAGGCCTTCCCGCCAGAGTTTCATGGCCTCCTACACAAGCAGACCCGACCGAATGTCGCCAGCGTTGCCTGGATTTTGGAGTCGAGGATGCACCCCAGTACGAGCTGGTGAAGACCAGGAGCGTTGACCGGGCTTCCGATCGAGCTCGCACGTACTTCCACCATGACGACACCGCGTGTTAGGTTGGCCACGGCGTTTCCATTCTCGAGGATCGATCGTGAGCCACGACAACGAAGACGAGCACGAGGTCCCGGGGGCGAGCTCGCCCGAGTACTCACGCTACGTACTGGGAGCGCTGTTCGTTCTCTACATCTTTAATTTCATCGATCGACAACTTCTGAACCTCTTCCTCGAGCCCATCAAGCAGGAATTTGGCGCTTCGGACACCGCGATGGGTGCGTTGACGGGCCTTGCCTTCGCGCTCTTCTACACCATCGCGGGCTTCCCATTGGCGCGTTGGGCGGATCGGAACTCACGCACGGCTCTCATCACCGCAGGGCTCGTAGTTTGGAGCGCCATGACGGCGCTTTCCGGCTGGACTCGCAGCTTCGCCCAGCTGGCGCTCGCGAGAGTGGGGGTGGGGGTCGGAGAAGCCAGCTTCACACCCTCCTCGCATTCCCTGCTCACCGATTACTTTCCCCCTGAAAAACGCGCCACCGCTCTGGCGACCTTTGCGGCCGGTGCAAGCGTCGGGAACGTTCTGGGGTTCTTCGGCGGGGGTCTCTTGGCGGACTCGATCGGTTGGAGAAACACTTTCGTGTTTCTTGGACTCGTCGGGTTACCCATCGCACTGATCTTCAGACTCACCGTACGCGAACCGAAGCGAAGCGCCCCCCCCACGCCTCGTCCTGAATCGATCCTGACGATCTGGCGTGCCCTGATGTCCCGCCCGGCGTTTCTCTTCCTGGCCGTGTCGGCATCTCTTCACGGCTTCTCGAGCTACGGATCGACGTCTTGGATCGCCGCCTTCCTAATCCGCATCCACGACCTCAGTTTGTTCGAAACCGGAGCCGTCATGGCGTTGACCTCCGGTGTGGCGGCCACGGTCGGCCAGATCGTGGCGGGTCGCCTGGCAGACCACCTCGGGAAACGAGACGTGCGCTGGTACATGTACCTGCCCGCCATTACGTCCGTGTTGACCCTGCCCTTCCTCGTGGCCTTCCTACTCATGGATGACCTGACCTGGGCGATTCTGCTGTACGTGCCGGGTTCGCTGCTGGCATCCATGTGGACGGGACCCACCTATGCCATGGGCCAGTCCCTCGCCAAGCCGCACATGCGCGCCATGGCATCGGCCATTCTCGTCTTCCTGCTGAATCTGATTGGTATGGGGCTGGGACCACTCGTCGTGGGCGTCTTGAACGATGTGTTCGCACCTCATTTTGGCACCGACGCCATTCGCTATTCACTGATGCTGGCGATCATCCCCCACTCTCTGGCCGCGATCTTCAATCTGCGCGCCGCGAGAACCCTTCGCGAAGACATCGCCGACGCCAGTTCCTGAGGAACCCCTCGAAAACGCCCCCAAAGTGGTATTCCCGCTGTTCAGGCGGGGTCGAGGAACTCTTTGAACCCGTAGGCGGGGTGGGGTCCCATGTGGATCTGCTCGAGCACCCCGATGCCCTCCTGGTCGCCGCAACGCGCCCGAACCACCTGCTGGATGTGCTGGTTCTCGATGTCGAGATTGTCGACGTCTGCACATTTCCAGCTCTCGCCTCCCACGGCGAATTCACCCTTCCACTTGCCATGGCCCCAGACCGGGTGGGAGTAGCCGATGCCCTTCATCCGAAAGCAAAGGAGACTTTCGACGGAGATCTCGTGGCGCGCGCCACCGCGTTCAATGAGTGTGAACTCGCCGGATCGGGCCCGACGGGTGCCCGGCACGAATTCGAGGCTGTGCTCCGCAGCCGTGACGAAGCGCGTGGCGGGATCCTCGACCCCGGGGATGTCGTCGGGGGAGTCGTAGACCGAACAGACCATGCCATCGAGGTGCCAGATCTCACCGAAACCATTCTGGAACATCCCGAGGTGTGTGCAGCGATCCTCCCAATGGAGCGGGAGCCACAAGAAGTGGATCTCCGGCGCTTCGGTGGAAGGAGCGCCGGGTGGAGCCGGGTCTCCGACGGGCCGGATTCCCCAGGAACGGTCCTTGGTCCCATAGACCCGTGCCGGGTCGATGTTCACGCTCTTACCGTCGTAGCGAACCTCCCCCGACCAGGTCCCGAACTGGTTGAAGCGCGTAGCCTCCATGGGGACCCGACCCCGACGCGAGTATTGGTGCCCCTCTTGGACATTGGCAGTTCGAGCAATCCAGTCGAGCTGACAAGAGATTCCGGTTTCGTTGTCGTCGAGGGTCACCCGCAAACTCTTCATGGGCTCGAGGATCTCGATTTGAAAGGGCCCCACCTGGATTTCGCTGGGTTCGATGGGAGCGCGCCGCGAAGCGTGAAACGAATGCTGCTCGCCATCGCGCACGATGCTGAACCCGCAGTCCATGATCTCGAGATTGGGATACAGGGCAGCCCCAATGCCGATGTAGAACTCGCCATCGTCCTGATAGCCATTGAACCAGTAGCGGTCGTAGGCGTGCCGATCGCTCGTAGCGGGCTGGGCAATGGGATACGAGGTCTGATGGATCGGGTAATCGTCGAACTTCGAGAGCATCGGTGGACTCCTGGGTGTGGCGGGAGAGCCGCACGTTACCACCACGTCCGGCGGGCGGGCAATCGCGCCCGTACCTGCCCTGCGGCCCTCGCGTGGCCCGAGAGGCATATAGGGGACTCGACTTTCGTTTTAGTTTCGTTTAAATTTACCGTCCATGGTCGGCCCCCTCGAACAACCATCGATCCGAGGCCGGGGTGCCGACCACAATCCAAGCAACCGCTTCGAGCGTATCCACCTCGAGGACGACCCCGAGTTCGTCGAACAGTGCCGGGCAGCCCGCGCCGACAACTTCGAGGGCGCAGTCCCCAGCCCACCGACGCTGCTGTTCGATGATCCCTCGCGGGCAATTCTGTCCACCAACGAAAGCCCAGACGTTGGGTTCGACGTCTCCCTCAACCCCTATCGAGGCTGTGAACACGGTTGCAGCTACTGCTACGCGCGGCCTACCCACGAGTATCTCGGTTTCTCTGCGGGCCTCGACTTCGAGACCCGCATCTTTGCCAAACGGAGGGCGCCCCAGCTGCTGCGAGCCGCCCTTTCGCGCCCGTGCTGGAGCCCCCAGGTCATCGCCATCGGAGGAGTGACTGATGGTTACCAACCCGCCGAGCGTCGGCTGGGTTTGACCCGCCGCTGCCTCGAGGTTCTGGTGGAGTTCCGCAACCCCGTGGCCATCGTGACCAAGAGCGCCCTGGTGACCCGGGACGCCGACCTGCTGGGCGAATTGGCAGGCCTCGGCGCAGCCAGCGTGAGCCTCTCGATCACCACGCTGGACCGCAACCTCCACCGCCGTATGGAGCCCCGCGCCGCAACCCCCGAGAGACGTCTAGCAGCTGTCGAGGAACTTTCCCGCGCGGGGATTCCCGTGAATGTGATGGTGGCGCCCGTGATCCCGGGGCTCAACGACCACGAGATTCCGGCCATCCTAGGGGCCGCCGCTCGGGCGGGTGCGCGCAGTGCGCGATACGTGATGCTCCGCCTGCCCCACGGCGTGGAAGCATTATTCGAAGCCTGGTTGGCGCGGCACTATCCCGAGCGTCAAGCCAAGGTCCTCGGCCAGCTTCGCGACGTGCGCGGCGGCTCCCTCAACGATTCACGCTTCCATTCGCGGATGCGGGGTCGCGGCCCACGAGCCGAACAGGTCCACGCGCTATTCAATCTTTCCTGCCGGCGGGAAGGTCTGAGCACAAAGCAAATGACTTTGTCCCATGAAAACTTTCGACGTACCCGAAACGAACAGATGTCTTTCTTCGCGTCGGAAGAGGAATTGCGCTGAGCGGAACCCACTGCGGACGACGACGCGTCGATCACTTACCAGTGAAGAAATTGACGAGGTCGAAGTTTGGATCGTAGGTCATGGGCATACGAAGCCCGACACTGACGTCCGGCGCATCATCGGTCAGACCAAAACCGAAGAAGATGTTATAGACCCGATTCGGGCGAGATCGCCAAACCGCACCCAGGCCAAGCGTTCCAATCTGGAGCTGCGACGAGCCAATCACATCCTGTCCATCCTGCTGGGTCTTCAACACGAGCGAGTGGTCATAGCTGAACATCATCGAGAACTGATCATTCAAGGACAGACCCATTCCGACTCCGGCCGCAATCACATCTCCCGGATCGATAGTGCCATAAGGGACCTGAGTTTCCGGGTTGAGATCCGCCACGTCGCGCTCGATGTTCCAGCTGTACCGAAGGCTTCCGAAAATGGCGGCAGGTTCAGTTGGATAGACGAACGACACCGTGGGTGAAAGCGCATAGAAGCCGGTTCCCGTGGGCAGTTCCTTCTCGATGTATTGTTCCTCCTGGGGATTCCTCGGAACCGAGTAGGGGTTCGTACCGCTGGGAAAACGCGCGGAGAGTCCCGCGACGAACGCGGGCCGAGTCGGGGTGGTGTCATTGAGCTGCGTGCGCAGGCCCAATCGGATGTCGCCAATGTTGTAGCCATTGGCGCTCAACTCCGTCCGCCGTTCCTGAGCCGTGTTGGTTGGATAGAGCTGAAACTGACTCCAGCCGGCGATGAAGGGAACGTCGAGGTCGACTTCCAGCCGGTCCAACAACCCGTAGCGAATCCCCAAGGAGGTGGTCAGGCTCGAAGTATCTCGCTTGGTGACATCGAGCACCCCGAGAGTAATGGCGGGCAGGATCGTGTAACCAGTGATCTCCACCCGATTGACGGTGGAGTGGCCATAGCGGATCTGTGGCTCGATCTGCAGGCGACCCCTGGGAACCAGGACACCTCCCGCCCGGCGCGGGATCATCTCCTCGAGCGCCAGTTCCTGAACCGCCATTCGTCCACGGGCAGCCTCCTGCTCTGCACGTGTCGAAGCGGCTTGAGCCGACGTCGATTCGGAGCCTTCTGACGCCTGGGGCGCTGTTCCCGACTGGGATGCTGTTCCCGACTGGGACGCTTCAGCCGGTCCACCGGAGCCCGACCCCGATGATGCTGCACCCGGGGCCTTCGCCACGACCGTCCCCGAAGCCGTGCCCGTGGCCCCTCCACCGCCAGACGCGGCTGCGCCCGAAGCCAGAGCCCCTCCACCGNCAGACGCGGCTGCGCCCGAAG
>JAKVBI010000002.1:226716-293259 GCA_022447545.1 Myxococcota bacterium
CTCCACGCCAGCGGAAAGGATGGCTCGAGATGCGACTGGGTCCGGGCCAACGGAAGCCGACTCCCAGAGGCATGCAGCGGCTTTGAGCCCAGGTGCGGCGACTTCGGGCGCAGCCGCGTCTGGCGGTGGAGGGGCTCTGGCTTCGGGCGCAGCCGCGTCTGGCGGTGGAGGGGCTCTGGCTTCGGGCGCAGCCGCGTCTGGATGCATGGCCCACAGGCTCGAGATCTCGCCTCTCAGCCCAGCCATCTCCCGACGAAGCGCGTCGAGTTCGGCTTCCTGCTGCTCGATGACCGCCTGCTGTGCGGCGAGCCGTTCTTCCCACTGCTCGCAGTTCTGCGGCAGACAAGGAGGCACCGGCGCCTGGCTCCCCTCTCCGGAGCGGAGCCAAACCCAAACAAACAGAAGCAACAGACCCGCAACAAGGCCGGTCTTCCACCAGCCATCCATCCAGCGGCGCCAGCCCTGTCGCGTCGGCTCACTCACCGCAACTCCCCTTCCTCCTCCTCTCTATCGGGAGGACAACCAATGGGGTTGACTCTCCCTCGGACAGATCGGCAAGGAGTTCCTGCGAGCGTTAGTAATGGCCCGTCCCACGCATCAGCAGGAGGTCGGGAATCACGGGAATCCGACTGAGCCCAACTGGGAGATTCTTGAAGTGCATGTTGATTTCGCGGTACTGCTCCAAAGCTGCACCATCCATCGTGTTCACGAAAAGTGGATGCTCGAAAAGTACATCTTCACTGCTGATTCCCAGGGTCTGGAGATCGATCGCTTGAGCGGCCACTCCGTGAAGCGCGAGGTTACCTCCCGCGTAATCCAGCAGATTCTGACCATCCGATAGCAGCCTCAACATACCGGTGACTTCAATCTGAATTCCGCCGACAGCCATGGCACGGCCCCTGGAACTCTCCAGCAACTCTTCACCGATCGGCGTCAGGTCAGACACGAGCGAAATAAAATCGTCACCCGGAGGTTGGGCTTGACTCGCGGTGGGCACAGCTGCGGCCAGGAAAAGCAGCGAGAACCATCCCACCAGGGTCGTTTGAAGCCCAGCACCCATCACTCGAAGTTGTACTCCAGGGGAAGGGGAAAGCTCAGCGGGTCGGGCACCGCGAAACGTCCCAAAGCTTCTGCTGACACGGGCGCCAAACGGCGATGCTTCCAGGATTCAAAATCATTGAAGTTCGATCGAGCCAAGCTCGCCTTCTTCCTAACGACGAAAAAAATCCCATTCCACAACTCTTCCAGCGTTTCGACTCTGAGGCTCCAGACGCCTCGTGCCGGGTCACTGACTAGGATCTCGCCGTTGTGCTCTCCTGTGACCACCACGAAGTGTGGCTGATGTAACCCCTCGAGCAGCACGATTCCCGCCACACCCACCTTTCCAATTCGCGACGCAGGGATCTGAAAACCATCGGCGGAAAAACCCACGGAATCCAGGAAGCGCTTCATATCCAGCATCGAAAAGCCGTGCTTCGGAATCTTCTGTTGGTCACCCGTCTCCCACATCGACAAGAACACTTCGGACTCTTTGGTAGGACGGTCATAGTGATGGGTGAGGAGTGTGGCAACTGCAGCAGACCCGCAGCTGAAATCGAGGCGCTGGCGTACCGTTTCCAGGTACTTCAACTCCATCATGCTACGAACCGGCAAATCACCAAAGGCCCCGGATCCCGTAGGAAGCCAGAACCCATTCGCATGCGCCTCAGCACCCGAAAACAACAAGATCCCCACGGCAAGCGGGATGGAGAATCGGGGAGCGCTCACGAAATCATCTCAGTCGATCAGAATATTGACGGTGGTCGAACTCTGAATGGAGACGTTGTTTCCGCTGTTCAGGATGATCGAACTCACACCGCTGAAGTCTTGGAACGAATCGCCACCGACAGTCGTCGATCCCAGTGTGCTGTTGACGGCGTTGAGGTCATTGCCTTCCACGGCACCCGTAATCTCGCTGAGGTTGATGACCGTGCGCTCGCCTCCACGGGCTCGATCCAGATCGGCATGATTCACGGGCTCGAGGCCNACCAGGGAGACCTCATTGCCGAGCATTTGCATGTCGGCTCCCGCCATTCCAGAGGATCCAACCAGCAAGAGCAGAGCAATTGCGAGTGCAAAGCCACCGTGCAGGAGGGATTTCCCCCCCAAACGTATCGGGACTCTCGATTGATGGATCGTCTGAAGGCGCATGAGTCTCATGGAACCTTTCGCTTTCGGTCATTCGAAGAAGAGAAGAGGACCGAAAAAAACTTCGAGGCCGGGGCCGGTGGACCCTCTTTCGAGAAACCACCGGCCCCTTTTTTGACCTCAGTTGAGAGAGGGGGCCTCCCTCAACCAGCGACTTCCGCTAAAAGAAGTCGCGAGTGTGCTTGGATTAGATTACCCAATCCTCACACGCATGTTATTGGGGTCCGGGACCCTGCGGCTGGAAGCCAACCGATGCAGTGACGTTCACGTTCACGTTCTGCACGGCGGCCGCACCCGAGTTCATCGCCACGGCGTTCACACCATAGACATGCTGGAAGTTATAACCTCCGTCCATGGAGTTTCCGGCGTTCAACGACGATTCCGCGTTTTCGGCCCAGACCACGCTGTTGCCAGACACCGAAGTGTCGAGCACGTTGTTGGCCACGTGCGCGTTGTCGCCGATGTGGAGAATCACGTCGTCCGACGTGTTCCCGTCACCCGCAACCGCGGTCACACCCTCGGCGAGGTTTCCGCCTCCCGTGACTGCCATCCCGCTGCCGCCGGTGTTGTTGGTGTTGCCGTCGCCAACATTTGCGTTCGTGCCAGTATTCTGGCCACTGGCACTGCCGTCACCAGATGTTTCAGACACAGCGCTTTGGTTATCCGTGGTCGAACTGTTGTCCCCATTCGACTCATTCCGGTCGCCATTGTTGGCGTCACCCTGCGTGCCGGACACAATGCCCGTACCATTGTTGGCATCGTTGGCACCATCGGCGAAGCTGCCACTACCAGTCTGAGCTGAGTTGCCCGTGGAGCTGGCCACGTTGCCGTCACCATTGTTGGCGTCACCGTCCGCATCGGCCAGAGTACCGCTGCCACTCTGGGACGCACCTCCGGAACCGGCGTTGTTGCCCGCACCCGAGTTGGCGTCTCTGGCGACACCCGCCTGGTTGTGTGCACCAGTGTTGGCGTCTCCGCCGCCATTTACATTCTGGTTGCCTTCACCGTTGTTGGCGTCACCCTGCGTGCCGGAAACTTGACCCGTACCATTGTTGGCATCGCCCTGCGTGCCGGAAACTTGATCCGAACCATTGTTGGCGTCGCCCTGCGTGCCGGAAACTTGATCCGAACCATTGTTGGCATCGTTGGCACCATCGGCGAAGCTGCCACTACCGGTCTGAGCAGAGTTGCCCGTGGAGCTGGCTACGTTGCCGTTACCATTGTTGGCGTCGTTTTGGCCATCGGCGAAGCTACCACTGCCCGTCTGCGAGGAGTGGCCAGCGCCCGAAGCGTTACCGTTGCCAGTGTTGGCGTCGTTGTTGGCCTCGTTCTGGATGCCAGAACCCGTGTTGGCATTATGGCCTGTTTGAGCCGCGTTGCTTTGACCGTTGTTGGCGTCACCCTGCGTGCCGGAAATTTGATCCGAACCATTGTTGGCGTCGCCCTGCGTGCCGGAAACTTGATCCGTACCATTGTTGGCATCGCCCTGCGTGCCGGAAACTTGATCCGAACCATTGTTGGCATCGCCCTGCGTGCCGGAAACTTGATCCGAACCATTGTTGGCATCGTTGGCACCATCGGCGAAGCTGCCACTACCGGTCTGAGCAGAGTTGCCCGTCTGGCTGGCTACGTTGCCGTCACCAATGTTGGCGTCACCCTCTGAATCGGCCTGATTACCGGTGCCACTCTGGGACGCACCTTGGGAACCGGTGATGTTGGAGGCACCCGTGTTGGCTTCACCCTGCGAGCCAGCCACGTTGCCTTCACCGTTGTTGGAGTCGCCCTGCGTACCAGCCGTGTTGCCGTCACCCGCCTGGGAGTCGCGCTCAGCATCGGACAGAGCACTGTTGTCGCCGGTCTGGGCGGACCCACCGGTTCCACTCGTGATGCCCTGACCCGTGTTTGCATCGTGGCCACCATCGGCGAGGTTGCCAGCACCGGTCTGAGCGGATTTACCGACCTCAGAGGCATTGGCATCACCATTGGCGTTGTTGGAATCATCACCCGATCGGGCCTGATTACTGTAGTCACCGGTCTGCGCAGCATCGGTGTCCGCGGCGTTGGAATCGCCTACGCCGGCCGCATAGCCGATACCGTTGGCGTTTCCTTCGCCGGTCTGGGCGTCTTTGCCAGCATCACTTTGATTGTTCTCTTCGCCCGTCTGTGCTGCCTGGGTATCGCCGGCAAGATTTGCCTCCCCAGCATTTGCATCGTCATCGGCCGCGGCATTCTGATTGCCGTCAGCCGCGGACTGGTTGCCTTCGATCTCAGCTTCGGTTGCGAGTGCGCCATTGGCGCTCAACACAAAGCAGAGAGCTCCGGCGATCATCAGTACACGTCTCATAAGGCTCGGTCCTTCCTGAGGTTGAGGATCGCTTGATTTCCTGCCCGGCCATTCTGCGCCATTCGGTCTTTCCGCCTAGCACCCGGCATCTCCGCTTGTGCGCAAATGCGACCGAGACGGAGCGCATATGTGCAATTCATGTGCCGAAATGGAAAAATTGATAATTTTCAAGCCTTTGTGTGAGATTGAAGCTTTCCAACGGTTTGAAATTGCGGGCTTTTTGCCTCGGTAAGTTACTTAGATCTGATGTTAATTACCCACGGGGAGAGGGGTTTGCTCCACGCCATATAGGTAAAATTATTCAGTAATTGCGAACAAAAGTGCCGTGGGTGTGAAACCATGTTCCATTGTAGACACGTAGGAATTTTATCCCATCCGTGCCCAGAAGCGACCGCGGCGGGTGCGGATGAAGCAGAGGTATCGCCAAGCTGGTGGTCAGAGGGTCGGAAAGCGACGGCCTGAGAACCTTCCTCGATAGAGGGTAGGATCTGGGTTGGCCGGGAACTCACCCCGGGTCGGTTGAACCTCCATCCATCTCTCCAATCCATCCATCCACCCGCAAAGGGCCAGAAGAGCAGAGGGCTGCCTCGGACTGGCACTCGTCGCTCTTCCAGGGACTTCTGCGGGACACTCAGTCGGAACCCAGGGGAGCTCTTGTCCAGCGACCGTTCACTGCTCAATATCCTCCGTCGGATCGACGGCCGGGGTTACGGTGCCTACAAGGACCTCCACGGTCGGTACGAACTCGAGGAATGCACCCTGTTCGTCGATCACGTTCAGGGAGATCCCTTTGCGGCCCCGTCTCGTATCCGGGTCCGAGTCGACATGGGCCTTGCACAGCTACCCGATGGGTTGTGGGACAGCGCGGTGCGACGACTCGCGCTGGAGGACTACCTGGCGCGTAGGGTCCGCGCCCGAATTCCCCGGGCCGAGCCCAGGAGGCGCGGCAGTGGGAAGAGTGGGAAGATCTTCATCGATGCCGGCGGGCAAGAAGTGCTCGAGCGCACGGCCCTGGTCCTCGACGAAGACTTCGTCGAAGCGCGGCTTCAGGTGGGCCTGCCAGCGGCTGGTCGCCGCGTATTGGGTCGCGAGGCCGAACAGTTGCTGTGCAGCGACGTTCCGAGATTGGCCTTGGGTTCCCTGGTGTGGGAAGCATTCGATGAGGCCGAAGCTCGAAACTTCGTCGACTGTATCGAGAACCAGGAATACCTGCGCGAACAGCTTCAGGTTTACGGCCTGGTCGCCTTCGTCGCCAACGGATCGATTCTGCCCCGCGAGAGTGGTGCCAGCGATCGTCCTCTGCGTGGGTCCGATGTCGTGCCCTTCGATACCCCCGAGACCCTCCGCGTACAGCTCCCTCTCGCGACGCCCATGGAAGGACCCGAGGGATTGGTGGAAACGCTCACGGGGATGGGAATCCCTCGCGGAGTCACGCTCGTGGCAGGGGGGGGGTATCACGGGAAATCGACCCTCCTGCGGGCACTGGAGAGAGGTGTCTATCCCCACGTACCGGGCGACGGACGCGAGTGGGTCATCAGCGACCCCGGTCTCGTGAAGATCCGCGCCGAGGACGGCCGGCGCGTCGAATCCGTAGACATCAGTGGCTTCATCGGGGCGTTGCCCCAGGGCCGCAGCACCCGGAGTTTTTCCAGCGACGACGCCAGCGGATCCACCAGTCAGGCAGCCAACATCGTCGAGGCGGCCGAAGCTGGCGCAGCCGGTCTGCTCCTCGACGAAGATACCTCTGCTACGAATTTCATGGTGCGAGATGCACGAATGAAGGCCCTCGTCCACGACCGCGATGAGCCGATCACCCCCTTCGTAGAGCGGGTTCGAGAACTCTACGAGCATCACGGCATCTCGACCGTTCTGGTGATGGGCGGCTGCGGGGACTACTTCGATGTCGCCGATCATGTGGTGGTACTCCGCGACTTCCAACCCCGCGACGCCACCTCCGAGGCCAGACGCATCGCCGACCGGCAAGTGAGGGAGCAGAGCATGGGGTCTCGAAAACCCATTGGAGAAATATCCGCGCGAATCCCTCAAGCGGAAAGTTTCGACGCCTCGCGGGGCCGGCGCGACGTCAAGATCGACGCGCGCGGAGTAGACCGCATTTCTTTCGGACGCGCCGACCTCGAACTGCGCGGCCTCGAGCAGTTGGTGGACGTGAGCCAGACTCGGGCCGTGGGTTACGCCATTCACTTGTCCGCGGAACGCTTCATGGGGCCCAGAACGACGCTTGCCGAGATACTCGACCGACTGGAGAATTTCTTTGACTCCAGAGGGCTCGATGAACTCGACGTTTTTCACCGAACCGGCCACCATCCGGGAAACTTTGCGCGACCCAGACGCTTCGAAATCGCAGCCGCCATCAATCGGTTGCGCTCGCTGCGTATGGAACAGGTCTGAGAGCGCCTTGTTGCCACGAAATCTCTCTCGTGAGGATGAAACGTGCAACCTTCCTATCGCCGTGTACCGGGTGTCGATGGCCTTTCCCTCAACCTCGTGGATTGGGGGGGAGAGGGCACCCCTCTACTCCTCCTCCACGGATACGGCCACGGAGCACACCTCTGGGACACCTTCATCCCGGAATTGATCCCCCAATACCATGTCTTGGCCCTCGACAGTCGAGGGCACGGCCGCTCGGACCATGATCCGGAGTTCCGGTACCACAACGCCGCCGTCGCTCGGGACCTCGAAGCCGTAGCGGAGCACCTCGAACTGAAAGCTGCAGTGGTCGTAGGTCATTCACAGGGCGGACTCGCCGCGATACGCTTGGCTGGACGGCATCCCGAATGCGTACAGCGGCTGGTACTTGCTGAAACAGCACCTGATGGCTCTGCTCGTGGCGGTACACGCGAGACCCTTCGACTTCTCCAACCCACCTACGCGACTGAAGCCGAGTACGGGAAGATCCTCAGAGAGGTGTATCCAGGCCTCCGCTCCGAGGCCGTTCAAAGCCTCACCCATCACTTCCTCAAGGCGCTGGACGAGGGCGGTTTCTCACCGCGCCTCGATCCCCGATTCCTGCGCGGAAGTAGCAAGAAATCCGCCGAGCGACGGGGTGGCTTCGACCGTGAAGCCTGGGCCAGAAAAGAGGAAGGGCGGTTCTGGCATTACCTCGCCAAAGTGGCCTGCCCTACCCTTGTGATTCGCGGTGAACTCTCGCCGATGCTGCCGGAAGCCGCCCTTGATCGTATGTGCGATGCGATCGTCGCCGACAGCCAAGCACGCACCCTGACCGGAGCTGGGCATGCCCTCATGCTCGACAACCCCAGTGAGTTCCGAGACGCGCTGACCCACTACCTCCTCGGTCACGCTCCTGAAAGCTGAGCGAAGGCAACCGACCCGATTGGCTCGGCGCCGCGCTCACCAACCCGACAGCTGGGCAACTCGTTCGCGGTGGATGGCCGGGGTTCCCAGGAACGCCCGGTCGAACATGGCCCGCTTGAACCAAAGCTGCACATCGCACTCCCAGGTGAACCCGATCCCACCGTGGGCCTCCACCGAATCACGAGCGATCTGCATGGCGCGATCGGTGATATGAGCCTTGGCGAGAGCGGAACTGCGCTCGGATTCTTCGCGAATGTGGTCGAAAGCATGAGCGGCGTACCAGTACAAAGCCCGCGCAGGCTCTATGTCGATGGCCATGTTCGCAAGTTGGTGTTTCAGAGCCTGAAAGTGGCCAATCGTGACACCGAATTGCTCTCGAGTTTTCGCGTACTCGACCGACATGTCCACCAGGCGCTTGCCCGCCGCGA
The DNA here is from genome assembly GCA_022447545.1 of Myxococcota bacterium. GTDB lineage: Bacteria > Myxococcota_A > UBA9160 > UBA9160 > SMWR01 > JAKVBI01. The sequence goes on from JAKVBI010000002.1 coordinate 235,009, forward strand.
AGGCGTCCGCTGCCAGTAGGATGAGGCCGGCGTCCCGCACACGCGGGGCTGCACTGGCGCCATCCGGGAGAAGCTCGCACGCGCTCCCCTCGAAGGTTACGCGGTCGATACGGCGGGACCGATCGACACCCATCATGTCCTCGATGTTGACTCCACCGGCACTGCGCTCCACCAGCGCCATGCCGCCCCCGGCGACACCAACCACCAAGAGGTCTGCGAGTGAAGCGGTGGGAACATTCACTTTTTCGCCCGTCAGAGAACCGTTGGCCGAGAGACTCCAGGCAGAGGGATCCCATATCCCCCCCGGCTCCCCGAAGGCGACACTGGCAGTGCTGTCTCCGGTCGCGAGCCGCGGCAGCCAGGTCTTTTTCTGCTCGTCGCTCCCCCCAAGTTCGATGGCCAGGCATGCCAGTGAGTGCCCAAAGAAGGGACCCGGCGCTCCGCCCCAACCCAAGGCCTCGGCAGCCACCGCCAGGTCGAGCAATTCCAGGCCCGCCCCACCGTATTCCTCAGACACGATCAGGCCAGCCACCCCCATCTCCACCAGATTCGTCCAGAGCTTCGGGTCGTGCCCCGAATCCCCCTCGAAGATCTCGCGCAGGGCGGTGGCAGGCAGCTCGTTCTCGAGTAACTGCCGGAGCGTTTCATCCAGAAGTTCCTGTTCTTCCGAAAGGTCGAAGTTCATTTGCCGGAGCTCCTACTTGCCCATTCGTCGCGCGGCAAACCCAGCCCGCGCTCGCCGACGACATTGCGCTGAATGTTTGCGGTCCCACCTGCCACCGCGATTCCAAGTGAATACATGTACTGGGTGACCCACTGACGCGCTTCGTTCGGGACACGCGCGAGTGCTCGCTCGTCGGGCGTGGGATCCAGCAACCCCTCGTCTCCCAGTAGGTCGAGAGCGAGCTTCGAGACCTCGTGAGAGATGTTGGTGCTTACGATCTTGTTCATCATGCCGAGCGGCCCGGCATCTCGCTGCTTGTTCCCGCGAGTCATCTGGTAGTAACCCGAATACTCGTGGGACCGAATCGCGCCCTCGATGGCCACGAGGCGCTGTCTGACTTCGGGGTCCTCGATGGCCAGCACTCCGTTTCGATTCGAATTCTTAGCGAGTGCGACAAGACCGTGAAGCATCATGGCCGCGCGCGCGCTGTTTCCGATTCCATTGCGTTCGTGCTTTAGAGTTGCGCGAGAGACCAGCCAGCCTTCACCACGTTTTCCCACAATATGGTCCGCCGGCGTTCGCGCGTCCGTCATAAACACTTCGTTGAAATCTGCACCACCGGTCATTTGGCGCAGCGGGCGAACCTCCACTCCGGGCTGATCCATGGGGATCAACAGATAGGAGATCCCCGCATGCTTCGGAACATCCGACTCGGTGCGGCAAAGGCAGAACATCCAATCGGCCTCGACGGCGGTGGTCGTCCAGATCTTCTGACCGTTGATCACCCATTCGTCGCCCACCAACTCCGCTCTCGTCTTGAGCGACGCCAGGTCACTCCCCGAACCGGGTTCGCTGTAACCCTGGCACCACTTGAGTTCGCCCCGCACGCTCTTGGCAACGAACTTTTCCTTCTGCCAGGATTCGCCTTTTTCGAGCAGCGTGGGGACGAGCATCATGGGCCCGATCCCTCCGAAGTCCTGAGGCGCACGCACTCTGCCGAATTCCTCAGAGATCACTGCAGCCTTGAGGGAGTCCGGGGCCTGCTCGGAACCGCCGTATTGTTTGGGAATCGAGCGCAGCAGGTAGCCCCGCTCAATGGCCTGCTCGCGGAAGTCCGCAGCTGCCTGTTCGAAGGGCGTCCCCTCTCCCTTGGGAGGCCATCGCTCCTCCAAGAAAGATCGAACCTCCTGTCGAAACTGTTCGTATTCGCTTCCGTAGCTCAAATCCATGGAAATTCCTCTCGACGCAGCGGGCACCAACGCCCCTGATGCCACTGGAACCGGGCCCATTGTAGCCGCCAACGGCGTGTTTTCGACGTACCCGGCGCCCATCGTTGGGCTCCTATAGACTGGGAGTCACGGGGGAATCGAAGCCCGCAAACGAGGGGAAGGAACCGGCGCGGAAATGTCCCGTCCCAGACGTCTCCATCGCCGGCTGTTGGGGCTTGGCGCTGTGCTGTTGGCTGCCCTTGCTGCGCTCTGGTTGGGCGTTTTGTCGGAACCCCGCGTCGAACTGCTCGGACCCAGCATCATCGCCAACCTTCATGAAGTGGACCCGGGCCGCTTCTACCGTTCAGGACAACTCAACCCCTCTCAACTGCAGAGCACCCTCGACACCCTCGACATCCGGACCATCATCAACCTCCGGGGGTATGAAACGGAAGACGACTGGTACCAGCAGGAGATACGAGTCGCCGAGCGAAACGGAGTCGCTCACCACAATGTCCGTCTGAGTTCCAGCAGCCTCCCCCAGCCCGAGGAAATCGAGCGGCTTCTTTCGCTGTACGGTGAAGTGGAGCGCCCGATCCTCGTTCATTGCCATGGGGGCGCCGACCGAGCGGGTGAGGCCTCTGCCCTCTATCAGATCGAATACATGGGGCGTTCGCCGGAAGAGGCCCTCGCGATGTTGAGCTTCCCCTACCGCCACCTCTCGTGGCTCAAGCCCGCGAAGCGCTATTTCATCGAGCGCTATCAGGGAGAGCAGTGGGTCCGAAATGGCTACGAGCCTTGCGATCCCGAGCACTTCCACTACTACCGGGCGAGGCACTGCAGACCTCAGGGCGGACCCGAGAGCTAGACTGGGTCGGTCAGGGTCTCTCCAACCCGTATGCCCGCTCTAGTTGAGACTCCAGGCCATCCGCCCAACGCATCATCCTTTTCCCTCGCGGCGTGTTCGTCCCGTAGAGGCTTGCTGCGATCTCGATCAGGTGCAGCGCCTCGGCGCCGCGCCCCTGGCTGACCATCATTTGAGCCACCACGCGAGAGACATCTGCGAGATGAGGGTCGAGCCGAGTGGCTTCGATCCATTTCTTTCGAGCGACGTAACGTGAGTTGGGCACCTGCTCCATGGCCTCGGCAGCACCGAGACGTCGGAGCGCGAAGTTGAGACGGATGCCTACGCGATACGCTTCGATGGCCGACTCCACGTCGATCCTGTCGATGACGTCGGTCGCCAGGTTCCCAGTCTCGAACCCGCGAGTGCGCATTTCGGTCACGATGGCGTAATTGGCAGCGTCGAGACGGAGGGCCCCCCCAGCCGGATTCATCAAGGACTCGACATCGTCGGCTACGTGGATCGCTCCGTAGATGTGCAGCAGCTCGTGCAGGAGCACTCGACTCTGCATCTCGTCGGGCTCCAGCCTCACCGTCAAATCGTCACCCAGGAATTCAGCCAGACCCGCCATTCGCACCCCGGATCGATTGGCCGCTCGACCCGTGAAGCACGCATAGAGCATCCCCGACCGCCGAGTCGACGGGTCGAGACAATCAGAGTGGATCGAATTCAAATCCGAGGCTGCACCAGCCAAGCGAACGGGTTCGATGGCGACGAGCACGAACCATACATCGAGGATTTCCGCCAACTGGATCGACGCATCCAACCACAAAGCACGAATTCGAAACTTCCAGCCCGGATCTTTTCGGACGATCTCATCGGCCCGCACCACCACCGGCACAAATGTGCGTGACGACCAAGTCGGGTCCACCTCCGACAGAAGACCTGCTGCGGCGTGCGCCGCACGCGGATTGAGATCCGCGAGCCAGAGCGCAGTACGGAGTTGATCACTGGCCTCGTCGTCGCGACCGACGGCAGCCAGCTCTCGACCTGCGATCATGCGCACGCGTGGGTCATAGGGATACTGGCGGGCCCAGGCGATTGCTGGCTCTAGGCCGTCGGGCACGCGCCCCGACGCGCGCCCGGTGAGTGCTCGAAAACGTTCATGAGCACCGACATGCGACCCCTCAAGGGCCAGTGCCCGTTCGAGTGCATCCCGAGCCGCTTGATCGTCTTGAATCTCGAGGGAGGCATCCGCCAGCGCAACCCAGGCTTCCACCAGTGAGGGTGAGATTTCGACCGCTCGGTCGAGAGATTCGATTGCATCCGAACGACGCCCCTCGATCAAGGCGACTCGAGCCAGGCCCACATGAGCCAAAGCAGAGTTCGGGTTCATGCGAATCAATCGTTCGTAGCGCGAGCGCGCTACATCGAGTTCTCCGAGCTCGAGCGCTTGATCGGCCAGGTCCAACAACGGCCCACCATCAGAGATGGGTCTCGAGGTTGCAGCGGCGGAAGGTTTTGTGGAAGCAGAGTCCGTAGGAAGCAGAACTCGGCCGCCGCAAGCCAGCCACAACAGGACCCCGACTGCCAGAGCGGCTCGGCGCGTCTTGCGTCCAGCCAACATCCTTCGATCGCTGGGAATCATTCCTCTCCGTCAACGCCTGCCAGAGCTTTGTTGACCAGTGCGCGCTGCTCATCGCGGTGAATGCGAATCGAGCCCACCGCGGTACTCGCCGCCTCACTTCGACTGGCGTGGAAGAGTTCTTGTCCCGAACGCAGTGCGTCCCTCAACCGGTCGTGCAAAAACCCCCAGCCGCCCATATTCTCCGGCTCTTCCTGACTCCACACCACAGTCCCCGCACTCGGGTATTTAGAGATCACACGATCAATCTCGTCAGCGGGCCATGGGTAGAGTTGTTCCACCCGCACGATGGCTATCGGCCCCGGCTGGTCCGGCCAACGCCGCTCGCACTCGGCGATCAGATCGTAATAGAGTTTTCCACTGCAAAAGACGATCCGCCTCGCACTGCCCGGAGCCGCTACAAACCGCTCATCGTCGATCACTTTGGAGAATCGACCCGTCGTCAATTCCCTGGCATCCGACGTAGCCACTGGTGACCTCAGTAGACTCTTCGGCGTAAAGATGACCATGGGGCTCCTGAATCGACGCAACATTTGACGCCTCAGGACATGAAAATACTGCGCGGGCGTCGTGCAATTGACGATCTGCAGGTTGTCACTCGCGCAACTCTGCAGAAACCGTTCGACCCGCGCGCTGGAATGCTCGGGGCCCTGTCCTTCGTAGCCATGGGGCAAAAGCATGACCAGACCACTCATGCGCTGCCATTTGACATGAGCCGAAGTGATGAACTGATCGATGATCACTTGAGCACCATTGGCAAAGTCTCCGAATTGTGCCTCCCACAGGGTCAGCGTCGTGGGATCCGCGAGGCTGTATCCGTATTCAAAACCCAGGACAGCCGCCTCGGACAGAAGACTGTCATAGACCTCGAACCGGGCCTGGCCAGAAGACAGATGAGCCAAGGCTACGTATTCATCCGCGTTCTTCTGGTCGATGACCGACGCGTGCCGATGACTGAAGGTCCCGCGAACACTGTCCTGCCCGGTCAAACGAACTGGAGTGCCTTCGAGGACGAGGCTCCCGAAGGCCAGCAACTCCGCCGTCCCCCAATCAATCGGCAAAGAGTCAGACACACATTTACGTCTCTTCTCCAGCACGGTGGCGAGCTTGGGATGAAGGGAGAAACCCTCCGGAACAGATCCGATCTGCTCAGCCAATTGCAACAGACGATCCTCTGCGATGCCCGTTTCGGGATCTTCGATCGGCAGGGTCCGGGAATAACCCGTCCATGGACCCCGCGGCTCGTAGGGTTCGTCGGGACCCGGAGGCCGAGTTTGAATGCCTTCCAGTGCCTGACTGAGCTGATTCTTGAGATCGGACTCGATGCGCGATACGTCGTCGGCCCTCAGGATTCCCAACTCCAGTAGTTCCTGGGTGTAGCGCTCGCGAACGGAGTTGCGAGCGCGAATCTTCTCGTAAAGCAGAGGCTGGGTAAAACTGGGCTCGTCGCCTTCGTTGTGTCCATGTCGGCGATAGCAGACCATGTCGATCACCACGTCTTCCCGGAACCGCCTTCGGTATTCCATGGCCAATTTCACACAATGGACAACAGCCTCGGGCTCATCCCCGTTCACGTGAAAAATGGGCACTTGGATCATCTTCGCCACGTCGGTGGCGTAGAGGGTCGAACGCGCTTCGTCGGGCGGTGTCGTGAACCCGATCTGATTGTTGACTACCACGTGAATCGTTCCACCCGTGGAAAATCCGACCAACTGAGACAGGTTGAGTGTCTCTGCAACGATCCCCTGGCCTGCGAAAGCCGCATCCCCGTGGACCAGCACGGGCAAAACCTGTTCGCCGTTCTCGTCTCCCCTGCGAACCTGCTTCGCTCGAACTCGGCCCTCCACGACTGGACCCACGGCTTCCAAGTGCGAAGGGTTCGCAGTGAGCGAGAGATGAACGGTTTTACCGCATCGCGTGACGCGATCGTTGGAATAGCCCTTGTGGTACTTCACGTCTCCCGAACCAAACGGGCTGTCGGCGAGAGGATTGTCCTCGAATTCCGAGAAGATCGACGCGACGCTCTTGCCGAGAACATTGGAGAGCACATTGAGACGGCCTCGATGAGCCATTCCAATGACGAGTTCGTCGATCCCCTTCTCGGGCGCACCCTCGACGATGGTGTCGAGTAGGGGAATCAAACATTCCGCTCCCTCTAAAGAGAAACGTTTCTGCCCCAGGAACTTGGTGTGAACGAAGTTCTCGAACAACTCGGCAGCAGCCAGCTTCTCCAAGATCCCCAGACGTTCAGTGGCGTGGAGAGACGACTGGTTCTCGCTCTGTTCCATCACACTCTGGAGCCAGGTTCGACGCCCCGGATCCTGTACGTGTGTGAATTCGACGCCGATGACCCGGCAATAGGTCCGGCGCAAACGCTCCAGGATCTCCGACAGAACCTGGATGGTTCCTCCGGGCAAATCACCCGCCATATAAGCATTGTCGAGGTCATCGCTCCCAAATCCGTAGTGAGCGGGATCGAGTTCGGGAAAATAGGACGTGCGGGAACCGAGAGGGTCGGTACCCGCGATCCGGTGGCCCCGTGCCCGGTACGCATGAATCAGTCTCAGAACGCGAGCATGCCGATCGGCCAGCTCCGCGTTGGAAGACTCTTCGGGCGTTCCCTGGGAGGTTTGGGGACGGCTGGGCGCGATGGAGCCCGGGTCCGCTCCAGCGCCATCACCGAAGAGCTCGGACCAGCTCTCGTCGACGGAGCTGGGATCAACCTCGTAACGCTGGCGGATCTCCTCCACCAGAGCCGCATTGACCCCGAAGCTACTGAGATCGTCTTCCGCTGAGCGGGTTCTCTTGGATCCGGATTCCGGGGACTTTCGGGTGCCTTCCATGCCAGCTCCTGCACGGCCTCGGGGACCTTCACGAATCCCCCCTTTCGGCGGCGCAGCGGGCGCGGGGAAACACTCGTAGCCGACCTGGCGCGCAACGCCGCGTGCCCAAAGATCGGCACCTCCCCAGCGCTGGTGCGCCTCACTCCTTACTATACCGCTCATCGGTGGAGACAGTCCGAAACGGATCACCACCAGGTGTCGCTTCGAAACGCCGAACGGACCCTTCCATCGCGCACTGGAATCTGGAGCCATGAGCCCCCATCGACCCGGTTCCACCTTCTCCCGTTCCTTCTTCGCAAGGCCTTGTCTGGAAGTGGCACCCGACCTGATCGGCGCGTATCTGGTCCGGACAGGCGCTCGCACCCGCTGCTTGGGGCGCATCGTCGAAGTGGAGGCGTATCTCGGAGATGGCAGTGATCCTGGCTCTCATTCTCACCGCGGTCCCACACCCCGCAACCGGGTGATGTTCGGTCCGCCTGGAAAAGCCTACGTGTACAGAAGCTACGGCGTGCACATCTGCGCAAACGTCGTATGTGAAGAAGCGGGTCGGGGCGCCGCGGTGCTGTTCCGAGCCATCGAGCCCCTCGAGGGGATCGAATTGATGCAAGCGCGTCGGGGGCTGAGCCCACAAGCTCCCAGGAGGGCGATCTCCAACGGCCCCGGCAAGCTCTGTCAGGCCTTCGACGTGGGCATGGAATTCGACGGTCGATCCCTCCTCCGCGGGGCTCTGGCGTTGAGGGCCCCAGGGCGTCGGGACCCACCCGTCGACGTGGCGACGAGTTCGAGAATTGGCTTGAGCCGGGGCAATGACCTGCCCTACCGCTTCTACGCTCGCGGCAGCGAGTGGCTGAGCCCGGGTCGGCCCGGTGCGGCCCCTCGACGCACTCGATCGGACGATCGCTGACCGATTCGAGCCCGTGGCGATCCCATGAAACGCGAAGCCTAATCTTCGGTCCCCGGCATCCGGAAAACAGGGCCAAGGACCTGTCAACCACCCGCAATTGCCGATCCCTCCGATCAAAGGTCGCGTTACACTCCCGGCGTGTCTGAAGCGCCCGAAATCGGCGACCCGGATTTCTCCAATGGCAATAAGGGGAGGCCACAAGGCAGCCCCGTGTTCGCGCTGTGGCGACTGCTGCGTCCCACCCAGTGGATCAAGAACACACTGCTCTTTGCAGCCCTGGTCTTCGCTCAGCGCCTATTCGACTTCGAAGCGGTGTTGCTGGCAACGCTCGGGTTTTCGAGCTTCAGCCTGGCGTCTTCATCGGTCTACGTCATCAATGACCTGATCGATGCCGATCGCGACAGGGCCCATCCAGTCAAACGCTTTCGACCCATTGCTTCGGGCGAGGTAAACAACCGCTTGGCCGGTTTGCTGGCCGTCCTCCTGACCCTTTCGAGTATGGGTCTGGCCTTTTGGATCGGTCCGGAGTTCGGCTGGTCCGTGCTCATCTACCTGGCCATGAGCCACTTCTATTCGATGATGGGAAAGGGCATCGCGATCCTGGATGTGATGCTGATCGCTGCAGGCTTCGTGATCCGCGCCGTCAGCGGGGCCCTGGCCATCGAGGTTCCAATCTCCAGTTGGTTCCTGCTCTGCGCCCTTTTTCTCTCGTTGTTCATCGCGTTGTGCAAACGCAAGGCGGAACTGCTCGCTCTGGATACGGAGGCGGCACAGACGCGCCCCGTCCTTCGCATCTATACCCTGGATGCACTCAACACGTTCGTCGCAACCTCGATGTCCGGAACGCTCATCAGCTACGCCCTCTACGTCCTCGACTCGCGGCATACGACGGCCCTGGGCATCAATCCCCTCTCACTGACCCTCCCCTTCGTCCTGTTCGGTGTCTTCCGTTACGCGTTGTTGGTCGAAACCGCGGGATCAGGGGAGCGGGCCGAAGAGGTGCTGCTTCGCGACCATTCAATGGGCGTGTGCGTACTGGCGTTCGCTGCTGTCGCTGTCTGGGCCCTTTACGGCGGCGGCAGCTAGATCACAAATGCGGGATCTGACTTGAGCCGGACCCTCGACGACTTCGTGCGAGAAGCACTGACCGAGGTCATCGAGATTCCGGCCGCAGAGGCGTCGCAGCTGCTCAGGGAAGACTCCGGCTGGCACTTCCTCGATGTTCGCGAACCGGACGAATTCGCCGAAGCTCGCATTCCCGGCGCTCGAAATTCTCCTCGTGGCTTTCTGGAAGTACGCGCCGATCTGGAGCACGAAAAACGGGATCCCTGGCTCTCTGATCGATCCCGCAAGCTGCTGCTCTATTGCGGAGGGGGGAATCGCAGTGCCCTGGCCGCTCGGACCCTGCAACAGATGGGCTTCGTCGAAGTGCTCTCTCTGGCGGGGGGGTTCAAGGCGTGGCTCGAAGCTGGACTGCCTACTGACACCTGACCGTTCCTGAAGACAGTCAATCGAGTGGGACCGCGGCCGCGAACTCGAGAAGAGCTTCCACTACGAGATCTGGGCGCTCCATGGGCGCCAGGTGCCCAGCATGGAGTTCGTGAAATATCGAACCCGACATGCGTGAGGCGAACATCTCGAACACCTCTCGAGGAAACTGCCCCCGGTTGGCCCACATCAACAAAACCGGAACACGTAACCGCTCAGTGGCTTCCCAAGCCTCGGAACCTCGGCCCCCCTCGAAGATCGCAGCTTCCACCTCGCCAGCGCACTTGAGTTCGACACCCCCGCCCGCACAGTCGGCCAGCCCTTCGGCCACATACAGGTCGAGGGCCCTCGGCAACCAGTCTGCGAACAGCTCCTTCTCAGACCAGTTCGCCCGAGCGTCGGCACGGCTCGGCCATTTCTGCCGGCGGCGCCGCGCCCCCTCGGCCATGAAATTGCCTCGCTCCGTCCGAGGCCCGTCCTCTTGAAAGCCCGCCGGGGGAAAGATGATGGGATCGATCAGGGCAATCTGGTCGAACAACTCCGGGCGTTTCGCGGCGGCGGTGAGCGTCGCCGCGCCTCCGAAAGAGTGCCCGATCCCCAGCCCGATGCTCCCATGGGGCCCCTCCTCGAGGAGAAACTCTGCGGTGGCAATCAGATCCTCGCAGAACCGGGGCCACGCATAGGCTCCAACCTCACTGGGCTTCGACGAATCACCGTGTCCTCGTGCGTCCAGTGCCACCACTCGGAAATGGGGAACGAGACGCGTCGCCACGAGATCCCAAAGTGCGGCACAGAAGCCATTCGCGTGATGAAGCAGAGCGAGCGGGCCCTCCCCACCCCAGTCGAGGAGAGCGACCTCGACGCCCGTCGAGATCGAGATCTTTCGCCGTTGGACTTCATCGAGCATGGTGCAGCGCATTCTGGAGCGCGCGCCTCGCGAGTGCAACGGCAGAGAGCGCGAAGGAAGTCGTCCGCGGTATGCTGCCCACGTGGACCCTACATCTCACCCCTTCGACGACAATCTGCGCCGGGACGTAGCCAACCGACTGGCCGCCTTCGAGCAGCACACCGAGAATCACTTCAACGAAGAGGTTGCACGCTCCAAGCGTCCCCTTCGCCGTGCTGCAGTCGCGGTCACGCTGATCTCCAATGAGCAGGGTGCCGCCTGCTTCCTGATCACCCGGCGGGCCTCTTCACTGCGAAACCACGCGGGCCAGTGGGCGCTGCCTGGAGGCCGCTTGGACGAGGGGGAAACCCACGAGGCCGCAGCCTTGCGGGAGCTACACGAGGAACTCGGACTGGAACTCGCTCCGAACACTGTACTGGGGCGCCTCGACGCCTACGGGACACGCTCGGGATTCGTCATCACACCCATCGTATTGTGGGGTGAGGGCCTCCAGACACCCAAACCAGACCCCAACGAGGTGGCTGCCGTCTACAGCGTTCCGCTGTTCGAACTCGACCGTCCCGACGTCCCCATCATCCGCACGATTCCGGAGAGCGATCGGCCGGTGGTCTCTGTGCCCCTGCTCGGCACGGTCATTCACGCCCCCACAGCCGCCTTTCTTCTCCAATTGCGGGATGTGGGGCTACGCGGTTTGTCGACGCGAGTCCACCAGTACGAGCAACCTGTCTTCGCATGGAGGTGAGGCACCCCATGCTTTTTTCGGCCCCTCCCAGTCTCGGTCTTCCCTATCAACAACACTGCGAGTAAGCGCGGCAGATGGACAGCTCGTCACAGTCCCGAGATGCCCTCGACGCCCGAGCGTTGGCGGAGTGCATTCGCGAGACAGGCTTCGTGATCCTCGAAGACGCCATCGCTCCCGAGTTCGTGACCGATCTGATCTCCGTCATCGATCGACTTCACGACGACCTCGGCACCCCATTCGGAACCAACGAATTTCTCGGTGAGCGCTCCCGGCGCATCTTCAACCTGCTGACCCGCGATCCTCTCTTTCGGCACGTTCCCACCCACCCGGCGGTTCTTTCGGTCGCCCAGGCGGTCCTCGATCCCGAGTGTCTCCTGTCTTCTCTCACCGCCATCGAGATGAACCCTGGGGAAACCGCACAACCACTCCACGCAGACGACGGCTCTTATCGAATCCCCAAACCCCACCCGGCCTACAACTGCATCGCAATCTGGGCGTTGACTGATTTCACACCCGAAAACGGAGGCACACTCGTCGTACCCGGGTCGCATCTTCGGGAGCGCGGGCCCAGCCGAAGCGAAAGCGTTCCCACGGAGTCGATCACCATGCGAGCCGGCAGTGTCGTCGTGTACCACGGCAGCCTGTGGCACGGCGGCGGTGCCAACCTCACCGAGCAACGGAGGATGGGAATCGTTTGCAATTATTGCGCGGGTTTCCTCCGTCAGGAGGAATCCCAATTGCTCGCGATACCACCCGAGCAGGTGGCCGAATTCACACCCGAATTGAGAAAACTCGTGGGGTACGGCACCTATCGGGGCTTGCTGGGCCATGTCGACCAACGCGACCCGGCCAGCCTCGTGGACCCCGATGTCGAAACCGACATGGTCTGGCGTCGCATCCGCAAGTGACGTAAGCCCGACCCCAGGGAAACAATTCGGCCATTGACTTCCAACTCCTCGACGTCGGCTCCCCTTCGCCCGTCTGATAGAATTGCGTCGCCGAGAGGTCGCAGGGGGGGCTGACCTGAAATGCGGGTAGACGCTGAAGAGCTCGATCACGAGCGAATTCAGTCGGAAATCGTCGTAGTCGGTGCCGGTCCGGGAGGGATCAGCACCGCACTGGAATTTGCACGGCAAGGCCACGATGTCGTCTTGATCGAGAGCGGCGGGATGGGGGTTTCCGAGACCATCCAGCAACTCGGAAACGCTTCACACTTCGACGAGGCGCGGCATGCCCCCATGCAGGACTGCACCCGGCGTCAGATGGGCGGGGCATCGGTGATCTGGGGGGGACGCTGCCTTCCCTACGACCCCATCGACTTCGAGCAACGCCCGTACATTCCCTTCAGTGATTGGCCCGTCGCCTTCGATGAAGTAACGCCCTACTTCGAACGCACCTGCGACTACTTCCGCTGCGGCCGGGCGGTCTTCAACCTCCACGGGTTCGACGACATCCTTCAAGACTCGATCGTCCCCGGCCTTCCAGATGGTGATGTCCTCAGCTCGGACCTCGAGAGGTGGTCACTCCCCACGAATTTTGGTCGTGAATACCGGGTGGAACTCGACAACCACCCACGCATCCGTGTCTTGACCTCACTGACCTGCACCGCAATCGAACTTGACGGCTCGGGAACACGTGTAAGGGGCCTGACCTGCCGGACCTCCAACGCAGGTAGGGAGATCGAAGTCGTCGGTCGAGTCTACGTGGTCGCCTGCGGTGGCGTGGATACCACGCGACTCCTCCTGGCATCGAATCGAGTCGAGGCAAATGGCATCGGAAATCACAGCGACCAATTGGGCCGGTACTACATGGGCCATATCTCGGGCCGCATCGCCCGCGTGCGTTTTTCCACCGACCCGCGAAAGACCGTGTACGGCTTCGATCGCGACCGCGATACCACCTACGTGCGGCGGCGGCTGACGTTTTCAGCAGAATTCCAACGCCAAGAGCAGCTCAGCAATATCGCAGGACTCCTCGTGAACCCGGAAATCGCCAACCCGGATCACGGCAACGGTGTGCTCTCGTTCGCCTATCTGGCGCTGGCTTCGCCCGCCGGTCGCTTCTTCATCGCCGATGCGATCCGCCAAGAAGCCATCAAATCATCCAAAGCCTCGTCATCGATTCCGCACTTTCGGAACATGCTGTTCGACCTGCCCAGAACGCTTCATTTCATACCCACGTTCGGCTACAAACGCTTCATTGCCCGGCGCAAGGTTCCCGCCTTCTTCCAGTACACGCCATCGAACATCTACCTTCTCCATTACCACGGTGAGCAGATCCCCGATCCCGCGAGTCGGATTCGACTCGGACAAGAGCGAGACGCCCTGGGCATGAGACGAGTGGACATCGATTTTCGCTACAGCCAGCAGGACGTCGACAGTGTGATTCGAGCCCATCGCCACTGGAACGACTACCTCGAGGACCACGGCGTCGGTCAACTCGAGTACCTCACGGAGAATCTCGAGGAGAGTGTGTGGAACCAGGCCAAAGATGGGTTCCACCAGGTAGGAACGACACGGATGTCAGAGGATCCGGCCCATGGTGTCGTCGACCGCAACTGCAAGGTCCATGGAATTGATGACCTCTTCATCGCCAGCAGTTCGAACTTCGTCACCTCCGGGCAAGCCAACTCGACGTTCATGATCGTGGCCTTCGCACTGAAGATGGTCGAGCACATCCGAACGCAGGTGTTGAAGGGCTGAACCTCACCCGGAGCGCGATCAAGCCAACCGGGACGCAGCCGCTTGCCAACTCGCACCCAGGGTACGCAGGACCTCGGCACAGGCATCCACCCGGTCCGCGGTAGCCAGATTGCCCTGGACGTGTCGCCCCTGGAGCATTCCACAAAGAGTCACACCTCTTGGATTCGCGGCCAACGTCCAGGCAAGAAGAATCTCGGGAAGTGTTTCGACCAGAGGCGCCTCTGCTAGACCCGAATCTCGCAGGGCCCTCAACTCTTCGGGACGGCTCTCTAGCCATTCGATCAGGCGGGCCCTCACTGCATCTTCCAGGCGCAATGCAGAATGAGTCACCAGGAGGGGAAGGCCATCGCCTCCCAGATCGCGCGGATGCGGCTCATCGATGTGGCTCGGAACCTGGACCACTTGAAACCCGAACTCTCCCTCGAGGATCTCGAGACTCTCGGAAACTCCAGTGGCGATGCCCAGCGACCTCGCTTTTCCGCTCCCGACAATGTCTTCTAGGCAGCGGATCAGCGCGTCGTCGGCGAGATCGGATCGACTCACCTCGTGAAGAAGGAGAATGTCCACGTAGTCAGTGCCAAGCTCCCGAAGACTGGTGTCCAACGAAGTGATCACTTGCTGCGGGTCGAAGTGCCCCTTCGAAACTCCGGAGAGTTGTTGCCTACGCCGCATGAGCAACCGGGGCAGGGCCGGCAATCTTCCCATCAATGCGCGTGCCGTCGGCAGCAGCCAACGCGTTGCGAAGCCCGGTAGCGATGGAGCGATACCGACCTTCGTAGCGACGACGCAGCGATCGCGTCGCCCCTGCAAGAACTCTCCCACAACCTGCTCCGCGCGACCGTACCCGTAAGAACGAGCAACATCGAAATAGTTCACACCGGCGTCAAAGGCCGCCGCCAATGCGTCCAGAGACGCCTGCCTCCCCACCCGGCCCATGATGCTCGAGCAACCAAACCCAAGACAGGACACCGACCGGTCGAGAGAAGTGATCAGTACGTCGCGCATCGACCTGAAAACCGGGAGAAACCATGACCCTTCACCCCAATGCAAAAAGCGGCCAGGACGCCCAGCGAATGCCCGATCTTCATGCCGGTTCGGAACGCAGAGCCATGAGGTGAGACGAGTCGATCCAGTGCCCCTCGGTCAGGCCGCACCCCTCCAGGAATTCTCCACCCCAGAAGAGCCCGGCCCCAGCGAGCATGCGGCCCCGAAGAGGCGTCATCCCGAAGTCGCGGAGCCAACCCTGCTGCGTGATCATCGCTCGCTTCATCTGCCCGACTCCGATGCACGCAACGAGGCGATACGGTACTTCAAGCGAACCCCCAAGCCCACTTCACGCCTCTCGGATATTCCGGTTCATACCACGCGGAGATCCCCGCACTCCATTGCTGTGAAGTTCTTCTCACCACCAGCCGACTCTGCACGCGCCCGAAGCCCCGAAGGATCTGGGGCCGCGGCACTCCGTAGCTACCAATGACCTAGAATGAACGCCAGCGGAGGTACACCCATGAGCGACGCAGTAGACGACTACGAGAAGGTTTCCGTCTATCCCCTGGACCCCGAGGCCGAGGGCGAGCTGCTCTCCATGCAGCGAGAGTGTGTGTTCAACTGGTCCACACGGGAAGGCTGGCCCATGGGAGTGATCATGTCGTGCCTCTGGAAGGATGGGCGCCTATGGCTCACGGCAGGCGCCCATCGCCACCGCATCTCGGCAGTTCGCAGGGACCCAAGAGTCTCGGTGGTCCTGACCAGCAGCGGCACGGATCTCGGGGCGGGCAAGTCCATCACCCTCAAGGGCCACTGCGTGGTGCACGAGGATCGCGAAACGAAGGACTGGTTCTATCCAGAATTTTCACGCCACCTGTTCCCCAAACCCGAGGCCGCCGAGGCCTTCCTAAAGCAGTTGGACTCACCGCTGCGAGTCGTGCTCGAAGTCGTGCCCGAGGATCGAATCACCTACGACGGTTCCAAGATGTTCGCCCACTCGGTTGGGAAGCTCGACGAAAGCCAGCTCGGTGAACCGAAGAGCGCGGACACCACACGGCTCGCGCGCGAACTCCAGCGCCGAGGACTCTCCGGCCAATAGGAGCGGACTCGGGATCAGCTCCTGGAAAGATGGTCTCTGGAAAGTCGGCCCAGTCGACCGATCAGATGATCGAAGGCACGTACTTCCTGGGGAGCGACCCATTCTTCGAGGAGGGATCGCGACACACTGGGAGCCAGTGCTGCCAGTCCTAGACCCACCAGCCCCGAACGCAGCAGCCGACGGCGTGATAAGGCGCGCGCACGGGAACTCAGAACGGCCAGGCCCGCCGTCACCAGACCCGCGCTTGCCCAGCTCTTGCCGTGAACCCGACCCTGGGCCGAGTGCTCACGCCCGTCGCGTAGAAGTTTCTCGGCGATTTCCAGGCAGCTGGGGTCGACCGGGGCAGGAAGCGAAAAAGATTCCCCCCGCCCTGCAACTTCGATATCGGCGAGTACGCCTGCATGGTCCGAGAGGGAAACCAGATCTCCATCGATGGAAATCGGGAAATCGAAGGCGAGCCGACAAGACCGCCCTCGAAGAACCCGATCCGCTCCATCCCGGCAGTAGATCAGATCGACCCTTCGCTCGGGGGTGGTGACCGTTCGATGGGAGTTGCCGGGGCTGATGGTCGCTTGTCGGGCATTGAGCTCAGCGGCAACATCGCGCAGACCCGTCAAACCTTCCAGGATCCGATACTCGGCGGTGGACTCCTCGAAATTGAAATCTCCAGCAGCTACGACGGGATTGACCGAACGTCGAATGAGATCCGACATCTGGACGATCTGGCCCACACGATGCGGACGGTAGGTGTGTTCGACATCCCGGTGATAGCGTGCGTGCAGGTGGGTATCGATGAAGTCGATGGGTCCGGAAGGAGTCTCCAGTTCGAGGCGGACGAAGCCCTTGCCGCCGATGTAATCAATGTGGGTCAGGTTTCGGGGATAAACGCCGATGGCGAAACGCTCGAACGTGGTCTTGCGGATCGGGTGGCGAGACAGCACCACGAGCCCACCCCCCCGCATCGCGGATGCGTTGTGCCAGATGTGGTGAAGACCTGCCCGGCGGCCCTCTCTCACCAACATACGACGCGCTCCTTCAGTCCAAATCTCCTGCAGCGCCACGACGTCGGCTTCCAATGGACCCAGGCGCTCGCCGATCCCACGCATTCGCGCCTCGGCTTTCGGCGCCAGAAACGTGGGCAGCGCCCAGGCATTGAATGTCACGACACGCAGTTCCACGCACGTATCCCTTGCAAATGCCTTGCCGGAGAAACGGGCTGATGATCCGTCCGGACTTCAAAGCAACCGCTCCTAGAGCTCAGACCGCAGCCGGGAGGCGGGTCCCGATCTCCCGACGGCGCCGGATTCGCCAAAGCACAGAGGCAACAACCACCCGAGTGGGCAGGCGAGTCGTTGGCGAACTCTAGAAGCTCACCTCCATGCGTAAACCGTATTTGCGCTTGCGCATGACCGAACGATAAACCGGTCCCTGGATGCTCATCCTGAGGTCTCGACCCGCCAGATGGATGTTCTGGCTGAAACCCAGCCCTGGAATCACCGGAATCACGCTGCCCTGGCGTGCCGCGAAGGGCGCATCCGGTAGCCTGACCACACGGGCCAGGATGTCTCGGCTCCTCGGCTGCGCTGCGGCAGCCGAACCAGCAGCGACCTCGGTGCTGGCGAATAAGACAGCGCCGATGGCAGCCAGCGCGCCCAATCCGAATCTGCGACTCCGGGATCGCATCGATACCTCCGCGACCCTCGCCTCAACGAAAGATCATGCAGTTTTCGATGCAAGAGGTGTGCCCGTTGAAGAGTGCGACGTGCAGAGACCTATCGGGCGATGGGACAGTTGCCGTTGTGTCCGGGGGCAACCCCCTCGGATCGAAGGGAAGAGAACTACCCACGAGTAGAAAATTTTGGGGCGAACCTGCACCCATTTTTCCGACTTCCGACAGCCCCCCCCGGTGGGTTAGCCTCCGAAGCGTTGGTACCTCCCCTTCGCGAGGAGTCCAAAATGCGCAAGAGGATCCTGGCGGTCGTCGCTTCGACCCTGCTCTCAGCATCCACAGGAACGGGCGCCGAGTCAGACACTGCAACACCGCGGATCCCCGGGGGCAAACCCGACCTGAATGGAACCTGGCAGGCGTTCAATCGGGCCAACTTTGATCTAGAGCACCACCCCGCTCGGGCCGCCATGGCTCTTCGCGAGGGCCCCCACGGACCCCTGGCCGCAAGAGCCGTGGTGGCCCTGGGAGCGGTCGGCGCGGTGCCGGCCGGGCTGGGCGTGGTCGTGGGCGGTGAGATCCCCTACCGAGACGACGCGAGGAAGACGCGAGAGGAGAACCGCGCCAACTGGCTGACCTTGGACCCGGAAATCAAGTGCTACCTACCAGGCATTCCCCGGGCCACCTACCTCCCCTTCCCCTTTCGAATCACCCAGAACGAAAATGCACTTTTCTTCACCTACGAATACGCAGGGGCGGTCCGGGACGTCCACTTGAAAGACCCGGGCCCCGCGCCTCTGAATTCGTGGATGGGTCAATCCGTAGGCTCATGGGACGGCGACAGCCTGGTCATCGAGACCACGGGGCAGAATGATCGGACCTGGCTGGATCGGGCCGGGAATTTCCACAGCGAAGATCTGCGAGTGATCGAACGCTTCACGCCGACCAGCCCACACACTCTCCTCTACGAAGCCACCCTCGAGGACCCTCAAGTCTTTACCCGACCCTGGACGATCCGCATGAACCTCTACCGGCTGGTGGGTGACGATGCCGTGCTCCAGCAATTCAACTGCGTCGAGTTCGTCGAGGAGCTGATCTACGGGCATCTGCGCAAGAAACCCCTCGACTGACGAGAGGATCGATGATCCATCGACTCGCGTTGCTTACCTTGTTGACCGCCCTGCCCCTGCCGGCGGTCAGTGAGGAATGGACAACACCGCGCATGTCCTATGGCGTTCCCGACCTCCAGGGCATCTGGACGAGCGCCACGCTAACGGGCCTCGAACGGTTCGACGAGATCGAAGAACTGGTGCTCACCCCCGAGCAGGCCCACCGGATCGAAAGTGGGGCTTCCCATTTGATGGACTCCATCGACGACGTACCTGAAGGTGAACTCGAAGTCGGTGGTGATGTGGGCGGCTACAACTCGGCATGGATGGATCCCGGGAACAAACTGGCGGTGATCAACGGGCAGATCCGAAGTTCGATCCTGATCGAGCCCGAAGATGGCGAGCTTCCCTACAGCTGGCGCGGGTGGCTGCGCCTGGCCCAGCGCTTCTGGCAGCTGCGCAAGACCGATGACCCCGAGACACGCCTGCTGGGCGAGCGATGCCTCGTAGGCTTCGGGTCTACGGGAGGCCCGCCGATGCTGCCCGTGCTGTACAACAACAACTATCGGATCGTACAGTCTCCCGGCCTGGTGCTCATCCTCGTGGAGATGAATCACAACGTGCGCACGATTCGCATGAATGCCGAACACCTGCCGCCCCAGATCCGGCCGTGGCTGGGTGACTCAGTTGGTCGTTGGGAGGGCGACACCCTGGTGGTCGAGACCACCCGGTTCAACCCGGGCCAGAGCTTTCGGGCCTCCTTGCGACACTTCCTCTACCTCTCCACTGATGCGGTGGTCACCGAGCGTTTCACTCGGACGAGCTCTTCGGAAATTCTCTATGAATTCTCCGTGGACGACCCGTCGATCTACACTCAGGTGTGGCGAGGCGAACTGCCGCTGCGTGCCACAGAAGGACCGATCTACGAGTACGCGTGCCACGAGGGCAACTACTCCCTCGCACACATCCTCGCGGGTGAACGCGAAAAGGACTGAACTGGATCGAGGAGGAGAGTAGAACCATGGTCCAAAAGCCCCTACCCAGAACCCTCGTCACCCTGGTGGGTCTCTTCACACCGCTGGCACTGAACGCCCACCATGCCTTCTTCGCTGAATTCGACGGCGATGCCCCCGTGCACCTGGTGGGCAAGGTCTCGAAAGTGGAATGGATCAACCCCCACGCGTGGATCCACCTGGAAGTCAGCGAACCCGACGGCACCGTGGTCACCTGGATGGTCGAAGGCGGAACCCCCAACACCCTGCTCCGCCGCGGCTTCAACAAAAACACCCTCTCGATCGGTACAGAGATCCTGGTCCGTGGCTATCAGGCCAAAGACAAAAGCTGTAAACCGGCCTGTAAAGCCAACGGACGTGACGTCACCTTTCCGGATGGAAAAAAGCTCTTCCTGGGATCTTCGGGTACGGGCGCGCCACGGGACGGTGCCGACCCGAGCGAACCCTCCCGCTAGTTGGGCGCTCAATAGAAACCGACCCAGCGACCCGAGGCAGCCACCGTGAACCAGAGCAGCAGTGAAATCCCGCCCAGGGCGCGTGCGCGCCAGTGAGCCGCAGGCGAGAGTCTTCCCACCAGGCGATTGCGCACGCCGAAGGTGTAGACGAGTGCCAGGGCGAGTGCGCCCATCTTGAGGGCGAAGGGCGGGCTGCCGTAACACTTGAGCGCTTCCGAAAGGAAGAGCGGAATCCCGGTGGCAAACATCAGAGCGAGGGCCGACCAGAGCCAGGGCCTCGCCTGCCCCACCAGGTAAGCGGGGGATCTCGTCGTCAATCCGAAGCCCAGCAGCCTCAGGTCGACCAACAAGACTGCGCCCCCCAATAGCGCCAAGCCCACCAGATGTAGCGCCTCGACCACCGGGAACAGCCACGACGAATTGCGAATGGCTTCTCCAATGGCCGTCTGCTCCAGACGATCGAAGATTTCGAAGGCCGTCATTCCAGCACGCAGCCCGCGGCCCAGTTCACGAAATCGGACTGGGGCTGGCGATCACAATCGAACCAGTTGTACGCGATCATCCGACCCATGGCGATCACCACAGCCCAGGAGACCAATGAGATCGCACCTGCAACACGGGCCCTGAGAGGCGGGCGCGCGCCGACATCCCAGGCAGATCGGGTCCGATTCATATAGCGGTGCAGGAGCAGGACATTGATTCCAGAACCGATGAGTGCCAGGACCTTGATGCGAAAAAATATACTCAGGTACGTCCGGATCGGAATCGCGTAGAAGAGGAGCAGGCCCGTCACCACGGCGATGACGAAGCCGGCGAACGTCCAGGGCAGGATGCGCGTAGTCACTTCGGACACCGGGACCTCGCGCAACGTCCACCCCAGCAACCGCAGGTCGACCACGATCACACTGCCCACGAAGAGCAGCAGGGATAGCACGTGGATCGTCTCCACCACCGGATAGACGTAGAGCGACTCGTGGAGTGCGATGCTCCACGGAGTCTCGGCGAGCCATTCACAGAAGCCGAGTAGTGACACCTTGCCACCCGCACTCGGGCCCGTCACGGGCGAGCCTCCTCCCAGGGCTGTTTGGGAGTGATATGGAACTGTGTGTGACAGGCTCGACAGACACCGTAGAGTTGGCCCCCGGCGTCGAACAACGCATCGGCATCCTTGGCATCGGCTGCCGCCATGGCAACCTCCCCGGCTATGATGAGAGCCTGCGCGTAGGCATCCCACGCCGGTCCCCGGCTGCGCCCGGGCAGCATGAGTAGATTGCCCGACTCGGCAACCACGGCCGCGTGGCTTCGGACATTCTCCCAACCGGCGTCGGTGGTGGGAGAAAGGTCTTTCTCACCTTCAGCCGTGATGACCGCTCCGGCAGAATCCCAGATCACATCCGTGGCGGGTTCGAGAATCCAGAGCATGGTTTCCTGCACGTCTGCCACGGATCGATAGGGCTTTACCTCTGCGGGCAGGCTCGATGGCGCGGAATCGCCCACACAAGCCACCCACAGGGAAGAAAGTGCGATGATGATGACCCAACGGCGTGCCACGAGTCGAATCATGGCGCAACGAGCCTCAATGTGCCCGATGCCCTCCCATAGGGAGGCCATGGAAGTTCCAAGCGGGTCCGGAATGACGTGCCGTCAAACGTAGGGTCGCGATGCTGCATCGCCTGAAAGACGAACCGTTCCAGAGGTGTGCCGCGGAGAGTTCGTGCAATCCCGCCTGGTCCATCATTACCGGGTGAACCGGGAACCCCATTTTCTCCCGCATACCGAAAACACAAGCACACGCTTCCGAGGGAGATCCCACGACGGCAGNTCGCGTCGGGAAATTCAGCCCGGGGTTCTCCGACGCGGTAGGATCTGAAATTCGAGTCGATCCGTCGGTCACGCGGGGAGCCCCACGATTTGACGATCCAGGAAAACACGATCCAACGATTCCCGTTCGGAATTCCTCTGAGTTGGTACCAGGTGGCCTTCTCGGATGAACTTGAACCGGGCGAAGTCCGTCGGCTGCACGCCTTCGGACGCAACCTCGTAATGTTTCGAGGTGAAGACGGCACGGCGGGTGTCCTAGATGCCTACTGCCCCCACCTGGGTGCGCATCTCGGCGAGGGCGGTGAAGTGGCAGGCAATGACCTCGAGTGCCCCTTTCACGGCTGGCGTTGGCACAGGGACGGCCACTGCACCCACGTCCCCTACGCGAAGCGCATTCCCTCTGGTGCGCGGGCCACCGCCTATCCCGTCTGCGAGCGCTTCGGCATGATCTTCGCCTGGTTCCACCCGCGCGGCGAGCCCCCCCTGTACGACCTTCCCGAAATTCCCGAATGGCGCAGTCCAGGATGGTGCGCCGATTGGGAGCACCGCGAGATCGAACTGACCACCCATCCCCAGGAGATCGCAGAAAACGGCCCGGACTGGCGACACCTCGACAAGGTTCACGATATGCAAATGGCTGAGAACGATTTCGTCTTCGAGCCCGACGGCTACGGATATCGCTGGTATCTGGGCGGCCAGGTCGAGATGGGCGAATCCACCCTTCAAGGAGTCAATTACGGACTCGGCCTCAGCACCTTTCGGCAAGGCGGAGTCCACGACGCGATCGTACTGACCACGGTGACACCTCTCGAAATCGATCGCCTGAAGTTTCGACTTTCAATGCTGAGCCGAGCTCCCGAAGAAGAAATCTCGAAACAATTCGACTACCACTGGGCCTTCGCCGCACCCGACTTTCGCATCTGGGAACACAAGATCCACCGAAAACAACCATTGCTCTGCGAAGAGGATGGCCCCATCGCTCGGTTTCGAGGATGGGCAGCGCAGTTCTATTGACGCCGGATCGCATCCTGGAAGGGCTTGGAGCCCTAGAATGGGACTCCGTTGCGCTTCACCCTTCTTGCGGCCACTTCGATGCCCCTACGCGATGGGCACGTCCGGTTGTCATTGGCCGAATCTATAGGCGGATCCCTCAGAGGTTCGTCTCTTCCCACGAGCCTCGCGCAAACCATCCACTTTGATTTCCCGAGTTGACACGGCGGCTACACTGACGAGATCAAAGAAGGGGACGCCGAGAATGACTCAAACCGTACAGACCGTGCTCGGCCCCCTCAGTGTCGATCAGCTCGGCCTGACCTTGATGCACGAACACCTGAAGATTGGCTATCCGGGTTGGGAGGTCGACACCACTCTCGTCTTCGATCGCGAGGCAGAACTGGCCGACGCCATCGCGCGACTCGAGCGCCTGCGCGCACTGGGAGTTTCCACCTTCGTCGACCCCTGCCCCATGGAACTCGCGCGGGACCCCGAATTCATGGCCGATGCCGCGCGCGAGTCGGGCATCCACATCGTGTGCAGCACCGGGCTTTACATCGAACAGGGCCTCGAACTGGCGGGCTTCCCCGCCTACTTCCGAGCCCTGGGGATCGAACAAATCCAGCGCATCTACACCACCGAATTGCGCGACGGCGTAGGCGAGCGTTGCGTCCGGCCCGGTGTGATCAAATGTGCCACTGGACCCCACAAGGTCGGAGAGCACGAGGAGAAGTCCTTACGCGCGGGCGCACGCGCCGCTTTGGAACGCGACGTGCGCATCACTACCCATACCACCATGGGTTCCATGGGCAATGAGCAACTCGATATTCTGATGGGCGAAGGACTACCGGCCAATCACATCGTGATCGGCCACTGCGACTGGAACCCCGACACCGCGTACCACCGTTCTCTGATGGAACGCGGCTGTTACATCGGTTTCGACGGGGTGGGCATCGATGTCCTTCTTCCCGACGACACTCGAATCTCGAATCTCGTCGAATTGATCGAAGCGGGCTTCGAGCGACAAATCGTTCTCTCACATGATCACATCGGCTGCTGGCACTTCAGACCCGAGGACGCACCCCCCGTCGTCACGAGCACACAGGCCGACCCGAAAAGAAGTTACACCTATCTCCTGGAGGAATTCATTCCCAAGCTCCAAAAAGCCGGAGCCAGCGAACGAGCCATCGACACCATGCTCGTGGACAACCCTCGTCGGTATTTCGCCGGAGAACCTCTCTAACTGCCGCCGTCGGGTTCGGTTCTCTGCTGTTCCCACCAGTCGAATCAGATTACAATGGGCCCTGCGCGATCCTTCATTCAGTCTTGATCGAATCGCGCTTCCGGCAGATCTCCCAATTTTGGAATCGGAGGTGGCATGCCTGAATATGACCTCATCATTCGAAACGGCACCGTCGTAGACGGCACACGTCTACCCGCGTACCGCGCCGATGTCGCCATCAGCGCGGGCAAAATTTCAAAAATCAGCGGACACATCAGCGGCGATGCAAGCCGCGAACTCGACGCGACGGATTGCATCGTGGCTCCCGGTTTCGTCGACCTTCACTGCCACTACGACGCCCAGGTCAACTGGGACCCCTACTGCACACTGTCAGGCTGGCATGGCGTCACCTCGCTCACAATTGGGCAATGCGGGTTCGGCTTCGCTCCGACGCGCCCCGAGGATCGCGAAGCCAACATGGAAATGATGTGCCGCATCGAAGCCATCCCAATGGATTCCATGCGCGCAGGTATGCGCTGGGATTGGGAAACCTTCCCCGAGTACCTCGACAGCCTCGATCGACAGGGGCTCGGGCTGAACGTCGCTTCGCTCGTTCCTTATTCGCCACTGCGCGCTTATGTGATCGGCGTGGAGGACTCGCGCGAGCGCACCCAGCTGACAGACACGGAGATGGAGCAAATCAAGCACTTGTTCCGCGAGGGCATGAAGGCCGGTGCCTTCGGTTTCTCGGCGGACAAGAGCCTGGAAGACCGTCCCGAGGACGGTAGCTTCCTCCCCACCCACGTCGCGGCCGACGAGGAGTTCTTCGCCCTGGCGGAGATCCTGAGCGAATTCGGTGTCGGTCACATTGGTTGGACACGCGACATTCCCGACCGCATGGGCGCCAACAAGGATCGCGAGATGCTCATCAAGCTCGCGGAAATCAGTGGGCGGCCCCTCCAATGGGGACTGGTGATGCAGATCCCGGGAGCGCCCGAGATGCACCGAGAGCAATTGGAATGGCTGGAACAAATGCACCGCCGAGGCTTGCCCATGTACGCCCAATCCATGGCAGTGACCGTGTCCCAGACCTTCACCATGGAGGACTACAACGGTTTCGACACCATGCCGGCATGGCTCGATGCAACCGTCGGAAGTATCGAGGAACGGACGCAACGGCTGGCGGATCCCGAGCGACGCTCGGCTCTCTTGCGCTCCATGGAGGAGACCGGTCGTGGATCTGCAGAGGCATGGAGCAAAGTCAACATCATTGAAGTCGCCGAGGAACGAAACTACTCCCTGGAGGGCAGATCCGTGGGAGATATCGCCCGGAGCGAAGGGCGCCACCCCGTCGACGTTTTTATCGATCTGTCCATCGACGAGGGTCTGCGCACTCGATTCGCCTGGCTGGATCAGCACATCCCGCACCCGGAGATCATCCGGCACCCTTGCACACACATTTCCCTGTCGGATGGTGGCGCACACACCCGCTACCAGACCTCCAGCGCCTGGCCAACCCACTTCCTGACCCATTGGGTGCGCGACCAGCAGGTCATGAGCCTCGAAGATGCCCACTACAAGATGAGCGCCTTGCCCGCCTGGATTGCCGGCTTCCGCGATCGCGGCACACTGCGGGAAGGCTTGAGCGCGGACGTAGTGGTGTATGACCTCGACCAGATGGCCCTGACGGAGCCCACCTATGATACGGACTTCCCCGGTGGCGAGCGGCGCTTGATTCAGAAGGCACGGGGCTACCGCTACACCATCGTCAACGGCGTCGTGACTCTGGAAGAAGGAGCTGCCACCGGCGCACTCCCGGGCAAAGTGCTGCGCAGCTACGAGATGGCCGGCTGATGTACCGCGGCCACCGATACATCGACAGTGACGCCCACGTCCTTGAGCCCTCGAACCTTTGGGAACGCTATCTCGATCCACGCTTCAAAGAGTTCATGCCGAGGCACTCGGTGGGCTACGAGGGAGATGGCCCCAGTTGGTATCTGGAAATCGATGTCTGCGGCCACCAAATGCCGAACTTCGGCCCCACACGCGAGATGGCGGCGACGCTGCCGGGCCTGAAGGAAGCCTACCAGGAATACAACGAGCGGGGCTTCGGACCCGACGCCTACCCACGGGTCCTCGAACGGAGCGGTATCGACCACATGGTCGTCTACCCCACCGTGGGCCTCTACGTGACCGGCGTTCCAGATCTCAGCGCTTCGGTCGCAGCCGCATACCGGCGCGCCTACAACGACTGGTTGTTCGATTTCTGTTCCGAGGCGGGATCCGGCATCATCGGGGCGGGCGCGGTGGATTTACGAGACCCAGAGGAGGCGGCCAGAGAGGTGAGGCGCTGTGTCGACAACCTCGGCTTCAAGGCCATCACCATCAACCCCGAGCCGATCAACGAAATACCGCTTCACGATCCCTTCTACGATCCGATCTGGAGAGAGTGTCAGGCTCTGGGCGTGCCCGTAGGTGTCCACGTTGCCGCGGGAACCGACCACCAACAGGTCGGCCTCGACTACTTCCCGGACTGGTGGATCGGACGCCCCGTGACCGCATTTACCGTAGGCTGCATGCTGGCCTGTCTGTCCTTCATAGCTGGCGGCGTGTGTGAACGGCACCCGGAGCTGCGGGTAGTCTTTCTAGAATCCGGGGCGGGCTGGGTGCCCTTCTGGCTCGACCGCATGGCGGCTGGCATCGCGGGTCATGCACGCAAGTTCGGACTCCCGGGCCTCTCCATGCACCCGAAGGAATACTGGAACCGTCAATGCTTCATCTCCGCGGACCCCGACGACCCGGGCATCGAAGAGGTTGCGCGCCAAATCGGAAGCGAGTCGATCGTGACCGCCACCGACTTTGGTCACGTCGAGGGAATGGGCTACGTGCACGCCCTGGACGACATCCTGGGTCTTCCCAACGTATCGGACGCCGTCAAGCGCGAGATCATGTGGGACAACCCCGCGAGGCTCTACGGAATCAGCGATTAGGCCCCTGAAGAGAGACCCGTCTCGCCACTAAACCGTCTGCGTCCTCGTCAGGAGAGACCGTATAACCGGGCGGCGTTATCCCACATGATCTTGCGCAGGCTTTCTTCAGAAACATTCTCGAGGGCCAGGGTGTCTTCGATGGCGTGAACATATCCCTTGCCCTCCGGGTGACCGAAATCCGTGTTCGTTACCAGGCAATCGTCCCCCAGAGTCTCGATAAACTGCGGGATCCAGGGATCATCCGGATCTGCGGCCACACAGCATTGACGCTGGAAGTACTCCGTAGGGGTCAACTTCAGCGGCATGACACCGCGCGTGCTGCCCAGAATTCCCGCTTCCATGCGTTCGAGCCAGAAGGGTGCCCAACCACAGCCGGTTTCCAGGTGGACCACGCGTAGCTTCGGGTGACGTTCGAGTACGCCACCCAGGATCAGAGCCACGCTCGCGCTCATGTTCCCGAGGATGAACGCGGAGGCTCCGATGCCCATGTGCCACGGCCCGAAGTAGTAACGCGCGACGTTGTGAGGAGAGATGGGCGCCAGATGAATGGCCAGGGGTACGTCCAACTCTTCGAGAGTGCTCCAGAGATCCCCATAACGCTGGTCCTGAAGAGGAGGATAGTCTGGCAGTGGCTCAGGATTGATCTGCACGCCGTGAAAGCCCAACTCGATCACACAACGCCGGGCTTCGGCAGCTGCAAGGGCTGGATCGCGCAGGTCGATAGCACCGATTCCCACCAGGCGTCGGTCGGAGTCTCGACAGAAATCCGCGAGCCAATTGTTATAGGCGCGGCAATGAGCCGCCGCCTGCTTCGGCTCGACGCCCACCGCACAGTTCATCGTCAGACCTGCGGTCGGGTAGAGCACCATGTAATCGATGCCGCTGCGTTCGAGCACGAGTTGGTAGGCGGCCGGACTGAAGCCCATCTGCCGGTACTCGTCGTAGACCTCTGCACATCCGGGCATCTGGAACGCACCGGGAATCGGGTAGCCGGTATCGAATGCCGGCATGCTCTCGCCACCCACGTGAGTTTCCTGGTGGTAGGCGAGCCCATCAATGGCCTCGGGCAGACCGTGCTCGGCGGCTGAGATCCAATGAGCGACGGTGCGCGGAGCGTTCTTGCGAAACTCGGGCTCAAGGTAGCGCTCCCACAAGTCCTCAGGCTCGAGCACGTGTGCATCGCTGTCGATGTAGCGGTAGCCCTTGTACATTCCCAGGCCTCCCATGTCCGACCGACGGGCCCTCAGCCTCGAGGATGCTAGTCCCCAAAGCTGAGCACGAAAAACAACTTTCCGATGGCCATTGTACGCGCCTGGACCGAGGGAGCGGAGTGAAAAAGGTTCAGGTGGCCTCGAACACGATGGGAATGGCTGGATGCGCACGCGCCCAACGCGAGGTGACCCAAACAGGTTCCTGGGTAATCACATATTCAGGTATGCGCGCCAGCAATTCCTCGAAAGCCACCCGCGCCTCGAGCCGGGCTAGCGACGCCCCTAGACAGGAATGAATGCCATGGCCCAGTGCCAGGTGTCGTTTGAATTTGCGGCGCACATCGAAGCTCGCGGGAAGCGCGAACTCGCGCTCGTCGCGGTTTGCCGCAGCCCACACTAGAAGCACACGAGCACCTTGGGGTATGGGCTGGCCATGAAGCTCCACATTCGGGCCAGCGCTACGGGGAAGCGCCTGGGCGGGTGGTTCGAAACGCAGCATCTCCTCCACCGCGGCGGGAATATTCTTGGGATCGCGAGCTAGGAACGCACGCTGCTCCGGGTGTTGAGCGAGCAGAACCGCCCCGTTTCCTATGAGGCTCGTGGTCGTGTCGTTTCCGGCCACGATCAATTGAAAGCAGAACCCCTGAATCTCAGGGTCACTGAGGCCCCTGCCCTCGATCTCGGCGTCGAGCAGTGCGCTCACCAGGTCGTCGCGACGTTGACTGCGACGCTCCTCGATCAAATGAGAGAACTCCTCGTATATACGTTCAGACGGCGTTCGGATGGTCTCCTCGATGCTCTTGTCGGGGTCGGTGCTCAACATCATGCGCGTCCAGTGCAGAAAGGTCTCGCGCCGGTCGGGAGGCACTCCGATCATGTCGGCAATCACACGACCTGGCAGCGGCGTCGCGTAGTCCTCCACGAGTTCGCCAACTCCGTTCGGGCCGAATCCGTCCAATAGCTCGCGAGCAATCGTCCGAATCCGCGGCTCCATCTCGGCCACTCGTCGGGGAGTGAAGGCACGAGACACCAAACCACGCAAGCGATCGTGACGGGGAGGATCCAGAAAATTCAACATGGGGAGAAGAGTCTGTGCCTCTTCGACACCCTCGACACTGAAACGCGCGGAATCGTTGGCTGCATCCCAGACATCCTGAAACCGCGAGATCGCCCAGAACTCCCGTTGCGGATTGTGATAGACGGGAAACTCGTCCCGCAGCCGCCGATAAACTGCATGCGACTGCTGCTGAAATTCAGGCTCGAACGGGTCGTAGACGAACACTCCACTCACCAGGAACACCTCATAACGGATGGCGACACAACCGCGGCTCAGCGCCGTGATAGCATAATCACACCTCTGAAAGAGTTGGATCTCGGAACGCCTTGGAGCCAGGCCGCGGCGGCAATTCATGCCGGAGGAAGCTCGCGATGACGACGGACCTCGCACAGTTGGATGCCAGCGCACAGGCAGCTCTCGTCGCCCGTGGTGAGTGCACGCCCAGCGAACTGGTGGAAGCGGCCATCGAGCGCATCGAACGTGTCGATCCACACCTCAATGCCGTGATCGTGCCTTTATTCGAGAGAGCCCGCGCAGACGCCGCCAACCCCCAACTTCCAGCTGGCCCTTTTCGCGGTGTCCCCCTGCTTCTCAAGGATCTGGGCTGCCATGTGGCGGGAATGTCCGTTTATGGAGGCACGAAGTTCCTACGCGATCACGATTGGCGCTCCCCGGTGGACAGCTTCCTCGCCCAACGTTTTCGTGCGGCGGGATTCATCTTCCTGGGCAAGACCAACACCCCGGAGATGGGTCTCTCCCCCACCACCGAACCCTTGACCTACGGAGCCACCCGCAATCCGTGGGACCCCGAGCGAATCGTGGGTGGATCAAGCGGAGGTTCCGCGGCCGCCGTCGCGGCGGGGCTCACGCCCCTTGCCCACGCGGGCGACGGGGGTGGATCCATTCGCAATCCGGCCGGCGCCTGCGGGCTCGTAGGCCTGAAGCCCAGCCGGGGCCGCACCAGCCTGGGACCCGAAATTGGAGAAGGCTGGGCGGGATGCACCACCGAGCACGTGGTGACCCGAAGTGTGCGCGATACCGCTGCCGTGCTCGACTGCGTGGCAGGCCCGGGCACCGGAGATCCCTATTTTGCGCCACCTCCCCACCGGCCCTTCATCGAGGAACTCGGCCGCGACCCGGGCGTGTTGCGCATCGGGTGCTTCACGAACAACGAACATACCCCCGCGCATCCCGAGGCGGCAGCCGCCGTGACGAGCGCAGCAAACCTGCTTTCTGACCTGGGGCATGAAGTGGATGACAACTATCCCGATGCCCTGAACGAACCCAACCTGGGCCATCTGACCTCCACCGCCGTGAGCGCCAATCTGGCCCAACAACTCGACGGCATGGCGAAGCAGGTAGGCAAGCCCGTCGACGAGGGCGGCTTCGAGCCCGCGACCTGGGCGATGGCTCAGCGCGGCTGGGCACTCTCGGCCAGCGAATACCTGCAAACCGTGGAGGGCCTGCATGCCTTCGGCCGCCGCTTACGGACCTGGTGGCGAGAGCCACCCACCAACGCTGGATACGACCTCCTCGTCACCCCCACCATGGCCGAGCCGGCTCCTTACATCGGCGAAGTTCGCGGGGCGAGCATCGAGCGCATCCTCCGCCTGGTTCCGTACACCATGGCCTACAACGTCTCCGGACAACCGGCTATCGGCTTGCCGATGTACTGGACCCGGGAGGGCCTCCCCATCGGCGTCCAACTGGTGGGTGGGTACGGCCAGGAGGCACTTCTCCTGCGAGTTGCAGCTCAGATTGAATCGGCAAGTCCCTGGCAAGAACGCCGTCCACGCCTCCACGCCTGAGCCCCTCGAGGGCGATTCAGCAGACGGTTCTGCGTGCCTCCCTCGAGCAGCGGTTCGCCGAGTTGGAACCTTGGGGGATCAACTCCTCGCCAGATCCCCCCGCGGGCGCTTAACTACCAGTTTGCACCCCAACGTGGGATTTCCTCAGCGCCCCGCACCGCCTGGACCCAGGCAAAGGGGT
The DNA here is from genome assembly GCA_022447545.1 of Myxococcota bacterium. Lineage (GTDB taxonomy): Bacteria > Myxococcota_A > UBA9160 > UBA9160 > SMWR01 > JAKVBI01. The sequence continues at coordinate 266,568 of JAKVBI010000002.1, forward strand.
CGCAAAGGGCAGCAAGAATTCGATGACGAACACTCCGATCGCACCGACCCCCACACCGTCGAATCTGCGCACGGCCGCACTCTCTCTGTCGATCCCGGCTGCAATCGCGCTCATCTCGATGACCGATCGCGTTCACTCGAATCCGACGCTACTGCTTACGTTCTGGGGAGTCGCTGGGGCCATCGCACTGGCGCAGCTCGCCGTCCTCTGGACAGCTCGAGCCCACGGGCGAACGCTGGAGTTCGAATTCACCGCCAAACCCGCCCACTACGTGCAGGCGACCCTGCACTCCTACCTCATTATGTATTGGGGTTATTTCTGGAGCCCGTTCTACCGCGAGATTCCCCTGATCGCCGCTCAGATCCTGTTCCTCTACGGACTGGAGATGGTCATGGCATGGGGACGCGGGCGGCCCTGGAAGAGTGGCATCGGGTCCTTTCCTATCATCTTCAGCACCAACTTCTTCCTGTGGTTTCACGACGATTGGTTCTTCATGCAGTTCCTGATGGTTGCCGTGGGAGCCCTCGGCAAGGAGTTCTTTACCTGGACTCGGGATGGCAAGAGAACCCACATCGTCAACCCGTCGGCCTTCTCCCTTTCACTCTTCTCTCTGGGCCTGTTGCTGACGGGCACCTCCCACTACACCACGGGCTGGGACCTCTCCGCCACGCTCGGTTATCCACCCTATATCTTCATCTTCATTTTTTGCCTGGGGCTGGTGGTTCAGACCCTGTTCGGCGTGACCTTGATGACATTCTCAGCGGTGTCGAGCCTGGCAGCCCTGACGTTCCTCTATCACCTGGTCTTTGGTGCGTACTTGTTCGAAGCTGCCGGGATCCCCAGTGCGGTCTTCCTCGGCTGTCATCTGTTGATCACGGATCCCGCGACCACACCACGTAGCGACACCGGTAAGGTGTTCTTCGGTGTCCTCTACGGCATCGGGGTGTTCGCCACCTATGCACTGCTCCTCCATCTGGGAACGGACACCTACTACGACAAACTCCTGTGCCTACCCTTATTGAATCTCAGTGTTCGTTGGATCGACCGAGCCGCCGCGCGCTTCGTCGAACAGTTCAACGGACTGTCTCTACCCGCGGCGCTAACCGGTGAACACCGGAACCGGGCCCACATAGCGCTATGGATTTGCACCTTCGCGGGCCTCTACGCGTTCGGGTGGATAGCCCCGGCCGATCTAGAACGGCGCGTAGGGCTGCACGTCGCCATCGCGGACGTCCGTATGGCCGAAGGGAACCCCGAGGCAGCGGTTGGCAGCTATTTGCGAGTGCTCGATCTACTCCCCGAAGATGTCGGATCCCAGCGCGCAGTGGGATTGATCTCCGTTGAGCAGGGCAACTGGGCACGCGGAGAAGCGGTACTCACGGCTCTCTCCCCGTCGCGCCCAGGCGACCTTCCACTCCAAGATGCATTGGCACGAGCACGACTCGCCCTGGACAAGCCCGCACGTGCCCTTCAGCCGCTACAGTTGGCAGCGTCCCTGGATCCCCAGAACCCATCGCGCTACACCGACATCGCCCGAACACTGGAACGCGTGAAGGATTTCAGAGGCGCTGCGGCTGGATACAGAGAAGCGTTGAACCTGGACCCGAACCACGCTGAGGCCCATGCCGACCTGGGCTACCTCCTGCACTGGCAGGGCAACATCCAGGGTGCTGTCGAGCACTATCGGGCGGCCGTCGCCGCCAACTCCCGACTCGGTTCAACCCACGGAAACTTGAGCCTGCTCCTGCGCTACCTGGGCCAGGATGAAGATGCAGAACGCCACTTCGATCGCTTTGCACACCTCGTGTCCGCCCAGTTACGCTCCGCCGATGGCGCCACCGCTTCGGGGCCGGTGACCGTGGACGTCGCGATATTCGACGCCGAAACCGGTGGCACAAAGCTCTACCAGGAGCGCCACGTCGACCTTCTCCTGAAGCAGGGCACCTTCCACCTGAACCTCGGAGAGGGGGCACCCGATACTGCGTTCGGATCAGAAGTCGATGTCACAGAATTGTTAAGGACAGAGCAAGGCGCGCGCTTCGTCGAGATCACCACTGGGGGTCAAACGCTGCTTCCCCGTAGCAGCATCCCTCAACTTCCCGCGCCGGGCGAAGGAATCCCCGCTCCGATTTGGCGACGGGCACGACTGGGATCCGAATAGAGCCCGGGAGTACCCTCGCGGTTGCCCGTGAACCCTACATCGGCGATGCTCGACCAATCCGCAAGGAGCCCTGTCGTGCACGGCAAAGCATTCTCCAAACCTGACGACGCTCCGGCCTGGGTCCTGGACTTCGAAAACCCCTACCTCCGCGGCATTCATGCCCCCACGGCTACCGAGACCACAAGCGACGCGTGCCCAACCATTGCAGGCGAGTTGCCCACAGACCTCGAGGGCGCGCTCGTGAGAAACGGGCCCAACGCCAATGTTCCCCCCTCGAACCTCTACCACTGGTTCGATGGCGACGGCATGGTCCATGGCGTCTACTTTCGAAACGGACAGGCCCGCTACCGCAGCCGTTGGATCCGGACCCGCGGACTCGCCGCCGAGGCCCGAGCCAGCGAGTCCCTGTGGCCCGGCGTAATGGGACCCTTCGATACCCAACGCAGTGACGGCTACATCAAGGACACTGCCAACACCGACCTGGTGTGGCACCACGGCAACCTACTGGCGCTGTGGTATCTATGCGGCACCCCCTACCGCATCGACCCGCTCAGCCTCGACACTCTCGGTCCCGAGGATTTTGGCGGCGCGCTCGGCTCCACCGTGTCTGCCCACCCGAAAGTCGACCCTCGCACGGGTGAACTCGTCTACTTCACCCTGTCCGATTTCGAACCCCCCTTCATGCGCTACGGCGTGGTCTCTCGGGAGGGCGAGCTCGTCCACGAGATTCCCATCGATCTGCCGGGCCCACGAGCCCCTCACGACATCACCATTACCGAGCACCACTCCATCCTCCATGACTTTCCTTTTTTTCACGACACCACAGTGTTGCGCGAACACGGCTATCGCGTCGCGCGCTTCCATCGCGACTTGCCCACTCGCTTCGGGGTGATCCCGCGTCGCGGCGACGCGGATCGTCTCAGGTGGTTCGAGTTCGAGCCCGGCTATGTGCTCCACATGGTCAACGCCTGGGAGGACGGCGACTGGATCGTCATGGATGGTTGCCTGCAGCCTGACCCGGGCATCCGCCGCCGCAAAGAAGAAGGAGAACTCGCTTCGATGTTGGGTTATCTGCGGATCAACTCCCATCTGCACCGCTGGCGAATGAACCTCCGCACCGGGCAGACCTCCGAGGAAGCGCTGGACGATCTCAACGTCGAGTTCCCCCTGCCCGACACCGAGCGCTACGGCGAACACACCCGCTTCTCCTACCTCCACCACCTACCCGCCGACGCGTACACAGTGGACTTCCGCGCGCTGGTCAAATACGACCACGAAAGCGGTGCCTCCACCCGCTACGATTACCCCACGGGTTGGTTCGGCGGTGAAGCCCCCTTCGCTCCACGGCGAAACTCGGCGAGCGAAGACGATGGGTACGTGATCAGTCTGATGACCCACGGCGAAGAGCTGCGCTCGGAATGCTGGATCTTCGATGCCCGCGAGATCGAGCGCGGCCCTGTGGCACGTATCGCCCTGCCCCAACGCGTGCCGTCGGGCTTCCACGCCAAGTGGATCACGAACGCCCAGTTGAGAAACGAGCCAAAGAGCCCGTCGGATCGCGACTGATACCGGGGAACGGGGAAGCAGTCCGATCAGTCTTCACGTTCTACTCCCCCCCGGCAGGGCTTCGCAAGGGTCCGGAAGGGCCCCGGGAATCCACAGCAATCGTGGTAGGGTGCAGCCATGAGCCGCTTCGAGATCGCAGACGCACACCAACATGTGGGAGGCCTGGGCGACGCCTTGGGCGCATGGGGCAAGGACGCCCCGGGGCCCGACGAGGAGCGACGCACCCGACTGGCCGCCATGGATACCATCGGGGCCTCATGGTCGGTCATTCAGCCGTCCCATTCCTACCTCAAGGCAGACGGAATTCGAGACACGCGCCGTGTCAACGACGCAATGGCGGTTTATCGCCAGGCGGCACCGGATCGATTTCGCGTAGCACTTGGCACCGTCGAGCCCTCTCACGGCGAGCACAGCCTGGAGGAGATTGACCGCGTATCCCAGGAACTCTCCCTCGACGGGCTTTCGTGGCATCACCGCCTCCAAGGAGGCTTCATCGACAGCCCATGGATGCGCCCCTATCTGAAGCGCATGAGCGAACTCAACCTCGTGCCCGCAATCCACACCAACGCCGAGTCGAAGCTCGAGGCTCCCTGGCGACTCCAGAAGCTGGCCCTCGAGTTCCCAGAGCTGACCTTCCTTGCCTACGACGCCTTCTACTCCTATGAGCAAACCACCGAGGTGATCTTTCTGGCCGAGCAGACCCCCAACATCGTCTGGGATCTCGGCGGCCCCTACACCCCGGGGCTGTTCCAAATCATCGAACCGGCCATTCGGAACCTCGGCGCCGAACGCTTCTGCTTCAGCGCCGACATGAGCTATGTGGCCAGTATGAAAAAGTCCCCGCCCCCGCTCCTCGATTCGATCGTATCCTCGACGCTAAGCGACGACGACAAACAAACCCTGCTCGCGGGCAGCGTGCGCCGATTGTTCGGCACGCTCGAGCCACCGGCCCCTGACTCCTGATCCAATGGCCAATTTCAGCCAATAAGCCCTACACCAACCCGGTAGCCCTGACTCTCGGCGCACAAATCACATAAATGCATAACCGGGAACCGATACCGAGTGAATCGATGTGGGTTGCCTCGCTTCAACTCCAACATGACACCCGACCAAGAAACCGTCACGGAAAGAGCAGGTTTCCCTTTAGCTGACCCAAACAAGCATATTGTTTGCACTGTTTGAGGCAGCAAGGCCGATTCAAAGCGGCCTCTAATGTCAGAATCTCAACTCTAGAAACAAGCGAGCGCTAGCGCGTGTCTAGCCGCAACATACAAAAAAATGCTCGTGGCGAAGCGGTGGAGGATGCATCTTCCGCCGACCAACTCGACCAGTGAATGGTCGTGATCAGCGGAGAATCGGCTCGAACAGGCCGCCAATTTTCTAGCGGAGTACTTGCGCGCGGCCCTCGGAGCGAAAGCAGAAGGTCGTCTGCGAATGGTCGCCTATCCCGACACCTTCGACCGTTTCATCCGCAGCGATCTACCCGCCTACTTCGGCTATGAGGTCAACACGGCGACGCGGGAACGAATGATTTCCGCCACCACTCATTTCTCGAAGACTCCTGGAAAACTCTTTGCTCCCGATGACGATCAAAAGCGGGCTCGGGCGGAAGCCATTCCCGGCCTCGTCGAGTTGGTCGAGCGAAAACTCGGAGGGATCTATCAAGAGATGCTGGCGCGATCGAATTACTGATCTTAGTGTCGTTTCGAGGAAATGGCCTCTGCAGCGAGACCAGTGAGCACGAGGGCAATAGTTCCGAAACCGTTGACCAATGTAAATCCAGCTACATGCGCGGGAAGCGCTGACGCCAGTGTTTCCTGAAGGGGAATCCGAACTGCAGATCGTTGCTGCGGTCATCTATTTTCCGTAGGACTGCACGCAAACGCCAAGGCTGGATCCGGTCGAAATCTGGCTCCCACTCCAGCTTCTCTGCAACCTCCTTGCGGATCTTGCGTTTCCAGGTCCGAGGCGCCCCCCCCTGAGCCCTGGCCAATTCGATGGAGAGTTGCTCCTCGATCTCCCACAGGATGAGAGTCTGCTCGACGTGCTTGCGCCATTCTTCAAGTGAGATGGCGTACTTCGCACGCACGCCGTTACCGCGGTGGATCCACCAGCCCAGACACACGGCTCCCCAACCCGAGAGGCCCATTGCGATGGCGATAGGATCTTCCATGACTTTCTTCTCCGACCGATGACCCGGGGACAATGCCGAGTGACACTGCAATCGGTCGGACGTGGGCAACCATGAAGCTCCGGAACGCGATGCCAGGCGATTTCCGCGCTAGAAACCAAGGCTGTGGGGAATCGCTCCCAAAGATTTGCGGATTCCAGCCGTCCTACTGGGATGAAGATGGGTGCCGCTGATCTTGTGGGTCATTCCGGGGGCGAGAAGTCCTCGGGCATGTTCTCGGTGTAGCAGCGTTCTTCGACCCGTTGGGAGATGCGCCAACCCGCTTCGGTCCGCACAAGTTCGTCCACGTACCAAAGCCCGCAAATGAAAACGTGTTCGCCACCGTCGCGATCCATCACCATCGGGTTGTGACAGATGGTACGTGCCGTTGCCCGGTCGCCGTCGAGTTCCACCACCAAATTCGAGATCATGTGCTGAAAGCTCTTGAACAGGACCATCGCGCGTCCCAGGAAGGCCTTGGTCTCCTCCAGGCTTCCCTTGGCCCCCCCCATGGCGGTGTAGTCGATGAAGGCGTCTGGCGTAAAGACCTCGTCGAGGCCGTCCCAATTGCGCGTATCGATACAGTGGGAATAACGAACCAAGAGATCTTGAATCTCGATCCGATCCGAAATCTGCTGGAGGGTCATGGTCATGCTTCTGGCTCCTCGTGCAATGCGACCACCCGTGAGGCGGCGGGGTTCGGCGGATCACTGGAAACTCCAGCGGTCACGGCGATGCGATTCTAGCCGACCCTGTGCGGTCGACACGACTCGGCCATACTTCCCCGGAACTCGGGCGGTAAACCAGACGATGGGAGAACCGGGCTTGTCCCTACGAGACCATGTGATCACTCGCTTCGTAGAACATCATGGCGAGTCACCCAGTGCGCTGGTGCGCGCTCCGGGCCGAGTGAATCTGATAGGTGAACACACCGACTACAACGAGGGGTTCGTGCTCCCCATGGCGATCGACCGCGAGTGTTGGATCGCCCTGCGACCGCGAAACGACACGCGCGTGCGGATTCATTCGCTGCTGCACGATGAATCCATGGAGTTCGACGTCACGGCTCCCGAACCCGGAAGTGGCTGGGCCGAGTACCCCAAAGGCGTCGCCTGGGCGATGACCGAGGACGGACACGCCCTCAACGGATGGGAGGGCATCGTAGGCAGCAGCGTGCCTCTTGGGGCGGGCCTGTCGTCATCGGCCTCTTTCACGCTGGCGTCGGCACGCGCCTTGGCTGGGGTGTCGGACATCAGCTGGGATCCGGTCGCGATGGCGAAGCTCTGCCAGCGCGCCGAGAACCACTGGCTCGGCGTCCACTGCGGCGTCATGGACCCATTGATCTGCTCCGTGGGCCGGGAAGGGCAAGCCGTCCTGATCGACTGTCGCAACCTCGACCAGCGCCCCGTCCCCCTGCCACCCGACACGGGAATCGTAATTCTGGACACCGGCACGCGGCGCGGACTGGTGGGCTCGGCCTACAACGAGCGCCGCAACCAGTGCGAACAGGCCGCGCGAGCCCTGGGAGTGGAGAGTCTACGAGACATATCGGATGAAGATCTCGAAAAGGGCAGTATCCACCTCGAGGCCGTCCCTCTCCGCCGGGCGCGGCACGTGGTAGGCGAGAACACGCGCACCCTCGAGGCCGCACGGGCCATGCAGGCCGGTGACGCTGAGCGCCTGGGCTCATGTATGAACGCCAGCCACCAGAGCCTGCGCGATGACTTCGAGGTCTCCTCCCACGAACTCGATGTCATGGTGGAGTGTGCCCGTGGGCTCTCAGGTTGTCTTGGCGCCCGCATGACGGGCGCGGGTTTCGGTGGCTGTGCGCTGGCACTGGTCGAAGCCGCCGCAATTCCGGCCTTCTGTGAAGAAGTGGCCCAACGCTACACCCAAGCCTCAAACTTCCAACCCCAAGTCCACGTCTGCCGTGCGCGTGCGGGGGTGGAGTGGTTCCCCGACGCAGTCAGCTCTCGTTGATCTGTTTCTCGAGATCGTCGAACCAGGACAGCATGGCGCGCTCATAGGTGAGCCCGAAACCCAGGGCCAGCGCCATGGAGTTCTGTACCGAGGGCTCGCCCAACCGCTCGGCATCGCGTTCAAAGCTCTCGAGACGCTCTTCGTGCTTGATCCGCTCTGCGCGGACGTAGCGCTGAAGCTTCTTCGGATCCACGTCGTTGGCGAAAAACAGGGTCAACAGAAAGGGGATCCTGACCAGATCCGCACTGGGTGCCTGGGAGATCCATTCCTGAAACGCCTCGCGACCGGAGTCGGTGATCGAAAATGGGCGCCGGTCTCGGGGGCCCACCTCGCCCGCTTCAATCAGACCCTTTTTGCTCAAAGTGCGCAGCTCTCGGTAGATCTGGCTCCCCGTGGTGTTCCAGAAATGTCCCACCGTTCGCTCGATGACCTGAGTCAGCTCCCAGCCATTCCGCGGTCGATCCTGAAGAAAACCCAGAATCGTGCCTGCCGTCGCATTGAATTCAGCCACCCGTCCTCCCATCGAAATCGCATTCCGTCGGACACGAGCCGGCTCGAAGGCATCCCCGCAAGGGATCCAATGGGCTCCATTGCCCCGGTTTCAGCCTGAACCGGCGCGTTCCGCCTGGCTCGGCACCTGCTCGATCGCCTTCCTCCCAGGCCTGTGGATTCCTACTGGTTTGGGCCTGACTCTCAGCGTCGAACCTTCAATTTAGTGTCTCAATCTGGAACGCGCACCCTGGAAAACGGCGGAAACTCAGGTCAAAACGCCTGAAAAACTCGTAAGTATCTGAAAAATAAAGGGAAAATATACTCCATATCGTCACTCCTATTTAGAGTTAGAAAGTAGACCTTTATAGGGTTATTCCTAATTGTACGGTGTAACCCACCTATGTATTTTTCGGTCGAATCTGGACGGACCGACGGGCAGATGCCCGATTCCCCGGCCAGCCAATGCGGCAAGAAGCCGCCAGGAGTGCCCCGATGATCGAAACCACCCGAAAGAGAACCGACCCCCCCCGATGGATCCACTGTTTCCTGTACCTCTTCCTCGGGATTTTCAGCCTGGCAGTGTCCGGGCCCGCGTTCGCACAGCACCTGGTCAGCGGCTGTCTGAAGTTGGAGGACGGTCGAGGAGGCGATGCCCCGCCAGGGCGTGGGGGCATCAACGCCGTCGACGAGGTCGAGGTCGAGATCTACTACACCGACCTCTTCGGCAACGAGCACAAAGCCCTCCCGCTGCCCGGTTCCGATCCCATTCAAACCGGTGAAAACGGCTGCTTCGGCGCCCGGCTCACCCTGGTTCCCGATGTCACCACCGTGCGCCCGGCCTTTGTCCTGAACGAGGAAGATCGAAAGGTGAGGAAAGCGGCCGCCACCTGGCGCTTGTCACTGCCTTCGGAATTCGACGCCGCCCTCACCGCCGGAGAAGCCGCGGTCTTCGGAACCCCGGGAAGCCCCCTAGTCGCCGCCGACCACGAGGACAATGGAGCGCTGCAAATGTGGGTCAACGCCGAGGACGTGGTCAATCTCTACGAAGACGCCATTGGTCCCTGGAGCACCGCGAGCCTCAGCCGGCCCAAGATCACGGTTCGGTATCCGGCAGCCACTGAGCGTTCCAACGCAAATCCGACCCGGATCGCCATCACAGAAGAGTCCCGTACCAAGTGGAGGACATTCCTCCATGAGTTCGGCCACTACTTCTCCATGAACGATGCGTCGTTCATTGAAATTCCTCCCAGCTACTGCCAGGACAAGGCCGCCACCAGTTGGCCATTCGTTCAATCGCCCTACACGTACGAAGATCCAGGCTCCTGGCCCAGCTGCCCCCATTCACACCGGAGCTATGAACACGAAAAGAACGCACTCATCGAGGGCTTCGCCGCGGCCACGGAATTCTTTCTGATCGACGACGACGAGACCTTCGACGCATCGACCTCTACGAGTGCCCGCTACTGTTCGCGAAGACGCAACCAGCGACTCGAGGACAACAACCGCAATCCGCACTACTACAACTCGGTCAACTTCGACGGAGAGTGGAACGAAGGGAACGTCGCCCAGGCCATTTGCGATCTGCTCGACAATGACGCCGAGTCGATCACCTATCTCCATCAGTTCGGGGATCCGGGTCACCTCACCTCCATCGCTCTCGGAAGCTTTGTTCCCAACCCACTCTCAACTGTGGGAATGAACCCCACCCACACCTACGCGGCACAGGGTGACGAGATCTTCCAGATCGAATTCGCTACCGGCAACGTGTCCCTGCTCTTCGATGCCGGGACGGGGTCGGATGTGGAGCTAGTCACAGCAGATGCCAACCAGGTTTGTGCCAGCGATGGCGACGAAGTGAACTGCTTCTCCCTGGCCACGGCGGGGCCGGTCACATCCGTCGCACTTCCAAGTAGCATCGCCTCCAATGGAATCCGCGATATCCAGCTATCGGGTGGAGAACTGTTCATCTTGGCGAGTCACATCTCGTTCTCGACGCCAACCGTGAAGTTGCACCGCTACGACGCATCGGCATCGGTCTGGCACCTGGTGTACTCGGAAAACGTGCTCGGAGTCACGCCCGCCAACCAGCCTCAGCGCTTCGCCCTGGCGAGTTCCTCGCCGACCGCCAAGCTCTTCCTGGCTCGGGCGAACCGCGTGGAGATGTGTGACGTCTCGAGCTGTGCCTCGACACGCACCCACTACGTGGGAGATGCCGGGGGAGATGCCGGTTATCGACGCGGAGATGCCTCCACAGCCCTGCTCAATGGGATCGGTCAACTCGTTCGCATTCCCGGTGGGACCGTCCTGGCCATCGCCGACTTCTACGGCGTATCGGTGATCCACGATGGGGACACCCGCCTCGAACAGTGGATCGGCCGCGGCTTGGACCGTGTCTACGAAAACAACATTTCCCGCCGAGGTCTCGTTCTGGGAAGCGTTTTCAGGGGAGAAATCGAACCCTCCGTGAGAACTCTGTACGCCACCAACGGTTCCCGCGAAATCGTGTTGGACAATCAGGGGACCGACTTCAGAGACGATCGGACCCTGAAGCAAGACGAGACTGTGGTCACCTCGGTGTTTCCTCTGGAAACGGTAACGCTCCCCCTCACCCGGGGATACCTGATCGATGCCTCGATTACGACGACGGATGAGTTCTTCTGTGCAGAGGAGAACGTCAGCCTGTCCCCCGAGACGGTATTCACCATGTTCGACGGCAACCCGTTCTACAACAACATCCGAGATGCACTGGCGAGTTATCTACCCTTGACGAACGCCCAGGAACTCGCCGTGTCGGAGACCAGCTGGCTGACGTTGCCTCCTCCCGGTAACTGCGAGGCGGAAAACATCCGCCGAGAGCGCTACGACTTCTCAACCGGAGGTGGCGGTGGTGAGGCCGACAACGACGAGCGCGATGGGTGCGGAGGCTATGTAGAGCCGGACGAGAATGACCTCATTGAGTACGGGTTCTTCGACGGGGAGCTGTCCGTCACCCACGACGGCGAAGACGAACAGCCATTTGCCATCGACCCCAAGGATCTACCCGTACTCACCGGCGGCGACTGCAGCGGAGGCGGGGGGGAAGATACCGACGGAGATGGCGTCTGTGATGCCTTCGACAACTGCCTGGTAGTCGCCAACCCCGCCCAGGTCGACACGGATGCCGATGGATTTGGCAACCGTTGCGATGCCGACTACGACAACAACGGCGCCATCGGGAGTGCGGACTTCATGACCTTCCGGGCCGCCTTCGGATCGAGTGTGGGCAACCCGCGCTACGACCCGCAGGTCGAAGTGGACGGCAACGGCGTGATCGGAAGTGCCGAGTTCGCCACGTTCCGGTCGCTGTTCATCACCGGCGTGCCCGGACCGTCCGGGCTCAGCTGCGCGACCCTCCCGCCGTCAGCGCCCTGTCCCTGAGCCACATAGGCACCGCACAATGGGGGCTCCCCGCCAAAAGGCGGGGAGCCCTTCGGCTTTTGGGGTCACGGAGGTGCGTTCCTGCGGCAGGACTCGCGAATCGCCCCTCCTCATTCGACAGCCGCTTGACCCCCACAACCCGCCCATGCAATGTGATGGATCGAGAATCACACGCGGGAGAAAGCCTATGAGTGAACAAGCAAAACCGCCCATCGAGCTGGGGGAATTCAATCACATCGGCCTGGTGGTTCAGAACATCGAGGAAACCGTGGACTTCTACAGTTCGGTATTCGGTCTGGGGCCCTTCAGCATCGACACCTACCGCCTCGAGGGCGTGCAATACCGGGGCAAACCCGTGGACGCCGTCATGAAGGCGGCCTTCGCATTCAGCGGTGGGGTCATGATCGAGTTGGTGGAGGTCATCGAGGGCGAGACTCCCCATACCGAGTTCTTCAAAGCCAAGGGCAACGGTGTTCAGCACATCGCCTTCCCGGTGGACGACATGGAGAAGGCATTGGCCCAGCTGGCGGAGCGCGGCATCGTGCCCATCTTCGAGTACAAGTTCATCGCCCAGGACGCGCCCGTCACCGACCCCGACCCCTCCAAGCGCCGAGACATGCAGGTCTGGGAGGCCTATCTCGACACCGAAGATCGGCCCGGGGGCACGGTAATCCAGCTGATGGAGGTCTCGGAGATCGGCAGTGACAGCGACGTAACGTTCGTGGCGAACCCCGGCTCCTAGCACAGGGGCAGCCTCGACATGAGCACGGCCCTGCCCGATGCGGCTCGTGTGGTCGTGATCGGTGGCGGCATCGTCGGTGCGAGCATCGCCTACCACCTCGTGGGGCGCGGTGAGCGCGACGTGCTGCTACTCGAACGCGACCGCTTCACCAGTGGCACGACCTGGCATGCCGCGGGTCTGGTCGCGCAGTTGCGCGCCACCGAGGAACTGACCCAGCTGTCGCGCTACAGCCTGGACCTCTACCAGCGACTCGAAGCCGAGACGGGCCAGAGCACCGGTTTCCAACAGCCCGGTGCCATCAGCCTGGCAACGACCCCCGAGCGCGCCACGGAACTGGCGCGCACGGCCTCCATGGCCAGGCACCTGGGCGTCGAGGCCCAGGAGATCTCGCCCACAGAGGTGGCGGCCCACTGGCCGGAGATCGAGACACGCGATGTGGTGAGCGCCGTGCACCTGCCCCACGACGCCATGGTGAGCCCCGTGGACACCACGCAGGCCCTGCTGGCCGGTGCGCGCACCGGCGGTGCCCGCCTCGAGCAACGCTGCCCTGTCACGGAACTGGTGGTGGAGCGCGGTCGCATCGCCGGAGTGATGACCGAACAGGGCGTCGTCCGGGCCGAGGTCGTGGTACTGGCGGCGGGGATCTGGTCGCGGCAGTTCGCGTCGCGCTACGGGGTAACGATCCCGCTCCACGCCGCCGAGCACTACTACGCCATCACCCAACCCGTTGAGTCGATGCCGCCCAGTCTCCCCATCCTGCGGGACCCGGACCACTGCGCCTACTTCAAACCCGATGCCGGCAAGCTGTTGATCGGACTGTTCGAGCCCATCGCACGTCCGTGGCCCGAAGGTCTGGTGCCCGATGCATCCTTCATCGAAATCGAACCCAACCTCGACCACGTACTGCCTCTGCTCGACGACGCCTTCGCGCGCATGCCCGGTCTGCGCGACATCCCTTTTCGGCAGATCTTCTGCGGACCCGAGAGCTTCACCCCCGACGATCGCTTCCTGCTCGGTGAAGCGCCGACCCTGCCGGGCCTGTGGGTGGCGGCGGGCTTCAACTCCATCGGCATCCAGGCCGCGGGGGGCGTGGGTTGGGTGCTGGCCGAGTGGATCCTTGACGGCAGGCCCCCCATGGACCTCTGGTCTGTGGACATCGGACGCTTCGAACCCTTCGCGGGCGAGACCGCCTACCTGCGCGCCCGCACCGTGGAGAGCCTGGGACTCCTCTACCAGATGCACTGGCCCACCCGACAACCCGAAACCGCCCGCAACATCCGTTGCTCGCCCCTCCACGAACGCTCGAAGAACCTGGGCGCCTGCTTTGGTGAGCTTTCGGGCTGGGAGCGTCCACTGTGGTTCAGCGAACTCGGGGACCCCCCCGTCGAGCAGCACCGCTTCGGCCGCTCCAACGCCTTCGAACACATCGCCGCAGAACATCGCGCCACCCGCGAACGCGTAGGCCTCTACGATCAGACCTCCTACGCGAAGTTCGTCGTGGAGGGTGCCGATGCCCTTTCCGTACTGCAGCAACTGAGCGCCAACGAGATCGACGTCGAGATCGGAAAAGTCGTCTACACCCAGTGGCTCAACAATCGGGGAGGCATCGAGGCCGATCTGACCGTGACCCGTATCGGGACCGACCGTTTCTGGGTGGTCACGGCACCCGCCACACGCGCCCGCGACCGTCACCTGCTCGAACGCGCCATCTCCGGCACCCGGGCGGTGTGCCGCGATATCACCGAGCACGGGTCCACCCTGGGCGTGATGGGGCCGCACTCGCGTGAACTGCTCCAACGCCTCAGCGACGCCTCACTTTCCAACCTGGACTTCCCCTTCGGCACGAGCCGCGAGATCGAGGTGGCCAGCGTGGCGGTGCGCGCCCTGCGCATCACCTATGTGGGCGAGCTTGGCTGGGAACTCTACGTGCCCACCGAGCGCGCCCTCGAACTCTACGACGCACTTCTGCACGAGGGACCGAACCACGGCCTGAGGCCGTGCGGCTTCCGCGCCATGCTGTCGTGCCGCATCGAGAAGGGCTACCGCCATTGGGGCCACGATGTCGGTCCCGGGGACACTCCCCTCGAAGCCGGCCTCGGCTTCGCGGTGGCCTGGCAAAAAACGGGGGGCTTCGTCGGACGCGAGGCCCTTCTGAAACAGCGCGAAACGACCCTCGCCCGCCGGCTGCTGCACTTCCGCATCGACGACCCCGACGCCATGCTCCACCACGACGAGCCCATCTGGCGCAACGACGAGCGCATGGGCCTCATCACCTCGGGCACCTGGGGACACACTCTCGACGCCGCCGTGGGACTCGGCTGGGCCGAGGGACGGGGCGCGAAGATCGACGCCGCCTGGGTGGACCGGGGCCGGTGGGAGATCGAGATCGCGGGCCGCCGCTTTCCCGCCCGGGCCTCGTTGCGCAGCTTCTACGATCCCCGCTCCCGCCGCGTGCGCGAGGCCCCCTAGGCGTCGCGACGCGCTCGCACCCGTGCCCAGTAGGCGTCGAGGTCCGTGCGCAGGGAGGGAGCCAGGAAGTACAGGCCAATCAGGTTCGCGAACGCCATGGCAAAGATCATGGCGTCCGAGAAGTCGAGAATGGCCGAGAGCGTGGTCGCGCAGCCCACCATGGCGCAGAAGCAGTAGAAAAGGTTGAAGCCAATGCGAACGCCGCGGCTCGGCCCCAGCAGGTAGATGCAACCCGCGAGCCCGTAGTAGGACCACGAGATCAGCGTCGAGTAGGCGAACAACAGCACCACCACCGACAGCACCGGAGGGAACCACGAGACCACTCGCTCAAAGGCCTGGGAGGTGAGTTCGACACCACTGACCGCGCCCGTGCCCAGTTCCGAGGGCTCGAGCCCGGTGGTGATCACCAGGGCCGTAATGGAGCACACCACCACGGTATCGAGAAAGGGCTCGAGCATGGCCACGAAGCCCTGGGTCAGGGGTTCGCGGGTGCGGGCTGCCGCGTGGGCGATGGACGACGAACCGATGCCGGCCTCGTTGGAGAAGGCCGCGCGCCGAAAGCCGAGCACCACGACCCCAAGCACGCCTCCCACAGCGCCCTCGGGGGTAAAGGCCTGAGTCACGATACGCAGCAGCGCGTCGGGCAGACGGTCGTAGTGGTAGGCGATCACGAACAGCCCGGTGGAGATGTAGAGCCCGGCCATCACGGGCACGATGGCCTGGGTGACCCGCGCGATCACGCGGATGCCACCCAGGATCACGGCGGCAACACTCAGGGCGAGTACCGTCCCGAACAACCAGCCGCGCTCGGCGACGAAGCTGGCCGGGCCTCCCGTGACCTCCACCAATTGCGCGAAAGCCTGGTTGGACTGGAACATGCCTACCCCCACGCTTCCGAGCAGCACACAGATCGCGTAGTAGAGCGCGAGCCCGCGCCCCAGGCGCGGCCAGCCGCGCTCGGCAAGCCCAGCATCCAGAAAGAACATGGGGCCGCCGGAGACACTGCCGTCGGGGTTCTCGCGGCGGTACTTCACCCCCAGCGTGCACTCGGCAAACTTCGACGCCATGCCGAGAAAGCCCGCCACCACCAGCCAGAACGCCGCGCCGGCGCCCCCGATGGAAACCGCCACGGCCACGTGGGCGATGTTCCCCACCCCAATGGTGCCCGAAACGGCGGTGGTCAGCGCCTGGAAGTGCGAGACCTCGCCCGGTTCGCCGCCCTCATCCTCGCGGCCCGCAACGATCCGCAGCGCGTGGCCGAAGCCGCGTAGGTTGATACCGCGCAGGTACACGGTGAAGAAGGCAGCCCCGACGATGAGCCACACCACGATCAACGGAATCTCGACTCCACCCACGGGCACGGAGTAGAAGACGAGCTTCGAGAAGAAGCTCGCAATGGGCCGAAAGGCCTGGTCGATGGTCTGATCGATGCTCAGGGCGAGGGCCTCCGTGGGCTCACAGCCGGAATTGACGCCGCGAAGGTAGTGCCCACAGCACCCACCCGCCCGAAGGGGCCTCGCTGCCCCCGCACCTGGCCTCGCGCGGAGCCAAGAGCCCGGTGCCAGGCTGGGGAATCAACTCGCGTATGATGCTCGAAATGCGATCTCTCGCCTTTCTCTGCGTCGTTCTCGTGCTCGCCTGTGCATCCTCACCCCCGACTCGAGTCGAGCCTACCCGTCCCAACCTGTTGGTGATCATCGCCGACGACCTCGGCTACGCGGACCTGGGTTCGTACGGAAGTGAGATCCCAACCCCCCACATCGATCGCCTGGCGCGAGACGGTGTCCAACTCACCAACTTCCACGTGGCTGCCACGTGCTCGCCCACTCGTGCCATGTTGATCACCGGTGTCGACAACCACCGCAACGGCCTTGGCAGCATGCACCGCTTCATGACCGAAGAGCAGCGCGGTCAACCCGGCTACGAGGGTCACCTCAATCAACGCGTGGCCACCCTCGGCGAGATCCTGGGTGCCGAGGGCTATGACACCTTCTTCTCGGGGAAGTGGCACCTGGGCACCCAACCCGAAAGCTTCCCCTCCGCGCGCGGCTTCGATCGTAGCTACGCACTGCTGGTGGGCTCCGGCGACAACTGGAGCGACGCAGGCCCCGCCCCCATCGAACCCAAGGGGCTCTTCACCGAGGATGGCCAACGGGTGGAGCGCCCGGCCGGCCCCTTTTCGACGGAGCTGTTTACCGACAAATTGCTGGGGTACCTCCGCGAGGCCCGCACTCCCGGCAAGCCCTTCGTCGGTTTGCTCTCCTTCCAGGCCGTGCACTGGCCCCATCAGGCACCGGCCGCCGACGTCTCTCGCCACATCGAGGAATATCACGCGGGCTGGGATGATCTGCGCGAGGCACGGGTGAAGCGCATGCGCGATCTGGGCCTGGTGGCCGAGGATGCACCCTACCAGCCACGCGCCGAGGGCATCCCGGCCTGGGACAGCCTGTCCGACGACGAACAGCGCTGGGAGGCCCACCGCATGGCCGCCTACGCTGGAATGACGGAGAACATGGACCACCACATAGGCCGACTCCTCCAGTACCTGGAGGACACGGGCGAACTCGACGACACCCTCATCGTCTTCGTCTCGGACAACGGCCCCGACCCCTCGGAACCCGACCAGGAACCCCGCGCCAAAGCCTGGTACGCGACCTTCTACCCAAACCAGACCCTGGAGAACACCGGGGGCCCGGGCAGCTTCCCCAGCTACGGCCCGCAGTGGGCGCAACTCGGCAGCGGCAACCTGCGCGGCTTCAAGGGCGGAGCCTTCGAGGGCGGCCTGCGCGTGCCATTCCTGGCGCATTGGCCAGCGGGCCTGCCTCCGGGGCAGCGCAGTGACGCCTTCGCCTACGTGACGGACATCGTTCCCACGCTGTTGGACGCAGCAGGGGTCCAGCACCCCGCTCCCCACTTCGAGGGGCACCCGGTCCACGCCCCGGACGGCCGAAGTCTGTTGCCCCTGCTGATGGGGCAGAGCCAGGTCGCCCACCCGCCGGAAGAGGCCATCGGCTACGAGCTGATGAAAAACCGCGCCCTGTTCCAAGACGGCTACAAGCTCGTGCGCGTAGGGCCCCCGGCGGGCGACGGCTCCTGGAAACTTTTCCAACTCGATCGCGACCCCTTCGAACTCAATGACCTGGCGAAGGTCGAGCCCGAACGCGTGGCCCGCATGCGGGCGCGCTACGACGCCTACGCGACGGAAATGGGTGTGATCGACATGCCCGACGACTACGACGTCTTCCGTGCCCTGACCACGGAGGCGCCCGATGCCCAGTGATGCTGCCTACTTCGACCACATCCTCTCCACGACGCGCTCGGTTCGCTGGCGGCTCGACCTCGATCGCCCGGTGAAGCGCGCCACCCTGCACGAATGCATCGGACTGGCCCGCTACGCCCCCAACGCCTCCAACGCCCAGGAATGGCGCTGGATCCTGGTGGACGACCCGGAACAAAAGCACGCCATCGCCGAGGTCTATCGTGCGGGCATGATGGAAACCATGCAGGCGCTGTTGACAAAGCGCGAGAACGAGGGCGATCTCGCCGGGGTCCGGCACTCGAGGGCGGTCCTCCACCTCGGTCGGATCCTCGAGCAGGTGCCCGTCCACGTGATCCCCTGTATGCCCGGCCGCATCGAGGACGATCCAAGCCTGGGCGCCGTCACACGCCTGTTCGCATCGATCTACCCCGCGGTGTGGAGCTTCCAGTTGGCCCTGCGCAGCCGCGGCCTCGGTTCGACCTTGACCACTTCACATCTGCTCGGCGAGCAACAAGTCGCCCAGCAGCTTGGGATTCCCAGCCACTACACCCAGGTCGCCCTGATCCCCGTCGCCCACATCGCGGGCGGCGACCTCTCGCCGCCCCCCAGGCAACCCGCCGAAGCCGCCATCGGTTGGAACGGTTGGAGAGAGAACCCCTAGCGAAACCGCCCAGCCTCGCCCGCAGCGCCCACACCGCACCGGGGAGACACGGTGCTGCGTGCAACCCCGCCCAGAGTTCGTCTGTCAGAAGCGGATGCGCGCGCTGCCCACACCGCGCCCAGGGATCAACTGGTTGCGCTGGATGCTGGCTTCGTCCACCTCCCAGTGGCCAAGCCGTGCGATCAACTCTTCAAAGACCACCCGAGCCTCGAGCCGCACGACCGTACTGCCCATGCAGTAGTGGATGCCGTGGCCGAAGCCGAGGTGGGTGCGATCCGCGGGGCGGGTGAGGTCGAGCACATCGGGCTCCGGCCAGCGTTCCTCGTCGCGATTGCCCGAGCCAAACAGCATCAGCACCTGACTGTCTCGGGGAATTTCGACATCGCGTACCACGACATCCCGTGTGGTCGTGCGCGCGAGGCCCTGAACCGGAGAAATGAAGCGCATGAACTCTTCGACGGCGCCGACCTTGAGCAGACCGGGGTCTTCCCGAAGCTTTTGAAACTGGTCGGGATGCCGCGCGAGTTCGATCACTGCATTACTGATCAGATTGATGGTGCCGTGCTGACCCGCCACGAGCAGGAGCGTGCAGAAACCCACCACCTCCTCGTCGCTCAGCCCCCCACCTCCGTGCTGGGCCGCAAAGATCCGGCCCACGACGTCGTCCCGCGGCGTCGAGTGTCGTTCCTCGATGACGCGCCGAAAATAGGCTTCGAGTTCCTGGTAGGCGCTCAGAGCGTCGTCACCGGTAAACTCCGAGCCAGCGTTGACGGCGTGGTTCCAGCGCAGGAAGTCCTCGCGATCCCGGGCATCGACCCCCAACACTTCAGCGATCACCCGACTGGGCAATACTCGGGCGAAGTCGGCAACGATGTCGCATTCACCCCGCCCTCGAAAATCCTCGATGAGTTCGACGGTCAACGTGCGGAACACGTCTTCCAACCCTGTGACCGACGCCTCGGTAAGTCCGTGGGTCGCGATGGCCCGCAGCTCGTCGTGGCGGGGCGGATCCATGTTCATCAGGTTCCGAGGCAGCTGGCTGCTGTCGATGTCGATCAGCACACCCCCCGCCGAGGAGAACAGCGTGGGGTCCGACATGGCCGCCACGATGTCGTCGTAGCGCGAGAGCATGAAATAGTCGGGATCCGAGCGTCGATAGACGGGCGCGTGACGACGCAGTTGCTCGTAAAACGGATACGGGGCCTCAAAAGCAGCGTCCGCGTAGGGATCGAAATCGAGCACGCGCCTATTGACGCCGATCTGGCAGGTGGCTGCAAGCCATTCTGCCCCCCCGAGCGATCGCTCCCCTGGGAGTTCAGGCTCATGGAGCAAGTAGCTGTGACAGAGGCTCCAGCATGGCCGCAGCCAGGTGTTCCCGTCCGATGGGTGTCAGGTGGACGGGGTCGGTGAAGGCCACTCGCGACACGCCATCGAAGGCGAGGTTGCCATCCAGGGTCGCGACCCCCGGTCGAGTCTCCAGCTCCTCCAACACGCCACGCATCTGGCGTGCGGATCGGGCGTAGTAATCGTTTCGACCCGGCATGACCGCGTCCTCGTGAGCATTGACGGCCTGCTCGAATCCGGTCAGCGGCTTGCCCAATGTGAGGGAACTCACGGGTTGAAGAACCACCAGCAGCCGGGCTCCATCGGCTCGCGTCTGCTCGGCCAGGTGCTCCAGAGCCCGACCGTAGGCGGCCGCAACTTCTTCTGGCGCGGGTGCACCCAACTCGGACACGTCGGGGGGGTCGAGCTGCTGAAGAAATTGGCCGAGCTTCGCGCGCTGGAGCCGATGCGTGGCCCAACGCCGCAAATCGCGCCACAGCTCCGGTCGCTCGCGCAGGTAGAGGTCCCGGGTCAAGAAGTAGCGCATGGGAACACCGGCCTGGGCATTGGTGATGGCACCGGAGATGTCGTTGGAGCCCTCGAGACTGACGACCGCATGGGGCGCCAGCTTCCGGTGGCGAAGCGTGTAGGACAGAGCCGACTGCCAGGCCACGTAACCGGGGACCCCCGCGTTGAGCACCTCCACACGCCGGCCCTGGAAATCGGGATGACTTGCCAGGTGGGCGGCGAGCTTGCGCTCGAGAACCACCGCCAGGGTCTCGTCGTTGTTGCGAGCCGTATAGCTCCACGCCGTCGACCCCCCCAGCAACAGGATCCGCAGGGTATCCGCTGACGGCACGGCGTCGATGGGTCCCGCCCGCAAACCGTACCGATTGGTCCGCACTCTCTCGTCGTCGAGGTTGGGCCGAATCCGATAGCCGAGGTAGGGGTCGGGCTGTGTGGCGTCCCCGCGGCCGGCGAGGCTCACCGAATCGCGCAGTTCAGCTGGCAGTGCAGGCGGCTCCTTGAGGACGTGCAGGCCGATGGCGCCGATGAGCTCAAGCCCCCCCAGGCCCACGACGACTCCGACCACCACGAGCCATGCTCTGCGGCGGCGCTCGCGCACCGCACCGGAAATGCGACCGCTCACCCCCGCACCGATCCGCTCGGGCCCGGGTCGCTCATGTCACTTGCCTCGATCAGGTGCTTCGTTGCGTCGACTGCACCCATGACTGACTCCTGGGAAACGACCCGCGAGGGTACCCCAGGCGTGCACGCGGTCGTCTCGGCTTCGGTGGCCATGGCCGGTATCCTGGGCAAAATGACAGAAGACGTTCTGCGAGTCGAAGACCCCTACAGTGGCGAGCGGGTGGCGGAACTTCCGTACGAGGATGCCGCCTCCCTCGAGAGCAAGCTCCAGTCAGCGACCCGGGCCTTCGCGCTCTGGCGCGAACTCCCCCTCGAGGAGCGCAT
This sequence comes from Myxococcota bacterium, assembly GCA_022447545.1. Taxonomy (GTDB): domain Bacteria; phylum Myxococcota_A; class UBA9160; order UBA9160; family SMWR01; genus JAKVBI01. The sequence continues at coordinate 288,281 of JAKVBI010000002.1, forward strand.
CACGCGGGTCGCCCAGGGATGCGAGCGTTTCCGTTCTGCCGCCGACGAGATCGCTCTGAACGTGACGCGACAGATGGGCAAACCCCTGGGCCAGGCGGAGGCCGAGGTCGCCACCTGCCTGGATCGCGCAGCTCGCTCTAGCACCGACGCAGTCGCAGCTCTGACCCCCGATCTCCTCGAAGCACCCGAGGGCTTCGCGTTCCGCATCCAACACGAGCCCCTGGGCGTGGTCTTCGACCTGGCAGCCTGGAACTACCCGCTCCTCATCCCGGTCAATGTGGTGGTGCCGGCGCTGTTGGCAGGCAACACCGTGCTCCTCAAGCACAGCGCACGCACTCCACTGTGCGCGCGGGCCTTCGCCGAGGCTTTCGGCGAACTGGGTATTCCGGGCCTGGTGCAGGATGTGGTGCTCCGCCATGGCCAGGTCCGCGAATTGATCAGCGACCCCCGTGTCGAACACGTCGCCTTCACCGGCTCGGTGGAAGGTGGGCGCGACATCCACCGCGCCGTGGGCGAGCGTTTCATCGACGCCGGCCTCGAACTGGGTGGCAAGGATCCTGCCTACATCGCCGAGGACGCAGACCTCGAGCAAGCCGCGGCAGGAGTCGTGGACGGCGCCTGCTACAACGCCGGGCAATCCTGTTGTGCAGTCGAGCGCGTCTACGTCCACCGCTCCCGACACGCCGAACTGCTGGAGCGCGCCCTGTCACTGCTGGCCGACTACGAGTTGGGCAACCCCCTGGAACCCGCCACCAACATGGGGCCCCTGGCAAGCCCCACCGCACCGGCCTTCCTGAAGAAGCAGGTGGAGGAAGCGGTCGCCCGCGGTGCCCGGCTTCTGACGGGTGGTTCACCCCTGGACGACGCGCCACGCTTCTTCGCCCCCACTCTGTTGGACGACGTCCCCAACGACGCCAACGTCATGCAAGAGGAGAGTTTCGGACCCCTCGTTCCGGTGCTCGCCGTCGACTCCGACGAAGAAGCCCTGTCCCACATGAATGACACGCGCTTCGGCCTCACCGCGAGTATCTGGACCCGTGAGAATGCCCGTGCCGAACGACTGGCCGCCGGACTCCACGCGGGCACGATCTTCCAGAACCGCTGCGACTACCTGGAGCCGTCTCTGCCCTGGACGGGCGTGGGCGACAGTGGCAAGGGGTCCACCCTCTCCCGCTACGGATTCTATGGCCTGACACGGCGAAAGGCTCTGCACTTCAAGCGCGCCGGCTCCTGACCCACGACAACCGCGTCCTTTGCTGTGGTACACCAGAAGAACACCGCGAACCCCGAGGAGGACACATGAACCCGGGCGGATTCCGGATCGACATGGGCGCTCTGCCCGGTTCCATTGGCGAAATGTTCATCAACGCCAACACGGCACTGCGCAGAGGCTGGACACTCGGCGAGCGATTGCGCGAAATCATTCGCTTGTACTCGGCCTTCGAACACCAATGCCACACCTGAATGGTCTCACGCGACGAAGCGGGTCTTCGTCAAGGTCTCAGTGATGAACTGGCCGCACGGGTTCACAACCCCGACGGTGCGGACTTCAGTGGGGCCGAGCAGGCGGTCCTTCGCGCCCTGCCGCTGATGGCAGGCGAGACCGCCGAACTCGCCATCGAGCACCTTCAGACGCATTTCGATGTCGGGGACGATCGCGGTGAGATCGGCCAGATCATCCACGCCTACGGGTTGTACCGCGGCATACACACCACCATGGCGGCTCTGGGGGCCGAGATCCTGGACGACCACGGGCGCCCGTTGAGCGAACAGCCCGGCTTCAGTGTGGTGACCCTGGACGACGGCAGCTTCAAGCCACGCAGCGAGGTGCCGCTCCCCTAGGCCCCAAGGAGGTCCCCCAGGCGATCGACCTGATCCAGGGAGGGCAGCATGGGGATGGGAATCACGTCGGTGGCCCCGGCATCCACCAGCGCGTGGAAGACATCACGCACACCCGACTCATGGGTGGTGGAGATCGCGTCGGCAAGGCGCCGATTGTCCTCGCCCACCAGGTGCGTGTAGTGCTTCGCGGTGTATTCCCGCGCCCCCTGCTCGGCGTCCGGACCCAGGGCGAAAAAGTGGCTGGCCATCAACCTCGGCTCGCCGGCGCGGCCCGCTGCCCGCCAGGCCGCGCGCATCACCTCGAAATCCTGGGCCATGCGCTGGACGTCAGGCACGAGACCGAAGGTCGTGAGCCCGTCCGCCCAGGCAACGGAGCGTTTCAGAAAGCTCGACGCAAACCCTCCGACGATCAACTCTGGCCCGCCGTCCGTCCGTGGCACAGGCCCCACGCCGAGCCCACCCCCGGCCACGGCCTCGCCGGCCCAGATCTCCCGCATATAGGCAATCTGCTCTTCGAAGCGGGTGTAGCGCCCTTCCGCACGAGCAGGCGCAGCGACGAAATCCGGCAGGTCGGCGTCGGGCGGTGACTCTTCAGAGGGCAGCTTGAGAACGGGCTTCCGAGCCCCCACCCCGATCCCCAGCAACAATCGCCCACCCGACAGGTTGTCGAGGCTGGCCGCCTGCTTGGCAATCACCCCGGCCGGATGCAGGGGCAACACGATCACGTTGGTCAGCAACCGCAGGCGTCGGGTCACCGCCGCTGCCGCCGTGAGGGCCAGCAGCGGATCGTAGGCCTCGCTGGTGAGGAGCTCACCCGTCGCCAAACTGTGGAAGGGGCCGGCCTCCGCACGTTCCCCCCAACGGGGAATGAGCTCCGGATCGACGCCGGGAATCATCGCGGGCAGCCCGATCCCAAGCACATTCGAGGGCAGGCGGGGCTCTCCTGTCACCGTGACACCCCATCCGACGCGGCCCCAATGACTCGGGCCGTCCAACCATTCCAGGCGTCGGAACGTCCAGAAGTCAGTTGGCGATCAGCAGCCGTAAGCGGTTCCCCACGCGCTCAGCGTAGTCGGCGAGGTCCGCGATCCAGAGGATGATCTGATGCCAGAAGACCGTGGCAACACCCAGCTCGTCCTCGAGGCTGAACAGCGCCCTGGCGGCCTGGTCCTGCAACTCGTCGGTATCGCTCTCGATCCGGCCGAGTTCCGAGATCATCTCACTCACCCGAGCCACCTCGCGATCGCCAAAGCCCGTCTCCACGAGCTCATCCAACTCGTCGATCACCCGCTGCCCCTGCTCGCAGGCCGCCACGACCCGCCGAGCCAGAGCCAACACGGGCTCTGCCAGGGGCTCGGGCAGGTGCATGCGGCGCTGGTCCGCCAGCTCCGCGATGTCCTGGGTTACGTCGGCGATGGAGTCCTGGCAGTCGAGGATCTCCAGCATGTCCCTGCGCTCCATGGCCATCAACAAGCGCCGGGGCATGGTGCTACGGATCTCGTTCTTCAGGTCGTCAGCGATGTGTTCGAGGCCATCGATCTCTGCGCGGCGGGCCGAAATCGCCGCATCGTCACCCGCCACCATGGCCTCCACCAGGGGCACCACCTGCCGCGCGCAGTCGACCGCTGCATGCATGTGCTTCTGCATCGGTCCAATGGGAGAGCGCCCAACGAGCTTGTCGATCCACGCCATGCTGTGCTCCTACGGGCTGAGCAAGCCCTTGAAGAAGAAGTAAAAGAAGATCGAGAGGCAGGCCGCGATGGGAAGAGTCGCCACCCAGGAAGCGAGAATGCTTCCCACTACGCGAAGGTCGAGTGCTCCAATCCCACGAGCCAGGCCGACGCCGAGAACCGCCCCAACCAGAGTGTGGGTGGTGGACACAGGAATGCCAAAACGCGACGCCAGGACGATCGTCAAGGCAGCTGCCAGCTCAGCCGCAAACCCTCGGCTGGGGGTGAGCTCGGTGATGCGCTTGCCCACCGTCTCCATCACGCGATAGCCCCAGGTCGCCAGGCCGATCACGATGCCGACCCCGCCAATGGCCAGCATCCAGGGCGCTACGGGCGCCTTCGAGGCGATCTCGTCGGTACTCACCGCACTCGCAATGGCGGCCAGGGGGCCGATGGAGTTGGCAACGTCATTGGACCCGTGAGCGAAGGCCACGGCACACGCCGTCAGAATCTGGAGCACTACGAAGATGCGCTCCACGCGGTCGAAGCGTCCACCCTCCTGCTCCTCGTCCCTGGCCACGCGCCGAATGAAGAAGGTTCCCAGCGCCCCCCCCACGAGCCCGAGAATGGCCGCTCCGAGCAGAGCCTCGGGAAGGTCGAGATCGAGCTTGAGGTTCTTCAAGCCCTTGAAGAGCGTGACGAGCCCGATCACGAAGAACACAAAGAAGAAGAAGAACGGGCCGAGCTTCTTCACCTCGCTCACAGGATCACTGCGATCCAGGATCTTGGCACGCGTGAACTGGAAGATCGCAAAGGCTGTCACCCCCGCCAGCAAAGGCGAAGTGACCCACGAGAGCACGATCTGTCCCACTTTCGCCCATTTCACGGCTTCGACCCCGATCGCCACGGCACCGAAGCCCACGATGGCACCAACGATGGAGTGCGTAGTCGATACCGGAAGCCCGAAACGGGTTGCGCCGAGCAACAAGGTCGCCGCCGAAGCCAGGGAGGCAAGCATGCCGTAGATCAACTGGTCCTTCGTCACGAGGTCCATGTCGATCATGCCCTTGCGAACCGTATCGGTGACATGTCCCCCGGCCAGGAAGGCCCCAAGGAACTCGAGAAGCGAAGCAACGACGATGGCACCGGCCAGAGTGAGTGCTCCCGAGCCCACGCTCGTCCCCATCGCATTCGCGACATCGTTGGCCCCGATCGCCCAGGCCATGTAGAAAGCAAGCACTCCGGCGACCCAAAGTTCGAAAGGGATCCCCGCTAGAAACTCCACTCAAAAACCCCGTAATTTGCTGGTCGTTTCGCTCCGCAACGTAGGCGAAAGCGAAGGAGCAGCAAGTCTCTCCCCGTAAAAAACGGCATCGGCAATCCAAATTCGGGCCCGACCACTCCCAACTTTCAGAACGATGTTCGATCCATGGCGGACAGCTTCTGTAGAACGCGGCGGTGAAGAGC
>JAKVBI010000020.1 GCA_022447545.1 Myxococcota bacterium
CCAGCCCTTTCCCACCCATCCACCGCCCCTACATCCCGCGAGGCTCGATCCCGATCAGGCTTTTGGATTCACGTTCTGGGACCGGGGGCGTTGTCGAGAGAAGATCCAATCCCTGCGGAACGAGGGCATCTTCACCCCTCCGAGTCTTCGCGGTTCCATCGTCTATCCCGGGACTCCCGGTGGCTTCAACTGGGGGAGCGCAGCATGGGACCCGAAGCAACAAACGATCTTCCTTCAGCAGAACCACATTGCGCAGATGCACCGCCTGGTGCCGCGCGCGGTCGCTGAAGAAGCCCGCCGCAGAAAGGGCCCAGGCGATTCTCTGCTCCGGATGGAGGGAACTCCCTACTTGGCGAAGCAGGAGGTTCTCGTTTCACCTTTCGGAGTTCCCTGCGTGGCCCCCCCTTGGGGTAGCTTGCTGAGTGTGGATCTCCGAACCGGTCGAAAGAGTTGGGAGGTACCACTGGGGGATACCCGAGAGATGGCGCCCCTTGGGATTGCATTGGATTGGGGGATGCCTGCCATGGGCGGCCCCATCGTGACCGCAGGGGGGTTGGTATTCATCGCGGCCACCATGGACGACACATTTCGAAGTTTCGACAGCGAAACTGGAGATCTGCTGTGGAGTGCCGCTCTTCCTGCTGGGGCCCAGTCGACTCCCATGACCTATCAGCTCGAATCCGGTGGACGCCAGTTCGTCGTGATCGCGGCTGGCGGCCATGCGACCCTGGGCACCACGCCCGGGGATGCCGTCATCGCCTTTGCTCTCCCCCTCGATCAGGGGGATTGAGCAGTTCTGTCTTCGGACCTGGATCACGGCGGTCTCCGAACGCCCGGTCGATCCTTTTAGAGTGAAAACCTGAAACGATGTCCTCGTGCGGAACGGTTGAATTTCTTTGCAAAACAGAAATCAGCACGGGGCTGTTTTGGCAGATTCAGGCTTTTCCCGGATCCGAATGAAACTATCGATCGTTATTCTGACGAACCAAGATGTGTTTCGATGCACGTTGAAGAAGATGCGGGGATATTCGTACTCAGTTCCTGGAAAGAAGACAAACAGCGATGGATGAAAACCTGTGGCCCGTCTGAAATCCGTGTTGTGTCTCGGCGTATTTGTCATGTCGTTGGCCTGTCATGGAACTCATTACGAACGTGCTCAGAAAGTGGGGCGTATCGAGCGAAGCTATGTCGATGTCCAGCGGTTGAATTGGAGCGGAGATGGCCCACGGCCGATGCTGTCCATGATTTGGTTTCCCACCGACAGCGCTGCTGACGAGGAACCGTGGCTCATTGGGAACCGGTTCTTTCCGTTATTCAAAGCAGGTCAATCGGTTCCCAACGCAGATCTTTCAGAGCGGTCCTCGAGGTATCCGCTCATCGTCCTCTCCCATGGTACAGGGGGTGCAGTCGCACAACTCGCTTGGTTGGCGGAAGGGCTTGCCTCGGGCGGATATATTGTCGCTGCAGTGAACCACCATGGGAATACCGCGATCGAAGAGAAGACCCCCCACGGATTTTTTCTCTGGTGGGAGCGAGCCACTGATCTCAGCCGCTTGATCGACCTGCTAATCGCGGATGAAGTTCTTGGGCCTCACATCGACCCTAAACGCATTGGCGCTGCGGGTTTCTCGTTGGGGGGATATACGGTTTTGGAGCTTGCAGGTGCCCGGACCAACCTGGAACAGATTGAACGATACTGCGTGGGGCGCCCAGAAGATCCAAGCTGTACATTGCCTATGGAAGCGCCTTTTTCGATGGACGAACTCACGCAGTACGTCGAAAACGATGCCCGATTTCGCGCTTCGATGGCCCGTCACGGTGAATCGTATCTGGACGAAAGAGTTCGTTCGGTCATTGCGATTGCTCCAGCTGGCATCGTGTCGCAAACGGAAGAGAGTTTTCGGAACCTACGGGTCCCGACTCTCATCATCGTGGGAGATCGTGATTCCATTGCGCCCTCGACCTCAAATGCGAACCCGGCGGCCGATCTGATCCCGGATTCCCGCCTGGAGGTTCTCTCGGGGGTAGGACATTACACTTTCATGTCGGAATGCGGGATCGCCGGTAAAATCGCTTCTCCTTCGATCTGTGCTGAAGAAGGTGGAATTGCGCGGGAAGGCATCCATCAAAGAGTGGCTGCCGATGCGAAGGAGTTCTTTGGCCTGACATTGAGGGTTCCCTGAAGGCATGAAGTCCAAGGCTCCCGGCATCAGAATTCGGATCGCGTAGACTCTCGTGAGAATCCATGAGCGATTCCGTTGGTTTTCACGATGTGACGGGGAATTCCTCGGAAAAACGCTCCAAGGTCTCGGCGCACCTGCCTGTTCGGTCAACTTGAACGATCAAGAGTTCTGCCCCGGCCTCGACCAGTTTCTCGATCTTCTCTGAGATTTCCTGCTTGTTACCGATGAGAAACCAATCCCGTTGTCCGCCCCACCGTTCCACCTTGGCACGAACTGCCTCATCTTCATCCAGGTAGAGGGGCATCATCACCGATCGAGTGATCTCCTCCGGGTTGCGCGATACAGCCGCGCAGTGCTCATCAAGAACCTGATTCTTGTGACGAAACAATTGTGGGGGGGCGTAGGTGTTCCAGTGGTCCGCATGTCGGGCCGCATTTCGTAGCGCCACTTTTTCACCACTGGCTCCAATGACGAGTGGCGGATGGGGCGACTGAAGGGCCTTCGGCTCCAGAACCGCTCCTTGGAGTTGGTAGAAATCACCTTGGAAGTCGACTTGTTCCTCGGTGAAGAGGGCTTTGATGATCTGGACCGCTTCTTCCAGAGCGCGCAGTCGTTCCGGCAATTCGGGAAATGGGATCCCGTAGGAGGTGTGTTCGAATTCGAACCACCCCGCTCCCATCCCCAATTCGATTCTGCCCCCACTGATGTGGTCGAGACTCGCAATCATCTTGGCGAGAATTGCCGGCGGGCGAAAGGTGTTGCTCGCAACCAATGGGCCCAATCGCAAGCGAGACGTCTCATGAGCGATAGCTCCGAGAGTCGTCCATCCGTCCAAAAGGGGGGTTCGTATATCTCCTGAAATGCCATCCGGAGTCGCTACGTAGTGGTCTGGAACCCACAGGCTCGAGTAACCACAGCGTTCGGCGGTGCGTGCAATGTCGAGGCATTCAGGCCAGGACATTCCCTCACATGCGATCTGTACTCCGAATCCGAGTGCGGGTCTGATCATATTGCGCGCTCTCCTTCTTCTGCTTCATTTACTGAAAGCTGGATCCGAGTTCTGGACAGGAATCAATCGGTCGATGCTGCTGCGAACTCAGATCGTTCATTCAGTTGCCTGAGTTCCCCTTTGTATACGTGGGTATTTGGCTTCGGTCATCTCGGCCTGTTCTCGACAGGTTTTGTTAGAGAGATCATGAGAGGGTTCGTGCCGCATCTGCGAGTGATTCCAGGCCCAGCCATTTCTTGAGTTCAGGGCTCAACGTTGCTTTTGTGGCATCGGACAATTCGACCTCGAAGTCGCATCGTTGTTGAATGAAGGAGCGAGTGTAGTAGGCGAAAAGCAGTGCCCGTTCCTCATCTAGAGTTCTGTTTTCACCCGAGGTATGCCAAAGGCGCCCGTCCATGGCGAGAATGCTGCCTGCCTTTGCCTCCAAAGGCATCATCTCTTGCGCCATGTCTTCTGGAAGTTCATTCATGGTCTGAAACTTGTGGCTTCCAGGTAGATATCGCGTAGCTCCATTTTCTTCTCGCACGTTGTCCAAGCACCAAATGACATTGATGCTCCATGGTTGAGTCCACGGAGGTGGGAGCACCACTGCGAGATCGGAGTGGATGACCATGGAGCCACTACCAGGTTGGGCAATGTTGGCATTGACGTCAGAGACGAGAAAATCGTCGGCGAGTAAATGACGGACCAACGAAAGCGCAGAGGGGTGCGTGATGAGTTCGGCGAACGCGGGGTTGATGTCGATCACATTGAAGATGCGAACATTTTTTTCATTCGGATCGAGCCTGGCGACGTGCGTGGGGATACCCTGCTCTACGTTTCTTTTTGCCGCATCAACGAGTCTCTGGCGTAGATTCTGCACGGAAGGAGTATCCAGGACGTCTGGGATCAGACAGTACCCCTGTTCCTTCAGGCTTCTGGCGTACCGTTCCGGCAATTCCATTGAGAACCTTTGTCCCGTTCATAGAACCTACTTTGACGAGAGTAACAATTGGATTGTCGAATACACACGGAGAACCCGCTGAGCCCACCACGCAACGAGTCTCTAGACCTCCAACTGGAGTCCGAAAATTCCAGTTGTGGGGTTCAAGGAAGCCGACTTCGGATCATGGGTTCTCGGGCGAAATCGGTTCTATAACGGGTACTTCAGTCGTGTCCGACGCTGCTGAACTTTCCTCTTTTTTCATCTCTTCCGCGAGTGACGGCGGTACGATTTCAAAACGCCCCTCGAGCGTTTCAGTCGACATTGTTTCGAGGGCTTCGATGCTTCGTTTCTCCGCATCCTCGCCCGTGAAAAACACTCGCGGAGTAATGAGAAGGACGAGCTCGGAACTGGTTTTACCTCTCTCTTGTTCCTTGAAGAAGAAACCGAGCCAACGAATGTCACCGAGCCACGGGACCTTCTTTTCGTTGTCCGACTCCGTCCGCCGAATGAGCCCTCCCACTGCGACAGTGAGCCCGTCTTGTGCCAGGAAGGTGCCCTCCAGACTCGAATTGTTCACCGCATCGACACTGAACTCCGAAACCACGCCATTGGGGCCTGTGACTGGGATCGTCGATCCATTGGGCTTGAGGGAAGAAACGTCGGCTTTGATCGTGAGGGTCACAGAATCATCTGAATTTACCCGCGGAAGAATCTCCAATGTGTTTCCAATACTTACTACTTCAGTTTCTGGACTCGTCAGATTGATCACTTGTCCCTGAGAGCCGACTTGTGATGTCGTTGATACGCCCGTAGTTAAAACGACTTCTTCTCCAATGAATAACCTTGCTGGGGTGTTGTTTGAAGCAAGAAGGGTTGGAGTTGCCAGAGTGCTAACGCGCTTATCTTCCTCCATGAGCTGAAGTCTCAAAAGAATGTTGTCGTTCATCCACTGAAACAGCAGCGTCCCGCCTTCGAGCGGGAAGTTTCCGAAACCCATCGCAGCTGCTGGCGCGGCCAATCCGCCTGGTAACAAAGGGTTTCGGGGTGCAGCGGATTCGGGGCCGGTGGCAGACTCGCTGCTCGTGTATTCAATGTCGAAAACAGAGCGGAACGTATCTCCGAGTGCGAGATCTAGAATCCTCATTTCTAGGAGGACCTGAGGTGCCACCCTGTCAATCTGTATCAAAAGATCTTCGATTTCGTCCATTGCTGCGGAATCCGTTGTCCTGACCATGACGAGGTTGTGCAGTCGGCTGGTCGTCACCATGATGGGGGGTTCACGCCTTGTCACCTGTACGATCTCTGTTGTCGAAACACCGGGAAGCCCCGAAACGGACTCGGATTCCCTCAGCTTTTCGAGTTGGCCGGAAGTCAACTCAACGCCGTCAAGCGCGGACGCACGACCGAGCGTTGACGACGCGCCCGCACCTCCATTCATGAATCCCGACTGTGAATTGAAGTTGTTTACGTTGTCTCTGAGGTTCGATCGGTCAAATCCGTTGTTGGAATTGTTCCCGCCGAAGCCAAAACCCAACGACGCAGCACCGCCAAGGCCCGTGTCGTCGGGTCTTCGATCAAGCTCCAATTCGACTCGGTCACCGAATAGGTTTTCGATGGCATACGCTGCGCTTACGACATTGTAGTGGCGCAAAGTGAAAACGCGAAGCAGATCATCCCGATAGACGACCATGTCTTTCTGGTATTCCTCGGTCTCCATGATTCGGAACACACCAGTACTAGGGTCTTTTCGATACCAAAGACCTGTGACCTTGCAGATGGTGTCAATTGCATCCTCTACCGTCATGTCTCGCAGAAATACTGTCACCTTTTTCTTAGCTGCACCTTCGGTCGTCACGATGTTGGCACCGGAAATTTCCGAAAGAACTCGAACAGCATCAACGACCAGGGCTTCGCGAAATTCCAGTGTGTCGTATACATAATTCGATTTTTCCGACCCGGGTATGTATGCATGCGAAGAAGGAAATGCCAGGAACGCGGAGGAGGCGAACAGCATCGTCATGAACAGCTTTCGTACCATCGTTTTTTGACGTTTCATCGAACTATGATGACCTCACCCAGTGTTCCGGATTCGACGACCACGGAAAGGCGACTGATTTCTCTGATGTTGATGACAAAGTTCGCCGAAGACCCTGAGCTTCTAAGACTCACGGTGTCCCCCGCGCGCACCATGAAAACTCCCTGAGTGCCAATTTGCAGAAGACCGACTCGTTCATTTTCTTCGCCTAGAACGATCCCTCGTAGTGATAAGCGCGGAACATTCCCGCCAGGCTGTCGGGTAAAGCGAAACCCTCGAGGACCGTTTGTATCGCTCGTTCCGGCTAGCGAAAAAGGGTCGCGTGATTCCTCGAATTCATTCGGTTCAAGCGGGGTCGCTAAGCCATCTGTGTTGCTACTGGTGCTATTGTTGACTGAATCACTGGAACTCAGGACCGGTGCTTCGGGCTGGGGTGAAACGTTCGCATTCTCCTCGGCGTTGGAGTTCGCGCTTGTGACTCCAATCAAAGTCACTGCGACAAAAAGCAGATGCTTTCTGTGAAGTACAGTGGAGATCCGTTCCATTTGTTTCCTCGCTGCCTACTTTTCAAGCCAATGCGATTACAGCCTGGAAAAATGCGAAATACACGAAACCAACCATGGATCCGATAATCAGCATCAAAACAGGTTCGATGAGATTGCTCATGCGCTTGATACTCGCCTGGAGTTCTTGGTCATAGTGATCGCCAAGTTCTTGCATCACTTGTTCGAGAGATCCTGCTCTTTCACCTACGGCCGACAATCGAATGACCAAGCTGGGGAGTGGCCGGCGATTGATACTGCTCGCAAAGTCTCGGCCCGCCAGAAGGTCTTCGGTGGCCAGCTCAAGAGCAGATTCGATGGCTTTGTTCGAGACGACCCCGGTACCTACTCGCAACGAATCGAGAATGCTCACACCGCTCCTCAGCAGCATGGCGAGTGCCCAGGTCAATTGGGCAAGGGAAGAGCGCATCAATACCGGTCCAACAATGGGTATTTTGAGTAGAAAACGATCGATGAAGATCCGTCCCTGCGGCCTCGAATAGGAATAAAAAATTACCACCATGCCGACGGCTGAAACGGCGCCAATGTATGGGCTGGCCACTGCAAGTGCCGATGACCAATCTACGAGTGCTTGCGTGAGCGGCGGTAGGGTCTTGTTGCTTCTCTCGAAGAACGCAGCAAATTTTGGGACTACTGAAGTCAGGAGGAAAAATGCCACACCAATTGAAACCAGTACGACAACACCTGGATAGACCAGGCTCGTAATCAGATTTCTTCGGGTCGTCGCTTTTTGTTCGAGGTGATCGGCAATTCGTTCCAGTACGGTATCGAGCTCGCCACTTGATTCAGCACTCCGAATCAATTGAGTTGCTAGTAATGGAAAGACCGAGCCCTGTGCTTCCATGGCTGCGGAAAATCCCGCTCCCCCTTTGATTTCTTCTGCTACTCGGGAAATTGATCGTTTCAAGCGAGTTGCGATCGTCAGTTCGCGTGCCACCTCGAGAGCTTGGAGCACACTCAATCCGGAGCGAAGCATCAATGCCATTTGTTGAAAGAATTGGACTCGATCAGCGAGGCTGATTGGAAGGAAGTCGCTGATTGAATATTGCCTGCTGGCAAAACCGGAACTCTCCGCCCGCGTAATTTCAGTAATCCGCATCATCCGCAGGCCCTGCGCACGAACGACAGTTGCCGCGTCGCGCGAGGCCGATGCCTCAACGGTACCTTCTCGTTCCGCGCCATTTTCATCGAGCGCTACGTAGCGAAAGAATGCCATCAGTCTGAGCGCTCGGGGCGATTGACGATGCGTTTGACCTCGGAGACGGATGTCACTCCTCCAAGTGTTTTGTTGCGTGCGTCCTCATATAGCGTCTGAAAACCGCTCGCAGATCTTGCAACCTCTCTCTCTCCAGCGCCTTCATGAATTAGTTCAGCAATGTGTTCGTCGATCCAAAGAGTTTCGTAAATGCCGATTCGTCCTCGGTACCCCGTTCCAAGGCATGCTGGACAACCCACAGGCTCCATGCATTGGACATCAGTCGCTGTGACTTGAAGCCAATCTTGGTCCTCTTGTGTCAGCCGTACGGAAGAGCAGCACTTTTCACAGAGCCTTCGAACCAATCGCTGTGCAATGATCCCAAGGAGACTTGCTGAAAGCAGGAATCTTTCGACACCAATGTCCGCCAGTCTCGTGATTGCGGATGGAGCATCGTTCGTGTGCAGGGTCGAGAATACAAGGTGCCCTGTCATCGCGGCTTTCAACGCAATGTCAGCCGTTTCACCATCACGGATTTCGCCGACCATCAAAACATCGGGGTCATGTCGAAGAAAGGACCGAAGCGCACTCGCAAAATTGACTTTTCCGGTTACTTGGACCTGTGAAATGTCATCGATCAAGTATTCGACGGGGTCTTCTACGGTCAGGATGTTGATCTCCGGTCGATTAATCGACCGCAAAGCGGCATAGAGAGTTGTGGTTTTCCCGCTTCCTGTAGGACCGGTCAGGAGAAGCAGTCCGTTGGGCTGTTCGATTGCATTCGAGAATCGCGCTAGAGCATCATTGGTCATTCCGAGGCCATCCAATTTCAAGCCCTGTGTTTCCTGTCCTAGGAGCCGGATCGTCATCCTCTCGCCCCATCGCGTTGGAACTGTTGCGATGCGGACGTCAATATCGACATTGGCGGGAGGGCCAAGCGAGTAGGTGAGGCCTCCATCTTGAGGCTCTCGTTGTTCGGCGATATCGAGGTCCGCAAGCACTTTCATGCGGCTTACGAGTCCAGCTGCGTCTGCTGCCAAAATCTCCACGGGATAGGTCTGCAAACGGCCATCGACCCGAAGTCGAATTCTCGGGTTATCCGATGCCGGCTCGATGTGTATATCTGAAGCACGCAATAGCCAGGCCTCAGTGAAGATGCGGTTCAATTCATCAATCGAGTCGAAGTCCGAAGCCTCCTGATTCGTCGCAATGGGTGAGCGATAGGCGCCGACACTCGAACGCCGAATCGCTTTTGAAATCGCCGTCGGTTCAGCAATCGCAAGATCGAAATCTCGACTGAGAATCCGATTTACTGTTCGAAACGTCGGGAGATCATCTGGGTCGGAGGTCGCAAGAAATAACGCACCTGAACTGGATTGGACTGGAACGATTCCCTTCCGACTTACAAGACTCGCAGGCAAACGCCTCAGAGACGCACTATCGATGACCAGGTCCGCTTCTTCGAGAAACGGCAAACTCCTTTCGTCGGATAGTGCTCGATAAAGCGCTGAAATCGGAAAGCGGCCGTGGTGAGAAACCAGCTCGAGCAGGTTCAAACGATTTCGGCGAGCCTCTGAACGAAGATCATCAAGTTCGGACTTTTTGATCAAATCGCCTGCGACTGCCGCCTCGAGTAATGCCTTTTCACTAGCGGCCATCTTTTAGTGCCTCAATGTTATCTTTGTCTCCAATTTTCAGTGCACGTTGAATCAGATCCTCGAAGAGTTTTAAGTCGCGTGTGTATCGCTTGGCAGTCTCGAAACCTACAAGTTCCGCTGACACGGCATCGGCAAGTGCGAAGTCGATTGTCTGCATACCGATGGAACGGCCGGACTCCATGGCCGAAACCAGTTGTTGTGATTTTCCTGTCCGTATCAGGTGAGAAACAGCCGAATTCACATTCAAGATTTCGACGATTGGAACACGCCCAGAACCGTCTTTAATCGGTAGGAGGTGTTGCGCTACGATGCTCCGCAGAACCATTGAAAGCTGTTGCCGTATCGATTCCTGCTCACCGCCAGGAAATGCTCCAACCATTCGGTCAAGGGCGCCGACGGCATCGCCTGTATGAAGCGTCGAAAACACCAAGTGTCCGGTTTCGGCTGCCATCAGTGACGCCCGCATGGTCTCGAGATCTCTCATCTCGCCGACGAGAATGACGTCCGGATCTTCACGCATGGCTGAACGCACGGCGTTAGCAAAATCGGGAACATCTGAATGGAGTTCTCGTTGATGTATCAGGCTCGATTGATTTGGATGGATATACTCAATGGGGTCTTCAATGGTAAGAATATGACAACGCCGATTTGCATTGATCTGGTGTAATAAAGCGCTCAATGTAGTTGTCTTACCGCTACCTGTCGGTCCCGTCACGAGAACCAGTCCGTGCTGCAATTTTGCGAGTGAATCCAGTTGTTGCGGAAGTCCGAGTTCGGTGAGGCTTCGGAAACGGTTGTCGAGCCATCGAATCGCGAGTGCCGGAAAACCACGCTCGTAGTACGCGTTGATTCGAAATCGCTCCCCTGAATCGATGGAATAACCAAAATCGATTGAACGATCCCGCCGGAAAATCTCCTTCTGGGGCGTGCTCAAGAGCCCATCGAGAATTTCTTGAATGCTCGAAGATGAGATCTCTTCTTGGTCGAGAGGGCATAGATCTCCGTTCAGACGAATCATTGGGACTGAACCCACAGAGACGTGTAGGTCAGACGCTTTTCGACCGACTGCGGTCAAGAGAAGGTCGACGAGACTCACAGCGCTACCAAAACATTAGAGCGTAGCAATTGAACAGGGTCCTCATCCCCGCGTTTGGGAAGAGTTTCTAGTGAAAAATGCAAAACGACTACGCGTTGGGGGAGCTGGGAGAGCTGGTTTAGAAATCGTTTGATTCCGTGGAAAGGCCCCTCGAGTGTCAGGCGTTTGGCAGGTCTTTTGTAGATGAAGCCACCAATGAGAGCCTCTTCGATCGTGGGATTCTCCCCTTTTGTTAGTGGCCTTGGCTTTTTCTCCACGGGTATCGACTCCCGAATCGTCACTGACGATGCCTCAGCCAGTTGGGAAATCTTTACCATCAAGCTTTGTACCGCCTCGGGTTGATTTGCATCGACGAAGCGAGCCTCGAGTTCATCCATCTGGATCTTCAAGAGTTCCTGCTCACGGACGGATTCTGAAAGATGCTTTCGGAGGGACTCCGCGTCTGCTGATGCAGGTTTGGGAATACGAGTCGATCTGAGTGATTGCTCCATCTCGAGGACCCGGCGTTCGAGATCTGCGTTTCCGTGGTATGCGGTTCGATACCGGCCCGCGATATAGGTCGCACTGATCGCAGTGATCAGTGCAGAAACAATCAAGATCCGCTCGCGTTTGCTGAGCTCAAGGAAGCGCTTGAGAATTCGTTCGATCATTTGGAGCCCTCAGAAAGTTCCGCGGAATTTTCCTCAGGCCTGCGAGGAACGAGGCTCATCGAAAGGGAATAACCATCTAGGCCGCCCCATCCAGTTCGCGCAATCACCGCTTCGTCTCGCAGCCCCATATCTTTTTTCGACATCAGAACCGCTAGCGCGCGGATGAATTCTTGTGCGGCCTCTTCCGTGAAAGACCATCCCTCGATCGTCAAGGTGTAGTCTTCGTGTTCAGAAACTTTGTCGAGAACCACCAATTGAGAAACACTGCGAGATAGGCTGTCCAGAAAGTACGTAATAAGTTGGTTCCGCTCGGGTATCTCTGAGGTCAGTAACTGGTGGGACCGTTTGAGGTGGTCCAGTGCTTGCCGCGATTCATTGAGCAATTGCTCCGCATTTTCGGAAGCGAGCCGCTCCTCTTCGATGATGTCGCGTGTGGCTTCAGCCCGAGCGAGTTTGTTGCGTATCGATTGTTCGGCGGTAGCGGAGACGGATCTAGAGGATATGAGGTGAACTTCGCCTGCGATCAGCCCAAGAAACAACAGAACAACAAGAGAAACTTCTGGGAAATATGGGCGCTTGTAGATAGGAACCGGTGGGGGTCGAGTTTCGATCCGCGGGCAGATTTCGGAGGGAAGCTCTCCAGAAGCATGCCGTGCTGCTCCAGTGATTCCAAGGAGTTGACGTGGCGTATCTTCATTCTCGATGGTTTCAATCGGAATGTTGGTGATACTTTGAATTTGATCCGCCACATCGTTCGTTACGTTGGTTCCCGTCGTCAGCCATATGCGATCAGTGGGATTGTCTTCCGTAGAGCTCAGGACTTCTCGAATCTCATCGGTCGATACGTTTTCTCCAGATGCGTATGTTCGTTCGATATGCCGTGTCAAGCCGTCGTAGATCCGGAGAAACGTAACAGCTCGTTGTTCTACCTGAACTACGGATTGTCCCTTCGCCTCGGGAGGTACCACGAATGATCTTGCAAAAACGGAAGGGTAAAGCCCTTCGAGTTCTATGCCGTTTTCATTGAATGCGTCGAGCCACAGCGACTTGAGTTTTTGGCCAATCGCGCTCGCCAACCAGAGGGAGGACCCAGGCTCTTCGCCTCCACCCAGTGGAACCCAAGCACAAGCAAGTTCTTCATCGATATCTTGAAGAGCGTTCAGAAGTCGAACAGCTTGGTCGAGCTGAGCCTGTTCGACAATTCCCATTCCAGCAGCCAAGTCGCCGAACTGTGATACGCGATTGGGCCCTCCCAAGCTGACTAGCGACTGGCGTTGGTCATCATCGATATAACCCAATCCATGCAGCACTGATCCCAGCGACCAAAGCCCGCCTTGTTCCGCCGCAATGGGGTCGAGTTCCCAACGAACCAGTTCATTCATCTCATCTGGCGTTCTTGTTTCGTGCGATCCAATCGGAAGTTCGATGATTCCAACTGCAATGTTGGGAAGAATCAGGTAGGCATCCCGGGGACGTTCGAATCCCTTCTCCTCTATCCGCAATA
This sequence comes from Myxococcota bacterium, assembly GCA_022447545.1. Classification (GTDB taxonomy): domain Bacteria; phylum Myxococcota_A; class UBA9160; order UBA9160; family SMWR01; genus JAKVBI01. The sequence goes on from JAKVBI010000020.1 coordinate 12,819, forward strand.
GGATTTCTGCGACTGCTGCGGCTGGTTCGAGCGGCGAGGTTTCAACGAACGATGAAGTACATATTTCTTGTTGGTCCGATGCCCAGATGGCACCGTTCAGAGAGAAACCATCCGATTCACAGAGAAATAGCTCCTTGGGTTTTCCAAATGAAAACCAGGGAAACCACTCGTTGGCTCTCATGCGCGTATCTCCATGGTCAAGTTCGGGAGTAGGACATGAGGAAAAAATCGAACACGACTCGTTGTTCGATTGCCCGAAGAACAGTCGCCGCTGCCCAGGCAGGGCGTCTCACCCGCGGATCCATCGTGAGGACTCGAGTTGTCATCCACTACGAGAACAAGCAGATGTTCGCCTACTGGGATGTCCGTGGTTGGCTGAAACCCGCCCGTGGGCGGGAATGTAACCACCTGAACGTCGCTACAGGAGACGCCATCGACTTCGCCATCTCCATCTCCGTCGATACAACTCCCATCCGCCAAGGTCGAAAGGTTCCCAGGAACACATTCGCTCGTCAGTCTTTTCCAATTGAAGTTGTTGGCCAGGTCGGAATCATTCACGTATACGAGGATGCTGATACGAAGGCATGCTCCCGATCCGGTGTCATCAATAGCGAGGTCAACTCCTGAATAGTTGGTGATCGCGACCTGCCAGCCAGCAATATCGGCTTGCCAATCTGAAGCTTTGACGGTCAGACCCAGGTCGCCGTTGTACCCTGTAATGTCCGGATTGTTGTCGAGATTGTCTTTTCCCAAACTGGTGACGGTGAATTCCAGGGGAATACCGCTCACGCTCCATCCATAGTTCGGGGGACTTCCCAAATTGGCCCAGCCGTCGTAGTAGGCGGTGCTGCTCCCGGGTGGAGTCGAGAGGTAACCTGACGAGCGATAGCCCTTGTAAAGCCCTTCCGCGGCTTCCGAGAGCGGAACCCCCGCGTCATTGTTGATACCGGTCGCTAGAACGGGCGAGGAATCGAAAAGGGGAGTCCTCAAAGCGTACGGGTCATATGCGGTGGGTTGGATCAAAAGGTCTTGAATGGAACTCGGGAGTTTTCCGTTGTCGATGACAAACCCAGACAGCAAAGAATGACCGGGCAGGGGGCTCCGCTCGTAAAAAACAATGGATTTTTCGAGGGACTCGAGTTTTTCGCGAGTCAATTCGAAACGAAATTGGTCGTCTTCGTTTTCAACGAAATCGACTGCCATGAGCGCCATCGTCGACATGATGAAAACCACCAGAAGAAGTTCAACTAGGGTAAATCCTCTGAGGAAATTACTGGGCGAGACACAGAACAAGGTCGTCTCCCCCGGGGCTACATTCGTTGCAATTGATACCCGCACAGGCCTGAGTCTCGTATAGGCCGTTGGGCCCCATGCTCACGATGCGCGCGCGCTCCACACGGTCGAGTTCGAAGAGAAGGTAGGGCCTTCCCCATCGTCGATGCCTCGTGTCCCCGGCTTGAGATCGCCAGTCAAGAAGGCAGTTGGTATCTGGTTCTGTGTCCGCACACCTCGTCGCTGATGTTCCAGTTCGGATGGGCCAGTGAATGAATGGGTCAGCAACACTCCGCACATCGAGGTGAGGAGAAGACGTAACACTGGTGGGTACGCCAGTTCCAGAAGGTTCCAAATCATCTCCGATGTCTACGAGTCCTTCGCCAAGTCGGGTCAGATAAGGGCCTCGCCATCCACGTGCGACATCGATTACCCAAGTAGGCTGTGAGCCCTGCACGTACAACTTTGAAAAGTCTGCAGGGTTGTCGAGAGTTGGGAAGCTTCCCAGGTCGCGCCGATATCGTGACAAAGCATTCCGAAGATTGGCCATCTCTGCTGTTGCGACCCCGGTGGTTGCGGCGGTTTGGGTCGATCCGAGAGCAACAATCAGCGCGCCTGCGGTGATTGCCAGAATCGTGGCAACTACCAACAGCTCCAAAATCGTAAACGCGCCGTTTCTCGGTTCAGAATTGAGTTCTCGCAACTGTTTTCTTCTTTTCCCTGAACGCGTACGCCCGTGCCGGACGGCAAATGCTGCCCGGCACGGACGCTTGTTCCCGCTAGCTACTAAGGAGCTTCTGCTTCGTTGATCAGAGCTTTTGCCCGGTGAATTCAGCGAACTCCTCGTCAAGGAAGTCGCCGCGGGCATCGACCACAGCGATGAGCGTCGCTGTGCTCGAGGCAGACTGGTCGCCAGTTGTGGAGAGGTCCCCGTCGGTGTCCTCTCCAACCTTGATCAACATGATGTAGTGCGGGTACTTGTCCTTCGCGAGGTCACCGTAGAAGGGTGCTTTCGAGAAGGGAGCGAAGGGACCACCGACTGCAGAGGAAGCCTGGCCAAGGCCAAGTCCCACGATGACGTCGGTGTCAGCGCCACCAATTTTTACGTTGTTGTACCCAAGGGTTCCGCGCTTCCAAACCATGAGTGCGGGAGTCGTGTCTCCGCCGAAATCCACGCCTCTGGCGAAGCCGCGACCACGATTCCGTGAACCGAAGCTGCCGGGGCGGGGCGACTCGAATGCCATTGCGGGAATGTTCATCAGTGCGAGGGATCCCTGCGGCATCGGAGCATTGACAGTATCGGGGCCTTTGGCCGCCGCCGGGGTTGAGTCATCAGTGTCGCACGATTCGATCTCGGCATAGCGAAGAGTCGTGATGCCAGCGTTCACGAGAGATGCGCCCATTCCCGAGGGAATCGAGACAAGGTCGAACTTGTCGGACACTTTCTTTCCAAGACCACCACCCGTCTGCGGGAGATTGCTCGCTCCACCGAACTTGGTCGTTTCTTCAGTGGTGACCGTTGCGGGGGTCGCACTGTTCGAGACCGTGGTCGGGTGTGCTGCCAGGTCGAAGTCCAAGCAGGTAATGGACTCGAGTTCGTCCGGAAGAACGCCTTCCTGAACGGTGAAGATTCGCATGGCATCTTCGATACCCGCGATCGCGTTGGTTGCGACACCTCGTGCGGCCTTGGTGTCCTGTCCATCGTAGGATGTGATCATTGCACCACCAACGATGGCGAGGATCGTGACGACTACGAGGAGTTCGAGAAGCGTGAAGCCACTCGATCGCCTCATGCTGTTCGTGTTTCTGATTGTGTTCATGGCTGAACTATCCTTGTTTGACAACGTTCCGACTCCACTCGCTGGAGCTCGTCGTTCTCCTTTTTTGTTTTGGGGGTGATGCGGCGCCACGCCGCCATCGTCTTTAGGCAAACTGTTTTGCCCAGAAATCTGAAAGGGGTCTGATCAATTCGAATTCCTTCCGTGCACCTCGTTGTTTGAAGCGGAGGGCGACCGCCATTCGTTCTTGAAGTCGACCCTGAAGCGAAATTGTTTTCCGCAATGAATGATCACTTCCTTCTGTCCCGCCTTCATGAGTTTGATTTCGACTCGCAGGTCGCCGTAACCGTCATGGGCGAACAGTTCTCGATAGAGGTCGCCGAGCTTGGCGAGGACTTGATCGTTGGTCGAACTGAGGGGGGACGACGAAGACACGGTGATTCAATCTCCAGGAAGTGCTGCGAATCAGAACGCTGGGTTGCCCCTCGGCTTAAAGCGAAAACGAATTTCATTTTCAATACGGGGAGGATTACAGCGTTTGTGTTTCGGGGTCAATATTGAAAATGAAAATCGTTTTCATTATTGTACCGCCCCCGCGAGTTTGTCGGAATTGGATAACTACTTGTTTTTAAGGGTCTTTTGCTCTCACCGGCCGATTCGGATGAGGTTAAAACTCTACGTTTTTATGGGGGACGAATCGGGAACACAATGCATGGTGGGCACCATGGGAGGGGCCGACAGGTCGCTTGGATCCGATCTCGGTCGAGTCGAGCGCCGATTCGGGTCTCTCAAATCGAGCTCTCGCAACGATTTGACGCCTCGTCAGTTTACTGTCAGGGCTCGAGGCATCCTCCGAATCTTCCACCGCCAGCCATTCAGTTTCCCTTCCTGCCTCCCGGTTTTTTTGAACCCCTGTGACTTAGGTCCCCACACCATCTACTGAGGTCCGCGATGAAAACTCCTATCTGTTCCAACCTGTTTCGTCTGAGCCCAGTGCAAGTCACCCAAATCCGCTTTGGGTTCGTACTCTGTGCTGCGCTCATAACGCATTTCGCATGTAGTGAAACGGAGCCTTCAAACAAAGTTGCTGAGATCCAGGCCGCGAGCGAATCGAATCGGATCGAACAAGGTGAGCCGCTGGTCGTCTACTCGGGACGGGGTGCTGTGCTCATCGAGCCCTTACTGAATGAATTCACCCAAAAAACGCAAATTCCCATCGAGGTTCGATACGAGAAAAGTACGCAAACGCTCGCCAACCGCATTGCGACCGAAGCGGATCAAACTCAGGCCGATGTCTTTTTTGCGCAGGATTCGGGTTGGCTCGGTGCCTTGGATGAAGCGGGCCACCTCGCAGTTCTCAACGACGATCTCCTGGGGCGCGTTCCCGAGCACAATCGGGCCAAAAATGGAACTTGGGTAGGAACCAGTGGCCGCGCTCGTGTACTCGTGTATAGCCCAGAGAGGATCTCCATTGAGGATCTGCCTGATCGCCTCGCCGACCTTCCCAAGGTGGCTCCGCCGGGTCGCGTGGGATGGGCTCCCGGGAACGGATCTTTCCAGGCTCATGTGTCAGCTCTAAGGCACATCTGGGGAGAAGAACAGACTCAAAGTTGGCTCGAGCAGATGAACGCACTCGAGCCGAAGGTCTATCCAAAGAATTCACCCCAGGTCAAAGGGGTCTCCAACGGGGAAATCGACATTGGCTGGGTCAACCACTACTACCTTCACAAGCTACGCTCCTCCTCGCCAGGACTTGAAGCAGCCAATTACTCTTTCCGAGAGAAGGGCGATGCCGGAAATCTAATGATGCTCAGTGGAGTCGGTGTCATTTCACACAGCGACAATCAAAAGGCCGCAGAGGCATTTGTCGATTTTCTTTTGAGCGATGACGCCCAGAGCTATTTTGCCAACAAGACCTTCGAGTACCCCACGGTGCCGGGTATAGAACTCCATGAGGATGTTCCCTTCATCGATGAAAAAATCAATCGTGCTAACCAGGAGCACTTGACGGACTTGTCTGGAACCCTCGACGTTCTTCGAAGAGTCGGTCTGCAGTAGGTTTCTTCTGCGACGCAAACCTATCGATTGGATCGCACTTGGTGCGTGGGCCACGATTGGAATCGTGACCCTACCCATTGCTGGCATCCTACTGTCGGCTACTCAAGTGCCTGGCCTCGTTGAGCCTCCGCCACTCTCATTGGGGCGGATTCTGTCGGCTGTCATCCAAACGGTATTGCTGGCAGCCGCTGTCGCCTGTGGAGCTCTCTGTCTTGGAACCTGGCTCGCTTGGCTGGCAGAGAAATCTGTCTACCCGGGATCGGCGTTTCTTGCAAAACTCGGTCTTCTACCGATGGCAATTCCAAGCTATCTGCTAGCCACGATCTTGCGAGAACAATTTGCGCCCAAATCGTTCCTAGGGTCTCTCTTTGGAACACACGGCGCTTTTACGGGTATGGGGGCTGCCATCATAGTTCTCACATTAGCGTGTACGCCCTATGTCCAGATTCTAGCCTCCGCGGCGCTTCGTAGTGTGCCTGAGGCAGAAGAAGAGGCTGCTCGTTCACTTGGAGCCAAGCGTTGGGCAAGATTCCTGCGACTCACCATTCCGCGCCTCCGACCTACCTGGGCCTTCTCGATGATTCTCGTTTCGCTCTATGTAGTCAGCGACTTTGGTGCTGTCTCGGTGTTGGACTGCAGAGTGCTTACCTGGGAACTGTATAATTCGCGGGGGGCACGGGATGCTTACCAGATCGCACTCGGAATATTGGTCTGCGTTCTGCCCTTGCTTGCGGCAATTCGAATGATTCAGGGCGCAGAAATATCAGAGGCTCACCATGGATCTGGTCGAGTCTCTCGGAGCAGATCGCCGCTAAAGGGATGGTCTCTTTCGCTGGTTTATCTGACCCACATCGTGTTTATCGGGCTCGGGGTTGTCGTCCCAATTGCAACACTGCTGATCTGGGTTTTGCGCGGCGTCTACTATGGCGCCGAGTTTGCTTCGGTATCTGATCCCATGATGATGACGGCCGTCTACGCTTTTCTGGGTTCCGCATTCATTGTCTTGGCTTCGATTATGCCTGCTGCCATGGCATCACGTTCGTCCTCCTCTGCTCGTTGGATCGAGCACGGAACGTACGTAACGAGCAGTATTCCTGGAGTTCTGATCGCATTCGGGATTCTGAATGTGCTTCTTTTCATAAAGCGGAATTCATTCATTGCTTCTAGTGATTCTTTCGCATTGAAGTTTTTGCAGGACGGTGGGCTCTTTCTTTTGGCTGCTTACGTGATGCGTTTCCTCTCGCAGGGCTATGCGGCTATCCGGCCAGCGCTGATCGCCGTGGATCAGCGCCAGATCGATGCAGCTAGGTCACTCGGGGCTAAAACGGCCACGCGAGTGGCGAGAATTTGGTTGCCGTCGATGGCCTCTGGGCTTACAGCTGCGTCGATTCTCGCTTTCATTGCGGTAGCGAAAGAACTCCCCATTACTTTGATGCTCGCGCCCGCGGGCCATCAGACGCTTGCATATAGAATTTTCGACGCTCAAAGTGAAGCCTCGCTTCCCGATGTGGGCCTCGCTGGGATTCTTCTTCTCGCGATTGTTGCTGCCGTTCAATTCCTTGCGAGTCGCTGGAGGTAGCATGGAAAAGATCCTCCTTGAACTACGATCGATTTCTCATTCTTTTGGCGGATCGACCGTGCTCGAGGATTTGACGCTTTCGGTGCAAACCGGTGAGTTGGTCTCAATTCTCGGAAGTTCCGGAAGCGGGAAAAGTACTCTCCTGAGATCGGTTGCAGGATTTGTAACACCCACATCCGGATCGATATGGCTTGCCGGTCAAAATGTCGTGAGTGATGGAGAGGAGCGCATCTCTCCTGAGGAGCGCCGGGTGGGAATGTTGTTCCAGGACTTTGCGCTTTTCCCGCATATGACCGTTTTCGAGAATATTGAATTTGGAATTCGAGGCCAGTCCGGTGCAGAGAGGCGAGTTGATGAGCTTTTGGAACTCATCGGGTTGCCTCAATACGGGACAAGGATGCCTCCTTCATTGTCCGGTGGCCAACAGCAGCGAGTTGCGTTGGCAAGGGCTCTTGCTCCCCGACCAACGATACTGTTGCTGGATGAACCATTTGCGAACCTCGACAGTTCATTGCGTGCGGATATGGGCCGAGAACTCGTCAAGATTCTCAAACGGGAGGAGTTAGGGTCCTTGTTGGTGACTCATGATTGTGATGAAGCTCTCGGCCTTTCGGATCGGATTGCAATTCTTGATACCGCAGATGGTGGGCCTTCTCGGTTTCTTCAGGTGGGAACACCCGAAATGGTGTACAGAAATCCTGCATCGGCTGAAGTGGCTGCATTGACTGGCCGTGTCTCTTTTCTGGACGATGGTTCTGGATCGCTACGTGTAATTCGCCCGGAAGAAGCTGAGTTCTCTGTCAGCCGGTCAGGAGTAGGACGTGTTCTGGATCGCCGGTACCGGGGTGGAGTTTGGGAATTAATGATTCAATTACCAGAGGGTAAGGTCTTGGTAGACCAACCAGAGAGATCACGCGATGCACCAGAAATTGGCTCTATGGGAAATTTGCATTTGTTCACCGACCGACGGGTGCCCGTCCCACAAAGTGTTCGCGAATGTCGGAACGAGTCGCATTGAACCAATCCAGCGGTAAATGCACTCATTTGAGGCAGCTGGGAGTAGATCTTGAGGACTCCCCACCGCTCGTCGCGTAGTTGGCACTGCAGATCTATCGTAATTCCGAGAGGAAAGGGATTACCTGGTCGTTGACTTCCTGGGATGCTTCGATCGGAAGCCAGTGTCCTTTGCCTTCCACGAATACCTTGGCACGAAGGTCGCGGTAGCGTTCTTCCATCCCTTCGGGTGGGATGAAATGCCGGACGCCGTCGCGCGTTCCCATCATGAAGTAGACAGGCGGTTGTATCTGGACCCCTTCGAGCTGTGGCGTGAGTTCGAGTAGGCGGGGCAGGTTCCTGTACCAATTGACAGGGCCTCGGAAGCCGCTTTGTTCGAAGAGGGAAACGTAGTAGTCGAGGTCTTGTACCGTCAACCAACTCGGTAGAGTTTCGGGGAGCTGGATGCCCTCGAGGAACTTGCTGCCAGCCTTCTTCGGGGGGGCATTCGGATCAGGCTCCGGTGCATCACCTGATGCGCCGTAATACATGGACAGCAGGGTTCCGCGGATGTCGGCTTCGAGTTCCCTCTCCACGACTCCGGGCTCCTGGAAATGCGCCCAGTAGAAAAAGTTTTCTCCATGGAACTCTTGGGTGCACATGGGTTTCCACAACGGGGAGCGGACGTAGGGGACGGAGAGTGCGGCCACTGCGCGAACTCGATCAGGGTAGAGCAGCGCAGTATGGTATCCGACGATGCAGCCCCAATCGTGAATTACAAGTGCGTAGTCTTCGTGACCTAGGGCCGTTGCGATGCCATCGACATCGGCCGTGAGGTCGAGAATTCCATAGTCGGCGATCTCTGGTGGCCTGTCGGAACCGCCATAGCCTCTTTGGTCCGGCACGGCCACGCGAAATCCGGCGTCGATCAAGGGGTCGATTTGGTTTCTCCACAGATACCAGCACTGCGGGAACCCATGGAGCAGGATCACCAGCGGCCCATCTCCCTCCACCACACAGCGCAATCGAATCCCATTGGTTTCGATGATCTCAAAGTTCCGATCGGCAAGTCCCATTCGATTCCTCCAACGAGGATTCTAGTGCGTGTCTGTAGGTTAGGGGAGAGGAGCGAACGGGGTGGATCTGTTCTCTCCAAGGCCGTTTCGCTTTTGATCGAAAGCGACAGGCAGCAATGGTAGCGGATTCCATCGCCCCTGGAGTCAAGCTGATTTCCAGTTTCGCCACAGGGGTCTCTCTTTGGATGGCGTGAGTGGGTGCTCACTCCCTGAGGAGCGGGTCGTCAACGGCGACGTATTGTTTCCAGAAGAAGGCGCGCCTTCGAAAAGGAGTGCCTTGCTGGTACAAGCGAAACCTGCAAAGTGGCTTCTCAGAGAAGGAAGCATCTCTACGATCCATCAATTGGATCCACGTTGAATCGTCGACTTTCTGTCGCTCGGGCTTCGAAGCTCTCCCGTTTCACGCGCCAATTCTACGGAGAACAATGTCGAAACTGGTGTTCCAATTTGTTTGTCCTTGATCGATTCGTTTTCAAGCCAGCGGCCGAAGATCTCGCGTCCAGCGTTGACCTTTGCGATTGGTCGGAGCAGCGTTGTGAGATCCGAATATTTCTTCAACCCATCGTTTGCGATGAGTCTCGAACGATGGTGTAGGCGAAAAGTGGATGGCTCATTTGAAAGACAGTTACGGAGGACCTCATGTTTTACCTCCTGGTCATCGCTCATGGTCAAATCGTGTGAGTTAACAAGGTATTGAGCGCCTACAGAAGGCAGGCGTCTGGAGCGACCTCCAGATTGCAGAATCGGGCGGGCCTTCAGTCAGGGTCCGACCACATAGCCCAGTTCCTCGAGGGACCGGCGTGTTTCTGGATCCAAATTGCTTCCAGGTGGTTTCCACAAGGGTCTTGCGTGAGCGCTAGCCCATCTCTGTAGACTCGAGTGCATCCGAGCCCTGACTCCGGGATGATCGTCGCTGACGTCGACGGTCTCATGCGGGTCTTGAGACAAGTCGAACAACGCCACACCGTATTCATCCGAGTATTGGTAACGCCAGCGTCCTTCGGCCACAGACATGGTCCGGGAAGCCGTGGGGGGGATTTCCGGTGAGACCCAGCGCCGTTCGCTGAAGACTGCCCTGGACGGCAAATCGTCGCCAAAGAGTAGAGGTACCAGGGATCGTCCCTCGCAGGGAGCGTCGCATGTTGCGCCGATGATCTCGAGAATGGTTGGCATGAGGTCGATGGTGCTCACGGGTTGACGGTGAATGGCCGGGGTCTCGCCTCCGAAGTTTTTCGGCAATGCGATCACCAGGGGGACCCTCAGTTCTCGGGTGTGCAGGAATTCCCCGTGGTCGAACCCATAGGGGATCTCGTCGAGCAGTTCGTCCAGCGTTTCTCCGTGATCGGAGACGAAAATCACCAGCGTGCGATCGGCGACGCCAAAACTTCCGAGTGCCTCCAGCAGTTCTCCGATCCGACGGTCCGCGTGGTGGATCTCTGCGTCGTAGGCCTTGATGGTGCGCTCGATGTGCTCCGGAGTGAAATCGTCTGGATTCTCGATGACTCCACGTTGCCCTGGATAAGCGCCATGGGGAACTCGGAGACCTTCCGGTGAGTCCGAGTGAACGTTGTATCGAGCATGAGGATCAAAGAGGTGAACGAAGGCAAAGAAAGGCTGTGAAACGGATTTACTTTCACTCTGTCGATTTACAATGGCATCAACTTTGGATCGAAGGTCGGGCCGATCGAGTTCGGTGGGATCGGTGAATTGTTCGTCACGGATCCAGTGAATCGCTTCGCGGATCGCGAAATCCCCCGGGCCGTTGTAGGTTTGAAATCCCTGATCGATGCCCGTGCTCGCATCCAGAGGAATTTCGCTCACGAATGCAGCGGTTCGGTAGCCGCGGGCTCCGAGTCGTTCGGCAAGGGTGTTGGCCTCCTGAGGGACGCGCTGACCGTTTCCACGGACGCCCAGGGAAGATGGATACAGGGAGGTCAACATTGACGCGTGTGAGGGCAGCGTCGAAGGTATGGTGGTAAAGGCAGAATCGAATCGATGTCCTCGTGCCGCCAGTTTCTCGAGATTCGGAGAGGTTTGGCGTGGATATCCGTAAGCCGAGAGATGATCTGCTCGCGTTGTGTCGAGGCTGATCAGCAGGACATTCGCTGGGTAAGGTGGGGTGAACGGGGCGTTGATTTTTGGTTCTTCCTCCGCCGCCGGGAAACATGAAAGAACCAGGATGCTAGCGAGAGCGAGAAATGTCTCGCGGACGGGGCTCTTCACTGAGTACAGACCTCACGAGGGTCATGACCAGCAAGGCGAGAACGCTCCAACGCGTTGCCCAACTTCGTTTCATGCAGACGGTTGAGATTCAGGTTGTGGCCTCCATGGAAACAACGGAAGAACGAGTCGCCTCGTGATCCATTCGGGTGGAGGATAGTTCATCCCACGTGCCTTCGAGACGCCATCGGACAGGTGGGTTGTTGGGTCGGGTCGATTGTCGGGGCCACCTGTGAGTAGCACCGACACAACGCCGCGTTTCGCTCCTGGCCCTACCGGCCAGGGATGGGTCCCAATGGAGTGGGTTGGGTCCCCTGGAGCCGGTTTCGGTGTGTACACTTGGGTCATGGCCCGCCGCGCCAGTTTCGGCGGGTGTCTGCCACGAGGTCTGAGATGAAGAGAAATCATGACCTGCTGATTCGCGGTGGTTTGGTCGTCGATGGTACGGGCGCGACACCGTTTGAAGGTGACGTATGGATCCGTGACGGAGAGATAGCTGCGGTGACGCGTGGAGAAGCCTTGGAGTCGAACGCGCGCGAGACGATCGACGCGCGTGGGAAACTCGTGACGCCTGGTTTCGTCGATGTTCACACCCATTACGACGGACAGGCCACCTGGGACGAACAACTGGCGCCTTCCTGTTGGCACGGGGTCACGACCATCGTGATGGGAAACTGCGGTGTCGGCTTTGCGCCCGTGGTTCCCGGCAGGGAACAGACGTTGATCGAGCAGATGGAGGGTGTCGAGGACATTCCGGGAACAGCGCTTGCCGAGGGAATCGATTTCCGTTGGGAGAGTTTCCCCGAGTACCTCGATGCGCTCGAGGAACGCCAATTCATGCTCGATGTGGGAACCCAGGTGCCACACGCTGCAGTCCGAGCCTATGTGATGGGCGAGCGGTCCATGGACCCCGAACCAACCGAAGGCGATCTCGAACGGATCGCAGCGATCGTCCGCACGGGCATCGAGGCTGGAGCGCTCGGCGTGTCGACCTCGCGGATCCTGGCACATCGCACCAGTGCCGGAGAGGAGGTCCCCGGAACGTTTGCCGGAGAGGCTGAACTCGAGACGATGGCGCGGGTGCTGGGAGATCTTGGCACGGGGGTCTTCGAGGTCGTTCCCCGGGGCATGGACGGCGAAGTCAGCGAGACATCCCACGCCGAGATCGACTGGATGGGCCGTCTGGCCAAGGAGGTGGGTCGGCCCGTGACCTTCTCGCTGGTGCAGACCCATACGGAGATCGATCGGTTCCGATTGATGCTCGAGCGCGCCCAGGCGCTTCGTGAGGAGGGCGCTCCAATTCACCCACAAGTGGCAAATCGAGCAACCGGCATTTTGATGGGACTCCAGACGGATCAGCACACCTTTTCCACTCGCGCGAGCTACCGCGAGATCGCCGACCTGCCGCTAGCTGAGCGTGTTGCGCGGATGCGGGATCCCGCCGTCAAGGCGAAGATCCTTTCGGACCCGATCGAACCGTACGACCATCCGCTCTCGGCGATGGTTCACCAGGGGTACGCGAATCTGCTGCCATTGGGTGCCGAATTTGAAATGGAACCTCGAGCCGAGGATACGGTCCAGGGCCGGGCGGAGCGCGAGGGACGGGATCCGGAGGAACTGGTCTACGACTTGTTGCTCGAGGAAGAAGGACGCACCTTCCTGCTCTTTCCATTCACCAACTATTTTCGCTTCAGTCTCGACGATGTCCACGAGATGCTCACGCACCCGGTCTCGGTCTGGGGCCTGGGCGATGGAGGCGCGCATTGTGGCGTGGCGTGCGATGCCGGTGGGCCGACACTGATGCTGACCCACTGGGTGCGCGACCGGGTGCGTGGCCCCAAGATTCCGCTCGAGGAGGCAGTTCGCATGATGACGAGTGCCCCGGCGGAGCTTTACGGCCTCGGAGACCGGGGTCGGCTGCAGCCGGGGCTGCGTGCCGACCTCTGCGTGATCGATCACGACCGGCTCCAGATCGAGCTGCCCGAGATGATCTACGACTTGCCGGCGGGAGGACGCCGGATCATGCAGCGAGCCCGGGGCTACCACCGAGTGGTCGTGGCCGGCGAAGTCACGGTCTGCGATGACGAGGAGACCGGCGCTCGACCGGGACGCTTGATCCGCGGTTCGCGTTAGATTCGCACTGAAGGGTCAGGTGTTGTGGGTGGGTTGCTTCGGCTGGTCTGGAAAAACGGACTGAGTCTCTCTTCGAAACGAATCACGATGGGCGGGTCTTCTCAGCCCTCATGCCATCCCCTCGGCGATCAGCCGCATGTGATCGACCGAGTAGGTCGATATGACCAGTGTCGAGACGCGACTCTCTTTCCAGGCCTGCAGCCGATCCCGGATTCGATCTGGTGGCCCGCAAAGTGCGATCTCGTCGACGAGTTGGTCGGGGACTGCGGCATAGGCTTCCTCACGCTTTCCAGCGAGGAAGAGGTCTTGGATGTGTTCTGCCTCTTCTTCGAAGCCCAGTCGACTCACGTGGTTCTTGTGGAAATTTACATCCTTCGCACCCATGCCTCCGACGTACCAACCGACGGTCTGCTTGATCGGTGCGAAGGCGCGCTCGAGATCGTCGTGGACGCTCATTTGGACCATGGCCGCGATGTCGAAGTCAGGGCCTGCTGACGAGAGAGCGTCGTCGTAGAGACCGAGTCGATGGGGTGAGATGAACATCGGGAGCCAGCCATCGCACAGCTCCGCTGCGAGTGCCACATTCTTGGGCCCTTCTGCGCCCAGGTAGAGCGGTATGTCCGGTCGAAGCGGTGGCAGCATCAATTTGATCGGCTTGCCAAGTCCTGTGCCCTCGAGGATGGGGCCGAGGCCGGTCGCTCCTTCCCGGGGCGTGTACGGAATTTGGTAGTGGTCGCCCTCGAATTCGACGGGGCCCTCGCGAGCCAGGATCTTGCGAAAAAGTTCGATCCACTCGCGCGTGCGCGCGAGGGGGCGAGGGTAGGGCTGTCCGTACCAGCCTTCTACGACCTGAGGGCCGGAGACGCCAATCCCGAGCATCAGACGTCCCTGGGACAGCATGTCGAGGGTGACCGCAGTCATCGCAGCATTTGCGGGTGTCCGGCCCGAGATCTGCATGATCGACGTCCCTAGCTTGATCCGCTCGGTTCGTGATCCGATCCACGTCAGCGGAGTGAAACAGTCGGAGCCGTAGATCTCGCCAAACCAGACCGAGTCATAGCCGAGTTGTTCTGCCTCGATCGCTAGGGTTGCCGGGTCGCCCATCCCAGGAACAAGTAGCCCCATGGCAAGTCCGAGTTTCATGGACCCATCTCCTTTCCACTGTCTGCGGGGACGTTAGATAGCAGTCCTTGATTTTTACCGCTGATCGCATGGGCACGAGAGTTTGCAGATGCGTCGATACAGGGGCACTGCTGAAGAAGCAATCCGCTTGAGGGTCACTCAGGGCCGCGGAGCGTGGCGAGAACAGAAAGTCGAGAAGCCTTCCGCTCCGCTCAGCTCGAAGGCGGATCTACATTGTAGAGTTTTGCCGCGTTGTCGAAGAGGAGTTTCTTACGCTGCTCGGCGGGGGCATCCCCCAGGCCAGCTTCTATTTTCTCGCGAACGTCTCCGTAGAGACAGACTGGATGGGGGTAGTCGGTCTCGAAGAGAATGTTGTCAACGGGAATTTTATCGAGCATGTGTCCCGGTGCGTACTCCTCGAACCAGTAACAGCCATAGACCTGGCGCGCAAAATACTCGCTCGGCTTCATCGTGAATTCGGGGCGTTGCTTCGCGACCTTTCCATAAGAGAAGGTATGGTCGGCGGCTTCGAGCAGGAAGGGAATGAAGCCGATCCCACTTTCGACCGAAACGAATTTCAGATCGGGATAGCGTGGAAGAATGCCGGAAAAGAGCAGGTCGACGATCTGCCGACCGTTCTCGAGGAAAAGACCAATCGATGTCTGCGCGTTGATGCCTCCCGGTCCGTAGAGCTCGATTCGCTCGGGCGTCCACTCATTTCCCGTGAACTCACCGGAACCGATGTGGAAGCTGATCGGGAGGTCGTGCGCCTGTGCGCACTCCCAAAGAGGGTTCCAATGTGGACTCGCCAGTGACGGCATGCCGTGGTCTTGAGGTGCACCCGTAAACAGAACACCGCGGTGCCCTTTCTTTGCAGTTCGCTCGATTTCCTTGACGCACGCTTCGACATCCCAGAAGGGCATCGCCGCAATGGCAATGAACCGTTCCGGTGCCGGAGCGCACCAGTCTGTCAGAAAGTCGTTGTAGGCGCGCACGCACTCCAGCATCAGTTCCGGCTCGGCCAGGTTCAGAAACGCTTGTGAGCCGAACCCACCCACATTCGGGTAGATCGCCATCGCCCAGATTCGGATCGAATCCATGTACTCGAGGCGTGCATGAGCGTCGTGAGCCGCCTTTGGAATCTCGTCGAAACCGGAAGGAGCGGCTGGGAAAGGCTCAGGCCACCCAGCGACAGCGGTGTGACCCAGAGGAATCGTCGAGTTCTGTTCTTTGCCAACGACCCAGACTTCGAATCCGCTTTCTTCGTTCCGAACCACGCGAGGCGCCTGGTCCTGCCATTTTCTGGGAAGGCGGCTCGAGAACAGATCGGGCGGTTCGGAGACGTGGGTGTCATTGTCGATCACCCAGTCCAGAGACCGGCTCTGGTTCTGAGCGGATTGAAGATTGGTCATTTTGGGTCGAGGCCTCTCGGTTGGGTCAATCACTTGCTACCGGGTGGGGCGATTCTATCCCATCGCGCCGCTTACGGTATCTGAAGGCTGATCCGCCGCTCAGGTCCTCGCACACGCCTCCCACGCTCGGGGATCGGGACCGCGAAGATCAGCTCCACTTCGAAATGCCTCGATATTGTCCATGTGGAGCCCAGAATTGGTGGCAACAGCGCGTTCACGTTCCGGGGCGCCTCGTCAAGGTCTGGCGCACCAGCGGCGAATTCCAACGATGAGGTACTCCCTGGGTCGAAGCGAACGCTTACACCGCAGAGCTGAGGTCTGGAACCAAGAGTTCTTTCGATTAGTGGAGGATCGCATCGTGGATTGCCGATTCGTTGTCCTCGACCCAGCGAACCCATTGACACGTGCGCTCGAGGATTTCGATCAAATCCGAAATCACTTTCCTCTTGTCTTCCTTCCTCGCCAGTTTTTTCATGGTATTCGTTGCTTTTTTTTGCGCCTTTGCGAGTCGTTGCGCCTGGAAGACCGTTGTTATCGCCTTTGCTTCTGAGGAATCAATTGTTTCTGTCTCTCGATACGCGTCCATCCATAGTTCGACGCGCTGAAGATCGAGGTGCGGATTGTATGCCTCATCGCCCTTTCCATGGAATCCACAGAAACTCTTCAGCGAGTATGCAAAGTCGAGAGCTCGGTACTCCAGTGCTGCGCGGTCGAAATCGACTACGCCTGCAATTTGGTCTCCCTGATAGATCAGCGCAGACTTTCCCATTGACCCTTGAATCACTGTCTGCTCAAGGTGCGGTAGAGAATCACTGAATTGTGATGTGACACCTTCGAGCCTGGCCTGAAGGTAGTCGAGAATTTCTTCAAGTAGTTCCTGCTGGTCGGATCCTACGTGCTCGGCAGCACAACGCTTGAGTGTTTCGACCCCTCCTAGACCCTCGGGTCGGAGGGAATCGAAAACCGAAGCGTCTCGAGAATACCGTTCGAATGGGTAGTCGCGGACCAGTGAGTGGTATCGCCCAAGCGCACGCGCCGATTCGCACAGATGTTGGGTGTTCTCACGTTCGTAGGGCCCTCCATGGATCCGCCTCGTGATGATGTAGAGCAATCCCTCGTGCTCGAGGTATCCGTTCTTCAAACGGGTATGCATGAGTTCTGGACCCGAGTATCCCTTGGAATGCAAATAATCGATCAATTGCACTTCAAATTCGAGGCTCTTCAAGATCTTGCGTTTTGGGCTGGAACGCCGAATCACGTATTCACCGGAACTCGTATTCAGGAAAAACGACTGATTGGAATGGCCCTTGGGTGTGCGTTCATGCGACATCCAGGTCCCGAGTTCATAGGCTTCCTGTAGAGCGTTGATCTGTTGTTCAGACAGGAAGTTTTTTTTCTTTCGCGTCTTCAATTCCGTAGACATGTGTTGTCCTTTCGGGAGCTTTCGCGCCCCTGATTGTGCCTGTCGTTACTCGAATCGTAGAGCTGAGATCGGGTTCATCTTCGCAGCGCGTCGCGCTGGATAGAGGCCGAAGACAATACCTACCAAGCCCGAAATTCCGAAAGCGAGACATGTGCTGTACACTGAAATTACAGTCTCCCACCCAGCGAACAGATTGATCGATTTTGCCATGATGGAGCCCAGTAGAATTCCAGCCAATCCACCTGTCATACTGATTAATACCGTCTCGATAAGAAACTGTTCCATGATCGCGCCTTCAGTCGCGCCCATTGCGCGGCGAACACCAATTTCCTTCGTGCGTTCCGTGACGGTCGTCAGCATGATGTTCATGATCCCGATGCCCCCCACGAGCAATGAGATGAATGCAATCGCTCCCATCACGATATTGAAAACTCGTTGGGTACTCTGCGCCTGAGCAAGAAGTTCAGCCGGGACGACGATCTCGAAATCTTCGACGCCGTGGTGGGAGCGCTTTAATAGTCGATCGACGATTTCAGCTACGATGCCAACCTGTTGAGAGTTCACGACTTGAATTGCAAGTTCCTGAACACCTTTCCCACGGTCACCATTGGGAAATCGCGCTGAAGCTGTCGTAATGGGCACATAGATGTCTTTGTTGATGTTTCGAAGCTTAATGACAGAGGTTCGGCCTTCGCGAAGTTCCTTCGTCTCCATTACACCAACTACAGTGAACCAGGTTTCCCCGATTCGAATACGGCGTCCAATCGGGTTCAAGTAGCCAAAGAGTTCGGTTCTCGACTCCGCGCCGAGCACGGCGATTCTTTTTGCCTCAGCGACGTCGAGAGAACTGATAAACCGGCCTTCTGTCACATGAAAGTCAGTGACGCTTGAGTAATCACTCGTGGTCGCAACGACTCTTCCTGTTGCTTCCCGATTTTTCCTGAACACGGGCTCGCTCACGAATCGACTTACAGCGACACCGGCGAGAGATGGAATACTCTCTCGGATCATTTCACTATCAGCGTAGGTGAGGCCCAATGAACCCTTCGAGTCTGACTCCTCTTTCGCCTCGCCAATCAAATCCAGATGGTTGATTCGAATGTTGTTGGTCCCCAAGAGGCGAATTTGTTCTAACGCAGTCTTCCTGGCTCCATCAGCGATGGAGAGCATCGAAATCACGGCTCCGACACCAAAAATGATCCCGAGGGTCGTCAGGACCGAGCGAAGTTTGTGGGCGAGAATGCTGCGTACGCCTGTCTTCAAACTGTCGATTTGAAAGGTCAACTTCATCTACATCGAAGCCTCTGCACTGACATCGTATTGGTCAACGAGAAGGTCTAGGTCGGATCCCACCAGTTCGCGTGAGATCGATCCGTCCTGCATCATGACAACGCGTCTGGCATGGCGGGCTTTGGCGACATCGTGTGTGACCATCAAAATGGTAACACCCATGGAGTTCAATCCATCGAGGACTTCCATGATGTCGTTTCCGGTCTTCGTGTCGAGGTTGCCCGTTGGTTCGTCGGCTAAAAGAATGTCTGGTTCCGTGACAAGGGCCCGGGCGATGGCGACCCGCTGGCATTCGCCTCCAGACAGTTCAGTCGGTCGGTGGTTCTCTCGCTTTGCGAGCCCGACTCTATCGAGCATCTGCCTCGAAAGTTCGATTCGCTTCGAGACTCCGACGCCCCTGTAGACCAAAGGTACTTCGACGTTCTCGACGACGCTCAGCTGTGGAATCAAATTGAACGACTGAAACACGAAACCCACTTTTTCGTTTCGCAATTTCGAGAGTGCTAAATCCGACATGCCTTCGACAAGGGTCCCGTCGAGCCAATACTTTCCCGTAGAGGGCTGGTCCAAACAACCAATCAAATGCATCAACGTGGATTTGCCTGACCCCGAAGGTCCCATTACGGCCACATAATCGCCGCGTGAAACTGAAAAGCTCACACCTCGAAGCGCAGAAACTTCGGAAGCGCCCATGGAGTAGGTCTTCGTCAATTTTTCGATGTGAATCAGCATCCAGAAGTGGACCTCATTCTTTCGGAGGCCGAGCCAAGAGAACTTTGTCGCCCTCTTCGACACCCGCTGTAATAACCGCCACCCGCTCGCTGCTCCCCCCGATGCCGATCCGTCGCAACTCGACTTCACCGCCAGTTTCGACATAGGCGATCGGTTCATTCAAATCGTCAAGAAACACTCCAGAGACAGGGAAATAGAAAACGTCTTGGTGTTCGCTGACCAAGAGGTCAACCGTTGTCGATAGACCGGGTTTGAGACGGTTGTCGTTTCCCATTACGCTGATGGTGACATCGAAAACTTTGATTCCCGTGGGCTTGCCTGTGATCTTGCTGATTTTTTGACGTGCAAGCATCGAGATGTAAGTGACCTCCCCGTTGAATTCCAAATCCGGATAGGCATCGAGTCGGAGTTTTGCCTGCGTTCCGAGTTTGACTTTGGACAAGTCGACCTCTCCAATTTCTGTATCGACAACCATGCTGGAAATATCGGGGAGATACATCAGTTCCATCCCTTCGAATGGCGTCATTCCGACTTGGATCTTCCGTGAAGTCGCTCCGCTTCCAAAGCTTGCCAATACGACCAGGCCTTCTCTGGGGGCGCGGATGGTTCCCTCATCGAGTTTTCGTTGCTGCTGTTCGACTTCTTGTGATGCGTAGGCAACGCTCGCATGCGCAGCTCTGACCGCCGCTTCGAAGGAGGTCGTCTGGCTCCTGACCTCTTCGTACATCAATCGAGCGCTCTCGACTTCGTTCTGTGTGATGAAACCCTTCTCGGCCAATTCAGGGAGGCCCTGATAGTCGAGGCGTGCCTGTTTTTCTTTCGATTGATGTGCGGCGAGATCGCTTTTGGCTTTAACGAGATCCGCCTCTGCAACGGCCATCGCTGATTCTGATGCAGCTTTTGCGATGATGTATTTTTCAGCCTCGAACTTCACAAGAGGGTCACCCTCCTTGACCCATGAGCCTTCGGGCGCCAACCAAATAATTCTCTTGTCATTCGAAGCGTTAATGGTGGCCTGGTGCTCGGCTCTTAATTCTCCGGATTCGGTAATTGTGATCTGGATGTCCCCCCGCTTTACCAAAGCGGTTGGAATTGATTTGACCGAACCACCCGAGAATAATCCGCTTGCTAACCAAATTGCGATGCCACCAAACACGACTCCGGCGGCGATACGCAATCCAAGCCTCGTGGAATCCGGGCGTTGGGATTCTGACGATATCTCGGAGATTCCAAGTGTGTTTCGAGTTTCGGTAGACGACGTCATCAATTTCACCTTTCGTCGCTCAAATCGTCGAGCCTATCCGAGCCTCCAATTCCGCCAAAGCAATTGCATACTGTGCGATCGCATCAAGCAGAGAGATCTCAGCATCGAGTAATTCGGTTTGGGAATCTGTAATGTCAAGGTTGTTAGCGAGCCCGAGTTTGAATCGAACAGTTGCAACTTCGTGCTTTTCCCGTGCCTGTTCGACCGCATCGGTTAACGGTTTTATGAGTTGCATTCGCGTGTCCAAGACGATTGCTGCTTCTCGAACCAGCAACTCAATTTGCCGCTGCTGATTTTCGTAACGCTTCTGGACTCGATCTCGGTTCAACCTCGCAGTGGACAAACTAGATTTCGCAGCCACATTTCCCAATGGGAACTCGAATTCCAGTCCCGCAGTAACGGCTTGTTGATCGAGATCCCATGCGTCATTGAATCTGGTGGTTCCCGATTGCGAAAATGCGTCGAAGCTTCCCCGCAGATTCAGGGTCGGGAGAAGAGCGTTTTCCTTGACGCGGACGTCTAGATCGCTTTTCTTGAGCTCGGTTGAAATTTCCATCAGTTCAGGGCGGTATTGCATTGCCAGTTGAATCCATTCCTCGACTTTGAGTGGTATGGGCTCGAAGTTGAGGTTGTTTTCAGCGAGTACGACCTGGGTGGATATGGGTAGTCCAAGCACGTCACGAAGCGTGTTTTGACTGAGCTGTAGATCGCCCGTTTGTTCTGCGAGCCGCGCTAAGTCATCGGAGAGTTGGAGTTGCGCGCTGACAACGTCACGTCGCCCTCCTCGCCCGGCCTTGAAGAGAGCCGTTGAGGACTCGACAAGTTCCTGGTCCCTTTCAATCGATTGTTCGGTGGCGAGAATGATCCGTTTGGAAAGTTGTGCGAGGTAGTAAGCAGTTTTTGTTTTGGCCGTGATATCGAGAATCGTTGCTCGCAAGACGGCGTTTTCGATCTCAAGGTTGTATTTGGCGTCCTGGATGTCACGACGTGCCACGAATATTCGCCCACCGCGCAGCAGGGGTTGGTTGAAAATCACGCCTGCTCGTGATTCCCAACTATTCGGCCCCTGCTGATCGGTGTCGTGTGACGCGCTCGTGGATAGTTCGATAGACCCACCCGTTGGTAACAGTTGAGTCAACCCGACTTGCGGTGAATAGGAGTTGAGCCGATCTCGCTCCCCTCCGCTGCTTCGATCTACCGTGAGGTCACTTCCGAAACCGAAAGATGCATTCGATGTGGGGTCAAATTTTGCTTCCTGTGCGGCGATTTCCGGGATCAGAGAATCTCGAGCGAGCGTTTGAATTTGAAGATCAAAATTGTTCTTCAAGGTGACCTCAAGAGCTTGTTCGAGAGTGAGGGTAATCGTGTCTCCCTCTGGGACCGGCGGTTGGCCCTTTTCGACGTTTTGGATCAGGTCACGGAGGAAATTGAGGTTGAGATCAGCAACGTTGCCAACCTCGATTCGTTCGTCGAGCGACCAAATTGGCATCGCGAGCAGCAATGATCCAATTAACGAGCCCAAAAGAAGCTTGTGATTCATCGAATCGTTCCAGCGTTATACATGGCCGTCCCACGGCTCATCGGTTGCTTGGAAAATTTCGCATTCTCGGTGGTAAACCGAGGGCAAGTCGGAGGCGGTTCCAGATCATTCCATTTCGATGATAGTTTTCGGGGTTACTTGAACCGCGACTCCATTCACCAAAAAGCTATTTGCTGCTCGATCGACGGATCCGATTTTTCCTTCGAGGTCAGCATCGGCAGATGCACCAGGTTTCATTTCTTTGACCTGGATGTAATCGCCAACGAAGACGTCGTTTTTGAAGACACCCTTTGCCTTTGCCCGCTTTCCAGGTTCGATCTTCTGATAGTCGAGAGGTCTGCCCTCCCCACCGGCAACGAAACAGTCACCAGAACAATCAACACGTACACCTGCAACGGTCATCGTCTTCTTTTGATGGTCGACCTCCTGGATAATGCCTTTGATGCTGTCTTCGCCCGAGGGCGCACGCAAAACTGCCATTTCAACGGCAAGTATTGTTTGCATGTCGAAGATGCGACCTTCGACTTCTACCCGCGTTCCAGCGGAGATCTCTTCGGGCATCTGTGCGGTTGCCGAACTTGCAATCACTGTCGTAATCATCATGAGGAGAGCTCCTCCGATGTGTTTGGCATTCGTCATGTTGCGTTCCTCCACGTTTTTCATTGATTTGTTTTTCGACATCAATTGATAGTTGCGATATCGAGTCGCATGAAGTCGATCATGAGGTTGTCTTTTCCAGTGCCTGGGGACCTCGAGATTTCGACTTCGAGTTTCCCATTTCGCAGATGTTCGAGAGCGTCAGGTGGCAGTTCGAGAACTGTTTCCGCAATAGGCCCGACTTTGAGCTGTTTGCTACGGCTCCCGATGACTTCGCCGATTACACGGTCTCCAACTTTGATGGAGTTTCGGCTCCCCCCGGTCGCACGGGCATCTCCTGCAACGAGAGTGATGCGTGCCCATACAGGAGTCCGACCTTCCAAATCGAATTCATGGCGAAACCGCAGTGGTTTTGATTCGTCGATGACCAGCATGGAATCCGTTGCCGCGTGTTCCATTGGGTCGCGGTTATCCGGAGGATCCTCGGAGCGGAAAACATTGGATGGAATCCATTCACCGGGAGCCAGAACTCCATTGTGATCGAGGTCGCTCGCGGCAAATCCGGGTTCGTTTCCACGGAAACCGAAACCGTCGACATCCCCCAGGAGACTCGTCACCATCTGTCCCTCGTTCGGGCGTCGAACGAGTGCAAGTTCCAGAATTCGTCCGTCCGGGTGCTCTCCGATCATTCCATCTGCGATGTAGAAACTCATCTTTGCGGGAGAATCAGTGGAGTCACTGGTGGGAGCCAGCGTAATCCCCTGCGGTCGCATCGCGCCGAGAGCCGTCAGATCATAGGACGCGAGAAGTTCGCCATCCTGACTGACTTCAAAAAGAATCCCTCCCTTTCCACTTGCGAGGAAAAGGTGGTTACTTTCGGGATCGTAGACGATTCCTTCGGCATCTCGAATTCCATAGTCTTTGAAACTCCAAGTCGACCGGTGATCCCCGTCCACCCCGAGCTCAATGACTTGTTGCGCACGACCGTCAGCGATAATGAGGCTGTCACGTTCAGGGTCGTACGTGATTCCTTCAGGGTCGCGAGATCCGAGAGGCGACAGCTCAATTGTCTGGAGGAGCTTTCCCTGAAGATCAATCTCGTAAACCTGAAGGCTGTCGTCATCCGTGACGAAAAGTGTTTTTCGATTCGGATGAAACAACACGCCCGTTGGCTCAGAAGTGAATCGGGTGAGGTCGATCGCCTTCTTCAGGTTGAAATTGTTTCCATCGAAACTGGTGCTCCACATGTTTTTTTGCTCGAATCTCGGAGAACCATTGATATCGGCATCCACGAGGTAGAAACCGCCTGATTCAGGTAAAAACGCGATTCCCGAGGGGTCTTCTGCGTGGAGACCTTTGGGCGTATAGGTGTCAAACCGGCGGACCAATGTCGCCCCCGCCGAGGCTTGTTGAGCATCGGCGAGAAGTAGGATTCCGATCAAAGCGGATCCGCAAAGGCCGAATAGTTTCTGGCGTTTGCTTGGGAATCGAGAAGTGGGTGTCGATCGTAGAGGTGTAGAGAACAACGTTATCTTCCTTTCAAGACCCGTAATCATGCATGTTGCGAGTTAGATTCAGATGAATCGAAGATTAGAATTCATTAAGGAATCGACATTCAGGCTTCGCTGGCCGGGGCTCATGCTGCATCTGGCGAGCTTTCCGCGGAGGTGAGGTCACTCGTCGGTGCGTACTGTGTTTCATAGAGCCTCCGATAGAGGTTGCTTTCACCCATCAGATCGTCGTGCTTACCCATTTCGGAGATCTTTCCCTCCTCGAGCACGAGAATCAGATCTGCTTCGCGGATCATCGAGAGACTGTGTGCAATGATGAAGGTCGTTTTTCCGGAGGTAACCTCGTGAACGGTTCGATGCAGTTTTTCGGCGGTCACGGAATCTAGGCCCGAGACCGGTTCATCGAGAATCAAGATCGGCGCGTCTCGAAGAATCGCACGAGCGAGTCCAAGCCGTTGTCTTTGGCCGCCAGAGAGGTTTCCGCCGCGCTCGTCCAGCATTGTGTCGTAACCCTGCGGGAGACTCGATACGTAATCGTGAATCTGGGCTGTCTTCGCTGCTGATTCAACTTCCTCAAGAGTTGCATCGACCTTTCCATACGCGATGTTTTCTCGAATCGTTCGGCGGAAAAGCGGTGAATCTTGAAGTACGACATTGATTTGGGTTCTTAGCGATTCAAGTGTGAAGTTGCGTATGTTGGTTCCGTCTATTTCGATTTTTCCTGAACTCGGATCGAAGAATCGAAGGAGCAGGTTAACGACGGTGCTTTTGCCGGCTCCACTAAAACCTACTAGCGCGA
Organism: Myxococcota bacterium; assembly: GCA_022447545.1. Classification (GTDB taxonomy): domain Bacteria; phylum Myxococcota_A; class UBA9160; order UBA9160; family SMWR01; genus JAKVBI01. Next base: position 37,618 of record JAKVBI010000020.1, read on the forward strand.
CGACCTGGCCCGGAGATGCCGTAAAACTCAGATCACGTAGAACCGGTGAATCCTCTTTGTATCCGAATGTCACATTGTCGAAAGATACTTTGCCTCGAAAACTCGGAGCTTCGATCGCATCTGATTCGTTCTGAATCGTTACTTCTGTTTTCAGGATTTCGGCTATTCGAATTCCACACACGAGGTCGCGGGACAAGCTCACGAGCAATTGCGCGAGTTTTTCCATGGGCGAGTACAGGTCTTTGAGCCAAGGAACGAAGAGAATGAGGTCGGTCGCTTCGAGTTGTCCGCCCAGAGCGCGTGAACCGGCGTAGTAGATCACGAACGCGGTTCCCAGAGCGGTCATGAGATCAATCGCACGTCCAAAGATCCCACGTAGCTGGATTCGCGTCAGGTCCGCTCGGAGACTCTTGTCAGTCTCTCGGTCGAAGCGTGTCTGCTCCTGGTCTTCCTGCGAAAAGGCCTGGACCACGCTCATGGAGTTGATGTTCTCTTGAATGATGGATCCGACCTGACTCTCTTTGATCCGTTTGACCTTGGTCACCTTCGCAACTTTGCCCATGAATCTCGAGGAGAAGAAATAGATGGGTGGCGCTACGACGAGCGCCATCAAGGTCAATTGCCAGTCAATCATGCTGATGAATACAGCGATCCATGCGAATGTGAACATCATCTTTAAAAGATCGCTGACAGAGTCGATGAGCAACGTTTTTAAGCTATTGATGTCGTTGGTGAGGCGAACGACCAAATCTCCAGAACTGATCTTTCCATGGAAGGAAATTGGCAGAACCTGGAGTCGTGCGAAAACGTGTTTTCGAATGTCGTTATTGGCTCTAAACGCTGCGCTAGCCAACAGGTATCTTTGCATGAAAGAGGTCAGGCTTTGGAGAAGCACGAGTATGACCATCGCCGCGCAGAGCAGTGCGAGCAATTGGGTCGGCTCGGGCGCGACCTGAGTCAATCGAGAGGCGACGCGGCCGTCGGGCAACGGTTTTTCGAGCAATACGTAGTCGAGGATCCATTTGAGAGGAAACGGCGTCAGCGTTTTCAGAAGTACGGAGGTTGCCATCGCGCCATACGCAAAGACAAACCAGGGCCAGTACTTCTTCAGGTGGGAGCCAAATGTACGATAGACATCGATGAGGGAAGCCAGGGTCCCCGGCTGAGTGGCCTCCTGATTTTCCTTTGTTTTCATCTAAATTCCTGATACGAGGCGGTTCGAAATAGCCAATTCGAATTCGCTTTCATAGAACTCGAGTCGCCTGCGAACATCTTCACGCGCTGCTGATGATTTTTTCACGTAGTGAAAAACAGTCATGAGCAACGATGCGCCCCAGTACACAGGAAGGTTCTCCGCATACTCGGGAAATACAGAAAGGTATTCTTCTAGAAAAGCACGTGTGGGGGCCTCGGCCTTTTCGACGCTGCCCGTTCGCTTGAAGGTTCGATGCCTTAGGAGGCTCACGAACTCCGCGATATCCTTGGCGGGATCTGAGGGGCGAACTCGGTCGAAATCGATGACGGAAACGGCACTTCCATCGACAAACACGTGCTCGTAGTGATATCTCCCGTGGGTCAACACCAGAGGCGATTCGTCCGAAATGCGTTCGCCCCTATCCGCCAACGCTCGAACCATCTCAATCATTTGTCGGCGATGTACCGGAGCGCGAGCCGAAGCCTTTGTGATGCGATGTAGAATTCGCATCAACTTCAACGATTCCCAAAGTGTATCCGGTTCGCCAATCCTCAACGGTGCACGGTGCAGATGGATCAACCAACGTGCTGCTCTTCGAACGTGTTCGCATAGCTCTGGGCCATCATCGCCCAGGAAATCCATCAACGGGCGGCCGGGAACAGTGCGCAGAAGGAGAAACTGGCGTTCTGGAAGAAAAGCAAGCGGTTCCGAAACGCGGTACTCCGATCCCCTGCCAAACCCTTCGGACCAGAGTTGATGAGTGACATCACTACCGTAGTGCCCGAGTTCATCCGAGTACAGCTTTCCGAAAGCTTCGATTCGATCTCCGAACCGATAGCTGACAGTAACTCGCCCTGTCCCGGTGTCCTGTACAACCGCTGTCTTGCATCGATCGGAAATCTCCACCGACCGAGATTGGTCAGCAACAACACTCGGGTGTACGACGTTTCGGATGAAACCTGATCCCGTCACCAAGTCCAATCGATTTCTCAGATTTTTCTCTTGGCTCAAATGAGTACTCATGCCCATACCTTTCCTACCAATCCTCGGTCCTTACCTAGGGAAGAAATGAACCTGAGATCGCTTTGTCGAATTCGTGCTCGTAGAAGTCAATGTCTCGTTTCAATGCTTTTTTGTTGTTTGCAGATTTCTTGAGGTGACGGCACATCGAAACTGCAACATTGAAACCGAGGTAAAAACGAAAATTCCCCGGTGTAGTTGCCGGGCCCTTCATGTATTCATCCAAGAAACATTCCGTGAATTTGTCTGCAGCCTTCCGATTTCCGCCACCTCGAAACACATGGCTTCGCATCCGATGAACAAATTCAGAGAGATCGCGCCCGGGATCCGCGGGGCGGCTTCGATCGAGGTCGATGACAGAGGTGATCTTCGTGTCGCGAAAGACGTGAATGGGTCGAAACTGACCGTGTCCCTGAACGATTACGGGATGAACTTGAGATTCTTGTGCTTCGCGAAGGCGAACCGCAACCGTCTTGAGGAGTTTCAACTGTTTGGGGTTCGCAGCGGCGGCTTTCGAGAGGCGGTCTGCAAGTTTGAGAAACACGTACCAAGGAGTATCGGGTTTTCCAATCCGATGATGGGACGCATGGAGTCGGCTCAGCCAGTGGGCGGATTCCCTGACCCCTTCAAGAGCAATCTTTCCATTGGCCGGCAGCGCCGAAGAGACAGTGTTTCCTGGAGCACCGAGTGTATACATCAAGTTCAGATCGGGAAAAAAAGCAAGCGGCCGAACAACTTGATAAGAGCTATTTCCGCCGAATCCATCACTCCACAGCTCTGAGAGAACTCTATGACAGTGTTCGCCTGATTCGTCTCTGTAGAGTTTTCCAAAAACAACAGGTCCATTTTTGAATCTGTACTCGAGGGTGGCGGGGCCTGTTCCATCGTTTTGGATCTTACGAATTCGGCAAACCCCCGGATCTTCTGCGCTTCCTTCCTGTCTAGGAATCATTTGAATAACACGATCGACAAAATCAGGGCTCGAGATCGCGGTCATGCGATCCTCAAAATCCGCTTTCGCTTCAACTCTGAGATGAGATCTGTGGTTACTCAAAGGACGGACCTCCTGTAGTCGCCTCGGAGATTTCAATCGCGGGGTGGTTCGAGTCGACGAAACGCTTTGCTTCTTCGAGCAAAACCTTGATTGAATCAGTCCTCGGATCGGCGAGAACGCATAGTTTGTAATAGAGAATCTCGAGAACGGTACGAGCCCCATATGCCATGGTTCTGTCCAGCATCGAAATGCGATCGCTTTCAGAAAGATGACTCACATAAGTGCCAAGAAACGCTCTGATCTCTCGATTGAAGGGTTCTGGATCGCGGTCTTCCAGAAGAACCTTCGATCGAATTTGCGCGGTGAAGTAACCCAAATCACGAGCTGGATCCGAAGTGCAGGCTTGGTCGAAATCGATGACGGTAACGACACCAGAAGAAACGAAGATGTTTTCGGGATGAAAATCCCCGTGGACAATTGCTGTCCGTTGGCCACTCATTGCATGAAATTTTTCAATCAGCGGAGATCGGATGCGCTCTATTTCGTCTCCAGCATTCGGAAACTTATCGATGAGCTCATTTGAGAATCGGGTCACAGCGGCCACGTCATCATCGGAACCATCCCAAGCAAGCAACTCCGTGGCCGGAGGGTCTAATTGATGCAGAGTGGCCAGCCAGCTGGCGACCGAACGGAAGTCCGCCAAAACTTCTTCCCGCCCCGTTCCAAGCCGATCGAATAGGAAGTTACCAGTCGCTTTTTGCTGAACCATCATTCGAAGGTCCGAGAGAAAGGCAAGCGGTTCTGGAATTCTGAAGTTTTCGGAATCCCGAAGCCCGGCGTCCCAGAGCATTTTCATGGTCTCGAAGCAACGTATTCCCTCGTCGCGATCTGCATATCGCTTAGCGACGACTTCGATTTTCGACGTTTCGCCCAGGGACAATTCGTACGCGACGACTTGTCGACTTCCGAGTCTCTTTTTGAGAACTGTCGAACGACATTCTGTGAGTGGGGCTGAAAACCCAAGAACATCTTGAAGATGATCCTCGAACAAACGCATCATCAAGTTGTTGGACGTGAGGACGGATAACACGTGTTCCCGTTTAGCGCCGTCGTCCGCAAGTGTCTCCAGCCGTACTAGCATCTCGGATTCTAGAGACTGGACATTGTCCAACGCTTGGCTCATGACGGGAATTCCATTGAGGGTTTGTGGTCCAAGGGAGACTGAGGGCGAAGCCCTGTTCCAATCCAGATTCGGAATTTCTTTTCAGAAACGGGGACTCGAAAAGACACTCCGTGACCAAACTCTTCAGGAACCGCGTTTTCCAATACCGAGGAATTCTTTTCTTCGACACGTATCCATGTCGATATATCAGCGCGGGAGCAACCGAGGGCGTTGGTTTTTCTGTGGATGCAAAAGTCTTCTCGGCCAAAACGAAGTAGGTTCAAGTAATCGGGTGACATTCCGAACTCGAATCTTGCTGGATCATTGGAAGTTGAGAGATCGAATTCGACTTCGATTTCGTTGCTGTCATTTCTCAACTTTAATGACTTGCATAGGCCGAATGCTGGGCTGCTATCTCCGACGTTTTTGAGTTCGACCTCGACTGAATCGAATGTTGATGTTGAAAATCGAACTTCATGTCGATCATGTGTTCGCTCTAGATGAGTCATGGAGCCGGGGTGATTGGGTGGGATCTCCATGTATTTGTTGAGTTCCTCCATCCAGTTCCAATCGTCGGCGGGGTTTCCGACCACGAGTCTCCCGCCGCTATCTCCAAGGTGGAACAAGTAGACGAGGCGGCCGCCCCAATTCGGCGAAAAAACGGAGAAGATGGAGTCGTTTTTCAGTACCAGCTCTTCTTCGCCATCGCTGTCGATGTCGCAAAGGTCTGCATGAACCTTTCCGTCACGGTGAGCCATCCATTCGGCTGCTTCTGCAACGACCAAAGCCAAGCGGGAGTGTCCGGCTACGGCTTTGGCCCAGGGGCTCGGTTCGCCGCTCGTGGATGGGTCGCCGTGAACTCCGGTGGCCGGAGTGTGCCAGGCAGTTTCCCACCCTGATACGAGGAGTTGTTTCCACGCTAAATCGATGAGGCTCGGATCGGCCCCCTCTCGAGCAGAACGGTTCAGGCGATCTTCGACTCTGCGATGGGCGTCCCGATAAGGTTTCCATGCAGGGTCGAAGTACCACTCGTCGAGGCCTTCGCCTGCGCCAAATTGGCTGGACATTTCCATGAAGCTTCCCACCTCGACGGGGCAATCGACAGCGGGTTCTATTTTCCTCGTCCAATCGGAAAGTTTGGTTGGTGCAATGGAGGATTGTTCGTTGGCCCATTTCAGCATTTCTTCGTAATGGGAAAGTCCATCTCGTCCCCAACTCGCAATACCGGCAGCTTTTTCCATGTCGTCTGCAAAGATTCCAATGCAGTTCGAATCACCTTCCGACTGTGCTCGGCTGATGTGTTCGAGTTGCTGTTTGATCTGCTGGTAAGAATCGGAGTTGGTGGGCGGAATGCTTTCTCTCAGGTAGCGAGAGATCGGGAGAACTGACAATCCGTGTCCATCTCGTATTCGGTAACTCCGAAAATCATCCGCAATTCGATCACTCCTTTTGTCGAATTGATGGCGGAGAAGTTTTCCTCCTTTGACTGGGTATCGGAGCCGATCATCGAGTAGGACGAATTGATATCCTCCATTTGGAAGCGAACTCGATGCCAGCAGTGGTGCGAGTTTTTCGGTTTCCCAGACGCGCTCAGGAGACCAGAAGATGCGTATTTCACTTGGATCGGCGCCAAGGTGAAATTTATAGAGGTCGAACAACTCGACGAGTTGCCGTCGGTTGTAGTCGTCGCTGAAGAATCGCATGATGTTTTGCCCGTAGGCACTACCGATGAGTTCGAGTAATCCCTCGGACATCATGTCTTTTACGATTTCTAGAAAGTCGGGGCGGTGCCATGCAATGGCCTCGAGCAAGGTACCGCTCACATTTAGGTTGATCGGAATTCGATAAGAGCGGTGGAGTTCCAAGACCTTGAGGTAGCCATTCTCGGACGCTCGGTTTCCGACCAGATCGTCTATTCCTTCACGGTTGTCGTAGCCATTCGTGATGAGAAACTGATTGGCGTGATGGACCAAAGCCACGGGCGTGGCCGAATCGGAGATCGACGCGTTTTTCATAAAACGAGATTTCGTCATCAGCCGGCTCGTTTTCTCTTCTTTGATCTGGATCGGGATTTCTCAATGGCATGCTGGTAGAGGATTTCGTATTCCTGAGCGGGTCCTTCCCATGAGAAGTCGGCCCCCATGGCGCGCGCGACCAGCTGCTTCCATTCGGATGGGTGTCGATAGGTGTGCAAGGCGCGTCGAATGGCGCCGAGAAGACCTGCAGCAGTCTTCTTCTCGAAAACAAATCCCAGTCCGAGACCGGGTGTTCGATGGTGGTCGATGATTGTTTCTGCCATTCCTCCTGTTTTTCGAACGATGGGAATCGCGCCGTAGCGCAAGGCAATTAAGGGGCTCAAACCGCAAGGCTCGAATTTGGAGGGAGCAAGAATGAAATCGACGCCGGAATAGATCTTTCGAGCGACGGACTCGTCTGAGGTCGGGCAATAGATGACCTGACCCGGATACCTGGATACATATCCGTGGATTAGATCGACGTACTTTGGTGCGCCAAGCCCCATCGCAATGAATTGAACGCCCAGGCGGATGAGGTCGTGCATGGCCTCGGCCACGAGGTCGAGTCCTTTTTGATCGTCTAGTCGGCAGACCATCCCAACCAGTGGGGCATCTGCAGCGACTTCCAATCCATAGGTTGTTTGTAAGTGGTGTTTGTTGTCCCGTCTTTTCTCAGGATTATCCCCATCGTATTGAACCGCTACGTGTGGATCACAGGAGGGGCTGAATTCTTCATAGTCGAGGCCATTGAGAATTCCATAAAAGGACTCTCGACGGTCTCGGAGCAGTGGGTCGAGGCCCGAACCGTGTTTGGGGGTGAGGATCTCAGCTGCGTATCGGGAACTGACGGTATTGATGACATCCGCGCTTAGAATTCCGCGTGCCATGAGGTTCAGAGATAGATCTTCAGGCCCTACTCCTGCCGCTTCTCGTGTTCGAGAGGTGAACGGGCCTTGATGGGCGAGGTTATGGATGGTGAGGACACTGGCAGGTGTCTGTTCGTCTCCGTTTTGAGAGGCTTCGAGGAGGTCGGGGACGAGTGCCGAGTGCCAGTCATTGCAATGAACGACGTCCGGGTTCCATTCGAGATGCTCAATCGCATGAACCAGTGCTTTGTTGAAGAAGACAAAACGCTCGTCGTCATCCGAATAGCCGTAGACGTTCTCGCGATCGAAGTAACGCTTGGAGCGAATGAATGTGATGGCAACGCCACCGATTGCTTTGCCTTCCAAGATCTGGGCTTCTTCATCGCCGTCGGGCATGGCGATCATCAAAGAACTGACCGGGCGAAGTGTCTGAAGCGCTGTCGGATCGATTTCCGGATACAGAGGAATAACGACGCGGACGGAGTGCCCCAGACTCGCGAGCGCTTTGGGGAGTGAACCGGCTACGTCCGCAAGGCCGCCGACTTTAACGAGAGGGTAAAATTCCGCTGCGATGAAAAGGATTCGGTAGAGGGCGGGACTGACGCCCGGCGGGTGGGCCTTTTTGGACCCGATCAGGCGATCCTTGGGACGTATGGGATGGGGGGTGGGGTTGGATCGTTTCAACTTCTACATCACCAGCGTTGGTCGTCCAATTCGCAACTACGCAAAAGGTAGTTTTTTGCCTACGTGGTGATAATAACACGACCGTCAGGAATTCTTTGCCGAACCGTGACGTGGGGTGCCGATGAAAGTCGTTTTGCCCAGCGGGATGCACATCTGTTGCCACGAAGTGATGCATCGAAAACAAAGGCAGAGGCCCGAGGGCCAATCAAAACCTACGAGGCCCTTGTTCGACTCACGCGGCGATGGGGAGTTCCAGGGTGAACTCCGCGCCGCCAGGAGAAGCGGCGCGAACATCGCCTCCATGGGCACGAGCGATCGCACGAGCGATCGACAAACCGAGACCGGTTCCCGCGGTCCGACTACTACGGTCGGTGGCGAAGCGCTCAAACACTCGCTCGAGACGTTCGGCCGCAATGCCGGGACCCTCGTCGAGGATGACGACTTTGGCCGTGCCCGTGTCTTGAAAAACCTTGAGTCCAACGCTCCCGCTGGTGGGTGTGTGCTTGAACGCATTGTCGAGCAGGTTCAAGAAAACCTGCCTCAACTTTTCCGAGTCTCCAACGACGAACACGGGCTCGATCTCCGCGACGAGTCGTATGCCCTGATCATTGGCCATCAAGCTCAAGTGATCCACGAGGTCACGGGCGAGGTCTCCCAGGTTGACACGATCTCGCAGCGTTGACTCGGGGTTTGCTTCCAGTTTCTCCAACAAGAGTAGTTGGCTTACGAGCCGAGCAAGCCGCTCGATTTCACTCAGGACGACTGACAAGCTCTGTTGCGAAGAAGCATCGACACGTTCCATCAGCAATTCTACGTGCCCACGGATCGTGGCAAGTGGTGTACGTAGTTCGTGCGCAGCATCCGCTGTAAATTGTCGCATTCGCAAAACATCTTCTCGAACTCGCACGAGTAATGCATTCAGGACTCTGGCCAGGTCATCAATTTCATCCCCTGATCCTGTTCTTGGCAGTGTTCCCTCAGAGAGTGTGCGAAGACGCTGGGCTTCATCGACTAGCCGACGAACTGGGGAAAGGGCTCGAGTGGCGATCAGATAAGTCCCCAAGGCAGCCAACAACGGGATCCCTGTGAGGAACGCGAGGATTTGAGCGCGAATTGCCGCGTAGGTCTCTAAAAACGGCGTCAGTCCGCGTGCCAATTGAAGTCGATAGGGGCCCAGATTGACCGTTGCGATGCGCAGTCGCTCGGTATCACGTCCAGGTCTGGGGTCGGATTCCTCGCGAAAACTGACGCTCTCCACTTTTGCTTGGAGGTTTTTCGTTGGAAAATTCTGATCCTCGAGACTGGCACTGCGAGCCAGGATTTGGCCGCCTTCTCGTTGAATTTCGTAAAGGAATTGCGTCGTATGACTGCTGCGATCAGTTTCGGAATCCAGATAGTCACGAATCTCGAACGCAAGGTCGCTCCATGCAGGGAGAGATGTTTTCTGCTCCCCCGTCAAATCCATAAGGCTTGCATCCGCAAGTTCGGAGGCCAATTCGTCGAGTTTCTCGGTCAGATCGTCATCAGCCAGGCGATAAAGGGCACGCTCCATTCCACCCAGAACCAGGCTGCTTTCCAGTCCCGCCAGCGTGAGGAAAACGGCGAAAGCCCAGAGGGTGATCTGCCAGCGAATCGGTCCTCTCATGAGGGGCGCTGAAGCACGTATCCGACACCGCGACGCGTTTGAATCAACTTCTCTTCGAAGGGGTCGTCGATCTTGCGTCTCAAGTATCGAATATAAACATCAATTACATTCGATAGCGTATCGAAATTGATGTCCCAGACATGTTCGGAAATCATCGTTCGAGTCACGACCTCGCCTTCATGCCGAGCCATGTATTCGAGGAGTGAAAATTCTTTAGAGGTAAGATCGATGCAACAGCCTGCACGCTCGACCTTTCGTGAGACCAAATCGATCTGCAAGTCGCCGACCGCGATGACGCTGGTCATTGCCGTGCCGCGGCGCAACAGCGCGCGAATTCTGGCCAGAAGCTCTGCAAATGCGAAGGGTTTGACGAGGTAGTCATCGGCGCCGCAATTGAGACCACGAACTCGGTCATCGACGCTATCTCGTGCTGTCAGAATCAAAACCGGGGTGTCACAACCTTTGGAGCGCAACTGCCGTAGTACGTCCAGACCGTCCAGGCCAGGTAGGGTGAGGTCGAGGATGATTGCATCGTGCGGTTCCACCTGGGCGAGGCTCAGTGCCTCGTCTCCCTCGGAAGCTTCGTCAACGGCGATACCGGCTTCCACGAAGCCACGGCGCAGAAAACTTCGAACACGACTCTCGTCCTCGACGATAAGAATTCGCACCTAAAACCTTCCAATCGAGAAGATCGACATCTTTTCCCCGGAGAGAGCGCTACGACGGCCCCATCTTTTTCGTCCTGATGGGAGGAGGTCGTTTCCAAGCCTTTGTCCGATCGAATGCGGTCTTACTGCCACACGGCGACCGAAAGAATGAGATCTCTCTCATCACTCGGATATCCGTCGTCGGTGCTTGAATCGGTCGAATGGAGGAAGGGATTGCCAGGTTCTCGTTGGTTCCATTTCGAGAATTTTCGAAGGTGGGAATGAACATTCCACAGGAGAACAAATTTTAAAGTGTGATTCGAACGCTAGGAGCGATTCCCGGGGGTTGGCCCATGGGACGTTTTTGTTCACTGTCAGGGGTGTGTGTGCAGGCCCTAGGGGGATGCGGCGTTTGGTGGGAATGGGATGCCAACTCGCGAGCTCGAAACTCCAGCGATTCCCGAAGGCCTCAGGGCTCCTGGTTCGGGCGCGGGGCAGTTTCAGCCAGGAACTTTTGGGTTCCGGGGTAGAGATCGATGAGTACCTGGCAGGTAACACTCTTGAGTATAGGGACCAACCGGCCGACTGATGCTTGGCGTACCTCCTGCATCCGGCCGGCTTGTGCAATGGCCCATACGTCTCGGTACTCGTTGCGCCTGGCCTCGAATGCATCGTTGACGCGATCGTGCCAGAACTTCGGGACGGCTCTGTCCTCATACTCACCGCTGCCTCGACCGAAGTGGGCGATGGCTAAATATCTCAGTGCTGCGTCGCGGAGAGTGCGGTCGAGAAACTCTTCAGACCAGACGATACGCGGGTTGGTTCGATCTCCGATGCGCCGATAGCCCCAGGCTAGCCCTCCCAGGCCCATGGCTCCCAGAGCTGCCCCAATGACTGCGCCGCTTCCGAAAGAGAGCCCACCCACGGCGAAATCGGCGACGACCCCTCCGGCTGCCCCACCGGCTGCGCTGCCCAGCAAACCGGCTCGCCAGGGAGGTGGTTTTTCGTTAGGAGCGGTGACGTCTTCGAGGCTCGCTTCGAATGACCTCGTATCTTCCCCGTCCAGTCCATTGAGGCGAATAAGATCCGTGGTTGCAGCGCGTAGATCTCGGGTGTATCTCGCGGCCAATCGCTTGCTCGCGCGTTTGACATCCAGAGGTGAGAATCGGGTGGGTTCCGAGGCCTCGTGGTCAGAAGCTGTGGTGGCGATCAGTTCGGAGAGCCGTTTCATGGATCCATGAAACACAGCGAGGTTGTTTTCGCGCCAATCGTCAATCAGCCTCGCCATGGGCTTTCGTCGGGTCTCGGGCAGAATCTCTTGGATCCGTTCCAGAAGAACTCCCTCCTGCACCCAGCAGCGTGAAAAAGCGTCGAGTGACAAGACATCGCGGACGATGGAGTGGGAAGCGAAGAAAGTTCTCCAGCGCGCTTCTTCGATCTGAGTTCCCGATGTGTCTTGGGGCGCTCCCGTGTAGTTGAGGACGGCGATGACCGGTTTTTGGACCCATTCGAGAATCAAGAGCTCGGCTTCGAGGTAGCCTGCCATCTCTGGGTCCTCGGAGGCGTTCACCAGATATAGGATCGCGTCGGATCGTTCGCGCATGTTCAAAACGGCTTGTTGACCGCACCAGAGGGGTCGGTCGGCCAAGCGATCCCAAGTCTGGGAGAGGATCCAGCCGAGTGGATTGTCTCGGCCTTCGAGCCTTTTCTGCAGACGCACGGAATCGCCGAACCCCGGGGTGTCCCACAAGAGTACTCCTGCATCTCCGCCGGGTTCGAGCAGTGTGTAGGGTTCCGAAGTTTCGGTCACATGGGCCTGGTCGAGCACTTCACCTACGTCGCGTCGCAGAAGGGTGCGTGCGAGTGTGGTCTTGCCAGAGTTCGTGTGGGAGACGAGTGACAACGAGATGGGAGATGCGGCTGTGGAGGGCTCGGAACTCACGAGCCCTCTCCATGCGCTTTATGCACCTCGGATGCGCCAGGGCTGGCTGAGGGCCAGATCTGCTCGGAGGCATCTAGGAGTAGAGTCTCGATGGTTTCGTCGGTGGATAGAATGCATGCTGTGAGATTGCATGAATGCACGACGCGCTCCCAGGCTCGCTGGCGCTGGATCGATCGCGGGCCTTCATCTCGGCCTTGCAGACGCCGTGCGTGGGGTTCCTCGTCGAGGATCACCAGGATGCGGTGATGTCGCTCATTTTCGCGGACCCATTCTTTGATTTCTTCGAGGAGCGCACCATGCACCTCCTGCTCTGGAGACTGGGCGAGGTTGAACACGATCATCCGGCAGTGTTTTCCGGTGGGTGGCAGCGCGGGGGTAGGCAGGTTGAGTCCGTAGGGGAGGGGCTCACAAAAGACAAGATGCGTGTGATTTCCGAACAGTTCGAGCATGACCTCGCGCAAGAGTTCCTGAGATCGATTCGACGGTTGGTAGCTGTAGGGCAGGACTTCGACACTGCCGCCCTGACCACGATCTGGCGCGAGTAGATGGAGCGCGTAGGGAGAATCGCAGTCGAAGCTGAGCGATTCCAACTCGCGACGTTCCCGGGCCGCACAGATTGTGGCCATTGCGGCACGCGGGACCACCACCAACCCAACTGTTGTCGCGGACCAGAGGTGAATCCAGACGGCTGCCTCGCCATCCCCAGGTGACTGGAGGGCCGCGATCTCCGAAGCGGATGGAATCGTGAGGCCCAGGATTGCAGACGCCGGAGCGAGGAGGAATGAAAGGAGAGCATGCACGTCGGAAGGGTCGAGGAACGTGCTCTCCCACGTCGCTCGATATTCGAAAGCGAAGCCAGCGAGGTACATGCTGAGGGTGGCTCCCACCGCCATGGCGGCCGCGGAGGTATGGAGGTTGCGCCCCACGCGGGCCGCGAGGAGCGGCCCGGTTTGCTCGCGCCAGAGTGTGAAGAAGCGTTTCAGAGATTCGTTCCGCCAGCTGCTCGGGTCGGGCGTGCGAGCGTCCGTCCGGACGCTCAACCCACGGGCAGTGGGTTGGGCGAGTCGCTCGGCGAGGCTCGAGAGGGTTGTCGGAGCACGAAATGCCGTGTTCGAGAATCGACGAACCAGTAGTGCCCCATAGGCACCGAGGTTCCAGGCCCATAGGGCCAGGAGCGGAAACGAGAGCAGATGGATCCGCCGCAGCGATCCAAGAGAGTCCAGGCCGATGCCGAGTAGCAGGGCAACACCGACGAGGAGCGGGGCGGGGACCGCCAGCCGAGCGACCCAACACGCACGCCGAAATACAGGATGTGTGATCGCGAGTCGCCTCGCGAGGAGCGTGGCGCGTCGGGCCATCCAATTCTGAGCATTCTGCGTGGCCCGACCTCTTCCGAGGCCTGTGGGTGACCCAGCGGAAGTGGCCTCGCGCGAAGCGTTTCGGCGTTCACGGAAACCCAGATGCAGACCCTCCGGGTCGCTCTGCTCACATGCCTGGACCAGCAGGATTCGGGAGAGATCCTCTTCACGCATCGATGCTCGGCATCTCCTGAAACAGCTACCTCTCCACCAGGCTCTGTACGAAGATAGGGCGATCGAGGGGGTCGGCACGCGCCCCTCGTCGGAGACCTGAGAGGTTGGAAAGGGTAGGGGGCCGTAGAACGGGGAGCCCTTGGCCGGCTTGGTCTTTCAGTGCGGCTCGGTGTAGTTTATTCACCACGATGGATTCTGCGAAATTATCAACGGTGGGTCGAGAGAAACGCCGATCGAGGCCGAGAACGCCGAAATTGCCCAGCGCGGTCCTCGAATCACGTGAGGTGGGGCACTCGGTGCTTGCCCTGAGAGTCAGTCGGCCCGAGGGTTTCGAATTTTCTCCCGGTCAGCGGGTGAAACTGAACTTCGGGGGCCTCAAGCGTCCCTACAATATTTCGTCGACTCCGTCGGACGCGTTTTTGGAGTTCTGTGTTGAACGGGTGAAGGATGGGTCGATGTCCCCGCGTCTGTTCGAGTTGAAGACGGGGGACCCGCTGCTGGTCAAGGCGCGTGCCAAGGGCAAGCTGACCCTCTGCCCCACTGCCACCGAGCACCTCATGGTGGCCAGTGTGACTGGAATTGCGCCGTTCCGAAGCATGGTTCGACATGCCCTCGAGGATCCGAGGGCCGGCGCCACGCCCCATTTCACCCTGCTCCACGGTGGAGCCAATGCAGAGGAACTCGTCTACGCCGAGGAACTGACAGCGCTTGCCCGAGCCCAACCCGACCGCTTCACCTACATCCCAAGGGTGAGCCCCCCCGGTGAGCTTTCGGAGGTTGGGTGCGAGGCGGCCACCGGCCGCGTGAGCACAGCTGCTCTTCCTTTCATAGAACGGCTCGATCCGACGAAGACCCAGGTCTATGCCTGTGGTCATCCGGCAATGATCGACGAGGTTCGCGTGGCGGTTTGCCGTCGCGGTTTTTCCTTTGCGAGCGAGGCCTTCTGGAAGCTTTGAGTGGAGGCCCCCGTCTGGAAACGACTTCGAGACGAAGGCCTTCCTTGACGTAGTTCGGGCTCATCGTCTGTTTCCACATCCACATGATCAGCCCGACTCAAGCGGTATCCTCCCCGTTCTGAACGAAGGGGGGAACGTTGCGAGCCGCGTGTCCGCATCGAGCCGGGGCCGGGCCCTTCTGTACGTGATGCGACGCGAACACCCGATGGAGAAAGCAGTCCTATGACGGAAGTGTCTTCGACCCCACTGGGAGAGTCCGGCGGCCTGCCCGAAGCCGTCCTTGTCTGGCTGGAGTCGAGCCTCGGCGGAAAAGTCGTCCACAAGGAGCGGTTCGTCTCCCGACGCGAGGGGTGGCTCATCGATGTCGAATGTGCGGATGGCAGCCGACGGGAGGGCTTCCTACGTCTGGAGAGGTTCCTGAACGGAAGGCTGAAACAGCCGGCCTGCCAGGTTCTCACCGAGACTGCAGTGATCGCGTCTCTCCATGCAAGGGGCTTTCCCGTGCCGGCCGTGTACGCGCACAGCGAACATCTCCAGGCGACGCTGTATGAACGCGTGTCCGGTCGCGATGACATCCACGAATTGGACGATGCCAACCAACAAAACGAGATCGCACACGATTTCATGCGCCATCTCGCCAGGCTGCATGACATTCCGGTCCAGGAACTCGGTCTGTCCGAGCTGTCTTCGCCGAGCTCCCCCGAGGAGTACGCTCTGGCGGGCATCGAAGAACTCGAGCGGAGCTATTTCGCGTCCCTCGACGTTCCAGACCCGCTTGCGCTGCTCACGTTCCAGTGGTTGCGTCGCAACATCCCCGCGCCGCCCGAAAAGCCAGTGTTGGTGCAGGGTGATACGGGGCCCGGAAACTTCGTCTATGTCGAAGAGCGGGTGAGTTCGATCCTCGACTGGGAGTGCGCCCATCTCGGCGACCCGATGGAAGACCTCGGACATCTCTTCTCCCGTGCCTTCTTTCATCCCTGGGGCGAGATGTCCCAGTTGCTCGAGACCTACGCCGCCACGGCCAGCCAGCGGATCGAAAAATCGAAGCTCCACTTCTATCGGGTCGCGAGCTTCGCGAAGGCTGCCCTCGGTTCGACGGTCGCCGTGAACCACTTCCACGTGGCTGGCCCACTTCCGATGATGATCTTCTTCAGCGTTGCAGGAGAGAGAGGTTTGGCACAATCCGTCGCCGATGCGCTTGGGGTTCACGTGGAGGAGGCCAGTTTGCCTGAACCCGACCTGGGCCTTCCCCGTTCCCTCACGCTGCCTATGGAAGAGTTCAGCGACCATGTCGTCGACCACGAACTGGCGCCCGAGTTGCCTTCCCCGTATCTGCAAGCGCGGGCAATCCAGCTGCGCCAAATCGGCCGGTATCAGGCTCGGAGAGAGCAGCATCTTTCTGCCTTGGCCGCTCGAGAGCTGGAGGAGCTGCAGGCGCTGTCTTCGAAGCGGGTAAGCACGATCAAAGAAGGGATCGCCGAACTCAACACACAGATTGAGGCTTGGAACGAAGATCGCGTTGGCGACATCGCGCGCTATCTGACACGTCGGGCGCAGCGGGCCGAGGCCCTCGCTCTTCCATTGGCTGGACGCTATGCGAACCTGCACTTGTCATCGATCTGAAGGTGGCTCATCGCCCACGTCGTACGAGCGCCCATCAGTCCGATCACGAGTTAGAGCGTATTGAAACCGGGGATGAAGCAGCCTGCTGTCGCGCCGCCATCGACGGGAAGGTCGATCCCGGTGCAGTGCAAACTTGCGTCGCTGGCTAGAAATACGATCGCGTCGACGATGCTGTCTACCGGCACCGAGCCGGGAATGCCCCGGTTCTCCCCGTAGGCGATCGTCTCCTCCAGGAATCCCATGACCTTACCCATCCAGGGTTCGTACATCTCGGGGTTGCCTCCCGCCGGGCAGACCGAGTTGACCCGAATTCCGTCGCGTCCGATTTCGAGGGCGGCGGCCTTCGAGAGTCCGCGCAGCCCGAACTTCGAAGCGCAGTACGCCGTGAGGCCGTTCATGGCGGCCAATGAATCGATCGATCCCACGTTGACGATCGATCCCGAACCCTGCTCCCGCATGGTGGGAACGACGGCTCGAATTCCCAGGAAGGGGCCCAGCGTGTTCACCTCGAGCAGTTTCCGAAATTGCTCCTCCGAGGTGTTTTCGATTGGACCCTGGTGTAGGACCGCGGCGTTGTTGACCAGAACGTCGATTCGGCCATGCTCGTCGCGGGCTGCCGCAACGAGGTCGGCCCATTGGCCAGAGTGAGTCACATCGCAGCGGCAATAGGACGCTGCTTCGCCCAACCTATCGGCGGTTGCTTGGCCCATTTCATCCCGTACGTCTCCGAGGATCACACGAGCGCCCAGTTGGCAGAATCGCTCAGCGACTGCAGCACCTGTTCCGCGCGCGGCGCCGGTCACGATCGCCACCTTTCCCTCTAGACTCATCACGGATGGATCCTCCAGTCATTGCTCGGGCGGGTGCAAGCTCGCATCGCCCACCAGATCTTCGCACGGCGTCGGGACTCCGCACAACGAGCAACTGATTCCATGTGCCCTCGAGGCGGGGAGGAGATGGCAACGTGCGATCAGGCGTCCGGTGGGCGGGGGTCGATCCGGTACAAGCGATCCCCTGGTTCCGAACGTTGGGACCGACCGGTGAGTTGCTCACCGACTTCGACCACAGCTGCATGGGCGGCGGTTTCCATAGCCGCCTGTCCGCCCTGCGATCCAGAGTACTTGTGGTCTCGTCCGGCCTTCGCGATTTCGTATTCGGATGTTCCATGGAGCACGTGAACCAGATGGCCGAGGGCGCGACGTCCGTCGATGCGGACCACCACGCGGCTGTCTTTCTGGATTTGCTGGGGCCAGCGAGTCAGCCGTCCTCCCACACAGTCGAGGTCACACGCGACGTAAGGGACACCCTCGTGGACGCTGAACCAGAGAATACGCGAACTTCCGGCACCGACGATTTCCAATTCCAGTTCGTGCAGTTGATCAAGCTCCGTCCAGTCGATGCCATCGAGGGAGACCCACTCACCCGATCGGAGGGGGCCTCCGCCAAAGACGAAGACGGGCCCGTCTGCCTTCGACAAGAGAAACTCGCCAGTCGCTAAAGCGATGAAGAACGCCAATGCCATGATCGCGACAGTGCGGAGCCGATTTTTTTTCTGCCCCTCTGCCATGGCCACCCTCCGGACGCTGACCGATCTCTTCCCTCAAGGGGAATAAGGCTTCAAGTCTTCAAAAAGCTCGTCACCGATCGAACTGAAACCCTCGGTCGGTTTTTTTTAAGACTCACGCGAGTTCGGAAACTACCTCGGAACGAGCATCTTCTTTAGCGAAAGAATGGAATTTCGAGCCTTCCGCCGAAGTCCTGGTGCTTGCAGAATTGGGTCATCGGGTTCGATGAGACCCATCCGTTCTAGAAGTTGAGCATAGAATGAATTTCGAATGGGCCGATCCTTGAAGGTTCGATTGGTCGCATTCGACCAGTGAATGATTCGAACTTCCGGCCCCGGTTCTTCTGCATCATAGAATGGCCCATCGTGTCGAGCACCCAGGTCCCAGTACTCGTCCCAGGAAAGAACAAAGTCGTCGTGGACCAGGGAAAAGTCTTTGGCAACGCTCATGATGAGTTGCATCGAGTAGTCCCAATGCATGCCGTTCATGGAGCCGGCATTGATTTTACTGCTCAAGTGTTCGTAGCAGGCTTTCGTGAACTCGCTTCTTTTCGGAGCTTTCATGATCACGGGCGCGAGGCTTCGATCCTTATGAGGAGCAAGAATATAGGGGGTGTCAAAATCCATTGGGGCCAGCACAGCGACGTCCATCTGGCTGTAGATACCGCCTTCTTGGTGAAGGAGCTTACACTGGAATTGGTCGGACCAATGAGATAACGAGCCTATTCCTCCGGATGGAATGCTGTCCAATGGGATTCCATCGAACCCGAAAATCGACTCCTCCGGTAGGATTTCTGCTGCATTCCTCACGACGGTACCCTGTGGTAAATTTTTTAGGGGTCCGTAACTCCAAAGATGAAACTCGTGCCCCGCATTCTGAAAGAGTTTGATGGTCAAGCATTCTAGAAGGGTGAGCTGGCTACCGATCCAGACTCCGTGAACGATTCTGTTTTCTTCTTGCATAGAAATGACTCAATCAGGAGGGCGGTATTTACCGGAGTGCTGGTTCTTGGGAGCTGCCCTAACGGGCGCCTCCGCGAGTGAAAGGCTGCCGGCCGCAATCCAAACCACAGTTCGCTGCCATGGACTGCGTTGGACAGATTGCGAGGTGGGCGTAGGGGATCTTCAGGTCGGTGTAGACGGCGAGATTCGCCTTGCCAGGCAGGCGCTGATTCTCGAGTCGATTGAAGATCTCTGTCATTGTCGTGAGCGTAACGGAACTCGCAGCCTTTTGCCGGGCCGGAAAAACGCGGGATGCTTTTGATGGGTCGGGAATTGCAACGACAAACTGTTTTTCCTGGTTGTTTGATTTTTCATCCGGCCGATTGTCAAATCGTGGAACGGTCTTGCGATCGGATCTGTTGTCCATAGGCGCTGGGAGGGTTTCGATTTGAGTGTTTTTTTCGCCCTGGGACTCGGTGCCTTGCTTGCTGCGGGCGTCTGGCAGCAACTTCGGTATTGGCGGGTCCGGCGTGAACGCTTGGAGGACCTGCAGCCATTCATTTATCCCGGCGCTACATTTCACACGGTCACTTTCCTCAAGGTCGATACCGCACTGGGGCGCAAAGGAGAGTTCGCCGCGCTTCGTGCGCTGCGCCGGGTGATCGAGGCGTCAAATGGGGGACGTGTGGTCTATGCGGGCCTGGTGGGCGTGAACATGGCGGCTTCGACGCAGCTCCCCAATGATTGGAGCGCTGTCGTCTTGGCCCAGTATCCCTCCAAGGAAGCGTTCCAGCGTCAGTACGAGGCCGCCGAGCTTTCGCACATTTTGAGCGGCTGCGAGCGAAGTTACGTGCATGGGTTCCAGCGGCCCATGCTGTTGAACCTGTTGCTTCCATTGGCGCTAGGCCTGATGCGCGTGCGCGACATCGTGCTTCGCCGTGCTCCCATCCTGCCTTTCGAGCCGCTGGCCTACGAGGACGCGCTACCTCCGATTCAGGCGAAGCGCAGGGAGATCCTGTGTCTCGACGACTATCGAGATATCCGCGATGATGCGATCCTGATCGTCAACCTGATCCAGCCGGGCACGGCGCAGCAACGAGAGGCGGACCGCGCCTACACCCGGGCCATGATGAGCGGGATGGCCGAGGGGGGGTACGGACCCATGCACATGGGCAGAGCCGTCTCCGTGGACGGCGAGTTTCAGTACAAACAGTTCGTTGCGGTCTATTACCCCGGTATCGATCACATGCATGCGATGATCGGAAGTAGCTTCATGAATCGGGTCGGCCCGGGAAAACAACTCGGGGATACTCTGGCGGTGGCGACGATTCCTGTGCTTGCAGATCTGGATCCGCCAAGACCATGACAGACGGGTTTCTGGTGCCCGTTTTTCGTCGCCTACTGTCCTCGCGCTGCTGCAAATCGCGTAGTACGCTGGGCTTTCCGCCGCGGTGAACGCCGCAGCCTCAGTGCCTGAAGAAGAATAGAGAGGAGTAGATCGTGACCGATCCTTGGAAAACGCCGGCCACTGGAGACGAAAGTCCCACCTGGGTTCGAACAACGGGATTTGCCAACTGGAACCGTTATGCAGCCATCAACGATGAGTTCGTTCCGATTCACATGGACGATGAAGCGGCTCGGGCAACGGGCCAACCCAACGCCTTTGGGATGGGAAACCTGCGCTTGGCGTATATGCATGCCACGCTCGACAACTGGCTCGGAGACGCCGGTGACATTGCCGAGCTCGGTTGCCAGTTCCGCGGTCTCAATTTCAAAGGTGACGAGTTGACCATTCGTGGCACAGTCACCTCATCCGAGCCCAACGCCGATGGGCTCGAGTGCGTCCAACTCGATCTGGCAGCGGACAACCAAGATGGAAAGAACACGGCACCGGGCACCGCGACCCTCGTTCTTTTCAAAGATGCCCAGCCCCAGATGCCGAGCCCCCCGCCGCCTCCTGAGCTTGATGGTTCCAAGGAGACAGGCGTCTATCTCGACGAGGAGACTCTGGGATGGATCGGGCGAGAGATGGAACCAGCCGAATCGCTTCCCGTCGGCGCCAACGAAATTCGCCGTTGGTCCATGGCGGTCCATTACCCTGAGCGTGCGCCGGATCGTTATTACGACGAAGCCGTCGCGGCTCGGGGACCCTGGGGCGGCTTGGTCGCGCCGCGTGACTTCAACCCTTTCGCCTGGATGCAGGATGGGGCGAAGCGCATGCCCTGGATGCGTACTTCAGGAAGTGAGCCGGGCACTCGGGTGCTCAACGGGGGCCAGCGAAACTTCTACTTCGAGCGAATCCGACCGGGCGATGTGATCACCGCTACCACCACACTGGCCGATGCCTACGAGCGTGAGGGCCGCAATGGAACCATGTTGTTCCTGATCACACAGAGAAGCTGGAGCAACCAACGTGGTGAACTCACACGGATCGGGCAAATGACCACCATTTATTACTGATCCGATCGGAGTCTCGAAAGTCGCGCGTCAAACGAGGCTTCCGTCGAGCTTGGATTTGTTGGCCCTGGCAAGATCGGGAACGATTTGGGGGGTGGGCACTAGCGCTTCATGAATTCTTCGAACTCTGCTTCGAATGCCGGATTCCAGCGCGAAAGCGCCGGACGGTTTTCGATGATGTCGTAGGTGTTCCAGAGGATGCGTTTCTCGTCCATTTCACGCGTCACGTCGTTGTCGGGACACAGTATGTAGAAATCACCGCTGGCGAGAGACTCGAAAAGAAAGTCTGCAACTTGCTCGGGTAACCATGCACTGGGTGGTTTTTCCTTGAGGAAGCGCTTCATCATGCCCGTATAGGTGAAGCCAGGAACGAGCAGGTGGGCCGTGACGCGTCCTTCGGTCTGCTGCATCAAGGTATGGGAGAGACCTTCTGTAAGACTCCTGATACCGCTCTTGCTGACGTTGTAGGCGGTGTCGCCTGGCGGCTGGGTGATGCCCTGCTTCGAACCGGTATTGATGACGAGTCCCGGTCGATCACTCGCCACCATGTCGGGGACAAAGCGCTGTACACCATGCATCACACCGAAAAGGTTCACGCCGAGAACTCGGTGCCAACCTTCTGGATTCGAGAGTGCGTCGCCGCCACCGCCAATACCCGCGTTGTTCATCAAGACGGAGACAGAACCGAGTCGCCTGGCTACGGCATTGGCGAGTTGATCCATCGAACCAGCGTCCGAGACATCGGTGATCTGGGTGATTACTTCACCCACGTTGGAAAGGTGGTCGGCAGCAACTTTCAATGCTTCCTCGTCAAGATCGGCGATGCATACGCGGAGTCCCGCGCGCGCAAAACGTTCGGCTGTGGCAAAGCCGATGCCGCTGGCGCCACCGGTGACGACGGCCACGTTGCCTTCGGCGATGGCGGGATGGGGGACAGACGGCATGGTTGTCTCCTTTGATCTGGAACGCTGCTATGTGATTGGTTTCGAATGAAGGCATCCACTCAGGAATGATCGGATTCATTCCGATCGACTTCAT
Organism: Myxococcota bacterium; assembly: GCA_022447545.1. GTDB lineage: Bacteria > Myxococcota_A > UBA9160 > UBA9160 > SMWR01 > JAKVBI01. Next base: position 59,900 of record JAKVBI010000020.1, read on the forward strand.
TCAGTGATTGGTTTGCACGAATAGCAGCCGGCCCAATTGAGAAGTTGGTTGTGGTCTTCACCGAGCAAAGTTGTCGTGCCCGAGGGGTTAACGGCTACTTCATGGAAAGTGCTTGGTCTGTTTTTCGGATTTCCTGCTGTAGCCATATGATTTCGTAGCTGTTCTCGAAGGTTGATCGCGCTTGGTCGAGAAGTTCTGAAAGAGCATTTCGTTGAACTTGCAGGGCTGGCTGAAATGTGGGATCTGCAGCCAGTGCAATTTCACACAAATGTAGAGCGTTCAGGGGCTTTCCTTGGTCGAGTAATTCGCGAGCGTGTTGAGAAAGGCGCTCGGGTCCCGCGATTCGTCCGACGTCGGCATACACTTCGCGAGGACTGACGGTATAGAGTTCAGTCGTGGAGTCGAAATGAAACCACGTCGCGTAGTACTCCCAAATGCTTCGCACCGACCATGAAACCCGTCCGTGGACTTGTGAAAGGCTTAGTTCCGGGGGCAATTGGACCTCTTCCATCAACTGCCAGACCGTTTTGCCTTCGTTCATTCCTCGCACGGTTTCGTCATGAACGTATCGGACGGCGTCTCGAATCCGTGTCAATCCCTCACGGATCGTTTCTTTTCCAACGATGGGGTCCCGGTGACTGGGAACGAGAATTTCGGGCTCGAGTGCAATCAAACGGTCCAGCGTTTGGATGTACTCGATGGGTTTTCTCGTTTTTTCGCCACGCATGGTGAAGATGTTGGGAAACTGGGGAAAGATGGGTCCCAGAGTGTCTCCGACGAGGAGGATCTTCTGCTTGGGAAGCCAAAGAGATAGGTTGTCGGTGCCTTCGGCACCGGGTGTCGGGATGATTTCGAAGCGGATGCCTCCCTGCTCGAACACGTAGGGGGTTTCGTCGTCTACCAGAAGTGTGGGTTTTACGGTGCCAAAGGCCATTGGGCCCGCCGTGATGGGTTCCTCAGGCATCCAGGGAAACAGTGCACGGTTGCGGTCGTGTAGATAGGGCTCGAGTTCCTTCAGATACCTTTGCTCTTCTGTGAATTCACGGTGGGCCACGATCACCGTGTTTGCCTCTTCCCAGAACGGAGTTCCACCGACGTGGTCCTGATGTGAGTGTGAGAGGACGATGTGGCTCACGGGCTTTTCCCCGACGGTACTGAGCAGTGCCTTTTTCTGAGCGGTCGCCTGGATCGCCAAACCACTATCGAAAAGAACCACCGAATCGCCCGTGTCGATCAGCTGTGTATTCGACACACCTGTTGCTTGGTGAACGGACGGTGCAATGGTCCTCGCCTCGACAGGAGTCATTTGCGTCATGAAGCCATCGGCAGACTCGGAGATGTTTCGGTTGTCTTCTGAAGCGGAGCGGGGGGGTCTCTGGCTGAGCGGGTCCCCGGTGGCGGAGTAGGGTAGGGCATCAAAAAAAACGAAGACCATGAATACGACAACCCATCGGGTCCGGGCTGAATGGCGCGTTGAAGCAGGTCGGCTCATTGCAAGACGCCTCGAGGTTCCAGAGCGCGGGTGACAAAAATGGGAGAGGACCAGGCACGCTCTCCAACTTCGCTCAGGCAGTCGCTGCCTCCCAATGCCTCGGGTTCACCGGTACAGGGTCGGATCTGGCTGCATTCACCGTTGGATGAGTTGACGCAACGGAAACCACCGGCGCCAACGGCTGGGGTGGGTGTTTGAATGGCTCGGACGTAGTAGGCTCGTTCGGCTGCAACTGGCTCCGTGTCATCGAATTCGATCGTGCATAAGGATTGCCCCTCACAGGAAAAGCTTCTCCAGGGGTCTTCGATTTGCGGAGCCGTTTCCATAGGCCCCGGAGTGATGCGAACGACCTCGATTCGATCAAGGGGGAGGCGAGCATCTCCTGGGTGATGGCATTCGTTCAGACAGAGTTTCGCGATGCGTTCTGGAGTCAGGGTCTCGCCTACGTGTTGCGGGCAACCCGGGAGCTGCTCTCGGCTCCCAGCAGCGCGAACTCGGAAGCGAGGTGCCGTCTCGTCCAGGCTGGCTTCGGAACCCATGGGGGTCGACCCCTCAGGCCCGTTCATCAGGTTGAACCACAAAAGAATCCGTGGACCGCTCGTCCCATAGACCTCTCGGCGATTCCAGGCATCCCAGATCTGGTCGCGGCTCCGCCCTTCGGAATGAACGGCGGCCAAACCTCCAGTGGTGAGCAGAAAATCGCTCCGCCGAACATCACGGCGCTTCTGGAGCGGTAGGGCCGACACATCGACTTGAATGGACTCAGGGCTCGGTTCTTCCTGGCCCCCCATGAGCTTGGCCATGATGCCAGTGGGATGAGGTCGTGCTTCCGTCAGCTGAAGTCGCGCGTGTTCCTTGAAGCCATTCCCGGCTCGTGCAGAGTGATTGTCGCTGGAGCCGAGGAATCCGAATCGGAAACCCCGAGCCAAAGCATACTGGCCAGACATTTCAGGGCGCAGTGTGAATGCAGGTGCAAAACAGTCGGGACACTGGCCACAGTTGCCCCAGTCCAAGACCGTTGCTCCGGGCACACTGTTGTGAGCGCCTACTCCTGCTTCGAGGTAGTTGCGTCGGGCATCTTCGACCCGCTGTTCACAAACCTGAGATGGGATGTCCTCTACGCAACGCGAACGAATGATCTCACCAGCGCGCCAACAACAAGCCTCGTAGCCATCCCCGGTCGGCTCTGGACAGGATTGTTCCCCATCGGGTCCGAGTTCGACGGCGCGCCAGGAGCGATATTCTTCTGAGTTTCCGTGACCGGAATAGATCTCGAAAAGATTCTGACGCTGTGGGTCGTGCTGGCCTTCAGTGGCCTGCAGGTCCCAGCTGCTTCCCGCGGGCGTCATGAGGCCCCAGGAGGTTCCATGAGGAATGACGAGGGCGGGCCCTCCCCATTCGTCGAGTTTTCGAAATAATTCTCGAGGGTCACGTGCGACTTCGTGACATTCAGCGGGCAGGTCTCGGGTGTTCGTGTTGGGATCGCACTGAGGAGTTGCTTCGACTTCGTTGATGTATTCGAAATAGTCGAAGTAGCGCTGCCTCTCAGCGAAGAAGGCCAGCGGGAGCAGGAACTTTGCAATTGTTGGCATGGTTGCCACACGAAACTCCGGCCGGGGCGCGGCAATGGGGCGACGAGGGACTTCGTCGGGATCCGTGCCCAGGAGCACGACGTTTTTGTGCCCGAAATGAGTTTCTGGCGTAGAGCCCACCTGACTCCATTCCCAGCCAAGGAATGCAACCGTATCGGGATGGGTGGGGTCGGTGGCTGCGTTGCAGCGTTGAATCGAATCGACAGTCTCACGCCAGTGCTGCGGAGAGATTCCTTCAGCGTGATCGTTGATCGACCAGAAATCGAGACCGGCACAGTACCGAGCATAGTCGCATGCGTCGGCGGGAGGGTGTACCCCTTCGCCGCCGAGAAGAGGAAGGCTCATCACGAATGCATCCGGCGAAAACGTGGTGTGGACGTGGAGATCGCCGAAGAGGATCTGCTTTGCTCGAGGGAGAGAAGCGCTTTGTTGGTCACTGCTTCTTTTCGCCACTACTGACTCGGGAACCGTGGCCTTCACAGGCGTGCCGGGTCCCTGGTGCTCACCCCGGCAACCCGAAACCCAGATCAGCGAGAGAACCCAGAGACTCGCCCATAGGAAAGTCTGATGTTTTTGATATGCCCGACGCGGAACTATCTTCCGGTTCATCGAAATTTCTGAAATTTTCTCTGGTTTTCTTTCAGCTCGAAATCGATTCATACGAGCCCAGGGAAAAAATCTGACCGGATCGTTTCAAGTGTGTGGGCTGAGGGTCCGCTCCAAAAGGCGAAGGGATGGTTCATTTGCTGAATACGGCTTGGCCACCTTCGGGGGTTGCAGGGCTCGTGGCGTCAAGAATGCCCTGTAGACGAGCCTGGACCGCGGCGTACACGTTTTCGTGGGTGTGGATGTAGAAGGTTCCATCGAGAACCGCAGCGTGCACGAGGTCTGCGACCTGGTCGGCCGGCATGCTGGTTTGCAGCATCTTCCGGAAATACTCATGGGTGGCGCGTTGTTCGTCTCCTTCCGGATCCCGCGCCGTAGCAGCGAGTTCCTCGGGCCGGTTGCGGTGCGATTCCCAGATACGCGTATTGACGTGACCCGGGCACAGTACCGAGACTCCGACGGCGCTGCCGATGGCTGCGAGCTCGTGGTACAGGCTCTCGGAAAGTGTCACGACCCCATGCTTGGTCACGTTGTAGGGACCCATTCCGGGTACCGTGACGAGCCCCGCCATGGAAGCCGTATTCACGATGTGTCCTTCGTCCTGCGCGATCATGTGCTTGGTAAAGACCCGCACTCCGTGGATCACTCCCCACAGGTTGGGGCGGATGCAGAACTCCCAGTCTTCGGTGGTGAGATCCCACATGTGGCCGCCGGAGCCGACTCCAGCGTTGTTGCAGACGATGTGTACCGAACCGAAGCGTTCCAGGGCGGCCTTGGCCACCGCGTCCATGGCTGTAGCATCGGAGACATCCACCTGCTGGGCAAACACCTCGATCCCGTCCGCCTCCAGGGCCTGGGTCGCCTCGGCGAGCGGTTCGGCTTCGACGTCAATCAGGACGATCTTCATCCCCTCGCGTGCGAAACGCCGGGCCATTGCGTTGCCCATCCCGCTCGCGCCTCCCGTGACGACGGCAGTCTTTCCTTTGAGGTCCTGCATGCTGGCTCCTGTTCAGCCCGGATGCTTCCGGGGCCTGAGGGTGCGGATCATGGGTTGGCCGAGTCTCAGCGGCAACCCGCCGACCCATTCTGCACGTCGGGACCCGTGGTGGGGCGACGAACTTACCGAGCGCGGGAGAAATGACTTTATTGCCTCCGATGCTCTGGGAGGCCTCCAGCCTTGGGACAAGAGCCGGAGCCATTCGGGTTCTCGAAGTGGGGTCTGCGAAAACTGGGCTCCAAGGGGAAGGGTAGGTTGGAGCTCCATCGATCCGAACGCTAGGCGGGTGGATGCTTTCGTCAGCCGGCTCAGGCCTGCTTGATCCAGGCGAACGGGTCGTTGTGGTCCTCCATCTTGCCGACCCCGAGGCCCCGCCGCTGGCAGCCGATGAACCGGACGGCGTCTTCGGGCGAGCCGTCCACGATCGTTGTCGCCCGTGTATCAACGGGCAAGCCTGGACATCGTCCACAGTCTTGGTCCAACTGAGGGGCGAATCTCCACTTCGACTTGAAAGCCGTGGTTCTCGTAGAAGCGAATGTTTTTCTCCGTGGATGTTTCGAGGTACGCGGGGGTTCCTTCGTGGTCGCATCGTGCAAGTGTTTCATGGACGAGCGCTGAGCCGATCCCGCGGCTCTGTTCGGAAGGATCGGTTCCCAGCATCGCGAGGTACCAGTGTGGCTCGTTGGGGCGATGCTCTTCCATGGCCTGTCCCAGGCCTGCTACGCGCCCGAACGCGGAGCCCGCTGCCCACAACAGGCGGGCAGCGCTGAACAGAGACTTCACGAACGGCTCCTTCGGCGGCGAAGGGGGCTGCCAGAGGGCCGCACCGGTCAGGCCATCGATCGTCGCGTAGTGGATGTGCGGGCGAAGGGTGTCCATCACGACCCTGGCGAAGTGGCCGTAGCACTTCGCGGTCTCCTTGGGAAAGAAGTACATCGCAACGGGGTCTTCTTGGAAGGCACGACCGAGGCAGTGCGCTACTTCGTCGAATTCACTGGGAGCGACGGGGCGTACGGCGTAGCGGGCGTCTTTGAGCGCATCCGGGGTCATTTCGCATGTCGATTATCGCGCAGTGGGGTCAGGACCGGGGCCCAATTAAAGGGAAATCGAGGCTCGACCGATATTCCTGCTGCCCAGATCTAGAGGATGCGGATTGGATTCCTTAGCCTGAGGTTCTCCGAACCGTGGGTAGGGTCGGGTTGCCGAATGCCTCAATTGCGAGAAGAATTCCGGAATGGTGGCGAACATCCGTTCGATCCGAAGTGTGATGTGGTCGTACTGGGTGCGATTCGTGCAGGCTTTACCGCTCGTTCAGCGATATAGGCTGGGGGCGAGATACCATGCCTTGCAAGACCACGTCATCATCGCGCTTCGTCGTATCCCGTACCGAGAACTCTTTCCTCATTTTTCGATCATAGGCGCACAAAAATCGGGAACTACGAGCCTGCACTACTATCTCGACCAGCACCCTGATGTTTTCATGGCACCTCAAAAGGAAACAAACCTGCTCCTGCCCGATACACACGACCCTGTCCCCTATTCTTCGGTGGAACCGCTCTTTTATGGGACTTCCAACCATGAGAAGCGACGAATGATGAGTGACGATGAGATCCTGAGACGGATGCTCGTCAAGTACAAGGATGAACGCCTGATCGGTGAAGCATCGCCCTACTACACGTTTGCACCGATCGCGGGAGGCGAAGTGCCCGAGCGGACAGCAAGGATCCGCCCAGGGATGAAATTCGTGTACAGCCTGCGTAACCCTCTCGAAAGAATCATCTCCAATCACGAACACGATCGCGGCAATCACGAGAGAGCAGGAGCTCCCATCCGCGAGAGTATTGACTCACGCGTTTTTACCCACTCGCATCTGCTCGATGCGAGCCTTTATTGGTTCCAGCTAAGCCGCTACCTCCTGCATTTTCCATCGGAGCAGATCCACGTGGTGATCCTGGAGGAGTTGTCCTCTCATCCGGATCGAGAACTCGCCGACCTGTGCAGATTTCTGCAACTGGATTCAGGCTTCGACTTCGACACTTCGATGCTGTATCGCGCCTCGCCCATTGCAGAGTCTCTCGATTCAGCGGCTACCAGTCGGGCTCCGGTTCGGTTCTCTCAATCGACCTACGAGTATTTGATGGGATCGATTCGCGATGACGTCAGGCAACTCGAGTCATACTTGGGTCGAAAACTGGATATGTGGGATCTTTCTAAGGAAACCTGGTGCCGCTGAACCGATCGCGGTGAGTGCTGCGCGACCGATCTTGCGTTTGTTTCGGTGCGACCGGCCCTGGAGCCCGGTGGTCTCGAGCCGGCATGCGAGGGTCGAGTCCGCGACAATGGATTCGATCATTCGGTTATGCAGATCGCTCTTTTCCACGGCCTAGGGCGAACCGGACACCGACCCGGAAATCAGCGTGTTTTTTCCTTGTCGCTTCACGAGACGAGGCGGCGTATTTCGGTTGATTGCAGGCCCTAATCGGACCTGCTAGTCAGGTGAAAATCCCGCTTCATGCGTGAAACCTGTCCGATGTCGAGTCCTGCCCGCTCTCGGCTACGACGAGGAGTCTTCAATGGCACATCGGGAAGAGTGGAAGAGTACGGCGTGCATCCTGTGCAGCACCAACTGCGGGCTGCAGGTTCAGACACAGGACGGCCACTTCACCAGGATCAAGGGAGACAAGACCAACCCGCGCTCTCGTGGCTACACCTGCGAAAAACCAGCCCGCCTTGATCATTACCAGAACCACGCCGACCGCATCACGACACCCCTTCGACGAAAACCCGATGGCGCCTTCGAAGCGATCGGCTGGGACACTGCTATCGGAGAGATCGCCGCGAAGCTCTCCACCATTCGGGACACCCACGGTGGCGAGAAGATTCTCTATTACGGCGGCGGCGGGCAGGGCAATCATCTCGGTGGCGCCTACAGTGCCGCAACCCGGCGGGCGCTCGGGATGCGCTACGCCTCCAATGCGCTGGCCCAGGAGAAGACGGGAGAGTTCTGGGTGGAGGGCACCATGTTCGGAGGCCGCCCTGAGCCGGATTTTGAACACGCCGCAGTCGCTGTCTTCGTCGGAAAGAATCCCTGGCACTCCCACGGCTTTGAGCGTGCTCGCCCCATTTTGCGAGACATTGCCAGGGATTCCGAACGGCATCTGATCGTTCTCGACCCCCGCCGCACGGAAACTGCGGACCTTGCTGACATCTGGCTACAGGTGATTCCCGGAACCGACGCCTTCGTGCTGGCCGCCATGCTGAAGATCCTGTTAGACGAAGACCGGCTCGACCACCCGTGGCTCGCGACCTACGCCCATGACGGCGCAGAGTTGTTCGCCGTACTCGAGCAGGTCCCCGTTGCAGAATACTGCGCGAGGGCCGGAGTTCCCGAGGGGGATGTCCGCCGGGCAGCACGAGTCATTGGCTGTGCGGAAAGTGTGTCGGTCCTCGAAGATCTCGGGGTCGAGATGGCACCCCATAGCACGCTCAACTCCTATCTGGAGAAACTCCTCTACGTGCTTACGGGCAATCTCGGTGGCCAGGGCGCGATGAATTTCGGCACCCACATGGGTAAGTTGATTGGAAGCCACAGGAACAATCGGACATCGCCCGTCGGTGGACATCGCATCATCACCGGACTCATCCCCTGTAATGCAATTCCCGAGGAGATCCTGACCAATCACCCGGATCGTTTTCGCGCCATCTTCATTGAGAGTGGAAATCCAGTGCATTCACTGGCAGATAGTCCGAGGATGCGTGAGGCCCTCGACTCGTTGGAGTGCGTGGTGGTGATCGATGTGGCGATGACCGAGACCGCGAGACATGCCCATTACATCCTGCCCGCGGCTTCGCAGTACGAGAAGGTCGAGACGACGTTCTTCGGAGGTGGTTTCCCGCGACACACCTTCCTGATGCGCCAGCCGATTTTTCCCATGGCCGAGGGCACCCTCACGGAGCCGGAGATCCACAGCCGTTTGTGTCGCGCACTCGGCGCATTTACCGACGCCGATCTCGCCGAGTTGCGCCAGGCCGCCGAGGAGGGGCTCGAAGAGTTTGGCGTCACCTTTCAGAAGGCGATGGGTAGTAATCCGAAGCTCGCCGCAATCCTGCCTGTGGTCCTGTACGAGACTTTGGGGCGCTCGCTCGGCGACGGCCTGGAACCGGCAGCTCTCTTGTGGGGGGCTTCTCAGACGCTGGCCGCGGGTGAGCCTGCATCGGTCCAACGCGCTGGCTTCGAGGGAGAGGGCCCAGAACTTGGAAACGCAGTCTTTCGCGCGCTGCTCGATCATCCGAATGGCGTCGTGATTACATCGGATCCCTACGAGATCACGATGGAACGCATTGGAACCGACGACCGGAAGATCCGGCTGGTGATTCCCGAACTGATCCAGGAGCTCGCCGATCTCGTCGACGAGGAGCCTCCCAAGGCAACGGATGAGTATCCCTTTATCTTGGCAGCGGGTGAGCGCCGCACCAGCACTGCGAATACGATTTTTCGGAATCCGGGTTGGCGCCGCAAGGACGTAGACGGTGCGCTGCGTATGAGCCCGGGCGATGCCGAGAGGCTCGGAGTGGAGGATGGAGGTCGCGTACGAATTACTACCAAGCGCGGCTCGGCGGAGACAGTAGTCGAGGTCAGCGATACCCTTCGGGATGGACACATTACGTTGCCGAACGGACATGGGCTCGAGTACCCGGACGAGGAGGGCAACCGCCGCGTGGTTGGGGCGCCGCCCAATGAACTCACCTCGGGCGAAGATCGGGACTGGCTGGCGCTGACGCCGTGGCACAAGCATGTGCGTGCACGGGTCGAAACTGTCGCCTGACGGGGGCTCCCAGGCCCACCGCGATCTTCCCGTCAAACGAATGGGATGGGTCTGTCAGGTCTCGCGACGCGGGCTTGTCTCGGTCCATTCAGAGATAAAGCGGATGGACGAGGTCTCTATCAGAGCCATGAAACGCAAAAAACACGAGCCTCGCGTCTGAGCGCTACGAAGCCTCGCGCGTGAACTTCCTGGAACGGGTCGCCAATTGGTGCGTGGTTGTTCCAGGATCCCCGGATATCGGGTCGTTTCCCCGCATGTACCAACCCTGAAACCTTTCTTGAGGATCCTTGCTGAGCATCGAAGCCATATTGCGTTTCACGCGCGTGCTCCAATAGACCTCTTTCAGATTGGGGTCGCTTTCGAGGGAAGTGATGACCGGCTCACAAGATTCGACGGCTCCCCGTTGGATGGGAAAAAGGAAACAGAAGGGTTCGCCCTTTTCGAAGCGGATCGGCACATTGGGCCGGGTGAACTTCCAATTGACCGAAAACGTAAACGGCATCCAGTCGGTTTCGACAATGGCTTGAGTCGCTTGGATTCCATCTTTGAACTGATTGCTGGGACCGCTGATCCACAGATCATACCCGGGTTCGGTTTGAAAAATAAGTAACGGGTTGAAGGTCAAAATCCCATTTCCAAAATGACTTTCAATCATGTGGGCGCTACTGGCATTGCGGGATAGGTTCATGTTGCCCAGGGCTTCACGAATTTTTAGTTCGTTTTTTTTGATCATCGCCGTCATCCGACTCTGGAGGGTGCTGGGTTGGCCCTCCTCGGAAACTGCCGGATCCATGGCGTTCCCCTCTTGCTGGTTCGAGGTCGGAGCCGAGTCGGCATAGGTTTTCAACAAGTGGTCGACTAGGTTTTGGTGGGATGAGGCGCTCGTTGCTTCATCGAATGTTTCGACTGCGATCGATTCGCTGCTCGAAGTGCTCTGCTTCATCGCTTCAAGAACGCTCTGAATCAATTCACCCCGCGCATCCTCATCGGTGGCGCTTGCCCCGGATGGGTCGGCCTGATTTTGCGACTCAGCTGCGTCATTCTCTTCGCGAGAGTCGACGGAAATCCCAATCGCGTCGATCCCCGGCTCCCCATTCCACACGGCCTCGAACCCCAATGGGCAGAGGAGTTCCCAGCCGTGGGAGTTCGCCCGTGTCAGGGGCAAGCACCGATAGGCGTGCCCATCGGGGGTCTCGTCCATCCAATCGCGCTTGAGTCGAGCAGGTTCCACCCTTACGTGGCCAGGTTCGATTTCATAGCATTTCAGTTCCATTGCTCGTGTGTCCTCTGAATGACTCTTTTGATCGAAAGGCTCGGGGGACTTGTACTAAGCCCTTTGTCAGCATTGCAGGAAAAGCATACCCCGAAAGATGTCGTCCGGGACTTCGGAGACACGATCGCGTTGCTCGCCGTTGCCCGAGTCTCACGCGCGCTTGAAGGAGAGGGTTGCGGTCGAACTGCGATCAGGATGTCGGAGCGAATGCGCACATCAGTCGTAGTTCGATGCTTCGGCGAGGTAACGGATTGGGGGGCGAATCGGGATCGTCGAACGAGGTGTGGGGGCAAACCTGGGCGCGGTCCCGCCGAGTGTCCATCTGCTTGAAGACCAATATCTCATCGGTCTGCATCTGCGGGAAGTAGTAGAGGCGCTGGTCCGCATTGAATACCGGAAGTGACGCAACCTCGTCGTCTGTCGGGCGGTAGTCGATCACGTCGGCAGAGTCCAGCGTCGATGCGTCGATGATCGTGAGCGGGCGCGCCTGGACCTCATGGTCGATCGGTCGCCAGACATTGTACCAAGCGAAATTCCAACCCTCGCGATTGTCTGCGAGCGGGCTGCCTTGCATCCGCAGTACCTCATCGGTCCGCTTCTCTTCCACGCAAAGGGCGTAGTCGCAATGCATGTAGAGTGAATAGGCGCCGAAGAAGAATTCGGGGTCTTCACTTCGAATCGGAGCGAAGACATGAGCCAAGACCTCGTCAGCTCCAGTGAGGTTGCGGAGGACATCGGACATCTCGGGGATGTAGACGCTCTTGATCTGCGATGAGTCGCGGAAATCCATCACGTTCGATCGATGGGTCACCCGTACGAAGCCGTTCGTGTCGAGATCCAGAACTCCCGCCTCATCGAGAGGTCGTGCGTCGTGGACGTCGACCGTACGGGGGGATGTATTGGCACGCCGGGACGCACCCGAACGGATTCGAGGACGCTCGGATCGATGTTTCCACTCGTTGTTCAGGTAGCCGACTTCGGTTATGGGCATTTGTCTTCTACCTCTTGCAAAGTAACACCGCCTATATGAACCATTGGTTGTTGGCTCAGACCAAGCCGAAGAGACGCGCCGCGTTGTCGTGGACGATCATTTGACGCTGTTCCTTGGCTATGCCTTCGAACAAGCGATCGACCACCTTCCGAGATTCCGGAAAAGTGCTGTCGTCGTGGGGATAGTCGGAAGCCCACATGAAGAGTTCTGGGCCCGCGATTTCGAGAGTGAGAACTCCTGCCCGATCGTCCATGAAGGTACATCGAACGTTTCGGCGGAATTGCTCCGAAGGCTTCATCCCGGAACGAAGAGGGTGTGAATAGCGGGGGCCCTTGCGCTCGAAGGCGTGATCCATTCGCAAGAGCAGGTGCGCGACCCAGCCGATGTCGTTCTCTGCCGATACGATTCGAAGCTCGGGGTAGCGCTCGAAGACACCCGTGAAAACCATGAGTGCGAGAGATCGTGCGACGAGTCCAGTGGCCAGGGTGTAGTCGGCCAGGAAGGAATTGCGCTCGGGTCGGTGGGGGCCCGTGAAGACGTGAAGGCTCGCGGGTAGGTGTGCCTCTTCGAGGGCGGCCCAGAGTTTCTCGAACAGATCGGTTCCATAGTCATGATCGCGAGTGGGGTGGCCGCTCACCACGACCCCGCGGAAGCCAAGCTGTGAAATGCGATCGAGTTCGGCGAGGGCCGCATCGACATCGACGGGCAGCAGTGCCTGGCCCAACAGCCGGTCCGGTGCGGCTGATTGAAATTCTGCCAGCCAGTCGTTGTAGACGCGCATGCACGCCGCTTGAAGGGTCGGGTCCTGGATGGTGAACAGCCGCATGGCGAAGCTCGGGTAAAGAACCTCGGCCGCGAGCCCGTCCCGATCCATGTCCGCCAGACGGGCCGACGGGTCGTATCCACCTCTGCGCACATCTTCGAGGGGCATGACCGTGCTCGTGCGGCCCCGGTCTCCGGCGCTTCCGAAGCCGACGAAGGGCACCTTGGTACCGTCGTCGAAAACCATGTAGGAACCGGCCTCGAGTTGCTCGACTTTGGGGACCCGGTCACGGAGGTTGGCGTCGACCCGCGTCTCCCACAGGTCGCCCGGTTCGAACACGTGGGAGTCCGCGGAGATCATCGAATGACTCATGCCTACATCATGACACTCCTAAGGCCTTGGACGCTATGGCGAACTGATTCTCCTAGCATCCGATGGTGCCAATACCCGAGGGGACTTGAGACGCCAAGTCCTCGCGCTTGCGAAGTGGCAAACGGCGACGGAGACGTCCATTTCGCCGTTTCGGCGAGGAAGGCTGATACACTTGCTGCAAGCGGGCTTTCGGAGAAAGGCAATCGAGACATGGCGTTTGATCTCAAGATCACGGGTGGAGAACTGGTCGACGGCAGTGGTGGGGCCAAACGTCAAGCGGATATCGGAATCGTGGACGGACGGATCGTCGCCATCGGTGATGTCGACGGTTCGGCGCGGCAGACGCTGGATGCCAGCGGAAAGATCGTGGCGCCCGGGTTTGTCGATCTTCACACACACTACGATGCCCAGGTCTTCTGGGACGGATCACTCTCGCCCTCTTGCTATCACGGGGTGACGAGCGTCGTCGGTGGAAACTGCGGATTCAGCGTGGCGCCTCTGGCCCCTGAGCACGCCGACTACTTGATGCAGATGTTGGCGCGGGTGGAAGGCATGCCTCTCGAGAGCCTGCGAGCGGGGGTGCCCTGGGACTGGCGCTCTTTTGGCGACTATCTGGATCGGCTGGAAGGTGAGCTCGCACTCAACGCGGGCTTTCTGGTGGGTCACTCGGCCATTCGGCGTGTCGTCATGGGTGAACGCTCGGTCGGCTTCCAGGCCAATGACGATGAACTGCGGGAGATGCAGGACCTGCTGCGGCGCTCCCTCGCCGAGGGAGGGCTGGGGTTTTCGACCTCAGTTTCGGGCGCCCACAACGATGCGGATGGTCAGCCCGTACCTTCTCGCCATGCCTCCCGTGATGAATTCCTCGCCCTCGCAGCCGTGCTGCGGGAACAGCCGGGTTCCTCCCTCGAGATTGCTCCTCCACTGGGCATTTTCGATGAAGCGCTCAAAGCTCTCATGGCCGACCTCTCGATTGCCTCCAATCGAGTGGTGAACTGGAATGTCCTGGCCGGTAGCGCACGAAACCGCGAGATGGTGGATTCTCAGCTGGACGCCAGTGAGTACGCGCGTGAGCGCGGTGCGAGAGTCGTCGCCCTGACGGCAGTACCGAGCGGTACGCTGTGGATCAATCTGCGAACCGGGGTGGTCTTCGACAACTTCCATGGTTGGGCTGACGTCTTCAAGCTCTCCATCGAGGAACGGAAGAAACATCTCTCCGATCCCGATGTTCGCAAGCGGCTCGACTCGGACGCGCGTTCTGAAGCCTCGGGCCTGACCCGTCAGTTCTCCAACTGGTCAAAGATTCTGATCCGCGAGACCTTTTCACCGGAAAACGCTCGTTTCACCGGTCGCACGGTAGGTGAGGCAGCCCGAGAACTCGGTGTCGAACCTTTCGATGCCCTTTTGGACATCGCGATCGCGGATGACCTGCGTACCTCGTTCTCGCCCAGGTCAGGAGATACGACGCAAGCTGATTGGGAGGTGCTGCGATCTCTCTGGCTCGACGATCGGACCATTGTCGGTGCCTCGGACGCGGGTGCCCACCTCGACATGTTGGATATGTTCGCGACCAGCACGCGTGTGCTCGGCACGGCGGTTCGCGAGCAAGGGATATTGAGTCTCGAAGATGCCGTGAGGCAGTTGACTGATGTGCCGGCACGTCTGTACGGCTTGCGCGAGCGGGGGCAGATCGCGGAGGGCTGGAAGGCCGACGTCGTGATCTTCGACGAAAAGAGCATCGCATGCGAGCCCACGTTCACTCGCGATGACCTGCCGGCTGGGGCTACGCGCCTCTACGCCGAGGCCAAGGGGATTGCTCACGTGTTGGTCAACGGCATCGAAATCGTCCGCGATGGCGAGGCGACGGGCGAGCGCCCGGGAGCCATTCTGCGCGCGGGCCGAGACACCGAGTCCGTTGCACTGAGTTGAGTTCTTCGCGGGGTTCGACCGGCCCTCGGGAAGCGGAGAGCGTGAGCGACCGGGATCTCAAGGGCCGGCTGGAAAAGATGCAAGCGTCCGCTCGCCTTTGTGAATCCGGTTGTCTCCCTCGCCGATGTGCGATCCGATCTCCGTGGCTTTCGAAGGCGTTACCGTTACGAACTCTTGGGGCTGAACGAAGTCTACGAAGATCGGCGACGACCAGGCCCGTTGCTCGGAGAGCGACAGGCAATCGTCGGAATCGGGCCGCATGAAGCATGCATTGATCGAAACGCATCTACCTGAATCGTCGCGCTCGCAGCCCAGTGGATCGGCGGCGATCACGGGACTCGACGCTTCGATGGCCCGCACGTAGTAGGCCGTATCCCGTCCATCTGAAACGAAGTTCGGGTCGCTGAAGGTGACTTCGCATCCCTCCCGATCTCCGCGGCAGGGGAGGGTCTTCCATGGGTCCTCGATGGCCGGCGAACCGGTCTCGTCTTCCAGGGCCCCCGGGCGAATACGAACGATCTCGATGCGGGTGATCGGGCGTCGGGTATCCGAGGGGTGATAGCACTCGCCTCGACAAAGCTTGGCGAGGCGTTCGGTCTCGAGCATTCCTTCGGTCTGGTCTGGGCAACCTGGTTTCTGTTCGAAGGAGCCGACCGCCCGCACACGAAAGTTCGGGGTTCCTCCCATGGAGACCTCGCTTCCCATGGGCGAAACCCGGCCTTGTTCACCGGCGTGAATCAAGTCGAACCAGAGTAGGATTCGCGGACCACTCGTCCCGTAGGTTTCTCGACGCTCCAGAGCTCGCCAGATGTCGTCGCGTTCTCGGCTCGGAGCGTGTACGGCGGCAAGACCCCCCGTCAGAAAGAACGATCCGTTGCGCTCGGTTTCGAGGAAGGCGACGCTCGGTATTTGATCAGAGGGATCGAAGCGTTCGGAATACGCTACGGGGTCTCGGAGGTGGCTCGTCACCAGGGACGACTTTCCGATTTCACCCATGCGGGCATCCGTGAATTCACGTCGCGCAACCTCTTTGTAGCCTGAGCCCGCGCGCGCGGTGTGGTTGTCGCTCGAGGCGATGAAGCCGAAGCGAAAACGCTCATCGCCTTCCTCTTCACCGGGGTTCGAGAGCGAGAGCATGTACTGAACGCTTCCCAGCGGTCGATAGTTGAAAGCTGGTTGAAAGCAGTCGATGCACTGACCGGAATCCAGAAAGTCGGCGGGTTGGACTCCCGGCACGGTCCAGGGGCCCGCGTTTCGGTCGGCCTCGACGAAATGTTGGCGTGCGCGACGCGCACGGGCTTCGCATTCGAGACTGTCACCGGCCTCGGAGAGGCATCGGGCGCGAATGATTTCTCCGGCGCGCCAGCAGGAGGGCGTGTAATCGGGACTTGGTCTGGGGCATCCCCGCTCTCCACTCGGAACGATCTCGGTGCTCCGCCACGCGCGGTACTCCTCGGTATTGCCGTGCCCGGAATAGATTTCCACGAGTCGTTGCCGGTTCGGGTCGTGCTGCCCACCCCGCAGTTGTTTTTCGAAGCTCGAACCGAGCGGGGTGTACTGTCCCCACGTCGTACCGTGGGGGATGACCAGCGAGGCGAGCTCCCATTGGTCGAGCTTCGCGAACAATTCTCGCGGTGTCTCGACGGCCTCTCTACAGTCGGCGGGCAGATCGCGAACGTGGACCCCTTCCGGACAGGCTTCCATGCGGGTCAGATCGTTGAGAGTCCGCATCATCTCGTGGCCACCTTCCATCAGGAATGCACCGAGGCCGCGCATCAGGCGCCCACCTCCGCCTGTGTCGAAATTAGAGGGAACGCCTTTGGGTGGCGCGGCTGCGATGGGACGCGCGGGCACCGAACCCTCCTCGAGGTCGCGGAGGATCACGTTCTTGTGCCCGTAGTGGTTTTCGGGCGTAGACCCCATTTGAGTCCACTCCCAGCCCAGAAAGCTGGTCAGGTCCGGGGGCGCGGTGCTCCCAGCGACTGCCTGGCACTGGCGAATGGTATCGATGGTTTCCTCCCAGCGGCGACGATCCAATGATGCCGCGTGGTCGTTGATGGACCAGAAGTCGAGGTTCGCGCAGTAACGCGCAAAGTCGCAGGCATCGGCCACCGGATGGGCTCCGTCGCCACCACTCATGGGAAGTGTCAGTTGGAAGGCGTCGACGGAGAAAGAGCTGTGGACGTGGAGATCACCAAAGAGGATCTGAGAGGGGGCTTCCGCGTGGATCTTCTGCTTGGCAGCAACGAGGCGAGCCTCCCGATCGGCCACGAGATTCGCCGCGAGTGGCTCGGACCCCACCTCGCCTGCGTGGAGCGATACTCCGAAGAAGCCTCCGCCTGCGAATTGGAGTGCTGCAATCGCGAGCACCAACAGCCCGCCCATGGAGCCCAAAATACCTTTCGTGCCCTTCATCTGGAATATTTTCGCTCGCTGGTAGCTGAGGGTCCATAACTTGCGGAATCCACGTTCTGCCCTGGGGGCCGATTCCATCCAACCGGTACGGGCCGAACCCTTCCTAGTGCGCGGTTGCGACCTCGTCGTCGAAGTGCGGGAGGTAGGTCTCGGCGAATCGCTTGATGTAGTCGGCCTTTTGGCTCTCGCTCGCCGCGGGACCGATTTCGTCCATCTCCGGAAGGTTGATGATGTCGGTCACGCCCATGTCCTCGAGTCGACGATAGGTATCGACCGCTGCCGCGCGCGTGGGGGTGATGATGCGGAAAGGTTCTCCGGCGCGTCCCGCCTTCGTGCGCATCGCGGACAGAGTCGAGATCATCCCCGGCAGGGTCTTCATCGTGAAGTCTCCGGCGATCCAACCGTCGCCCATTCTCGCCGCTCGACGCATGGCGGGCCTGGCTCCACCTGCGAGGTAGATCGGGATCTTGCCGGCGGGCGTCGGGCTCATCTGCATTCGCGGCATCCGAAAAATCTCTCCCTGAAAATCGGCCATTTCACCCCGCCACAGGGTACGCATGAGATCGATCATCTCGTCGTAGCGCTGGCCTCGTGATTTGAAGTCGACGCCCATGATCTCGAACTCCTCTCGCATCCAGCCTGCGCCGGATCCAAGAGCCACACGATTGCCGGAAAGGCTGGACAGCGTGGCGAGAGTTCGGGCGAGTTCTACTGGGTGACGCATGGGTGTCACGCAGACGTTGGTGGAGAAGCAGATTCGAGTCGTCACAGCTGCCATCGCGGCGATGCTGCTCCATGGATCGGGCCAGGGGACGCTCGGGTCCCAGAAGGGTTTGCCACTGGGGTCGTAGGGATATTCCGAATCGACCTGTTCGGGAAACGCGATGTGGTCGGCCAACATGACGCCGTGGAAACCCGCCTCCTCTGCGATCCGAGCCAGCCGTGGGAGCTGGGCAGGTTCTGTGAAGCGCAGGAATTGCCAGAATCGCATCAATCCACCCCCCCCGCGGACACGTTTTATTCGAAGTGACCGTGTCGGCCGGCGCCCGCGGAGAAGCGTCGGGCGCCCTCTCGGGTCTCACCCGAACGGATCACTTCAATGCCCAGGCGCTTTTCTTCCACGAGGGCGTCCGCTTCGGTCAATCCCCATTGTTTACGGGCCGAGATCCGATCGCTTCGCAGGCAGCGCTGGGGAAACGCGGCCAGCTGTTTGGCGAGTACGATGGCTTCGTTGAGTGCCTGTCCCTGGGCCACCAGGCGGTTGGCCAGGCCCGTGTTTCGAGCCTCGTCGCCACAGACCCCCCGCCCACTCAGGATCATGTCCATGGCGAAGCTGTGGCCTACCAGCCGCGGCAGTCGTACGGTACCGCCGTCGATCAGAGGGACACCCCAGCGCCGGCAAAACACGCCGAACACTGCGTTTTCGGCAGCCACCCGCAGGTCACACCAGAGTGCGAGCTCGAGGCCACCGGCCACCGCATGTCCCTCCACGGCGGCAATCACCGGTTTTCCTAGATCCATGTGGGTAGGGCCAAGGGGCCCCGAGCGGATTTCATTGGCGCGCCCGGGGGTCCCCCGACTCACGGCGTGGAGGTCGGCACCGGCACAGAAGCAACCGTCGGCTCCTGTCAGGACCGCGACGCAGCGCTCGTCGTCGGCCTCGAAGCGCTGGAAGCATTCGACCAGGGCCGCCGCCGTTTCTCCGTCGACGGCGTTTCGCACCTCGGGTCGGTCGATGGTCACGATGGAGACGGGTCCGTCCACCTCGTAGCGCACTTTACTCATGGCTCCTCCGCGGCCCATCTCGAGGCCCTGGGGTGTGAATCGAGCCGAGAGTGCACCGCCCATGCGCTCGTATGCAAGTGGCTTGATTCTCCCTCCCACAGTTGATAGCCATCTCCCATGAGCAGACTACGCCGTGTGCTGTTGGGTATTGGGGTGCTTGTGGTGGTCGTGGTGGCGGCTGGGCTCGTGGGGCTGAGGATGATTGGCGCCTGGAACCTGGTCTTCACCAATCGTTCCCACGAGGTTCGACCTCCGGAATTGCCCCAAGCGTTGGGCCGTCCGGCCTTTCTGGTGTTTACCAAGACCAATGGCTTCCGACACAAAGAGGCCATTGTGGCCGGCCTCGAACGATTCGAGGAGATCGCCCAACGCCGTGACTGGTCGCTGTTCGCCACGGAGAACGGCGCGGTCTTCCAGAATTCTCTGCTCGAGAACTTCGACGCCGTGGTGTTCCACAATGCCAGTGGTGACATGTTGAGCAGTGACCAAGAAGCGGCCTTCATGCGTTTCCTGGAGGATGGCGGTGGATGGGTTGGAATTCACGCTGCCGGCGACAGCTCTCATGAGGATTGGGATTGGTATGTCGACAATTTGATCGGTGGCCTGTTCACGGCTCATACCATGGGGCCTCAGTTTCAGGAGGCGCGATTGGTGGTGGAGGACGCCGACCACCCCGCCACGCGTTCGCTACCCGATGAGTGGCTCCACACCGAAGAGTGGTACTCCTGGGATGCGAACCCCCGTGACCACGGGATGCGTGTGTTGGTCAGCGTCGATGAATCGACCTATTCGCCCTGGGTGCGCTGGCTCGGTAATGAGGTGGACCTGCGCATGGGCGACCACCCCATTGTCTGGGTGGGCTGCGTCGGGCGCGGGCGCACCCTGTACTCGGCGTTGGGCCACCAGGGCGCCGCCTACGAGACCCCCGAGTATCGAGCTCTGCTGGAAGGGGCTCTGGCATGGGCGGGCCGCTTGGAGGGAGTGGGCTGCGACTGACGCCTCTGTGCTTCAGTTCGCGCGCAGCCGAGGCGATCTCGCCTTGGTCGTACCAGGGGGCATGGCGATCCCTCGGCATTCCCGAAGAGCTTGAGCTTCGGGCCCGGCTTCAGGCCCTCTCCCAGGGCAGCGGAGGAATTCCGACGGGGGACGAGGCGATCACCCCTTCGGCTTCCAGGGTCTCCTGTTCAGCTTCGCTGACGCCGAGTTCCCGCAGGATATCCGCGTTGTGGGCGCCGAAATCCGGGCCGGGCTTGCGTATACAGGCGCCGGCATCGCGTGGGCGCCACTCCCAGCCATGCATCTCCCAGGACCCCATGTCAGGGTGAGAGGGGGTTTCGTAAAAACCACGTGCCATCAGTTGAGGGTCTTCGAGTAGCTCGAAGGGTCGCTGGACCGCTCCCACGGGGATTTTGTGCTCGGCACAGCGTTGCAAGACTTCCATCTTGCTCAGGCGTTGGGTGAAGCTCTCCACGCGTTCTTCCAATTCAGTACGTCGAGCATGCCGGGCGTGTTCGTTACCCAGGCTTGCATCCGCCGCCCAGTCCTCAGCATCGAGCATTGCGATCAGGCCGCGCCACTGCTCGTCGCTGGTGATGGCGATGGCCACCCATTCGTCTTCGCCCGTGCAGCGGAACACACCATGAGGTGCGGCGGTGCGGTGCCCGTTGCCCTGGGGCTCGGGCGAATGACCCGTCGTGGACCATTCCGCCAGTGCTTCTCCCATGAGAGCGGTGGCTACGTCGCGTTGGGCGAGGTCGATGTGCTGCCCGCAGCCGCTGCGGTCGCGCTGCACCAGGGCCGCAATTGCTGCACTCGCCGCTGCGACGGCAGCCACCGGATCGCCGTACGCGAAGCCCGTGGTCAGGTGTGGCTCGCCGTCTCCCCAGCCCGTTTGATTGGCCAGACCCGATAGCGCTTCGATCAGGGGGCCGTAACCGGGTAGGCTCGACTCGGGTCCCGATTTTCCGTACGCCGCCATGCTCACCAGGATCACATCGTTGCGCTGCTCCCGCATCCAGTCGTAGCCGATTTCGAGTCGGTCAAGGACGTCTGCTCGGAGGTTCTCGATGACGATGTCCGCCTCCGTGACCAGTTGGCCCAGCAATTCGCGTCCGCGGGGGTTCCGGATATCGACTCCGAAGGAGCGCTTGTTACGGCTGTATTCCTGAAAATAGGTGCCGGTGTTCCACCAATTGGCAGAGCGATCGCGCGGTGGCACCGCCGCGCAGCGGTTTGGGTCCCACACCTTGGGCGATTCCACTTTGATGACATCGGCGCCCTGGTCTGCCAGCAGCATGGCGGCATAGGGGCCCGCCCAGATCTGTCCGAGGTCGAGTACACGCACCCCTTCCAGGGGCATGCGTCGAGCCGTCGAACCGCCCTTGTTCGATTCAGGCCGTGGGTTCTCTTTGTTCTGCTCAGGGGGTTGGGCGGGCAGTGAGGCAGGGCTGCGCCAGCCATGTCCGCTGCTCCGCCACAATTGCCGGGGCAATAGAGCTTCTGGCTGTCCTTCATCTCCGACCCTGGCGAAGAAATTTCGGTGGGCCAGTTGTTCCGACTGGGCGACTTGTGGGATGGACAGCACTGGCGCGAGGGGCACCGACTCTCGTAGCGCGAGAGCGGTGATCTCTTCGTTGCTGCGGGTGGCAAACCAACCCGTTAGAGCCTCGGTGATGCGTGCCTCTTCCAGGGGGCGCTTGGAGTGGTCGAGAAAGGGTGAGGCTTCGGCCAACAGGGGCAATTCCATGACTTCGGCCAGCCGTGGATAGTTGCGTGGCAGCGCCGCCACTGCCGACCAGCCGTCTGTCGTGGGGTACAGGCGCCAAAGGGCGCGCGGCGCCACCCTTGGTAAGCGCTCCCCAATCTGAGATACGCGAGCTGTGTGATGTCCAATGACGGCCGCACCGCAGGCTTGCTCGGAAAGTTCGTAGTGGACGGGTACTCCGCGGCTGTTGGAGTAGATGGCGGACAGCGCGGCACCGAACGTGTGCAGTCCGGCCAGATAGGAGATCTGCTCCCCGGCCTGAGCTAGAGGGGGTTGTTCTGGCCTTCCGACATGCCAGAACATGCCCGAGCGGGCCCCCAACGTGAGTGGGTTCGAAGGAAGATGGGTGTGGGGCCCATGATCACCGAAGGGGGTTACCGACACTGAAGCCAGCCCGGGCCAGCTTTCGGGCGCATCCCAGGGTGCCAGGCCAAAGTTTTGTAGGACGCCGGGTCCGGTTGCATCGAGTAGCAGGTCGGCGCGCTCGAACTGGTGATTCAGCTGTTTGCGATTGGTCTCTTTCGAAAGATCCAGAGAGGCACTTGGCGGAACGACTTCGAGATAGCGGGCGCGCGATTCATCGAAGCGTTTCTCTCCGGGTCGAATGATCCAGTTCAGTTCGCAGCCCAGCGCCCACAGCCAACGGCTTGCAAAAGCAACCGCCACGGTCGACCCAACCGCCACGACACGAACGCCGCTCAGGGGGAGACGATCGCTGTCTGACAATCGTTCTATGTCCGCTTCGCTCATTGCCGCATTCTAAAGCAATGCGATGCCGACGGGGTCGTCGGCTTGGTGTGGGGGCAACTTGGACGTGGCGGGGTTGGTCAGACCTCGTGGGCTCGGCTCTTCGCTGCGGCCAGGAGAATCGCGGCCATGACGACCTCGGCCACGATGAATCGAGTGGCAAAGTCGGCGTGGCCGAGCCCATAGGCGAGGGTTCGCATTCCAGCGGCACTCCCCACGAGAAGCGCCGCAGGGTAGAACCAGTGGCTCTGCCCGTGGCGCTGGGCGAGTCCGATCATCACCGCACCGGATACGAAGAAAGCTCCGATATCGCCGATCTGCGTACTGGCACCGATTCCCGTCAGAAGATCCATGCCGAGTTCCTGGGCCGCGTTCGTCGGATCGAAGATCCAGCGAATTCCACTCACCAGGAAAATCAGACCCGGCAAAAACGAGAGCACGCGGATGACCATGGTTTGGGCTCCTCTTAGTTCTCGGCGCCGAAGCGCTCGAACAAGTAGACGGCGAGGTCTCGCCGTTCTGCGTTATCGAACGGATAGCGTGGCATGGGGGGCTGCGGAACCTCTAGGAACGTCTGCATCGAAGCGAGGTCATAGCGTGTCGCCAGTCCGGACAGGATTTTGCGGGGTGTGTTTTCCGCATCTTTCAGGTGGCAATTCGCGCAGCCATTTGCTTCCCACAGCACCGCCCCGCGTTGCGCGGCATGTTGGCGGTCGCCGGCAGAGAGGCCTGCGAGTGGGTCGGAGGGCGGGAGGGTTGGCGCGGTGGGCAAGGAATTGCGGGAGCCTGTTTTTTGGCCGTAGACGATCCGGTAGATGCTATCGGTATAGTCGTCGGATACGAAGAGTTCACCCTCGGGCCCCACGGCCACGCCCACGGGTCGGCCCACCACGTCCTCATCGATTTCGAAACCGCTGACGAAGGGTTCCTGGCGGCTGCTTCCATCTTCTTCGAAATGGATGGCCACCACTTCGTAGCCTTGCTTGCGGCTGCGATTCCACGAACCGTGCAGGGCGACGAAGGCCGCGTTCCGGTATCGCGACGGGAAGCTGTTGCCGTCGTAGAATGAGATCCCCAGAGGAGCGGTGTGGGCGGGCAGTTCATGGGCGGGAGAGATGGAAGCCTCAACCCGCTCGGGTGCGGCACTACCGAAATCTGGATCCGGAACCGCAGAGCCATTGACGTAGGGCCAGCCGTAGAACCCGTCAGCACGAAGTTGGTTGATCTCGCAGGGGGGGAAGTTGTCACCCAGCAGGTCCCGCCCGTTGTCCGTGGCGTAAAGTTCCCCGGTTTCTGGATGCCAATCGAAATCCACACTGTTGCGAAGCCCAGATGCGAAGATTTCTCCGTTCGATCCATCGAGTTCGTAACGCAGCATCGCGGCCCGTCGAGGGTCCTCCTCTTCGCAAACGTTGCAGCTCGAACCCACGGATACGTAGAGTTTGTCGTCGGGACCCACGTGGACGGTCTTGCTCCAGTGGTTCCCTCCGTTGGGTAGCCCCGTTACGATTTGCTCCGGTGTGCCGTGGATCTCGCGTGTGAAGGGGTCGAATCCGACGCGGGAAATGGCATCACCCTCTCCGATGTAGAGCCAACCGTCCTTCCAGTCGATGCCGTGGGGCCGGTCCAGGTTTCCAAGCAGTTCCCGTGTTCCATCGGGTCTGCCGTCGCCGTCCGAATCTCGCTCTACCAGTAGGACCTGTCCCTGGCGCGGGGCTGTCACCAGAAGGTCGCCGGCCGGGGTGGTGTACAACAGGCGCGCATTGGGAATTCCAACCGCCCAGGTCTCGATGCTGAATCCTTCGGGCACTCGGATGCGGGCCTGGAGAGAGCCATCCGAAAGAGGGTCGGCCTCTGCGCCCCTCAGGTTGTGCAACAGCATGGAGAAGTCGACACCGATGCCGCCAGGAAGAGTCACCACACCGTCGCGGAACGCGAGCCAAACCGCGATGCACGTCGTCAACAGAAGAACGGCAGCAGCTACGAGGAAAGGGTGCCTGCGCATTCTGAAGATCTCCCCTGCCCACTGCTTTCGAACTCGGGTATGTGCGGTTCAGAAACCCGAGGAGAAGAAGCGTAGACGCGCTCCACCTCCACCCCCGAATTCGGAGTTGTACTGACCATACAACGAGAGATTGCGTGTGAGCGTGTACTCAGCGCCCGCTGTCCATTCCCATTCAGTGACCGAGTCGTACTCCACATCGGTGAATGCGGTCAGTCGCCGCGTGAGCGGAAGCTCTTTTCCCGCACTCCAGCGGAAGCTCTCGTCGGTACCCACCCAGATACTGGATCGGATGTTGAGCGGGAGTAGCCAGCTCAGGCCGAAGACACCCCGCACGTCGCTACCGCTCTCGACTTCCTGGTAGGCGTTCACTCCTGCAAATCCACTCAGGTAGCGATTGACGTAGTAGCTGTAGGTAGAGGTGATGTCATAGTCGCCGTTGTCGTACCCGACTTCCCAACCCAGACCGAAGGTGTTGTGGGTGTTCACGACCTGCGCCGATCCTTGGGACATTTGGCTCAACACACTCACGTCACCGAATGCGTACCAGTGTTGATCGTAAAGCTGAGGGCGCACGGCGAGTGTGGCCGCATCGACCTCAGTTCCCTCGTAGTGGACGATTCGTTCCATGCCAGCCTTCATGTGGTAGAGGATGTGGCAGTGGAAGAACCAGTCCTTTTCCTCGTTCGCGTCGAACTCGATCACCGTGGTCTGCATGGGCGCCACATTGACGGTGTGCTTCAGTGGCGCGCGTGAACCCTGCCCATTGAGAACTCGGAAGAAGTGGCCATGAAGGTGCATCGGATGGTTCATCATCGTGCGATTGGACATCTCGAAGCGCACGCGCTCACCCTTCCGAATTCGGATCGTGTCGGAGGGGCTCAGGACCTTGCCGTTGATGCTCCAGACGTATCGTTCCATGTCGCCGGTGAGATTCATCTTGATCACGCGCCTGGGGCTTGCTTTCGACAAAGACGTATCGCCCGTCGATCGTAATTGACCATAGGGCGTGGGCGGACGCCCGGGTGCCGGCGCCGCCATCTTCATCTTTCCACCGCCCATCTTCATGCCACCCGCCATGTTGCCCTGTTCGGTGGCTTTTGCCTCGTCGTTCAGGGGAGGCAGGAGTTCGTCGCTGCCGGCAACATCCCACGCGGTACGCGTTGCAGCACTCAGATAACTCGAGTTCATGGTGTTCTGGTAGTAGTCGGGCTTGGGAACGTCCGGGGCCGCTACCCGTTCGCCTTCCCCGACCAGAAGGGTTCCATGGCCGGAACCATCCTGTGCCGTTGCGCGTAGTTCGAAGGCATTCTCGGAGGGCACGGTGACGATCACATCGTAGGTCTCGGCCACGGCCACGAGCAGTCGATCAATCTGAAACGGTTCTACGTCCAACCCATCGGAAGCCACTACGGTCATTGGCCCACCGGCGAACTGTACGTAGAAGTAGCTGGAAGCTCCGGCGTTGATGATTCTCAATCGAACGGTTTCGCCGGGCTTCGCCGCAAGTCGCTCATCCGTTTGCCCGTTGATGAGAAACTTGTCGTATGCGACGTCGTTGATCTCATTGGCCGGCATGCTTTCCCACTCACGACGGAAGAAGTCGATGATTCGGTTCCTCCGCAGTGCGCCCCAAATGTTCTGTCCCGTATTTCGCTTGATCGAGTACCACTCGTTTCCGCTCTTGAGCAGCCCCATGACACGCTCGGGGTTTTCGTCGATCCAGTCGGAGAGGACTACGACGTAGTCGCGATCCGAGCGAGGATTTTCCGGGCCACGCGGATGGATGACGATGGAGCCGTACACGCCGCGCTGCTCCTGAGATCCAGTGTGGGAGTGGTACCAGTAGGTTCCCGCCTGTCGAATGGGGAACTCGTAGGTAAACGTGGTATGGGGGGCGATTCCGGGGAAGCTCACGAAAGGCACACCATCTTCTTGGGGAGGAACCAGTAGCCCATGCCAGTGCACCGACGACGGGGAGTCCAGATTGTTTCGAACGTGGATTCGCGCGATATCTCCCTCGGTGAATTCGAGGGTCGGGCCGGGAATCCCGCCGTTGACGGTGAGTGCTTCTACGGTGTTTCCGGTGAAATTGACGTTTCCCGTATCGATGGTCAGGTTCGCTTCCACGATTTTTGCAGAGCCTTCGTCAGCTCCCACAAGGAGTATCGCGATGGCGATTGCAATGAT
The DNA here is from genome assembly GCA_022447545.1 of Myxococcota bacterium. Taxonomy (GTDB): domain Bacteria; phylum Myxococcota_A; class UBA9160; order UBA9160; family SMWR01; genus JAKVBI01. The sequence continues at coordinate 86,644 of JAKVBI010000020.1, forward strand.
CGTTCTCTTCATTTGTTTCCTTCTTATCGACAGGTTTTTGTTCAACGAAGCCGAGATCGGATCTGGTGGGAAACCCTGCTTATCTGGGTGCCGTGTCGATCCTCCTGCATCCTAGCGGTCTCGGCTTGGTTCCGTCGGATGTTTGTTAGATAGAGATGAGGGACGCTCAGAATCCGTTTATCGAATCCATTCGAAGGCGTGACCGCCAAGTCGAGATGGGGCACCGAAGCGCGTTGTCTGCGTGTTAGGCTGCAAAAATGCAACCCCCTCGCGTCCGCTGGACATTCCACGCTACGGCGACAGTCCGTTCCTATTCTGAGACTCTGGAGTGGCTGGGCAGAATCTGCGGCTGCCGGGCCCTCGAGTACTCCGACAACCGCGATCCTTTGGTGGCCCGAAAGGGCGGTGTGACTTGGATCGGGGACAATGGCCTCGAATTGATGGAGCCCAACGATCCAGCGGGTGGGCCCGGGCGCTTCCTGGAACGCTTCGGGCCGGGTCTCTACGGGCTTGCCTTGCAGGTCGAAGACGTAACCGAGGCGGCGAGCTGGCTGGAAAGTCGGGGGGCCGGCATTGTCGGAGATATCGAATCCCGATTCTTTTTCACCAAGCCCCAGCACACCTGTTCGATCTATCTCGAATGGGCCGACAAACCGTGGTCCTTCGATCCTCGCTTTGGAGCAGAGCTTCCTCCACCGCCGGTCCCACCTCGGATCGACGTGCCGCGCATTGCCTTCTGGGGAGCGCTAGTGGCGGATCCCGCCCAGGCTCTCGAGCGGCTCGGAGAACTCTGGCCCGCCCCCGTTGCCTTCACGCGTGAGGGCGTGAGCCCCGATGTGGCCCAAGCTGCTGTCTCGGTGTGCGATGGTCTCTTGGCCCTCTACCCCGTGCCGCGTGACCCAGCTGAAATGGAGTCGCTGTGGGGACCGTCGGTCCTTCGCCCGCGCTTGCATTTGATCGGGTTACGGGTGCGCGACCTTGCCGGGGCGGCGGATGTGCTAGCAGACGAAGGTGTGAGGATCGTGCGAGGCGACGTGGCTTCGGGCGAGATCGTCACCCATCCGGAAGATACCTGTGGACTCGCGCTGGTGTGGACGGACCGGGACCTTCCGGGCGACCCGCGCGGTCCGTTGGGCTGAGGGAAGCCCGTTAGTCAGTCCACAGTAGGTCTGCGGCCCGTTCTGCCAGGGCGATCACCAACAGGTTCGTGTTGGTTCTGGGAACCATTGGAGCGATGGACGCGTCCACGACGTGGGCTCCTTCGACTCCTCGGATCGCCGTGTGTAGGTCAACCACTGAGGCTTCATCGTCTCCGATACGACAAGTGCCGACGCCATGGTAAAAGGCCGTGTGGTTGTACTCGATGTGTTCGTCGAGTTGGTGATCACTGGCGTGGAGTGGGTCGTGGAGCCCACTCGGATCGACGGCCAGGCCACTTCTCTCGAGAATCTTCGCTGTCAGACGCCACGCCTCTCGCAAACGTGAGATGTTCGAGCTGACCGATCCGAACGGCCAATCAGGATGGGATTTACCATCATCGTCGCCAGGGCGCGTGCTGGCAGTTCCTTCGGGAACCTGCAGCGAGATGCTGACCACCAACTCGTTTGCACCCTTGGGTGTGCGTTGGGCCCATGGCGTCAGGTTGAGGTCGTTGGTGTGCGTGCTGTCGGGAGCAGTGGTGCGCACGATCGTCTGCAAAGACTGGGAGCCTGGTGGAAATGCTTCCGGGGCGATCTCGATGCCGTAACTCAGAACGAAATGATCGCTCCACCCCTGGCCAACGCCCAACAGGTCGCTTAAGGGCTTGACGCCGCGTTTTCTAAGCAGGTCAGCGGGTCCGATCCCCGAGCGCCAAAGGATTCGCGGGCTCTGGAGAACTCCGCTGGCAACAATGACCTGGTCGGCGTGCAGGGTTTCGCCGTTCAGCAACTCGACTCCCGTGACGCGATTTCCCTGGAATGTCAGGCGTTGCACGTTCGCGTCGCCACGCACCTCGAGGTTGGCCCGTGGTCGCGCGGGCTCGAGGTAGGCCAGCGCGGATGAGATGCGTCGTCGACCATCGCGGTTCATGGGGATGGGTCCGACCCCCGTGGTGTAGGGCTCATTGTGGTCCTCGCAGGCGGGGAGGCCCAGAGCCAGGCAGGCATCGACGAACGTCGCCTGGAAGGGGCTCCATTTTTCCGTGGGCCAGCGCGTTACGGGAATTGGACCACGATCTCCATGCCATGCTGCGTCGGGGAAGTCGAGGTCGTGCTCCAGACGGCGAAAGCAGGGTAGAAGTTCGTTCCATCCCCACCCTTGCGGCCAGTGTTCGAAGTCGTCCGGCCCTGGGCGGATGGCTACGCCGCCATTGGTACTGGACGACCCACCCACGCCTCGGCCTCGTAGGTACGGGAGCAGACGACCATCGCGCGACCGGACTTTTTCCCCCCATTCATGAGGCCACTCGATCTCCATTCCCAGGTCGCGAAGAGGTGCGGGAAGGTTGGCTCGTGTGTAGTCCGGTCCTGCTTCGAGCAGTACAACCCGGCGGTTTGGATTCTGAGAGGCCCGCGCTGCTAGAACGCACCCAGCGGATCCCGCACCGGCGATGATGGTGTCGTAGTGGGACATGCCGAGGTCTGCACTTCCTGAATGATTGGACGGTCAAGAACTCCGTCGAACTCGTTGGAACCGGGCTCAGTTCGTGCCGAGAATCCCGGCCACTTTGGCCAGCTCTTCCTGGCTCAGGCGCCACTCTGAAGCGGCTACGTTGCTCTGTGTCTGCTCGGGAGTGGTTGCGCCTGCGATCACCGATCCCACACAGGGGTGGGAGGCCAACCAACCGATTGCGAGTTCCAGCAGGCTGTGTCCGGCATCGGAGGCGAACCCAGTGAGCGCTTCGACCTTGTCAAAGTTTTCATCTGACGCAAAAGATCCGAAGTAATCGTTCATCACGGCCAGGCGTGTCCCTTCGCCGAAACCCTGGCCCCGGCGATACTTCCCCGTCAGCATGCCGCTGGCCAACGGAAAATAGGGGAGTACAGAGATCCCATGTTTCTCACAGGATGGGATGACGTCTGTTTCTACGTCCCGTTGCAAGAGGCTCCACTCGTTCTGGAGTGTGGTGAAGCTCGTTCCCCCACTTTGCGAACCGAAGGCGTCTTCGAGTTGAGCGGCGCTGAAGTTCGAGCAGCCAATGGCACGTACCTTGCCCTGGTCGACCAGTTTCGACAGTGCCCCCAGGGTTTCCTGGATGGGGGTTTTCGGATCCGGATAGTGGATCTGGTAGAGGTCGATCCAGTCTGTGCGCAGGCGCGCTAGGCTCGCCTCGACACACTCCGTCACGTAGTCCTCGGTTCCCCAGGGGTCTTCGGATCCCATGCGCAATCCGCCGAACTTCGTTGCGATGACCACCTGGTCGCGCCGGCCTTCGAGGGCTCGGCCCATGAACTCTTCGGACTGGGTCCCGCCGTACATGTCGGCGGTATCGAAAAAGTCGATTCCCGCATCGAGGGCCCCATCGATCACTGCCTTGCTGGCATCGTAGTCGAGTTTCATACCGAAATTGTTACAGCCCAGGCCCAGAGCCCCCACCTCAAGGTCCGAATTCCCGATGCGTCGCTTTTCCACTTCGAATCCTCCTATCGGGTCCCGCCAGGAACCCGGCCCAGTCTAACCCAGGCGAGGGAACGGCGGATTCTTCCCGCCTGCGCCAGTATTGCAACGTGCACCGAGACGCTGAACCCCATTCCTGGACCTCTCTGCTTCCGCTCTTCTTGCTGTTGAGCGTTGCGGTGGTGTTCGAGGGCTTCGATACGAAATTGGCATCGCTGGTGCTTCCCCAACTGGGCGATGAATTTGGCGTGGGTCCCGAGATTCTGTTTCCGATGCTCTCGTTGTTGAACACCGGCATGGTGTTGGGGGCCGCACTGATTCCCCTGGCCGATCGCTGGGGGCGGCGCCCCATCTTTCTGCTGTGCTTCGGTGGCTACGCGACATTCACACTGGCCACGGCTTTTGTGACGAGTCCCATCGTATTCGCAGCAATCCAATTCGTGGCGAAGATGCTGATGGTAAGCCAGCTCGCGCTTGCCTATGTGATTCTCAGCGAGGAGTTTCCCGCGAAGTTTCGGGGACGCGCGAATGGTTTGTTGGGGGCCTTCGCGAGTATGGGGGCGGCCTTGCCGGCGTGGTTTCTGGCTCCCCTCGAATCCACCGGTTTCGGCTGGCGTGGACTGTTCTTGATGGGCTCGCTTCCGCTCCTGCTTTTGCCCTTCTATTTTCGAAAACTACCCGAGTCCTCACTTTTTCGGTCACTCGATCATTCCGCCGGCCGGCCCAGCCTTCGAGCCATGCTTCGCAAGTTGCTGGGGCCGCGGACGCGCCGGCGCTTCGTCGGTATCACGTTGCTGTGGTTCATCATCAATTTCTGGTCTTCCGTCGCGATGTTCTCTTTCACCTTCTACGTCTTCAATGAGCGCGACTGGACGGCCAGCGATTTGCAGTGGGTACCTCTGGCGACCGTCCCCTTCGCATTCATGGGATACGCGTTGGGCGGGGTGGCTATGGATATTCTGGGTAGGCGCTCTGCCATTGCTCTTTTCATGCTCGCTGGCACCGCTGCTGCATTGACCTGTTATCAGTCGACGAATTATTGGGTGATCGTGAGCACTTGGGCGGCTCTCCAGACTCTCCAGGGCATGTGGACCATTGCGGCGACCATGACATCCGAACTGTTCGAAACGGAGGTGCGAGCCAGTGCCAACGCGTTGTCTCACAACCTGCTGGGACGCTGGGGCATGGTATTGGGACCTCTTGCTGTGGGTTTCCTGGCAGGTCCCATGGGCTCTACGGGTGACGCAGTCACCCTGCTGGCCTTCGCAAACCTGCTGGTGGTTCCGGTTCTCCTCTGGATGATTCCTGAAACCCGAGGCATTGAACTCGGCCCTCGAGACGCTCCGGCTGCGACCTGATGGTGGAGTGAGGCTTTAGCATCTCGCAGCCCATGGACTCGGAGTACAGACCGTGCAAAAAGGACGGAGGCAATCATGAGCAAACTGGATCTGTGTATACGCGGGGCTCGTGTAGTGGATGGCAGCGGCGGCCCGGCCCGTGAGGCCGACGTGGGGGTTTACGAAGGTCGTGTGGTGTCAGTCGGAGAGGTGGAACAATCCGCGGCCGAGATCTGCGATGCCGATGGCCTTGTGTTGGCTCCAGGCTTCATCGACCCTCATACCCATTACGACGCTCAGCTGGGCTGGGATCCCACGGCTTCTCCATCAAATCTCCATGGAGTGACCACCGTGATCGGAGGCAACTGTGGTTTCTCCGTTGCCCCCCTGGGAGAAGGGGATGCTGACTACATCCGCCGCATGATGTCTGTAGTCGAGGGCATGCCGCTGAAGGCCCTGGAGCAGGGCCTCGACTGGGATTGGAATTCCTTTGGCGAATGGCTCGACGGGTTCGAATCGGGCATTGCGGTCAATGCGGGTTTCCTGGTGGGGCACTGTGCACTTCGACGCACGGTGATGGGTGCCGACGCTGTGGGGAGCGAAGCGAGTGAGAAACAGGTGGCGCAGATGGCCGATCTCCTGGGCGAGTCGCTGGCCGCGGGGGGGCTTGGGCTCTCGACGTCGCGATCATTTACCCACCGGGATGGCGATGGTGCCCCCGTTCCTTCGAGGGCGGCCTCGGTGGAGGAACTCCTCGCGCTTTGTGAAGTGACTGGGCAGTACGAAGGAACCACACTCGAGTTCATCACCGACGGTTGTTTGCATGGCTTTGCCGATGACGAGGTCGACCTGATGGCCCGCATGTCGCTTACAGCCGGGCGCCCGCTGAACTGGAATGTCTTCACCATCGATTCCCAGGAGCGCGACCGCTACGCGAATCAGCTTCGAGTATCCGAACTCGCGGCTGCGCGCGGAGCCCGGGTGGTTGCTCTGACCATGCCCATCCTCGTGGGCATGACCATGAGCTTCCTCCACTATTCTCCGATTCATCAATTACCGGGCTGGCTCCCGATATTGAGCCTGCCCGTGCGGGAGAGGATGGAGGCACTGCGAGACACCGATGTCCGCCAGAAATTGCTCAGTGGCTCGCGGTCGCCCGAAGCCGGGGTCTTCTCGAGAGTGGCGGACTTCCCGAATTTTCGGGTCGGGGAAACGTTTTCTCCGGAGAACAGTGGCCTGACCGGAAAACTCGTGGCCGAGATCGCAGCCTTGCGTGGTTCAGATCCCTTCGACACCTTGGTCGAGGTCGCCCTGGCTGACGAATTGCGTACGGTGTTCTGGCCCGAGCCACCGGACAATGACGCCGAAAGCTGGCAGATGCGCGCCGAGGCTTGGCACCATGCGGGGACCCTATTGGGAGGTTCGGACGCCGGCGCTCACCTGGACCGTATGTGCGGTGCGCCCTACACCACTCAGTTCCTGGGGGACTGCCTTCGCGGACGCAAGCTGCTCGGCCTAGAGGCGGCCGTCCAGGCACTCAGCGATGCACCGGCCCGGCTCCTGGGTTTGGTGGATCGCGGGCGCATTGCCCCCGGCCATCATGCCGATTTGGTTCTCTTCGACCCCCAAGTCGTGGGCGCTTCCGAGATCCACCAACGGGACGATCTGCCCGGGCAATCGAGTCGCTTGTTCGCTGAAGCGACGGGGGTCGAACGCGTGTGGGTCAATGGTGAGGTGACGGTCGACTGTGGGCGGCCCAGCCAGGCGAGACCAGGCCGGGTTCTTCGATCCGGTCGCGACACCGTGAGTGTGGGGCTGGGTTCTGCCTGAAGGGAGGTAATGCCTTCGAAACGGTGGTTTCCGTGGCGAGTGACCAGGTCCGAAGGGGAGAACGGGAATGGTCGCCCGGCGGCCTGTGGGATGAGGCATACTGCGGTGCCTCAAGTTCTGGGGCTGCGCCGGTCGAGGGGCGGCCCGATGTTTCAGTGGCCCACTCACGGAGGAAAACGAAATGAGCAACGACGCAGGCAACCCCTACTCGGACCGATCGGCGCAACCGAGCTACCTGAAAGGGGATATCGAATACGCGGTGATTCTCGTAGACACTCCCGCACCGCACGTACGCCGCGTCACCCTGAACCGGCCCGACAAACGAAATGCCCTGAACCACGCGCTGAGAGGCGAACTGTTGCACGCCTTGCAGACTGGCGACATGGATCCCGACGTCCACGTGCAGATCGTTCGCGGTGCAGGCAAGTGTTTCTCTGCTGGTTACGACCTTGGCGGAGGTAATGTGGGCCTCGACTATCCCTTCTTTACGGCGGGTGGCGATGGGCAGTGGCCCCGTCACGTGACCGAGGGGTGGATGAGTATCTGGGACATGGCGAAACCGGTGATTGCGCAGGTCCACGGCTATTGCCTGGCTGGGGGAAGTGAACTCGCCACCGGCTGTGACCTGGTGTACATGGCCGAGGACGCTCAGATGGGCTATCCGGCCGTGCGCTTCGGGGTCCCCGACATGCACTTTCACTCGTGGCTGGTGGGGATGCGCAAGGGCATGGAGATGATGCTGACCGGTGATGCAATCAACGGGATCGAGGCTGCCGAGCGGGGCTGGGCGACGGCAGCCTTCCCGGCCGAAGAACTCGAAGCCAAGACACTCGAGATGGCGGAACGCATTGCGCAGATGCCGCAGGATCTGGTGCAGCTCAACAAGCGCGTCGTGCACCGGCAAATGGAGATCATGGGGTTCCGCACCGCCGTGCGAGCGGGGACCGAGCTGTGCACGCTGGGCACGCACACTCAGAGTATGGCCGACTTCCTGGGCAAGATCGGTCCGGGCAAGGGCAAGCTCACGTCAGCACTCCAGGAGCGGGACGAGAAGTTCGGCGATTACCGTACCTCTGAGGACGACTCGTAGTCCCTCCGATTCATCGGGGGTTCCAGAGATCGCGGTCAGTTCGTTCCACCCGAGGCATCCTCGGTGGCGTGAGCGGGGATCATCATGTGGATTTTTCCTTCGAGCGCCACCTTGTCGAGGGCATCGATGATCTGCAGCCCGAAGTCGACGATGGCCATTTCCGGCCGGCTCTTCGAGGTTCTGCACTGGAGGGTCTTGTAGCGCGCCCGAATCGTTTCGCCGATCTCCACCCCTCGGTACAGACACCATGAGTCCCCCAAGTGTCCGGCGAAACCCGTGGACGGCAGAGGAAGGGGGAGCAGTGCGTTCAAGAAATCGGAAAAGCCCAGGCAGAAGACGAGCATCGGGGGTGCGATCCTGGCGGCAAAGCGCGACCGTTCGGCGAATTCGCGGTTGAGGTAAAGGGGGTTCGTCTCCCCGGTCTCGGTGGCGAAATGGACGACGTCGGTCTCGGTGAGGGTGCGTCCGATGCTCTGACCGCAGGGCCCGTGGGTCAGTAGATCCTCGGCGTAGAGGATTCTTCCCTCCGGAGCCGGTGCCTGGGGTTCCACGTTCCAGGCGTCCGGGGCCGGGGGAAGCTGTGCGCCTGTATCCAACACGCGAACGCTTCCGCTCGTTGCGACCTGGGCGTCCTGGTTGAGCACCTCGAAGTTGGTTTCGCGATTCGGGCCAGGTTCGCTGCGCACACACAGGGTATCGCCCACGTGAACCATCCGGCCGAGGCGGAGATGGAAGCCCGCGAATGCAGCTCCGGGTTGTCCCACGCCCATGATCTGCGGGGCGTGGCGGGTCAGCGCTCCCACCGCCCAACAGGCGCTGAGCAGCCCGTGTGCGATGGAACCGCCGCTGGGGGTGGTCTTTCCGTAGTGGTGGTCCAGATGCAGCCGCGCATAGTCGCCTGTGATCGCTCCGAAGGCCGAGACTCCGGCGTGGGTGACGGTGCGGTGCCCAAAAGCGGCTTCGATGGCGGCGTTCTTCAACGGAAACTCCCATTTTCAGAGTAGAAGAGTTCTAGGGTTGTCGTGGCTCTTCCGGAAGCGGGTCCTCGTTCGCAGTCGTGTCGCTCGTTCGTCCGGTTCGGTTGGGGGCGCCACTTCGCAAAGCGTCGAGTAGGCGGCGGGATTCGGCTTCATCCGGTGCTCGAGCGATAGCCCATTCGAGATAGACCTGCGCCTCGTCGGTGCGTTCCGCTCGGATCAGAGCCTTTGCGGCATTCACACTCATCTTCGGCACGTGGGCATACACCTCTGCCATGTTCACGGCAATGCGTGCCGCCCGGTCGTGCTCCCCACGCTTCTGATAAATTTGAAGGAGCTTCAACATGGCGTCGGTCCACGAGAGCTCCTTTTTCTCCATGCGCAGTGCGATACGTTCGATGCGGTTCTCTGGATGGAAGACCGGCGTGACCGGGGAGCCGGAATTCTCGACGAAGGGCCAGTTCGAGCGCAGAACTTCGGCGCGAATCTCCCCTGCGATTCGGTCCACGTCCGAGATGGGTTGAGCGGCCCACGCCGACGCCCTCGACTCCACCTGTACCCTCTTCCCGATCGCACGGGATTCGAGCAAGGCGTCGTAGAAGGCGTTGGCCATCAGGAAATAGCCCCAGGGGTTGGGGTGGAGATGCTCCAGCATCGTCGAGTTGCCGACGATGCCCCCCGGAGACTCGGCGGCCAATGCGGCTTGAGTCTCGACCACGGTGGCGCCGGTTTCCTGGGCCACGGATCGAATGATTTCGTTGGCGCGTTCCGGAGCTCGGAATCGCAGTAGATCGCGATCCTTGGCCATCTGGTAGGCGCGCCGTGCGGATCCTGTGTCGCCAGTGGCTTCGAGGATCCGTCCTCGTAGGAAATGCGCGTCGGCGGATTCGTCCAAGCTCGCCAGCAGAGCCCGGGTGGTCTCCAGAGACGCGGCGAACTCTCCAGCCTCGTATTCAGTCCGAGCTTGGGTCAGGTGTCGTTGGAATCGTTCACGTTCTGGAGGTTCAGGCAGGGCGCTGATGAAGGGGGGCTGATCGCGCTCGTTGCTCACCAGAGTTCCTATGAAGACCGGGACGCCTGCATCCCGGTAGCGCGAAAGGAGTCCTGTGAGGTTGCTCTCGAATTGCTGGAGGCCCCGCTCGTAGAGGTCGGACGACCTGGGAATTTCACGCGCACCTGCCACACGTGTCATGAGAGTCCCAGCGTCGGAATCGTCTTCTTCGGAGGTCCTCACCAGCCCCCGGACCCAGCTGCGAACCCTCGAGAGGAACTGGAAAGTCGCCAGATCCCGGATCCGGAGAAATGTGCTGACAGGAATCCACGATGTGGAGACCCCGAAGCGAGATCCCACGCCGAGGATTCCGAGAAATTCGTTGTGACCGGCATAGACGAGGACGGCATCGGGTTCGAGGGCGAGAATCTCGTCAGCGAAGTCCAACAAGGTATGGGAGTTCACTGCCGACATCGCCGTTCCGATGACTTCGACGTCCTGAGTCGGGAAGGTGCGACGGAGCCGTTGTTGGAGTTGATTGGTCAGAGCACCAGGTCTTCCGAAAGGAAAGCCGGCAGCACTCGAGCCTCCCTGCACCACCAGGCGCAGGGTTCGATTCTTCTTGTTGAACTCGAAGAAGGTCGCGTCTGCTTTGGTCAGCGGCGGTGCTGCCGAGTTGGCGACGAAGCGCGTGGCCACCCGGGGGTTGGTTTCGAGATGGCCGGGGACGTCCTGCGAATCTATGAACAGGGGCTCGTGTCCACCGTAGCCGAGCAGTCTCAGGGTTCCCTCGAAGCCGCCCAGAATCACCACTGGGATTGCCAGGGTCAGCGCTACGAGTAGCCGGGTTTGCCAGCGGGTCCTGTCGTTGGAGGGGCTTCCGGGCACCTTACCCAAGCGTAGCCGGATTCAACGGAACCGTGGGAGGACGTCGCGGCCGAGATTCTCGATCGTCTCAAGAGCCGCTTCCTGGGGAACTGTTCCCATTTGGATGAGGAACATCACTTCGTCGGCACCCGCTTCGATGAGGCTTTCGACATACGCGATCGCATCCTCCGCACTGCCGTACGCGTGGTTGGGGTTGTAGATCCCTGTCGACTGGGTCCCGGTTCGAATCTCGTCTTCGGCCAGGTAGGCACGCACTTCCTCGCCGCGTTGGATGAGGAAATCGACGTCCTCGATCTCACCGAGATCCGCGACGGGGGGCGGGGCCTCACCGCCGGGGTTGTACCAGTGGTTGATTGCCATGGTGAAGAAGCGTTGTCCCCGGTATCCGATCGCGCGAGCTCGATCGGCATCGTCGAGGACGATGGCGGGGCAGAGGGCCGAGAGGTGTTCCACCGGGAAGTCCGGGATCTGTGACTCGGCGGTGCGGCGCTTGATGGCGTCGCGGTAGACGCGGTTCTTGCTGGCGATTTCCTCGGGGCCACCAAATCCCAGCACCAGGGCGCCAAGGCCCCACTCACCGGCCTGGTTCAGGGTTTCCTCGCGGGTGCATGCCAGGTACATGGGAGGGTGTGGGTCCTGATGTGGCTTGGGGAGGATCGGACGCGGAGGGATTTCCATGGTCTCGCTGTGGTGCTCGAAGATTTCCTCGCGCCACATCTCCGGGAGCATGCGAGCCGATTCCTCGAGTTGTGCAGGGATCTCGCTCATTTCGGTCTGGAAGGCTCCGGCTTCCTGGGGGGTTCCCCCTTTGCCGATTCCGAAATCCACTCGGCCCTTACTGAGGATGTCCAGCATGGCGATACGCTCGGCGACCTTGACTGGATGGTTCATTCGGAAAGGCAGGCATACGACCCCATGGCCGATCCGGATGCGTTCGGTGCGACCCGCCACGTAGGCAAGAAAGGTCTCGGAAGCGCTCATGTGTGCGTACCACTTCAGACAGTGGTGCTCGACGGCCCAGATCCGATCGAATCCCATCTTTTCAGCGAGTACGGCTTGCTCGACGGATTCGTGCATGACCTGATACTCGGCCTTGCGACTCGTATCCACCGTTTGAGCTTCGAAGATCATCGAGAACTTCATGGGTTCCTCTCCCACTTTTCAGGGGTTCAGGCGCTCGAGCGCAGCAGGGTACCGGGTAGTGCTCCCGTGGGTTCGGTGCCTCGCAGGACCACCTGCCCGTTGACGATGGTGGCCGCAATGCCGTCGGATTTTTGGAGCAGGCGTAGGGAGCCGCCGGGGAGATCGTTGGACACCTCCGGCAGCCTTGGGCCTACACGGGCTGGATCGAAGACGAGTAGATCGGCGACCAGCCCCTCTCGGAGCAAGCCGCGGTCGTGAAAGCCCCAGGCCGAGGCGGGTTCGAAGCTCAACATTCTCACGGCTTCCTCCAAACTCAGAGCTTCCTTTTCCCGAACCCAATGGGCCAGGACGTGGGTCTGGATCGATGCGTCCATGATCTGGGAGACGTGGGCTCCCGAATCCGAAAAGGTCACCACAGTTCGCGGATTGCGCATGAGTTCGAGAACAGTGTCCTGGTTCTCGTTCGCAAAGGGCTGGATGAAGAAACGTTTCAGTTCCTTTTCCAGGCAGAGGTCCAGGAACGTGTCGATCTCGTCGGCGCCACGCTCTCGCGCTATTTCGCCCACGGTTCGGTGGGGGCCCGTGGGTGTGTCCATGACGAACATCCAGTCGAAGTCTGGCTTGCGGGCTTCGGCTCCCACGGCTTTGGGATAGGGACCATTCCGGGCAATTTCAGCCAGGCGCCCTCGAGTTGTGGGGTCTTGCAGCGCGGCCATCTGCTGGTGGAGAGGCTGCTCGCGAAGCTCGCGCCATTCCGGAAGCGAATCGAAGGGAAGCTGCGATTCGAACGAAAGAATCAAGCTGAAGTAGCGGCTGTGAACCATGCCAAACATGCGCCCGCCCGCCTGGGCAGTACGTTCGAATTCATCGGTCCAGATTCTCCAACCGTCGGGGTTCTTCAAGTTCGTACCCATGCCGAAGGTAATGGGTCGTCCGGTCTCGATAGCCAGGGCTCGTAGGCGGTCGAGATACGGGGGGATCGCGTCGCCACTGACATCCTCATTCGCCAACTCGAACACGCCCGTGTTCTCCTCGCCGAGCACGCCCACCAGCGCTCGAACCTCGTCCCAGCTGGCGAGTCGACTCGCGACTGGGCGGTCGTCGGAAGTCTGGTGGTTGCGTGTTCGAGAGGTCGTGAAGCCGACTGCGCCGGCCTTCAGGCCCGCACGCAGCTCGTGACGCATGGCTTCGATGTCTTCATCCGACGCCTCTTCTTCGAATGCGCGCTCGCCCATCACGTAGGTTCGGAGCGCCGAGTGGCCGACATTGCCGGCGTAGTGGATCCCCTTGGGCAGTTTGTCCAGTGCATCCAGATACTCGGGATACGTTTCGAACGACCAGTCGAGACCTTTGGACATGGCGTCGGCAGAGATGTCCTCGGCCCGCTCGAGATTGCGAACGACGAGTTCCCGTCTCCCTTCGCGGGAAGGCGCCAGGGTGAACCCGCAGTTTCCCATCACCACACTCGTGACACCGTGCCAACAGGAACAGGTTCCCAACGGATCCCAGAACACCTGAGCATCCATGTGTGTGTGCAAGTCGATGAAGCCAGGCGAAACGATTTGCCCCTCAGCATCGATTTCCTCCGACGCTGAACTGCTGATTCGGCCGATCTCGACGATACGCCCGTTGGCGACGCCCACGTCGGCCCGGTACCTGGGCATACCGGACCCATCGACGACAGTTCCACCACGGATGATCAGATCCAGGCTCATGGCGACCTCACTTCATCTTCCAGCCAGGGCACCGAGGGCCCGTGGCATGGGTTGGGTGTCAAAAGGGGTCAAACGCTCATCTCAGGATACGTCAAATGGGGATCTTGGTGTTGAACCCGATTCGAGCGCCGGATGTCAGTCCCAGTGGCCTTCGGCGTAGGGTGTGTTCCAACAGTGGGCCAGGCGGCCGTTTTCGAGTTTGAAGACCTCGATCCCGCACATCGCCAAGTCGTTCTTCCGCGTGGCGGTCATGTTCCATACAGACGTGACCATCGTATCGCTCGCGTGGGTGATCACTCGGTCGATGACGATCCCCATCTCCTCGATGCCGAATTTCACTCGAGCGATCTGCTCATCGTGGCTCAAGGTCGTCACCTTGCCCGGGTCGTGGCGAGTGATTGGATCCGCACAGAGCTCTCGGATCAGCTCAAGCTTCCCCTGATTGTTGACTTCGTCCCAGTAGCGCTCCAGCACGATCTGCGCCGCAGGTTTGGCCATGGCCGGGTTCTCCTCTTTACAGTTGTTTCTTCGCGGGTTTTCCGAGATCGTATCGGCTCGGAAGGTCGGTCATCTTGTCAGGGTACAACCGACAGATGGGCTTCGGTCGCTTTCTCACAGGAGTCATTCGATGCCCCTCTACGACACTGTCATTCGCAACGGGTTGATCGTCGACGGGACGGGAGCCCCCCGAATCCGGGGCGATCTCGCCATTTCGGCTGGACGCATTGCAGCACTGGGCCGCATTCCAGCCCACCAGGCCAAGCGTGAGATCGATGCCACGGGCTGTGTGGTGGCGCCGGGTTTCATCGATCTCCATACCCACTACGACGCCCAGATCTTTTGGGATCCCTATTGCAGTATGTCCGGTTGGCACGGTGTTACCTCGGTGATGATCGGAAATTGCGGCTTCGGGTTTGCCCCGGTGGCGCCGGATGCTCGTGATGCCGCCATGCAGTCGATGACACGGGTCGAGGCCATCCCCTATGAGACCATGAAGTCTTCCATGCCCTGGGATTGGGAGACCTTTCCCGAGTTTCTCGACAGCGTCGACCGACTCCCGAAAGCTGTCAACGTCCAAGCTCTGGCACCTCTGGCGCCAATGGTCATTGGCGCCCTGGGGTACGAGCGCGCCAAGGCGGGAGCCCTACCCGACGAGAAGGAACACGCCGAGTTGCTCCGCCTTCTCGGGGAGGCCCTGGACGCGGGTGCCGGTGGGTGGTCGACCCAATATCTTCCGCCCGATAGCGGCGTTGCGGTGCAAAAGGACTTTGATGGGTCTCCCATGGTCACCGATGTCATGCATGAGGAGACGCTGCTCGCTCTCGCCGAGGCCATGGGGCGAACGGGTCGAGGGGTGATCCAGGTCACGTTGGTGATGCGAGACCGAAAGGACAGTTTCGATCTCGAAGAGCGAATCGCCACGGCCAGCGGCCGCCCGCTGCTCCACAACGTGATCCTCGTATACGCAGGGAACGAGCGCTGGCATCAAGATGAGATCGCGTGGCTCGCGTCTTGTCGAGAGCGCGGTGTTCCGATCTACGGCCAGGCCGTCACCAACTGCTCGGGCTTCTGGTACGAATTCAGTGATTGGAATCTTTTCGATGAGATCCCCCAGTGGGCCGAGGCAACCACCGGAACCCATGAGGAGAAGTTGAGGAAACTCGCAGATCCCGATCGCCGTCAGGGGCTGAGGGACCACCAACCCTACGTGGTGACCGTCCCCATTCCAGAGCATGTGATTACCGAGACTCGACTCGAGCAGAATGCGTCCTTCAAAGGGAAGACGGTGGGAGAGGCGGCGCAGATGTTGGGGGTCCACCCGGTAGATGCCATGCTCGACATCGCGGTTTCCGAGGATCTACGAACGGAATTCTATGGAGACCTTCCGAACCACGGTTATCACTGCTTGGACGAACTGTTGGCGGACTCGTCGGTTCTTCCAGGCGTTTCCGACGGCGGGGCCCACATGAAGTTCACGACTCCAGGGCGATACACGACGGAGTTACTGGTTTCGAGTGTGAGGGATCGCGACTGGTTGACTCTGGAACAGGCTCACTGGCGCCTGTCGGGTTTGCCCGCACATTGTGCCGGCTTTCGCGACCGAGGCACCCTACGCATCGGGGCTCCGGCCGATGTCGTCGTCTACGATCTCGAACGCCTGGCAGTCCTACCCATGGAACGGGTGACCGACCTGCCGGCCGGCCAGTGGCGCCGCGTGCAGCGTGCGTGTGGCTACCGGCACGTGTTGGTCAACGGAGTGCCCACCATCGAGGACGATCGGGAATTGAGCACGGCTCCCGGGCGGTTGCTGCGCCACGGATTGGGTTGAGGGGGGGCTTGCTCCCCAGCCAGGTACGGTGCTGAAAACGATCCGACGGCCTGGCTGGTGTTATTCTGCTCGGACCATCCCATTCCGGAGGACTCCATGGCCGAGTACCGCGTGATCGATGCCGACGGACACTTCAACGAGCCCGCCGAGATCTGGGGCGAGCGCCTCGAGTCGAAGTTCCACGCGGATGCACCGCGCTACGCCCGCGATACCCAAGGGCGGATGAGGCTCGTCATCGGAGGCGAGATGAAACGGGCAATCCCGATGCCCGAGGGGACGGTGCCCGGCCCGGGTGGCATGCGGTCTGGAGGCTACGACTCTGAGATTCGCTTGGCGGACATGGACCGCGAGGGGATCGATGTCATGGTCATGTATCCCACCACGGGTCTCTTCTTCTACGGAATCGCGGACCTCGACCTCACCGCGGCGCTGTGCCGGGCCTACAACGACTGGGCTCATGAATTCTGCAGCGTGGCACCCGACCGTTTGGTCGCGCCGACGGTGCTTCCGCAGATGGATGTCTCTGCGTGTCTGCACGAGGTCGATCGCGCGGCCAAAGACCTATCCCTGGGCGGAGTGATGTTGCGCCCCAATCCGATTGGGGGGCGCACGCTCGACCACCCGGCCCTGGACCCGCTGTGGTCGCGCTTGGAGGAACTCGACGTTCCCGTGGTGTTGCACGAAGGTACGACTTCGGATGTCCCCCAGGTCGGGAACGACCGCTACGAGAACTTCATGTTCCGGCATATGATCACGCACCCTTTCGAGCAGCAGATGGCACTTCTTTCTCTGATCGCAGGGGGGGTTCTGGAGCGCCATCCTGGCCTGCGCGTGCTTTGCGTCGAAGCTGGAATCGGTTGGGTGCCGTATTGGATCGAGCGCATGGATCATCATCTGAAGGAGTGGGGCCACGCCAGTATTCCGCTCGAGTTGAGCGCCTCGGAGTACTTCGCCCGGCAGTGCTTCGTTTCCTCGGATGCCGAGGAGACGTTCATTCCTCAGGTGATCAGCGCCGTCGGGGACGAGAGCCTGTGCTTCTCCACCGACTACCCCCATCCCGACCACGAATTCGACGGAATCGTCGCGTCGCTTTCGAATCGCACGGACATCTCCGAGGAGTCGAAGCGTAAGATTCTAGGTGAGAATGCTGCGCGAGCCTTCGGTCTGTAGAGCGAAGGTTTTTCAGGATCTCCGAGCGTCCCCAGAAATGAATCGGGCGAGAGGCATGTCGCCTCTCGCCCGAGTTCCAAATGGGGATGCGCCGACTCTTTGGCGACTACAGACTGGATTTCTCCAGGATGTGCACGCCACAGGCCGAGGCGAGGCCGATCACGTGGGCAAGGCCCACCTTGGCTCCCTCGATCTGTCGGGGGCCTGCCTCGCCGCGGAGGTGATGGCAGATCTCCCAGATATTGGCGATGCCTGTGGCTGCGATGGGGTGGCCTTTGGACTGCAGGCCCCCGGAGACGTTGACCGGGGTCGACCCATCCCGGAAGGGTGCACCTGATTTGAAGAAGTCGACAGCGCCACCTTCTTCGCAGAGCATAAGGTTGTCGTAGTGGACGAGTTCCGCCGTGGCGAAGCAGTCGTGCAACTCGACCAGATCGAGATCCTCGGGTCCCACGCCAGCCTGCTCGTATGCTTGTTTGGCAGCGTTGCGGGTCAAGGTGTTCACATCGGGCAGGACCTGGCAGGCCTCTTCGAACGGGTCGCTCGTGAGAATCGACGCCGAGATCTTGATGGCACGCCGTTGCTGTTCGAGGGAGAGGGTCTTGAGTTTGGATTCACTCACGACCACAGCGGCTGCCGCCCCGTCGCAATTGGCCGAGCACATGGGACGCGTGTTCGGATAGGCGATCATGAGGTCTCCCATGATCTCTTCGAGCGTCATCTTCTTCGTGTAGGCGGCCAGAGGATTCAGGGTCGAGTGCCCGTGGTTCTTTTCTGAGATCTGTGCAAACAGCTCGAAGTTGGCACCTCCGTACCGGTGTCCGTACTCCATTCCGATCTGAGCGAAGACGCCGGGCATGGTCTCGGTGCCGATTCGTCCGTCCACCGCAGCAACGGCGCCGTAGCGGCCCGAGCGCTGCCAGGCTTCACCATCCTTGGCGCGGCTTCCACCTGCAAGCAGGCCCGCGCCTGCCAACTTCTCCACACCCACGGCGAGGCCGAAGTCGGACTCTCCCGCCTTGACGGACATACAGGCCACGCGAAGCGCAGTGGCACCAGTCGCGCAGGCATTGGACACGTTGTAGGCCGGAATTCCCGTCTGACCCGCCTGCTTCTGGATCATCTGGGCGATGGGGCCGGCTCCCCCCATGAGGTTGCCGGCGGCGATGATGCCCATGTCTTCCATGGTCACGCCGCCGTCCTCGAGGGCAGCGAAGGTGGCTTCACACGCCAGGTCCAGCGTGTCGAGTTCCTTGTGTTTGCCAAACTTGGTCATGTTGATGCCAAGGATGTAGACGTTTTCCGCGCTCATGATTCACTCCTGATGGGTTCGCAAAGGGTTATGGGTCGGTGACCTGCCTCAGGCGGCGGGTTCGAATCCAAAGTTGACGGCCTCGACGCCTTCACTATCGGTTCCAATGGGAAAGGTGGTCAGGCGCACCGGCATTCCGAGTTTCACATTCTCAGGATCGGCCGGTGTATTGACGACATTGGCGCGTACGCTGGTTCCGTCGCAGTCGATGATGGCCGACACGTAAGGCACGTCGATGCCAGGCGCCGCGAAGGCTACGATGGTGAAAGAGCGCACCACGCCCTGGGTGGCAACCTTTGCCTGCTTGAACTCGGTGCCCGAGCAGCTCGCGCAGGCGTTACGACGGTCGAAGAAGCGCGCGCCGCAAGCGGTGCACTCGTGGGCGACGAGATGCGGATCGTCGCCGAGGACCAGGTACTCGACGAAGGGGATTTGTTCGGCCACAGGTTCTCCTCGGGAAGTGGGGGGGGCGCCTCATTCCGGAACGGGCGACCCGATTGGAATGCAGAGGGGGTCCCTCTGCCGATCCATACTATACAGGGAAACTGGCGCAGAGCAGGGAATCCCCCACCGGCCCATGGGGACCGCCGCCCCGGGGTGCCCGGGGCCGAATCAGAAGAGGATTGAACCCGGAAGAGGTGACTTGGGGTCGCCATCTGGTGGCCTGGCCCGCCTTGAGCGCCGTTTTTCGAGGCGTGCGCCCCTCGTTCCGGCCACAATAAATCTCATGCCGACTCCTTTTCACTGGTTCTGCATTGTGACCATCCTGGCGGTGACTTTCGCCGGTGGCTTCTATCCCCTTTCGCGCAGCCGCGATGCGTTGGAAGACGCGTTTCCCATGGGCGAGGCATTTTCCGCCGGCGTCTTCTTGGCGCTCTCACTCGTCATGATGCTTCCCTCTGCGAACCTGCTGCTGGGAAAAGCTTTTCCCGATGATGACTTTCCCCTGGCGCCCCTGATCGGTGTCACGGCCTTCCTGTTTCTGCTCGCGCTCTCGCATCTGGCCCGCAAAGTCGAAGACTCGGTGGAGGGTCGCACGAGTCCCACGGTGCCCGTCATCACGACCCTCATGATCGTCATTCCCTCGTTCTTTCTCGGCGCCGCTCTTGGGGTCAGCGCAACTGGCCAGGCGATCCTCATCTTCATTGCGATTCTTCTGCACAAATCTTCTGCGGCCTTCGCTCTGGCGCTCAAGATCGCTGCGAGTTCCCTCAGCAGGCCGTGGGTCTGGGTCGTGTTCAGCCTGTTCGCGTTCTCGACACCCACGGGAATCCTCATCGGCGGTGGCATCGCCAGCGCGTTGGAGCCGCGAACGATGATCTTGATCAAGGGGGTCGTTCTGGCCATGGCCTCGGGGACGTTTCTCTTCATGGCGACTCTTCACGACCTGCAGAGCACGGCTCTCATCCGTCGTTGCCGGACGGGACGGGGGTTCACGGCGATGTTGGCGGGGTTCTTGTTGACTGCGCTGGTGCGCTTGCTCATGGGAGAGGCCCACCACCTGGGTTGAGGTCCGAAACACCGGAAGCGGGTGTTACGATGCTTTGCGCAACCCATTCTCGAGGAGAATCTCATGCCGCTCGACCCGGAAGAGATGCTGATCGACACGGATGCCCTGGAGTGGAAGCCGATGGGGGAGGGGGCCTGGGGGAAGGTGCTGCGTGTGTGCGCCGAAACGGGTAGCTGGACGGTCTTGCTCAAGCAGGCCGCTGGCACCTTCGTGCCTCCACACAAGCACCTCGGGCCCGCAGACTTCTATGTACTGAGCGGTGCAGTCGAGTACCGAGGGGGAGTCGCTCGGGCGGGCACCTTCGCGCGTGAGCCTCTCGGTGCTCTTCACGAGCGAACCTCGTTTTCCGAGGAGACCGTCTACCTGTTCACTGCGTACGGGCCTCTCGCCATGTTGGGGCCCGACGGAAACGTGGTGGGCGTCGTCGATGCCGAGGCCATGCAGGCCGTCGCCGACATGTGAGGCCAGTCCGCCGTAGCCCAGCCGTTCTCCGGGTTTGGCGTCGGAGCTCGCCTTGGCATGAAATCAAGCCAGTTCGGCAACCTCGCCCGGTCGGGCTTCCATGCCTTCATGGAGCGATTTCTCGTTCTCGCGAATGGGCGTTCCGTTCACCAGCAGGTGGGTCATCCCGCTGGGCTGGTCGGCGGTCAGCCGCTCGCAGTTGGCTGGGAAGTCGCGTACCCGGCGCAAGGGGCCCGAGTCGACGCTGTCCGGATCGAAGACCACTACGTCGGCCTTCATGCCCGGACGGATCTCCCCGCGGTCCTTGAAGCCAAAGAGCATGGCGGGTTCTTTGGCGAGCTTGTAGACGGCCCTCTCGAGGGGCATCAGTTCGTGATCTCGCACCCACTTGCCCAGGAAGGTCGTCGGGTTCGGTGCGTCGCACAGCTGGCCGACGTGGGCGCCGCCATCGGACAGGCCGAGCACGCAGTCTTCGCGCTGCAACAGGTAAGCGACTCCCTCGTCGTCGTCGTTGGCGACAATCTGCCGGAAACGAGTCTCGAGATTCTCGTCGAGGGAGAGGTCGCACAGCACGTCGATGGGCGAGGCGCCCCGCTCGGAGGCGAGGTCGGCAACGCTTCGGCCGATCAGTTCGCCGTGAACCGTGGTCTCGGCGACTTCGATGTTCTCCCAGCGCGCCGTCAACGCTTGCTTTCCGGCCTGTTCCATGGCGGTCCGGCGCCACTCCGGATCGCGGTAGGCGGCCAGGCGATTCTCGCGCGGCTGGCTCATCAAGTTGGCAAAACAATCTGACTGGTTGAGGAAGAAGGGGTCGGACATCTGGAACTGGAAGGTGAGCTTGCGCGGAGATACCTGGGGCCAGACGTTGGCGCCCTGAGCCCGCTGCTCGGTGTTGAGTTCGGCCATCGTCCGGTAGTTCACCCCATGGAAGGTCAACAGGGCGGCCCAGGTAAAGGGAACCCCCGTCTCGCGCTGAAGGGGGTAGAGGTCCGGGACGTTGCATTGATCGCCGGGGGCGACATGCACGACCCCCTTGCCAACTTCGCCCACCACCTTGCACAGGGCTTCGAACTCGCCCTTCTCCGCGAAGCGGCTCGGGATGGGGAGGCCGTTCATGCCACGGTGAGTGACGGCGAAACTCGTTGCGAGGCCGGCTGCACCGGCTAGCAGGGCCTCGCGCAGGGCTTCGCACATGCGCTGGATCTCGGCATCTGTCGCACCGCGCTCATAGGCGGCATCTCCCATACCGAACAGGCGCAGGGCCGTATGGCCCACATAGGCGTTGTAGTTGAGGATCGTGCCCCGGCGCCGAATCGAGTCCAGGTATTCGGGGAAGGTCTCGAAGTCCCAGGGGATTCCGACTTCCAGGGCCGAGACGTCCATGTCCTCTACGTTTTCGAGAGTCAGCGCGATGGTTTCCCGGTGCTCCGGGCGCGTGGGTGCGATGGAGAAACCGCAATTCCCACCGACGACCGTGGTAACGCCGTGGTAGCAGGAGGGCGTGAGTGCCGGGTCCCAGAAGACTTGGGCATCGTAATGGGTATGGATGTCGATGAAGCCCGGCGCCACCACCTGGCCCGAGGCGTCGAGTTCCCGGGCGCCGCTCAGTCCCGGACCGATTTCGGAGATGCGATCCCCGCTGATGGCCACGTCGGCGAGCTGGCCCGGTGCGCCGCTGCCGTCGATCAGGGTTCCGCCTCGAATCACGATGTCATTTGCCATGGGTTTCTCCTTCCGAGCGGCAGTGTCGCCGGGGTCTACTCGCCACTCCAGTCTACCAGGCTTCTTCGAGTGTGATCTCGAGGCCTGTTCTGATGGCGCCGCGGGGTCCGAATCCGCGCTTTCTTGGCCCTCGCATCGGTAGTTTGGGATGCCCAGGGCGCTGATTTCTGAGAAAGGCCACCCAGGCTCGGCCGCGTGCCGTCCGCGGGCCACGGAACCTGGTGAGTGTTCGAGCAGGTATCGTAACCCGGGAGTCACGGACAGGGATCAGGATGCGGGGGACGGACATGCACGATCGAGATGCATTGATGCGATTCATCGAAGGCAACGAGCGGCTGTCATCTCTGCTGGGCATCGTCGAGGCGCGCATGGACGACGACCCGGGTCACGATCTGGACCACTGTCTCCGGGTCGCTCTGTGGACCCTGCGCCTGGGCGCGGGGGAGTTCGATGACCAGCGCGCCGTAGCCGCAGCGCTGCTCCACGACATCGTGAACGTTCCCAAGAATTCACCAGAGCGTTCGCGCGCCAGCGAAAAGTGCGCCCAGGTGGCCCGGGAGGTCCTCGAGCCTCTGGGCTTCGGCTCCTCTGCCGTCCAGGAGATCTGTGATGCCATTCGTGACCACAGCTACAGCCGAGGGTCGGTCCCCACCTCGTCCCTGGGGCGCTGCCTCCAGGACGCCGACCGTCTCGAAGCGGTGGGGGCCATCGGGGTGATGAGGACCATTTCCACTGGGGTGCGAATGAATGCGGCTTACTTTCACGGCACCGATCCCTGGGCGCGTGAGCGCCCCCTCGATGATGCCGCGTATTCGGTGGATCACTTCTACGCGAAGCTCTTGAGGCTGGCACCCAGTATGTTGACCGAGCGTGGCCGCGAAGAGGCCATCCGACGCAGTCGCTTCATGGAGGCGTTTCTGGCCCAACTCGGCGATGAGTTGGCCCAGCCGCCACCCCCTTCGCGCTACCCGGACTCCGGGAGCTGAACGCGCACTATTCCGGCCATTCCGGGAAGTCCCTCGAGACCCGGAGCTTCCACTGAGGGGTGCGTTTTTCCACGAAGGCCACGGGTCCTTCCACGGCATCGGGTTTGGGCATGATGTGCAGATGCAGGGCGGTTTCTTTGCGCTCTACATCGTCGGGGGTGAGGAGCGGAGCCTCCCAAAGCAGTTTCTTCGACACCGCCACCGAGACCGGTGCGGCGTGAATGGCTACGTCGCGTGCTAGAGCCTGGGCGGCCGGCAGCACCTCCTCGGCCGGGAGGGTCTGGGAGGCGATCCCCAGGCGGTCGACCTCGTCGCCTCCGAAGGTTCGGCCGGTGAGCAGCAACTCGGCGGCGCGCGCCAAGCCCACGGCGCGCAGCACCGTCCAGTGGGAATAGGCGTCGGGCATCACGCCTCGGCGCACCTGTACGACGCCGTATTTGCCCTCTCGCGCAAAGATGCGGACATCGCACTGCATGGCGAGAGTCAACCCCAGACCGATGGCGTGGCCGTTGACCGCTGCAATGACGAGCTTGCGTACCCGAAAGGCGGGGAATTCCATGGCTGCCGCACTGAACTTTCGTCCCCCTGTGCGGGAAAGGTCGAAGGTGGCGGCCGCATCGGTCATGTCTGCACCCGCGCAGAAGGCGCGCCCCGCACCGGTCAACACGACAGCTCGCACGGCATCGTCCTCGTCACAACGCCGATAGGCTTCGGCCAGGGCTTCCGCGATGCCGGCGTCGAAGGCATTGAGCTTGTCCGGTCGGTTCAAGGTGAGGGTCGCGACGCCGTCATCGTCGAGATCGAAAAGGAGGGGTTGGCTGGTCATGGGATCAGGGTAGTACGCGCCCCACGGGTTGCACGGCGCGAGTTCTGGCCGGTGTTCGTCAGTTTCACGAACCGGGAGGGCGGTGGGTACAATCGCGGCCTGAGGAGGGAGCCCCATGTCACCGACCCCCGCCGAGCGCGCCTTTTACCGCCACCTGGAGACCATCGCCCTGGGAGACCGCGACGCGTGGTTGGAGAACTTCGCCGAAGATGCGGTGGTGGAGGATCCCGTGGGACCCTCGCCCCTGGACCCCTCGGGCCAGGGGCACCGCGGCCGGGTCGCCATCGGGGAATTCTGGGACCGGATGATCGGGCCCGGCGAGCTGCGCTTTGCCATCGAACGCGCCTACGTGTGCGGCGATGAGATTGCAAATGTGGGCACGATCTACAACCGGTTGCCCGGTACCGATGCCGAGATCGGCGCAGAGGGGGTATTTGTCTACCGTGTAGATGCCGCGGGGAAGATCGTTTCTCTCAAGGCCTACTGGGATTACGAGGCCACCATGGCGGGAGTGACGCTTCCCGATTGAAACGTCGGGCGATGGAATGAGCCGAAGGCCAGGAGGCGGAAGTGGCGGGAATTCTCGAGCGCTTGGGTCGGATGGGGGTCGCGGTTTCTTCGTCGAAGTGGGGCGGCATCTTCTACTACGTGGTTTGTCGGCGCGTCGATCGTGTTTTGATCCCTCTGACGGCGGGTCGGCTGTCCATGGGTCCGCCCGGGCGCACAGTGCTGATCAGCAATACCGGAGCTCGTAGCGGTAAGCTGCGCAAGACCTCACTCGCCTTCCTCTGGCGAGGCGACGACATGGTGGTCATTGCGTCCAAGGGGGGGTCCCCCCGACATCCGGCCTGGTACCACAACCTGAAGGCGAACCCTCAGGTCCGGGTCCAGTACCGGGGGGGGGACGAGCAGCGAGTCGCGCGCGAGGCCCTGGGCGAGGAGCGTGACGCCCTGTTCGCCGAGGCCGCGGCCACCTACCCGAATTTCGCCGCCTATCAGAAGCGGGCCACCGGGCGGACCATCCCGGTCATGGTGCTCTCCAGAGCCTGAGGGCGCGTGTTAGCGCGCCGCGCAATCGAAGGCGAGGTTTCCGAGCAAGACGATCTGGTGAGTCCCGCCCTGGGAGCGGTCGTAGCCGGCCTTCGGGTAGCCATTGGTGAAGAAGGCGAAGGAGATCCCCGACTCTGGGTCGCAGAAGGACATCTGAGTGGGAGCGCCGGTGTGCCCGAAGGTGCCCGGTGAAGCTGTTCGCCCCGGGGCACCCGCCGGGGCCCCGCCTCCTGGTCCCACCACCACGAACAGGCCCATCTTGGTGGGCTCACCTGGATTGCCGAAATCGCCGGACATGGGCATGTCGACCTGAGCTCGCGTGCCCTCGGCGACGGCCTCTCGACTCCACACATCCGTGTGATAGAGAGCTTGAAACAGCAACGCCATGTCGGCCGCATTGGAGACCGCTGTGTGGCTGGGCTCGCCCGCCGCCAGGACATCGGGCTCGGTCAGGTACCAGGGACCCCAGGGGTCGATCACGACCTCGTCGGGATCCGCGTCGGTGCACACGTAGCGGGCGACGTCACCCTGCTCGTGAACCGGCGGTCCAATGTCCAGGGTCAGGCCGAGGGGCTCGGTGATTTTTTCGCGCAGGAAGCCCCTCAGGCTATTCCCCGAGGTTGCTTCTACCAGTTCCTTGATGACCCAGGCTGAGGAGGTGACGTGGAAGGCCAACTGGGAGCCCGGCTCCCAGTCGAGTCGCCACTTCGAGAAGGCTGCCAGGCGTTGCTCGCGCTCCACATGCCTTGGGTAGCCGAGCGGCGCCATGGGAAATCCACCCGTGTGAGTCAAGACGTGTCGGACCCGTACCGCGTCCTTTCCGTTGGTGGCGAACTCCGGGATGATGTCGGCCACCCGAGTGTCGAGTTCGAAGAGTCCATCGCTGAGTGCCTTCCAAGCCACCGCAGCCAACACCGGGCGCCCAGCCGACTGCAGGACGTAGCGGGTCTCGGGGGTCGTATCGCCGACGGTCTCGAAGCCAACCAGCCGACCTTCACTGGCGATGGCGACCTGACAGGATGGGAGGCGTCCTCCCTCCACCTCGTTACGTGCGCGGCGAAGAAAGAGGTCCAGGCGTTCCGGGTCGATTCCTACAGAGGCGGGGTCGGCCAACTCGCGGGACATGGGTTGCATGGGTGGGCTCCAGAGTTCGAAAGAGTTCGAGGAATCCTTTAACACGATCCACCGCGCGATGGAACAACTGGGATGTGCTCGTCATGAGCAGCCAAGCTTGGGCGCGGGGGTGTAGAGTAGGCTCCGCAACTCGACGAGAGGGTCCAGGCCCCTGTTGGTTGGAGCCCTCGAATCCCAGGACCCCGGAGGTGAGATGGCCGAGAACCCCATGACCGAGCAGGAATTCAAGCGGCTTCGTCAATTCATCAAGCCATTCTCGCGTCTCAACTCCTGGGTATACCGGCTCACGGGAGGACGCCTGATGGGCAAATTCCAGGGTCGACCCGTGGTGTTGATCACGATGAAGGGAGCTAAGAGCGGAGCTAAACGAACCATTCCGTTGATGTATGTCCCCTACGGCGACGGCGTGATCATTGTGGCGTCCCAGGGGGGAGCTCCGAAGTCGCCGGTCTGGTACGCGAACCTGCTGGCGAACCCAGACATCGAGGCCCAGTACAAGGGCCAGAAGATGCAGCTGCGAGCTCGTCAGGTGGACGACGACGAGAAGGCGCAGGTCTGGCCCACCTGCGTCGAACACTACCCGCCCTTTGCCGACTACCAGTCCCGAACGGACCGGAACATCCCGGTCTTCGTCTGCGAACCGCGAACGAGTTGATCACAGCATCCGAGAGGAGTTCCCATGCCTGAATCTCGAGTGCAGATCGAAAAGATCTCTGGTGCACTGGGCGCCGAGCTACGGGGGCTGGATCTGGCCGATGGGCTCGAAGAGCAGGGTCTGGAGAGTCTCGAGCGCGCGATTCTCGACCACCATGTGGTGTTTCTGCGCAACCAGCCCTTGAGCGATGAAGCGCACCTGGCATTGGCCCGCAGATTTGGGGAGGTGTCCGTCTATCCGATTCTGGCGGCCATGGGGTCCGACGTTACGCTCGAGGTGATCGAGGACACGGAGAACAGTGCACCCAAGGCGGATCACTGGCATACGGACGTGACCTGGATTCCCGAACCCCCGAAACTTGCGTTCTTGAGTGCGTGCGAAATTCCTGCATATGGGGGCGACACCCTGTGGGTGAGTCTGCACGCCGCCTACGATGCACTATCGCCTGCACTCCAAGAGCGCATCGATGGGCTCCGTGTATTCCACGACGCGGGTGATGAATTCTGGGACTCGGTGGCCATTGCACTCGGCGACGAACAGGTGGCGCAAATTCGCAAGCAGGTGGGTTCGGGTGCCGAGCACCCCCTGGTGCGAACGCACCCGGCCACCGGTCGCAAGGCGCTGTTCGTGGCCAGCTTCATGCAGCACATCGTCGGGATGTACGAGGACGAGAGCCGTATGCTGCTCGACTTCCTGATGGCGCACGCTTGCAAGGTGGAATTCCAATGCCGGTGGCGTTGGCAGCGCGATGATCTCGCCATTTGGGACGAGCGTTGCACCATGCACCGTGCGCTGGGTGACCACTATCCCCAGCGCCGCCGGGTGCGGCGATGCACCGTGGACGGTGATCGTCCGTACTTCGAGCCCGAGGCTCACGTGCCTTCGCAGCCCTCTGCCTAGAGGCAGGTTGCGCTTACTCCCTCAATAACCGCTCAACTCCGCGAAGCGCCGGCGTTGGTAGCTCGAATCGCCCAGCAGCAACTCGCAGACGCGGGCTCGCTTGAGAAAGAAGCCGATATCCTGCTCGTCGGTGACGCCGATTCCCCCATGGAGCTGGATGCTCTCGTTGGATGCGAGGTGGTAGGTATCGGAAGCTCTGGCTTTGCAGGTGCTCGCGATCTTCGAGCGCGCGGGATCCTCTTCGTCAAGGGCACGCCAGGCATCGGTGACGATGGAGCGAGTGAGTTCCACTTCACAGAAGACCCGAGCGATGCGGTGCTTGAGGGCTTGGAAGCTTCCGATTTTCACGCCGAACTGCTCCCGTTCCTTCAGGTAGGCGACGGTCTGATCGAAAACCTCCTGAATGCCGCCGAGCATTTCGGATGCGATGGCCACCATCGCTCGGTCGAAGGTCGTTTCCAGTACCTCGGCCCCCGAGCCCAGTTCTCCCAGCAGTCGATCGGTTCCGAGGTGGACCCCATCCAGGCTGAGATTCGCGGCGCTTCGGCTGTCGATCAGAAAGGTGGACTCGATGCTCACCCCCTCGGTGTCCCGGTCCACGATGAACAGGCTCAACCCTTCCCGTTCTCCCGGTTCCCCACTGGTGCGCGCGGCCACGATCCAATGGTCAGCGGCGGCTCCGTCCAGCACGAGGGTCTTGCGGCCCGTGAGCACGTACCCCCCCCCTGCCTCGCGGGCGGTGGTGGCGATGGCCCAGGGGTCATGGCGCGGGGTCTCCTGGTACGCGAGGGCAAGGACCGCTTCTCCGCCCACGATGCGCGTCAGGAAGTTCTGTTTCTGCTCGGGGCTTCCGGCTTCGAGGATGACGCCGCCGGCCAGCACCACTGTCGAGAGCATGGGCGAGATGACGAGTCGGGTCCCGAGTTGTTCAAGTACGATCCCGAGTTCGGCGTGGCCGAGGCCAGCCCCACCGTACTCCTCGGGAAAGGGAATCCCCGTCCAGCCGAGATCCGCCATCTCTCGCCACAGCTTCGTGTCGTAGCCTGGCTCGCTTCGTTGGTCACGCAGGGTCCGGAGCGCGTCGATGGACCCCTGAGATCGCACGAATTCACGCGCCGTCTCCTGGATCAACTCCTGCTCTTCACTCAACACGAAGGACATGGTTCGCCTCGTTGGTGCCCCGATTTCGTGGGCATCGAGTTGTGCCCGCTAATCCGGTAGCCCGAGGACGCGCTTGGCAATGATGTTGAGCTGGATCTCCGAGGTCCCGCCGAGAATCGTCGAGGCCTTGCCGTAGAGCCAGCTGCGTGTGGCCTGGATCTCTTCGGGGTCGAACCCCTCTCCATCCCAACCCAGCCCCTCCGTGCCTGCCGCCCGGTGCCGCCAATCTTCCGAGCGCTGATTCAATTCACTCACGTAGAGCTTGAACATCGAACTTTCGGAGCCGGGCCCCTTGCCTGCGCGAACGGCGGCAGTGTTTCGCGCGAGGGTGGCGCGGTAGCAGATCCTGTCCATCTGGAGTTGCACGAGTTCGTCGCGCAGACCGGCATCGGGAAGGGGGCCCTGGGGCGTGTTCAGGGATCGGCGGGCCACATCCAGCAGAGAGCTGCGCTTCGGGGGACGGACGCCTGGGATCGCCTGGGCGAGCATGGCCCGCTCGTGCTGCAGCAGGTGTTTGGCGATGGACCAACCGCCGTTTTCGGGTCCGACCCGTTGCTGAGAGGGGACTCGTACGGAATCGAAGAAGGTCTGGCAGAAGGGAGAGGCTCCGCTGATCAGAGGGATCGGTGAGATGGAGACACCTCCACTCTCCAGGTCGATGAGCAGAAAGCTGATGCCGTCGTGTTTGGGGGCGGACGGGTCCGTGCGAACCAGGCAGAAGATCCAGTCTGAGATATCCGCGTCCGAGGTCCAGATCTTCTGACCGTCGACCAAGTATTCCCCACCTTCGAGAACGGCCCGGCACTGAAGGCTCGCCAGGTCCGATCCGGCAGCGGGTTCGCTGTAGCCCTGGCACCAGCGAATCTCGCCTCGGGCGATCGGGGGTAGGAATCGGCTTTTCTGTTCGTCAGTTCCGTACTCCAAGAGCACGGGGGCGAGCATGGTGATCCCGTAGGAGAAGAGCGGTGGGCGGCAGTTCAAGCGGCGCATCTCGCTCTGGAGAATTCTCTGTTCCGACTGTGACAGGCCTGCTCCTCCGTATTCCACAGGCCAGTCGGGAACCGTCCAGCCCCGCTCGAGCATCCGCTCGAACCAGACCTGCGAGTCGTCGTCCAGAAATTCTGCCCGACGGCCGCCCCAGTACAGATATTTGATGTCTGCTACTGGAGCGCGTACCGAGGCCGGGCAGTTGTCTTCCAACCATGCGCGCGTTTCGCGGCGAAAGTCTTCGGGGTCACTCATCTCGGGGGATCTCTCTCGGTGGGATGGCGGAGAGCGCGTGAGCACTGTCCGGGCTCGACACTATGCTTCCAGGCACCAGGCGATACCGCGTCGAAGCAACTCGTAGTACTGGGGGAGTTCCCAGGAACAGCGTTCCACCTGGGGGTAGTAGTCCATCACGGGTCGCATGTCGTAGTGGCCGCGGCAGTGCCCCAGGGTGTTATAGAGGACGGCGCCTCGGCCCAGCGGCCTGAGGTACATGACGGGATGTCGGTCGGCGTGGGTCCAGTCGGATTCGACGAAGCCGTCGGCCTTTCCCGTGTAGCGGGTTTCGAGCAGGGGCGTCAGGGCATTGGGATCCGGATAGATGCTGAGATAGAGCTCGTCTTCGGTGTCGAAGTCGTCGATTCCCTGGACCAGGGGGTGATCGGGTGCCACCACCTCGACCCGAAACGGGGCGATGGGGGGGTGGGCGATGAATTGGCTGCCCAGGGTATGGGCAAGACGGTCAATGGTCCGGGGGGCGGCGACGCCATCAGCAGTGAATTTCAGCACGGAGTTGGTGCCGTGGAGTGCCAACCAGCGGCCGCCCTCCTCCACGAAAGCAGTCAACGCCTCCTGCTCGGCCGGGCTGGGGCATACGTCGCAGGTGTAGGTTACGAGGAAACGGCTGGCGCGGATGGCATCGAGGTCGTGGAAGTCGGTGGCCACCTCGACGCGAACTTGTTCATGTTCTCCCAGGAGTTTCAGCAGTTCGATCCGCGCGAAGTCAATGTCGTGATACTTCCCGCTGGCAACCAGATACGCGTCCACGCGTTCAGGCACGGTTCACCTCCGTCACTTGGATGGCAAAAAACGGGCACATCGCTGCGGCTTCGTGGATTACGGCT
This sequence comes from Myxococcota bacterium, assembly GCA_022447545.1. Taxonomy (GTDB): domain Bacteria; phylum Myxococcota_A; class UBA9160; order UBA9160; family SMWR01; genus JAKVBI01. The sequence continues at coordinate 117,540 of JAKVBI010000020.1, forward strand.
TCCGATTCGACAGGCTTGGCAGCTACGCGCGATTTGTTCTCTTCGTCCAACGAAAAGGTGCCTGGCGCTCGGCGCACGCAGCTGCTCGCCCCGCGACACGCGGAGCGGTCGATGCTCACGCGAATGTTCATTTCACGCACCCACGTAGCGTTCGAGCAGTGAGTGGAAGTGGCGAAGCTTTGTTTCCTGGTAGTTGGCCAGGGTCACATGAGTATGCTGGGCCGAACGCAGCCCCTGTTGGGCGCGTCGCAGGTTGAAGGTGTCCTGCTCGAATACCTTGGCCAGACTGCCGAGCCCCTTGGCCTCGGTCCAGGGCTCATCTTCGTCGAGCCACTGAATCGGGACGGCGGACGGGCGGCGGCCGCGGTAGGGCGACAGGTAGATGACCTCCATCAGACATTTGTGGACATCGTCTTCCCACGGTCGGAATCGGTAGACGATGCGGTTATAGGCGCCCCACGGATGAAAATTGGGGAAGAGGGTGTAGTAGAAGGAATCGACCAGTTCCGCATCCGTCAGGGCCTGCACCGAGGGCACCGATGCCTGCAACTGCATGCGGGTCATCTGGGCCATCAGTTCTCGAGCGGTCATGTCTTCGGGGACCCGGATCTGAGGGTCTTTGTCCATGCTCGGCGTGAGCATGGCGCCCAGTTGGTCCTGCTCGTCGGGTTCCCAGGTCAGGTGCGGACTGGGTGTCATGTTTGCAGTGATCGCGCGCGAGAAGTTATCCCAGGCGTCATACTGTGAGTTCGAGTCGCCGATGCCCGGCAGCATCTGGGGATGGGTGCCGATGACGTGGTAGGCCTCCATGAAGGCCTCCTGGTTCACCTTCCAGTTGCAGGGCAATACTTTGGCGACGTGGACCTCGGTGTACCGATCTTCCAGGGGCCAGCGTTCGAAGTGGCGCGGCAGATCTCCTAGGTAGGTTTCGAGTGACACGCAGTCCGGGTCGGGGTTGACGAACACGAAGCCACCCCAGGTGCCCGAGCGGACCTCGGGCAGGTGAAATTTTTCGCGGTCGACATGGGGGAAGTCCCAGCGACAGGGAATCTCCCGCAAACTGCCGTCCAGATTCCAGTGCCAACCGTGGAAGGGGCATCGGATCGATTCGGAATTGCCTGCGTAGTCCTTCAGCGGACGGCCACGGTGAAGGCAGGTGTTGTGAAACGCGCGGATCTGCCGATCTTCGCCGCGTACCACCAGGATTTCGAGGTCTGCGATCTTGTACAGGGTGTGGTCGCCGGACTCCGGGATCTCCTCCTCGCGGCACGCGAACTGCCACGTCTTCTTCCAGACCTTTTCGACCTCGAGATCGTAGAATTCCTGGGAGATGTAGCGTTCGATGGGGACCTGAACCACGGGCATTTCCCGAGCGGACTGCATACGCAGCACCTCGGGCACTTCACGTGTGTCGGTGTCGAGGAGGCCCTGGTAGCTGAGCCCCGTGGAGCGGGCGCCTTGGTCGGTTTGCATGGGCTGCAGCGGTTCGATGGCCATGGGGCCCTCCTTGAACTTCTCTAGAACGCGGCTCGTTTCGTGAAACCGCCGTCTACGACGAGATTGGCCCCCGTGATCAAGCTCGCTGCGGGGCTGGCGAGGAAGACCACTGCGCGTGCCACTTCCTCGGGGGTGCCCATGCGGCCGATCGCACACTGGGCCAGCGCTCCCTCATACATCTGCGGCATGGCCTGCTTGATCATTTCCCAGTTTCCACCCTCGAAGTAGACGGGTCCGGGGGAGACGGTGTTCACACGTACTCCCCGGTTCGCCAGCGACTGCGAGAGGTCCGAGGCGTGGGTGATGAGCGCCGCCTTCATGGCGTTGTACCCCTGGGTGACCCCCAGGTACTCGATGGCGGCCGTGGAGGCGATGAAGACCACACTCGCCGCATCGGATTCTTCCAGGAAGGGCAATGAGGCCTCGACTCCACGCACGGCTCCCATCACGTCGACGTCGAAACCACCCTGCCAAGCCTGCTCGCCGGGCCCAGCGCCACCACTGGCGTTGCTGACGTAGACGTCGAGGCCCCCGAGGTCGGCGGCGGCTTCGGCGATGAAGCTGCGGAACGAATCGCCATCGGCGACGTCGACGGATTTGGCAAAGACCCTGGCACCCCGAGCTTCCAGGTCCTTGCTCGTCGTTTCGAGGCCTGCGTCGCCGCGCGCGCAGATGGCCACCGAACAGCCCTGGTCGGCGAAGGTCTGGGCAATGGCGAGGCCGATCCCGCGCGTGGCAGCGGTGACCAGTACGCGCTTTCCGTTCAGTCCGAGTTCCATGCCTCTACTCCCTTTGGTTGGGTCGTTCCCGAGGAGATCCGGAACCGGAACCCCCGATCGTTGTCTGGACTCTCCACTACCGGACATCGAGCGCGTGCGGTGGCTCGGCAGGCTCGGTTCGCCGACGAAGGGCAGCATGTGCGGGTCGGCGAATTTGAGTTCACCGCGCACCCAGCGGCCGTCGAGCTTGAAGATGCCTGTCCGGCCGTCCTCACTCTCCACATGCACCGTTCCATCGTCTTGCGACGTGTAGATGGCTTGGGAGACGGGGTGGCGCAGCTTCATGCCTGGACTCCTGCGGACACGAGTATAACGACTGGCCTCCGCGGTCGGGACGGGACGAGCCTTGCGGTGACCCGGTTCGTTGCCCCGAGTGGACTCAGAGTCCGCAAGTTGTATTGACAACTTATCATCAGCGAGTACCTTGGCTCCATGCCGAGCCTCAACAGTCACTCGCCGCTTCCCCTCTATCACCAGTTGGCCGAGGTACTCCAGGAGCGGATTCGGTCGGGCGAGTACCCCTCGGGCGCACGGATTCCCTCGGAACCCGAATTGGCGCGAACCTACGGGATCGGGCGCCCCACGGTGAGGCAGGCCACGGATGTTCTGGTGCGCCGGAAGCTCCTCGAGCGGCGTCGGGGTTCGGGTACCTTCGTGATCGAGCCGCCCGAGCAGGTCGATCTGCTTTCGCTGGCGGGGACGCTGGCCTCCTTCGAGAAGGGGGGAATCCGAGTCCGCACGAGTCTGGTGGACAGGGTGCGCCGGCAGGCGGTTCCCCCGGACCCCGAAAACCCCCTCTCCGGTCGCGAGGTGTTCTTCTTCTCCAGACTGAGCCGCGTTCGAGGGATTCCTGTTCTGCTCGAGGAGATCCATCTTGACCCGGAGATCTTTCCGGGCATCGAACGTGTCTCCATGGCGGGCCGTTCGCTCTCGAAGCTCGTGGAGGACCACTACCACATGCGATTGACCTCAGCGTCGCAGAATTTTCGCGTGGCGCCGGCGGGTCCTCGCTGTGGGGAGTTGCTCGAGCGACCCGCTCGCAGCTCGCTCCTACTGGTCAAGAGGACCCTCGATTTCGAGAGTGCGAAAGCCGCCATCTTCACGGAACTCTACTGCCGAACCGACCAGCTGGTCTTCTCCCAGACCCTGCAGGGAGGGGGAACGATCGATGACTGACGTGAAAGAGATGGAAGAAGCGAGAGAGATGGAAGAGCGGGGATATTTCGGTGAATTCGGGGGCTCCTACATTCCCGAGATTCTGGTGGCCACCTTCGACGAGTTGCTGGCGACGTATCGCGAGGCCAGGCTGGACCCGGGTTTCTGGAGCGAATACGAGAGCCTCATGGGGAGCTACTCGTGCCGTCCGACGCCGCTCACCTTTGCGGAGAATCTCACCCGGCACTTCGGTGGGGCACGGATCTATATCAAGCGGGAAGATCTGAACCACACGGGTGCTCACAAGGCGAACAACGTCATGGGGCAGGGGCTGCTCGTGCGGCGCATGGGCAAGAATCGCGTGATCGCCGAAACAGGCGCCGGCCAGCACGGAGTGGCCACCGCCACCATGGCGGCGAAGTTCGGCTATCGCTGCACGATCTACATGGGCGAGGTGGATGTCGAGCGCCAGCGCCCCAACGTGTTTTGGATGGAGAGGCTGGGCGCCGAGGTGATCCCAGTGACCGAGGGCACGCGGATCCTCAAGGACGCCATCAACGAGGCGTTCCGCGACTGGGTGACGAACATGGACGATACCCACTACGTACTGGGCACGGCCTGCGGACCCCATCCCTTCCCTGAGATGGTCAGCTGGTTCCAGTCCATCATCGGCAAGGAGACCCGCCAGCAGGTGCGGGAAGTGACGGGACGGTTGCCCACCCGCATCTACGCTTGTGTGGGGGGTGGTTCCAACGCCATGGGGATGTTCGGTGGTTTCCTCGACGACGACGTCGAGTTGGTGGGAGTCGAAGCGGGGGGCCTTGGGCTGGACACGTCGGCCCACGCGTCTCGACTGGCTTCAGACGCGTCCTCCCTCGGGGTGGCCCAGGGGTACAAGACGTACTTTCTGCAGGACGAAGACGGCCAGATGCGCGAGACCCACAGTGTTGCGGCGGGGCTCGACTACGTGGGAGTTTCTCCGATTCTCGCCCATCACCGCGAAACCGGGCGGGTCCGCTTCGAGGCCGCCACGGACGCCGAGGTGCTAGAAGCGTTTTCTCTGACCCTTTCCAAGGAGGGGTTGATTCCGGCTCTCGAGTCGTCGCATGCCTTCGTTCAGGCCTTCAAGGAGGCCCCCAAGCTCTCGCAGGATGACGTCATCGTCATCAACCAGTCGGGGCGTGGCGATAAGGACATCTTCACGGTTGCCGACGCCTTCGAGGATCCGAAGTGGAAGGCATTCATTCGAGACAAGGCGAAGTCCTATGAATCTGGTTGAGCACATCGCGAGCGAGAGACAACGCAAGGAGATTCTGCTGATGACCCACATCGTCATCGGCTATCCGAACTTCGACGACTCCCTGCGCCTGGTCGAATCCATGGTCGAGGCCGGAGTGGACCTCATGGAGCTTCAGATTCCCTTCTCGGAGCCCATCGCAGATGGACCGGTGATTCTGCGCGCCAACCAGCAGTCCCTCATGTCGGGCTCGACGGTGGATCGCTGCCTCGCATTCGGCGAAGAGGTCTCCAGACGTTTCGACATTCCCTTTCTATTGATGAGCTACTACAACATCCTGTTCAAGCGCGGCATCTCGAGCTTCGTTGATTCGATGGCGGCGGCGGGGCTGGCGGGTGCCATCGTGCCGGACCTTCCCCCCGAGGAGGCCGCGGAATACCTCGAAGCCATGGGGCGCAATGACCTCGCCCCCATCTTCATCTACTCGCCGAACACCACCACCGAGCGGATGAACGAGATCGCCGACTGCGCGGGGGGATTCATCTACTGCGTTGCGCGTAAAGGCGTGACCGGAGCGGAGACGACTTTTTCACAGGAGTTCTCCGAGTATCTCGAACGATGCCGCGCAGCAACCGATTTACCCCTGGCATTGGGGTTTGGGGTGAAAGACAAGTCCGACGTCGACTTCCTGCGCGGCCGAGTGGACATCGCGGTGGTCGGAACCCAGACGATTCGTGTGATGGAGGAGCAGGGGGTTGGCTCGGTGCAGGGGTTCGTCGAGGGCCTTCGCTGACTCCCTCCCCGGAGCATTCGTACCTCGATACACGCCCTGCCGTCCACTCATTTGAGCTGCTGAATCTCTCCTCGGAGCACCGAATCGAACAGTTCTTCTCCCACGACCTGCCGGGCCAGAGGTTTCGAGTCTGGGAAGCGGCGCAGAGTGTGCCCCCCGTCGACGGTGATGCACTGCCCGGTGATCCAACTCGATTCCGGACCCGCGAGGAACCGGATGCAGCGGGCGATGTCTTCGGACTCACCGCCTCGGGCGATCGGCTGCTGTTCGAGAAAGCTGTCCAGTACTTCGGGGGTGTCGAACATGAACCCTGTGGCACCGGTGTGGGTCAGGCCCGGGCGCACTGAGTTGACCCGTATTTTCTGCTCGCCGAGCTCGTCGGCGGCCACTCGCACCATCTGGTCGACGGCGGCCTTCCCCGCGCAGTAGGCCGAGAGGTAGGGGCTCGAAAGGATCGAGGCTGTGGACGAGACGGCGACGATGGAACCTCCCCCCGAGGCGACCATGGACAGGCCCGCGTATTTGAGCACCAGAAACTGGGGCCGAACGTTGTTGTCGACTTCGGCGCTGAAGCGATCGTCGTCGTAGCCCAGGATCGGGCAGTAGTTTCCACCGCCTGGAATCGTCACGGCTGCATCGAGTCCTTCGCTTCCCGCAGCCTGTTCGACTGCCGCTCGCACGTCTTCCGGACGGCTCGCGTCACAGCGAAGGGAGGTTACGGAACCGCCAGCATGTGCTGCGACCTCTTCGAGATCGGCGACTGCGGCTTCCAGGGGCTCCAGGTTGCGGCCGCCCAGCCAAAGCCGCGCACCGTCGGAGGCGAGGGCCCGCGCTGTCGCTTTGCCGATGCCACTGCTGGCACCCACTACGAGGATCCGCTTGCCGGCAATGGGCGACTGGGTTCGAGAGGACTCGGACATTTTGTCGTGCTCCTTGAGTTGCTGATGGGCCGCACCCGGGATCGCTGCGCAGGGGTGAATCGGCGGGCCGGCATTGTACCGCTCACAGGGCTGGCTTCGCGGGCTCTCTGTCTGGGTCCCTCGGATGGTGGGGGAAGCGGGCGGTTCTCGTTGGAAGTTTCTTTTTCAAGGCTGGCCTCCCGTGGAAGTGTGACCCAGGGGAGACGTCCTGCACGCTGGCATGAGCGGTTCGCGCGCCGAATTCCGAGGCGCAAACCCGCGTCGCGCCGCGAGGCGGTGTAGGCTCGGTGCCCATGGCCAGTCGCTCCGCCCTCGCATTCGCCGTTGCCGTCTTCTTCTGCGTCTCACCCGTCCATGCGAACTCCCTGAAGACGGCGAGCCCAGAGTCCAAAGGCGTTTCGAGCCAACGCCTCGAGCGCCTTTCCTCAGCCATGCAGGCCCAGATCGACGAGGGAAGGCTGGTGGGCGTGGTCACCCTCATCGCACGACGCGGAGCGGTCGTCCACTTCGAAGCCTTCGGGATGCGGGACCGGGAGGCCGACGCACCCATGCAGCGCGACACGCTCTTTCGCATCTACTCCATGACCAAGCCCATCACGAGTGTGGCGGCCCTGACCTTGTTCGAGCGTGGCGAGTTTCTTTTGAGCGACCCCGTGGCGAAGTACATACCCGAACTCGAGAGTCTGCATGTCATCGAAGATCCCTCGGGGCCTCTGGATCGCAGCCGTCCTCCGGATCGCCAGGCCACCATTCGCGATCTGTTGGTTCACACTGCGGGCTTCAGCTACGACTGGATCACTCCGCCAGGCCCCCTGGCCGACGCCTACTCGGCCCTCGGCCGAGAGGCCAAAGCGGGCGACCTCCAGGGCTTCATTGAACGCCTCGCCGAGCTTCCCCTCGTTTATCCGCCGGGTACGCGTTGGAACTATGGAATGTCGACGGACGTGCTCGGCCATCTGGTGGCAGTGGTGTCTGGCATGCCCTTGGATGTGTTTCTGCGTGAGCAGATCTTTGCCCCTTTGGGTATGGGGGATACAGACTTTTACGTACCCACTGAAAAGATCAACCGGTTTGCGGCCAACTACGCACCGTTACCCGGTGGTGGTTTGCGCCTGCTGGATGCCCCGACTGAGAGCCGGTTCGCCAAGCCGCCCAGTTATTTCGAAGGTGGAGGAGGCCTGGTCTCTACGGCCGCAGACTACGCGCGCTTCGCGCAGATGCTCCTCAACGGAGGCGAGTTGGAGGGTCGGCGAATTCTGGGCCCCAAGACCGTGGAACTGATGACCCAGAACCACCTGAGTGATCGAGAATTGCAGGCCGATTTCCTGAAGGCTGCGTTCCCGGGCTGGGGGTTCGGTCTCGGAGTGTCCGTGGTGACCGACATCGCACGAACCCAGCTGCCCGGAACCAATGGAGAGTACGGCTGGAACGGCGCGGCGAGCACGACCTTCTGGGTCGACCCGGCGGAAGAACTCATCGCGATTCAGATGGCCCAGGTCATGCCCTTTGCGGGTGCCCTTCCCTCGGAGTTCCGAGCTCTCGTCTATCCGGCGCTCGTGGACTGAGACGGTGCAGTGGATCGGGCAGCTTGCTTGCGCTCCGTGCGTTGCTACTTGCGTGCAGCCCGATACGCTATCCGCCGTGACCGCCCTGACGCCCAACGCGCAGCCCGGCAGGAACCACGCCGTGGGGCTCGAGACCCCACCTGCGACCCATGAACGACCCTAGCGATCGAGACCGGGTCGAGGGTTCCTTTCGGGATCCCAGCGGATTCCTCTTCTACCACGATGGGCTCGTCCACCGGCAGGTCAATCCCTCCTTTCAGGCCGACTACGACCAGATGATGCAATCGGGCTTCTTCGAGGCTGCGGTCTCCGATGGATTGCTGATCTCCCACGAAGAAATCGAACCCTCGGAACTACCGGACCGCGGAGCGATTGCGGCCTACAAGGTTCTGCTCCCCGAGCAGATCCCATTTGTGTCCTACCCCTTCGAGTGGAGCTTCAGCCAGCTTCAGGATGCGGCCCTGCTCACCTTGAAGTTGCAGTTGCGGGCCCTCGAGTTCGGCCTTTCGTTGAAGGATGCCAGTGCCTACAACGTTCAGTTCCTCGGCGGACGCCCGGTGTTCATCGACACGTTGTCGTTCGAAGCCTACGCGGAGGGGCGTCCCTGGGTGGCGTATCAACAGTTCTGCACCCACTTTCTGGCCCCTCTCGCTCTCATGGCCTATCGCCACCCCGAACTCAACAAGCTCTTGCGCATCTACATCGACGGCATCCCCCTCGAGGTGGCAGCACCTCTGTTGCCCACACGCACGCGTTTACGCCCAGCGCTGCTCGCCCATCTTCATCTGCACGCCCGAGCCGTGGACCGCTACGGCGAGGGGGGTGAAACCGCCAAGCGGGCGCGGAAAGTCAGCGTTGCCAAGAACGCGCTGATCGGCCTGGTCAGAAGCCTGGAATCGGCCACCCGGCGCTTGTCTTGGAAGCCCGAGGGCACCGAGTGGGCGGAATATTACGACGACACCAACTACTCCCAGGATGCTCACGAGCAGAAGAAGGCTCTCGTCGCTCAGTGGGTCGAAGAGGTCGATCCGGCTTCGGTGTGGGATCTGGGTGCGAACACGGGCCTCTTCAGCCGCCTCGCAGCAGATCGGGGCATTCCGACCGTGGCCTTCGATGCCGATGTGTCGGCGGTTGAGAAGAACTACTGCGAGATTCGCGAGCGGGGAGAGACAGGTCTGCTTCCCCTGGTGATGGACCTGACGAACCCGACCACCAACCTGGGGTGGGACGGCACCGAGCGTATGTCCCTGGGGGCGCGGGGTCCGGCCGATCTGGTGATGGCTCTGGCTCTGGTCCACCACCTGGCCATCGGCAACAACGTACCGCTTGACCGTGTCGCCCAGGCTTTTCGGCGACTGGCCCGCTCGTTGATCGTCGAATTCGTTCCCAAGAGTGATTCTCAGGTTCAGCGCCTGCTCGCGTCTCGTGAGGACATCTTTCCCGATTACACCGAGGAAGGGTTCGAGCGCGCTTTTCAACTGCACTTCACCCAGCGCTCACGCACACGGATTCCGGGAACTGAGCGAACCCTCTATCTGTTTGATTCTCGCTGAGCGCGTTGGCGCACTTCCAGATCACTCGTAACGGTCGGGCTGGATGGTGAACCGGCTTCGGGAGTTCTTTCGGAGCAGATCGATCTGATCCGTCAGATAGGGAAGATCTGCGCTCTCGCTCAGGCAGTTCACGAGGGCTCGGCTCTTGTTCACGTTGCTGCGCTGTGCGGAGAATTCTCGATTGCAGGAGGGTGAAGTCTTGACGAGGTTCAGGATACGGAACCCTGCGTCCAATCTCTCGTGGTCGGAAGATTCCCAGTCCTCGATTCCGTACATCTGCACACCATAGCCGTGATCAGAGAACACCAGGATCCAGGCATTTGGGTCTGCCGCGACGATGGACTCGGACACGGAAGCGATGCGCTTCAAGAAACAGAGATACTCAGAGCCGAAGCGCTCGTACTCGAACCCATGAAAGTCATCCTCGCCGGAGCGCTGTTCGTAGAGGGCAATGGACTCGGTTTCGCAGTTTTCATCGTAGTAGTTGACTGGGTGGGCGGCGGTGAAGTGTGCGTAGACGAACTCGGGTTGCGGAAAGGTGGCTTCAGGGTTTGCCTGTTTCTGCTCCAAGTAAGCCAGGAAGTCGTCCACTTCCTGGAGTTTCTGCGTTGCAAGCGCTGCCGTGGCCTGCCGCAGCAGGCTCGAGCCCAACGGTGTGAACAGGTACCGGTCGGCTCGGGTCGCCACGTACTGGAGGGGGGTCGAAGAGGCCAGAGAAGAAATCAGTTCGAGAGGGTTGGCGCTCTCAAAGCACGCGTCGAACACCTCGGGGCAGGGCACGTCCTTTCCGGTCGAAACGATGCGGTAGCCGGCGCCGTCCAGGTAGACCTGGAGCGCGCTGCCCACGAAACCGAAATATTCGAAAGAGGTGGAGAACGGGATTGGGATCTCGCTGAGATAGTTCATGTTGAACAAGGAGAACATCGACGGAGACGTGCGGTGGTAGTTGCTCCAGGCCGGGCGTAGATGCACGAAGCCCAGGGCCTCCATGCGTTCCTCGAACTCCAAAACGGCGCGCGTCGAAATCTCGGAACCGTCGATGTGGTCGAGATAGATCTCGGTGCCTGGCATGGTGTCGAAGAGAAGCAAGTAGATGTTGGGTGAGTTCCGCGGAGGTGAGAGCGAGGCGCGGTGGAGGGCTTCGACTTGCTCACGGATTGGGCTTTCGCTGTCCTTCTTGCCGGGAGTGTGTCCTGCCTCGGGAAGGGCAAGCGTCAACAGTGGAGCGAGCGAGTACGCGAGCAGTGCGAAGGCTAGGATGTTCGTCAACTCTCGGGAACGCGTCATTCTGAATGCGAGGGCCAGGACCCCCAGCACGAATGCAACGAACAAGCTGGCTTGGATGATTCCTTCGCCTCCGGTCAGATCGAGTACCGGCTCCCAGAGGAATAGGAGGACGACTCCCAGGTAGAACAGCACCAGAGCTCGTTCGCTCTTGGAGGTGAGGTAGAGCGCCTGGGTCACGACGAAGAGGCCGCCGAAGAAGACCAGTAGGAAGGCCATCTCGGCGGTCATGGGCCGCGACAGGAGATAGGGGTTGGCACTGGTCAGCGAGATGAGCGGATAGAAGGCCAACACCAGGTTGAAGACGGTGTAGAGCAGGATCGCCTTGCTTTGTCGGTTCTGCATCCTTGGCCCACTCGGTCGGAGGGGGGCGCCAGAGTCTAACCGACTCGCGGAGGTGTGGAGGTGGGCAGGCCTGCACCCATCAGGTCGACGAAGTTGTCGAAATAGAAGCGCTGCTTCTGCTGTTCCGATGCCCCTTGGAGGCTGGTTTCGAAGCGCTGGATGGGTCGACGCCCGCCTTCCACGTGAGGGTAGTCGGACGAAAACAGGCAGACTTCATCGAAGCTGTTTTCAATGGTCCAGCCCACGTCCTCAGCGGGATACGGGGTCGCTCGAATCTGACGCCGGACATAGTCCGATGGGCGCAGGGCCAGCTTCTGCAAACGATCCTCGCCCTTTCGGAAGGCCTCGAAGGCGGAATCCATGTAGCGCAGCCAACTGGGGATCCAGGACGCACCCTGTTCGATCACCCCGAAACGCAGATCCGGAAAGCGGTCGAGCACGCCGTCGAAGATCAGGGTGGCGAGGGTTTGCATCGGCGCTGTTGGGATCGCCATGTAGTCGACAGATCGGAAGTTCTCGTCCCCGCCGTGGAAATCGCGGATGGGTGGACCGCCGTTCTCGAAGTAGTCGGGGTCCAGCAATTGGCCATCGGCCAGACGCTTGCCTCCTCCCACGTGGAAGACGATGGGGATTCCTCGCTCCTGGGCTCGGGCCCAGATGGGGTCGAGGGCCATGTGGCTCGGGGAGTGTCCACGAGGACAACCCGAGGCCACCAGGAGCGCATTGAAACCCTCGTCGATCAGTTCTTCGGCCATTCGTTTCGAGCGTTCGAAGTCCACCAGGGGCAGGTAGCCGGTGGCCAGGAGGCGGGGGTCGGCGGAGCAGAAATCCAGCATGGAGCGATTGTGGGCACGTGCGAACCCGTAGGCGAAGTCGAGATCGTCCCGCCGCTCGGCGTCGAGCAGGCGGCCGTTGACGAAGGTGTTGAACACCAACTGTGAGGAGAAGCCCAGAAGGTCCAGAGCCCGCGAGCGGTCCTCCTTGAGGAACGATCCCGTGGCGGCCCAGTTCTTTCGCTCGAGGATCTTCTCCTCGTCCTGGGCTCGATAGTCGGGGTCCGCGTGCTGGGCACGAAAACGCTCGATGAGTTCGTTCTCGCCGGGGGCCACTCCGGAAACCACGCTTCGGGGCAGTTTTTCTCGGACCCCGGAATCCGCGAAGGTGTGGAACCAATCGGGTGTTTCCACGAAGTGGGCGTCGGCGTCGTGGATGGGACGGTGGGCGTAGGGCATGGGGGTCTCCGAAGAGGTGCCTGGCTGAGGATCAGTTACTGGGAGTATTGCCCATGGGGCCACACGCCGTAGTGCTCGTCGAGTTCACTCGATTCCGTACCTCGGCGTCGTTGATGCACGTCCCACCACAGGCGGCGGCCGATTGGGTGGCCGGATCAGCCGATGCGGATCGTTTCCGCAGGTTCGTCGATCACCGGGTTCTCGATCTCGCCGATTCCATCGATGGCGATCTTGACCACGTCGCCGTCCACCAACAGCTTCGGCGGGCTCATGACGGCTCCGACACCGCCGGGTGTCCCCGTCGTGATGACATCACCCGGTTCGAGAGTGAAGGCCGTGGAGAGATGTTCGACCAGGGTGTAGCAGTCGAAGATCAGGTGCTTGGTGTTGCTCGACTGACGTTGCTCTCCGTTGACCCAGGTGCGCAGGTCCAGACTGTGGGGGTCCGGGATTTCATCGCTCGTGACGATGGCCGGGCCCAGGGGGCAGTGGGTGTCGAAGGACTTGCCCATGGTGAAGGTCGGAACCCGGAGCTGCCAGTCACGCACGGAGACGTCGTTGCAGATCGTGTAGCCGGCAATCACTTCCGCGGCTCGTTCCTTGGGGACATGGCGGCAGCGCTTGCCGATCACGTAGGCGAGTTCGCCCTCGTAGTCGAGGACCGCAGAGGCTCGCGGAACGTGGAAGGGATCGTAGGGGCCGTGGGCCGCTGTGGACTGCTTGTTGAAGATCATGGGGAATTTCGGGGTCTCCATGCCCGCCTCGGCCACGTGGTCGGCGTAGTTGAGACCCACGGCCAGGATTTTGGGGGGCCGCAGAACAGGGGACTCCAGGTGCACGTCCGCAAGGGCCAACCGCGGCGAGTTGCTGTCGAGGGCTGCCCGCGCGGAATCGAGGGCCGGGTCGCCCGCTTCCAGGAAGGCCACCATCTCCGTAGGGAGGTTGGGGGCTGCTGCTTGGAGGTCGACGACCTCGTTGCCCTCGAGCAGTCCGATTCGTGTGGAGCCACCCTGGCTGAAGGTGATGAGCTTCATGACGGTTTTGTGTTCCCTGGTTGGAGGAGTCCAATGGGTCCGGGAGATGCGATCCATGGCGTGTCTATCACCGCGCCAATTGGATGTCTAGTATGGGCTTCGAGCCTCCTGTTGAAAGCGGGAGCTTTTGAACACTGGAGAGTCGGAAAATTGAGCCGCAAGATGCCCACGGGTGGTCTGCACACCGAAATCGACCTCTCCTATGAACAGGAGTGGGAGCTGTATCACAACAGCTTCTCGCTGTGCTCCAAGAAACTGCGCGTGTGCATGGTGGAGCTGGGCCTCGCCTACCGCAGCCACGAAATCGATCTGATCGAGACGGGCAGCTATCAGAACGTGGGGCGCGAATTCCTGGCCGTGAACCCTGCGGGCACGGTCCCGGTGTTGGTCCATCGTGGGCATCCCGTCTACGAGAGCCACGAGCAAATTGTCTACGCGGCGGAGCACGCCGGTGCCCGGGGCATGGGGTTGTTGCCCTCGGAGCCTGAGCTTCGCGAGATTGTCGATGACTGGACCGACCGCGCGTCGTTGGTGGGCAACCCCCTGGAGAGCATCGATCAGCGCGCCGGCCACTGCATACCCGGGCTCACCCTGCCTCTGTTCGCCACCACCGTGGCTGCGATCCCCTACGTCGAGATCTTCAAGGGGCTGTTCACCCACCCCAACAAAGAGCGTCCCCTGATCTTCGCGGCTCTGAAATTCTTTGGTGTGCGGGGTCTGCCCAAACTCGGGCCAATGATGAAAATCGTGGCGCGCAGCCGCGATCACATGGCGAGACACCTGGATGCCCTGGAGGATCATTTGGCCAAAAACGGGGGTCCCTGGATGGTCGGTGAGATCTTCACCCTGGCGGATGTCAGCTGGGTGGTGGTGCTCGATCGCCTGGTCGAAGCCGACTGGGAGGAGGTCTTCTGGGGGGCTGGCCAGCGGCCCCACGTTGCCGCCTACTGGCAAGAACTGGCCGAGCGCTCCAGCTACCGCACCGCAGTGCTGGACGCCCGCTGCCCCAACGTGCGCGATGGCATCGCGGCCCTGGCTGAAGCCAAGGCCGGTGATCGCGCATTGCGTGCGGCACTGGAAGGCGAGCTCGGCACGAGCTGATTGTGCCGCGGCGCGCACTCGCTCGGTTTCCCAGGCCTCATCAGCCCCCGCGGGTGGCGTCGAGGGGCTTGCTGAGAAAGCGCGTGGGCGCCGAATCGCCCAACGTGAAGTCGCCGAAGCCAAAGCGCTCGTACAGGGCCCTTGCGCGCGGGTTGTCGTCCTGGACTTCGGGGTGAGCTTGCAGCAACCGTGTTGCCTGGCCCGCTTCTCTGCGGCGGACAACAGCGCCCGGCCAGATTGTGGATGTTGAGCAGGGGAAGGGCTCGAAAGGTGGAGAACCCCAGAAAGCACAGCGCGATGCCCACCGGCTGGGCCGCGTAGTCGTTCAAAACCTCGAGGATGCCCTCCCGGTGCCCCGGATTCTCGAAGGCCGCACCCACGATCTCGAGCTTCATCGCAAGGCTCCGGGCGGGTGCCATTCCAGCGGTGCTGCCATTACTCGGCTCCGGGTGACACCCCATCGCTTTTCGGTGAGTCCAAAAACACGTGGGCCGGGGACCCTTCGAGCGCGGTCCCCGGCCTCGGTATTCCGTTGGCTGTCTGGCCTTTTGGCGAGCGGTTCCGGTTCAGTACGTCGCGATCGCAGGGAAGTCGTGCAGAGTGACGTGTCCGCTCTGGCGGGACTGGACATCGAGGTTCGTGAGGTCGGGACCCACGAACACCGAGGTGGCCGTGGTGTGGCCACTGGTCTTGCACTCGGCGTGGCCCACGAAGTCACGCCCGTAGCTCAAGTCCGAGGCGCGCAGGTAGCTCAAGCCGTTGCCAGCAATTCCGGTGCGTGCTCGGCCGATCACCTCACCGTAGGTGTTGCGGGCCAGGCACTTGACTCTCACGGGGTCCGGATCGTTGTTGGTGAACAGCAGCAGGGTATCGGCGGTGTTGTCGTCGATGGGCCGGGGTCGGATGTCGCGGGGCAGGTCCGAAGCATCGCGTACGACATCGATTTCCCGCACGTCGGATGCCGCAGCATCGGACCGAGCGGCAGACTGGGCGCCGGCGATTTGAGCCGTCAGCAGGACTGCCATAAGGATGGGGACCCACCGAGCCAGGTTTACGGGGTTGGAAGAGAAGCGTTTCATTGGGAGTTCCTCCGGTTGGGCGGGGCCAGGCCCGCCGGATAGTGTGTGGGAATTATTCCCACGTATTCGGACACAATAAATGGGAACTTTACCCATGTCAATGTTGGGGAATATCTTTTTCAATGAACGTCGAATGAAGGAGCTGAGAATCGCTCAGACGCTCGGAGAGACCCAGCGGAATCCCCGCGGGGGCCTGTAGGCGAGTCGCGGGCGTGGGGTGGGGTGCATCGGGTCGGGCCCGAGTACCTCAGGCCAGGTCGTATTCCTGGCGCAGCTCGGTCAGGGGCCGCTCCCAGTGCTCCTCCCAGTGCACATCCAGCAGTGGGCGAGCCCTTCGGCCCAGGGCCCAACCTTCGGTGATGGCGTCCATCACTGCCGGCATCAACTCCGGTCGATAGAGGACCATCTGCAGAGGGCGGCTGGCCAGGATCATGGCGGGGTAGGGGGCCGGGGTCTGGGCCACGGTGAAACTGACGACCCGAACCTCGCCCAGGGGGGTCGTATCGAAACCCGTCAGTACGTGGAACATGTCGTGGAGCTGGAAGCCACGCTCGGCCAGGTAGCCCACGTCTTGACCGCGTTCCCGGTGTGCGGGGATGAAGGCGGACTCCCTCAAGAGGTTCGCGTCCAGATCGTTATGGGTCAGATACCGCTCGAACTCTCTGCCCAGGCTTCCCTCGGGCATGGAAGCCAGGGCTTCGACGTCGGGCGTGGGGCTCAGGTAGCGATCCTTCAGCATGTTCTGGGCGCTGGGGTTCGCGAGCGCCATGGCGTCGAAGCCCGCCAGGGCCTGCTTGTCACCCACGCGCATGTACGTCAGGGCCAGGGGCACCGAGGCCCGCGGGTCCCAACTCGCCAGAGATTCGAGCAGGCTATCGACCAGCTCGGGATGCAATGCGGGGGATTTCTCGAAAGCCATGTTCGACTCCTTCGGCAAGGTCGTCCGACGCTGTCTGCGCTGACGGGTCGTACCAGACGGGAGAGGTGTAGGCGCGCTCCTGGATCCACCAGGGTTGCTCGGTCACCTTCGGGTCCACGTTGAGGGCCAGGGTATCCAGGAGTGAGTGGCGAGGCGTAGGGATCTCGAGCACACGCACGTAGTAGAAGGCGGCCTGGCCGGGGTCGAAGGTTGGATCGGTCCAGTCGGCGGAGAGTTCCGAGCTGCCGATGTCGAGGGTGTAGCGTCCGGTGGCGGGGTCCACGCTGTTGCCCACCGGCGGCAGCACCCCTTGGGCGTCTGGCTTGCGTCCATCGGATGCCGCGACGTCGAAGATTCGCTCGTGGGTGGCGCCCTGGGCATCGATCCAGCCCTTGACGATCTGGATGCGGTCGAGGGGAGCGCTCTTGGGGTCCATCAGGGCCTCGACGCGTAGGCGCGGTATGGCACCTGCGACGGGCGTGGGCAACGTGCTGCCCATGGGAATCTGGGGCTGGTCCGGTTCCTTGGGCGACCAGTCCGCCGCCACCCGCACCGCGATGCGCGGGCCGGTGGTGGCGTAGACCTCGCGTCGCCGCAGGGCCTCCAAGATGGCTTGACGGGTATTGGCCTCGGCCCAGACCGCGGCCAGGCCCGACGCCGACATCGACCATCCATTGGGGCCCTGATCTCCGCGCCATCGGGCGGCTTTGTTCTCGGGGTTGGTGTCGCGGGGAAATTTGCCCCAGAAGTTGGGCTCCTCGGCCGAGGCGAGACCGGTGTGGGAATCCGTCGAGCCGATCAGGCCGAACCGGTAGGGATTCACCCCCCCGCGGCGTTCCAGGGCCAGGCCCCGTAGCAGGGCCGGGCGCACGTAGTCGCCTACCCGGGCCTGGTAGGCGGGGGCATCGCGCTGAATGTAGTGGGGGTAGTTCTCGAAGTCGGCGAAAGGGTCGTTGGGAGACAACTCGGGGTGGGTCTCGGAATCGCCCTTGATCTGGGTGACCTCGACGACCGGCTCCCAGCGTTGCCGGGTTTCGGCCAATTCCCGGGTGTAGGGCGCGCCGCGCAGGCTCGTCTCGGCGAACATGTAGCCCTTGGAGATGTTGGAGTTGTGGGGGATCGCGACGAACTCGGCGCCGGTTCGTGCCGAAGTCTCGTCCAGCCACTTCCACAGGTCCTCGGGGTACATGCTGTCCCCGGAACTCAGGGGCTGAAAGCGCGACGCCAGTGGGGCATCGGCGCTGGTCAGCACCACGCGGTGCAGGTTGGCGCCGCCCGGGAGCGAACTCCACTCCCAGCCGATCAGCGCCGTGAATTGGCCCGGCTCGTTGTGGGCGTCGGCGGTGCGGGTGGCTTCCTGCCAGACCGTGCGCTGCATGTCTGCCGATGCCGGGATGATCGACTGCGGCGGGTTGGCGGCGGCTTCCTCCACCGAACTCGGCTCGGGCAGAAACGAGCTGAAGGCCGTCATGCCCTCATCGTTTTCGATCACGTCTCCCAGCCAGTACTCGATGTACCAGGCCTTCACGATGTCGACCCAACCGAGGTTCTGGGTCGGAATGCCGCGCTCGATGATGTACCGCATGACGCCCAGATACTCGGCGTGATCTGACACCACCAGGAAGTCCAGAGGGGTTTCAATCTGGACGCGGCCTCGTGAATACGCGTTGATGACCGGTAGCCCCTTGGCGAAGCGGTAGGCGGTGGCTGGATCCGTCGACATGTTCCGGTTCAAGTAGGCGTCGAAGGAGTTGTTGGAGTGCAGGTGGGTGTCGCCCCAAAGCAGTTGCTTGGGTTCGGCGCCACTGGGACTTGCCAGCAGCCCCAGCGCCAACCCAAGGCTCGCTGCGAGTCCGAGTCCGCTGGTCAGGCCGCTGTTCAGGCGTTTGGGCCCTGCTTTCTCCGAATGGCGCACCGTTACCTCCTGCCGCCGGCTGCGGATGGGATGATCCGCGGGCACTTATCTTAACCACGCAGATCGGCCTTGATGGCGTCGGGGATGCGGTCGGATGGAGCCCGCTGGACCGGCGGGGACCCCCGCGCCAGCGAGTGCAATAAATCCCTTGAATTTCCACAACGTGGGCATTCAACGATACATAATGTTCGGTTGGGGGGGGGGCGCGAGACGCATTTGCGCGACGTTGGATCAGGGCTGCGTGGAGAGGACAGGGTGTCGCGATCTTCGCCCCGTCACGTGTTCGCGGTGATGACGCGTGGGTTGGCTCTATCCGTCTGCCTGGCTTTGACGACGATTGTGGGCTGCAAGTGCCGTAGCGGCCCCGGCGATGTAGCGCTGACTCAGATCACCCGCTTCGTGTTGGTCGGCGAGCAAATCATCGACTCACAAACCGCTGAGTACACGTATCGGGCAGATCTGTACAACGGCGGGCGGGCCATCGTGGGCGCCACGGCATTCGCTCTGGGGGCCGAACCCGGGACCACCCCCCTGGACCTCACTCTGCGCTTCGCAAACGTGGCGAGCGGTGTGTTCGTCACCAGTAGCGACACCTTTACGGTTCGTCAGGATCGCAGGGTTTCATTCGACCCCCATGACCTGCAGTGGCTGGTGGTCTCCTACGGGACCGACACCTTGGAGGTCATCACGCGCTTCGATTCCCATCGAGTGGATGTCACCTACGGGGTGTGGCTCGACAATCTGCAGGGCCCCGAGGTTGAACTGCGTGTCCAGGCCGAGAGCACGATCCCGATGCTCGAGGTCCTCGAGGGGTTGATGGACCTGGAGCCGCCGCCCCCCGGAACGCGGAGCCGGAGCGGGAACGCCTTTACGATCCGCCGTGACGAGCGGGTTCCCTTCGATCCCGACACACTGCGCTTCGAACTCCTGACGCTGATCCTGTTTCCTGAGCCTGAGCCTGAGCCTGAGCCTGAGCCTGAGCCCGCCCCCGACCCCGCCCCCGCCCCCCACCCCCCCCCCCCCGCCCGGGG
>JAKVBI010000021.1 GCA_022447545.1 Myxococcota bacterium
CATACTCGACGTCGAACTCGTAGTCGAAGGTGGTGATGCCGCCCTCGGCGTCGGTGACCCGGGAGACCCCATACGAGGCCCAGCGATCCGCCTGGCGCCAATCGAGCATCTCGTAGGCGATTTCGATTTCGCGGGCCGCGTAGGTCTCGAGCTTGCCTTCGACGGTCTGCTCATTGGGCAGGATGATCTTGGTGAGCATGCCCTGGGGGTGGTACTCGTAGCGGGTGACGTGCCCCATGCGGTCGGTGACCGACAACAGATCGCCCCAGGCGTCGAACTCGTAGTCGACCAGGGTGCTGCCGGTCTCGTCGGTGATTTTGTCGAGCTGGGTGGTGGTGGGGTCGTAGTGGTATTCGATGACATGGCCGTCGTCGTCGAGGACGCGCTGTAGCTGGAGAGTGTCGTGATTGTAGACGTACTCCATGCTCACGCCGTTGGGGTCGAGGGAGCGGACCAGCGTTCCACGGAAGTCGAAGTGGAGGACTGTCCCATCTTTTTGGGTCAGGGCGTATCGCGCCTCGAACATCTCCCAGGAGTCGCTGATCTCAGAGATCGTCTGGTATGGGCCGTCTCCGTCAGTGCTGACCCAGAGATCCCGGTCGGAGTCGAAGGTGAACTCGAAGAGGCTCCCATCTCCCAGACGGAGTTCGAAGAAGTTGTTTGGGTAGGTCAGGGTGGCTTCGAGCTTGATCTGGCTCGAAAAGAACCATCGGCCGGTGGAAGATTCCCCGCCTTCCCCGCGGGAATTGTAGGTTCGTAGGAGATACGAGTCCTCACCCAGGCTGGGAAGGAAGAGGTCCTCTTGCTGGATCACCAGGTTGCCGTTGGAGGTGTTGACGAAGATCCGCTCGTTCTGACCAGCTTCGCCAGCTCGAGTTGCATCTCCCCGCTTCAGGATCGCCGAACTCGTGTCCAGAAGCCCACTACCATCGCCACCAATCACTACAGCCATAACCGCTCAACTCCGAATTTGATCGATCAGCTCAGTTCAGCCCAACACCTCCCGCAGATTGTTTTCGAGAGCGTGCACTCGGGCTAGTTTTTTTATCCGGAGCTAAGTCCAATTGTTTAGTTCTCGGCGGAAATCGGATAAATCTATTGCATTCGAGTGTTTGCCGATTGTTTTGCGCCAAAGTCGATGCATGTTTTTAGAAGGGCCGAACTGAAAGAGGCCAGGCTCTGCCCACAGTGCTGGGATGGGGACATGTAAGCAGTCAGTGTGTCTGGGGTCGGGTTATGGCGCATCGGAGAATTCACGTTTCGACCCACTATCGCGTCTTGTTGATTGTCCTCATGCTGATGGTGTCGGGTTGCTCACCGACTCCGGAAGTCAACTTGATGCTGCTCGTGGCAGATACCTTCCGCGCCGATGCCCTTGATTGCAGCGAGCATCGTGATCGCACTCCTCATTTGTGTGCTCTCTCGGAGAGGGGTGTCGTTTTCGAGAATGCCTATGCGGGGGGGCCTTGGACGTTTCCCTCCACAGTGGCTCTGTTCAGCGGTACCAGTCCAACCGCCTACGAGCGAGCAACCGATGAACCCAAACTCGTGGCCAGCTATTGGGTTCCCGATGAAGAAGTGCTGTTGGCTGAGGCTCTGAGCGATCGTGGGTACCGGACTGCGGGTTTCTTCGAGAATGGCATCGCGCTTCGAGCCAACGTCGGTCAGGGGATCGAGACCCACGCTTTGTTCGATGGAGTGGGCCCTGCTGTCGATTTCTCCGCAATTCCGTCATCCATTGGATTCGAGTTCCGCGGGGGCCGTAACGCCGGGATGCTGCCTCTATTGCAGGAGATCGTCACCGCTCCGGGTCCGTATTTCCTGATCCAATGGATGATGGACCCCCATGCCGTCTACTCCCCACCTCCTTCTTTTCTCTCCGACCTGACCCATGGACCTCTACCTCGGTCACTCGAGTACTATCTTCGCCTTGGCAACGGAGACGACCCACGGCGTGGCATCCGTGATCTCGCCGTGGTCGGTCCGGAGCTGGCTCCGGCTGAGTTGCAGCTGATCCGTGACCTCTACCATCGAGAAGTTCGCTCGGTCGATGAGCGGATCGGCTACGTGCTGCGCGCACTCGACCACGCGGAGGCGCGGGACCACACGCTCGTGGTCTTTACGTCGGATCACGGTGAGGGGTTCGGAGAGCATGGAGGGTTTCTGCATGGGGGGCGCTCTCTGCACGACGAGTTCGTTCGAGTTCCTCTCGTGATCGCAGGTCCTGGAGTTGCGCGGGGTGTCCGGGTTTCCGATCGGGTCTCGCTGATCGATCTGATGCCTACCCTCGCCGAGTGGTTCGGGGTGGATGCTCTTTCTCACGCGACGGGCCGCAGCCTGGTGCCCGCCCTGAGAGGAGAAGCACTGCGAGCCTCGCAACCATTCTGGGTCGTCGACGTTTCGCGCCAGAGAGGTCACGCAGCGGTGATTGACGGCGACTACAAACTCATTCAGAGACCTGAGGGCGGTGTCCTCTACGATCTCGCAGCCGATCCGAACGAGCGGCTAGACATCGCACATCTACGTCCAGAAGTATTGGAGAGGCTTTCACGAACACTCGATTCTCTTCGTGACCGCGCGGCCGCGAAACGCAATGTTCGAGCCCTGGACTCTCCAGCGTACAACGAGTGGGATGCGGAAACCGTGCGCCAACTTCAGACTCTCGGTTATCTCGACCCGGACACGTTCCAGTGAGTTGCTCGGTCATGGATTCGCTCATTTGAATTCACGGGGCCATTTTGGTGGGAAGTGTTTTCATGGCAGCTCGATCGGGATCGTTCGATATGGCAAGCCCGTCAAAGTTGCGGCACCGCAGGATGTTTGTGCTTTCCAGAGAGTTACTCCCGCGGAGTTGATCTCCTGAATTTTGTTGTCATCTGTGCAAGTCGTCAAAATTTTACCATTGGGGCCGTCGATCTTGAACGCGCTGCCTCGGCTCGAGCAGAGATGACCCGTCAACCCGGTGAGATATTCCTGGGTGATGGCTGCAAACGAGCCAATCAATCGGATTTGTAGTGCGCGAGCGATGCCGGTTCCGCCCAACGGTCCGGTGTACGGCTCGAATTCATTATCGAACATGAGAAGTTCGCCGTTCGGTAGAAACTGGACGTTGTGCTGACCCTCGAAAGTCGTGTCGCTGGTCAACGACGAGACGATCGTGAAGTCGCCGTGCGCGCTCTGTCCGTCGAGTTCCCACAGGACTTGCCCATAGGTTGTGGAGGATGGGTCACCATCGATCTGGATTATACGACCGGGTGTTCGCTGGGACATCGTCCATGTGTCGTCTCTTCCAACCCACAGAGCGTTGGTGTGCGTGCAGTCGTTGGAGCTGTAACAGTCGGTACTCGGGTCGTAGGTCCCTGAAAACCTCTCGGGAATATAGAGGTTGGACGAGTCCCAGCTGTCAGTCAGACCGCTGCCATCGAAGACCAAGACGCCGTCGTACTGCTGTTCGGAACCGTCACTAATGACGGTTTCGACACTGCTCAGGGCGAATAGGCGGTTTCCGCGACGAAAAACGTCATGATGCACGGTATCGAAAAAATCGACATTTCTTCTGAGATGGGTGACCAACTCGCCCTCGAGTGTGTATTCAACGATGTCACCGTTGTGGATTGCGAGAATCGTTCTGCGCTCTGTCAGGTTGAGTGCTCCAACTTGACCGCCTCCGGTTTCTGCCGACGGATCCTGGTACCAGACGACTTCACCGCCAGTGTCTGCGATGAAGAGCATCTGATTATCTGGTCGAATTGATCCGCCGCAGTCCGCTGGGAAGAGAACGCTCTGGACGCTGTGTCCGCCCATTGCGGGGAGAATCGTCAGGGTGGCCCATTCGTGCACCTTCAAGTGAGAGGTCCAGAAGGATCCCGTGGTCGCTGACACGGCAACTGCTGCCATGGGACTCGTCCAGGCTCTCCAATTGACCCGCACTCCGGCTCGCATTCCGACCAGGCGGAAGCGGTGAGTGAGTCCAATGGGGCTCGGGGCAGTCGACCTCACTGTCGTTCCGTCGTCCCATTCCACGGTGACAGCCGTCGCTATGTCTGTATCGAAAGTGCAGTCGTAGCGGAGCTTGTTGTCGGTGGCGCTGCAATTCGAGTGGACGATGCTCGCGACTCCGGCTGCGCCTGCTGCCCACGTCATTGAAGCCATGGCGAGGGTCAAAACACTCAGTGCGATTCTGATGCGCGTCGAAGTCAAATTCCAGGTGTTCGGTTCGTGGGTTCGACTCCGGGGAGACATGCAGTCGTTTGATCCGTGATTCATCGGTTCTCTCCTCTCAGTTGGCCTTTCGACCCTCACCCGCTGATCATGCAAAGAAGCAGACAGCGATTCGCGTAAGTACTGGAGAAGCTGCTGCACAGATCGTGCCGAGATCTACAAGGCACGAACTGCACAGGGAACGTCGATTTCATGGGTTTCGTGCGGTGCGAGCACGACGGGCGCAAAACCTGGTAACCCGCGATGCCGGCTCTGGTAACCCGTGGGTACCATCCCGGGGCGCTTATACGGGCTTTAGGACGCACCGGTGGCTCGCCGAAGAGGGTGGGAATCACGTCGTTGATTCCCGGAAGTGTCAGATCACTTCCACCGCCAAGCGGGATGCCCCGGGGGCATGGGATGGGACGCAGGGGGTGGGTCCGATCCTCTCAGTTCGGCCACATCACGACCTGGAGTTCCGTGTACTCCTCAAGACCGAAGCGTCCATTTTCGCGGCCGATGCCCGAATGCTTGAAGCCGCCGGAGGGTTTTTGGAACGAGTTGATGGCGCTGTTGATGGTGACGCCACCCGTTCGTAGGCGACGCGCCATCCCGATGGCACGCTGTGTGTCGTTGGACAGGATGCCGCCAAACAGGCCGTAGTTCGAGTCGTTCGCGATGCGGATGGCATCGTCCTCGTCCTCGAAGGGAATCACCGACACGACGGGCCCGAAGATTTCCTCCTGGGCGACACGCATGTCTGATCGGACGTTTCCAAAGATTGTGGGTTCGACAAACCAGCCCCGGTCGAGTTCTGCCGGGCGCCCCCCACCTGTCGCCAGGTCAGCGCCCTGCTCATTGGCGGAGGCGATGTATTCCTCGATCGCTCCACGTCGCTCGGGCCGAATCACAGGACCCAGGAGTACACTGGGGTCCGACGGGTTTCCGATCTTGACGGCGTTTTCCACGAATGCTGCCATCTTGGAGACCAACTCATCGTGCCGTGAGCGTTGCACGAGTACACGGGTCGTCATCGCGCATCCCTGTCCAGCATGGAAGAACGCGGGCGAAGAGGCGCTCGGGACTGCCGCGTCGAGATCGTAATCGTCGAGTACGATGAGTGCCGACTTCCCGCCCAGTTCGAAATGTACGCGTGTCAGGTTTTTGGCGACGCCTTCCATGATGCGCATTCCCGTGGCATTCGAGCCAGTGAAGCTCACCATGTCGATGCGTGGGTCCTCTACGAGCGCGGGTCCAATTTCTGGCGCTTGACCCGATACGACGTTGAGTACTCCCGGAGGCAGACCTGCTTCTTCGACCACTTCGGCGATCATCAGATCTATGATTGGCCCCCAGGGAGAGGGCTTCACGACCATCGTGCATCCGGCGGCCAGCGCAGGGGCAAACTTCTGACTCGTGACCCAAAGTGGAAAATTCCAAGTGGGGATGAGTGCACACACTCCAACGGGCTGACGCACGAGCAGAGAACTTACCAAGTTGCTTCCGCTGGGCAGCGGTTGCTCGACCAGTGGAAGCATTTCCTCGAACGGAAATCGACGAGCGATCTCGGCGTAGTTGCGGATCAACCGGATCGGGCTCTCCAGTTGTTGTGTGTGGGTTACGAACTCGGCACCATGAGCCGCCACGAGTGCGTCGCGAAACTCGTCTTTGCGGCGTTCGATGATGTCGGCGATGCGGTCCAGAAGAGCGACCCTTTCCTCTAGGGGCGTGTTCGACCACGGTCCTGTATCGAAGGCACGACGGGCTGCTGCCACCGCGCGATCGATGTCGGCAACCGATGCGTCCGGGACCTGGGCAATTTCTTCTTCGGTGGCAGGGTTCGGGACGGAATAGGTTCGATGGTCCTGAGCATCGACCCACTTACCGTCGATGTACAACTGCCAAGTCTTCATCTGTTCGTTCTCCATCTATGTTTGCGTCCATGGGCCGCTCGTTCCGGGGAAAGCACGGTTTCTCATGCCGGTTCGGTGATTCTCGAATCCGCTAGAGATTCAACTGCGGTTCATTTTCTTAGATCCTCGTGCAAGGGGATAGGGGTTTTCGAGCTATCGGGCCAAATAACCCCCGTCGACCGGAAGGGCGATTCCCGTGACATTCGAGGACAGGTCCGAGGCTAGGTAGAGCGCAGCGTTCGCGCAGTCTTCGGCCTCGATTGGGCGACCCAGTGGGTGGTGGCTTCCCAGGACCTCCCGTAGCTCGGGGGGTTTGGGCTGGAAAGCTGCCTCGGGCGGGAGTGCGAAATTGGTGTCAATCGCTCCAGGGCATAGGCAGTTGACCCGAATCCCCTGCGACGCGGTCTCGATGGCGAGTCCTCGAGTCATCTGGATGACCCCAGCCTTGCTCACTCCGTAAGGGACACCTCCCCAACCGACCATGCCCGCTGCCGAGCCCGTGTTGACAATCACTCCACCGTTGCCTTGTGCCTTGAATTGAAGGATTGCTTGCTTGCAGCCGTGGGCGACGCCGAGCAGGTTGACGTCTATCAGGCGTTTCCAGTCGTCGGAGTCATGTTCTTCGAAGAGCATGCCGGGGCGGGGTGTGCTGATACCCACGTTGTTCATCATGACATCGAGGCGCCCGTGGGTCGAAATCGCATTTGCGATCAAATCCCGCACGTCGGCTTCCTGCGTGACATCACAGGTAACGAAACTCATTTCCTTCCCGCCAGCTTCGCTCACGAGGCGGACGGTTTCTTTGCCCCAGTCCTCACGCACGTCACCACCGATCACGTGGGCGCCCTCGGACGCAAAGAGAATTGCGGAAGCCCTGCCGACACCCGATCCCACCCCGGTGATCACGACGACTTTGTCCTCCAACAACATGACATTCTCCTTTATCGCATATGTCCATCGAAAATGGAGGTCGAACGACAGCTTCCGACCTCAATGTCGTGAGTCTAAACGGCGGCTCCGAGGAGATGCAACATCAACGTGATACCGCATCGGATTGGATGTTGAGGAAATTCGGGCATGTGCTGATGGGTCAACTTGCGGGCTAGAGAAGAACTGATAAACCTTGAATTTGAATGAGGCTCTATCACGCAACGAATGTTTGGCCTCTGGAAGGTGGTGTTCTGAGGCCATCGCCTGCACGCATCGTAGAAAACGGGAAGTCGGGCTCGGTGTTGTTCGCGTCTCATGACCCGACCTATCTCTCATGCCTTGCCTTTAAATCACAGTTCACCGTAGCCCACCGAGTCAACCGCGATTGCGACGATGCAAGATACAAATGGGTCATGCTGGTGACGGACATTGAAGAGTATCTGAGAACCATCAATCACATCGGTCGGCTGATTACGTTGCCAGAATCAGCTACCGATGACTTCGTGCAGGAGCATGATCGTAGTGGGCGCCCGCTCGAAAAATGGACCAGTCGTGTGGAGGTTCCAATCGAGGATTGCGAGGTGGCAGAAGTGACGCTGAGGGACGTCATGAATCGAGGGATGAAGGTGTTTTACTTGAAGAACTCGAAGAGTGGAGACACTTTTCTGCAAGAAGCGCGAGAAGCGAAGCGGGTCGCGTTTTCTCCAGGCTATTTGAGGGAGTCAGTTCTGAATGGAACCGTGGGTTATTGTCCATTTGAGGAAGTCGCGGAGATCAGAGCTAATTTGGGTCTCGAGTTCTAGAGTGCTCGCGGGGTGGAGAGGACGGAGGAGGAGGTGAGGCTGCTTTGGCAGATCGATTCGAACTGACGACGAATCGAGAGATTCGGGAAATGCTGGAGAAGCACACGTCGCTTCATCACGTGATCGGTGTGCTGTCCCAGCGTGATGTAGAAGATATGCAGCCCTTCTTGCCAGCAAACACCTTGCAAGTCGTTGATCTCTGCTGCGGAACTGGGCGAGTCTCGATTGCGTTGGACAAGCTGTTACTTCACGGACAAGCAAAATTCTGGCTGGTCGATGGTCACGTGGAAGGTGCGACGAAGGACATGCCGCAGTACTGGGACCAGTACGAGAATGATTCGGTGGCGAGGTTCTACAACAAGCGTGATTTGACGGAAGAGCTCTGTCGTCTCAACAGTTTTTCGAATTACGAGTATCTGACGGTGAGCGAAAACCTCGAGTGGTCTCGCCTCCCCGAGAACGTCGACTTTCTCTTTTCCAACCGAGCCATCGGGTGTCACTTTCCCTTGGCGATGTACGAAGACATCTACCCGCGGATTCTTCGGGACGGTGCCGTCTGCATGTTCATGAACCGACCAGCACTGGGCAGGATACCCGACTACTTCGAAGAGGTAGCGGTGGTCCAGGAGAAGTCCCAGGGAAGAGAATTGATCGTTCTCCGATATACGGCGGCGCTTACTTCTTGAATACCACCGGTTTTCTGACGGCAGTAATTCCCGTTGGTCCGCATGGACTCCCGCGATCCATCGAGCAGCGGAGTGGGGGTGTAGAATGCAATCGGGTCGGTTTCGATGGGAAATCGATCTGGTAGAACCCAAACCCCTCTCAGGAGAGACCATGTCGGATCCCGTACTCGTGAGCCGCCCCCGCCCCGAAATTGCGCTGGTGACCCTCAACCGGCCAGGTCGGCTCAATGCGATGAATAGCGATCTCATCGAAGGGCTCCACGGAGCCCTTGACGAGGTTGATGCCGACAACACGGTACGGGTGGTGATCCTCACAGGCGCTGGTCGTGGCTTCTGCGCTGGTGCGGATCTCGGCGGTTATGGCGAAGTTCCCGAGACTGAGAATCTGGGGCCGGTTCCCACGACCTTCCGCTTACAGCAGAGAATTGCCGCGTTGATTCCCCGGATGCGTCAAGTGCGAAAACCCATCATCGCCGCCGTCAATGGTGCTGCGGCGGGAGGTGGCTTTGCTCTGGTGCTGGGTTCTGATGTGCGAATTGCGTCGGAATCAGCTCGCTTCAATGCAGCGTTCGTCCGAATCGGCCTCTCGGGCTGCGACATCGGGGTGAGTTGGATGCTCCCACGCCTGGTGGGTGCGGCTCGAGCTCACCTTCTTCTACTCACGGGTCGTATCATCGACGCAGCCTACGCGGAGGAGATCGGTCTCGTCGCGGAAGTCGTTCCTGGTGACGGTCTGTTGGAAGCGGCCATGGGGATCGCGGACGAGATCATCGCCAACAGCCCCTTCGGCGTTTGGATGACCAAGGAAGTGATGTGGTCGAACCTGGAGGTGGCTTCTCAGCGAGCCGCGATCGATCTGGAGAACCGCACCCAGGTCCTCGCATCCCAGACCGCAGATGCCAAGGAGGCGATGAAGTCATTCGTGGAGAAACGCGCCCCGGATTTTCGCTTTGGCTGAAGCGATTACGTCGCCTCTGTGATCAGGGCATGTGCCGCCCGCCGCTGACGACGAGGATTTGGCCCGTGATGTAGCGAGCCTCGTCGGATGCGAAGAAGACTGCGGCGCCGGTGAGGTCCTCGGCTTGGATGACACCGGGGATGGGCTGATCCTGGCCCAATTGTTCCAGCAGGTTTCCCGGAACGGTCTTGCGCGTGGCCTCCGTATCGACGACGCCGGGTGCGATGCAGTTGACCGTCACGCCATAGCGGCCGAGTTGGGCCGCCGAAAACTTCGTGAGGCCCACGACGCCGAATTTGGTCTGTGAATAGCTGAAAGATGAAAGTCCATGGAACTCACCATCCGGAGATGGGGGGCTCGCGTAGTTGAAGGCAGCTCCGGACGCCTGATTGATGATGCGACCGTGACGCTGTTCCACCATCCTGGAAGACACCGCGCGAGTCATCAGCCACACGCCGTGCTGGTTGACTTCGAAGACCCGCTGTAGGTACTCGAAGCTCTGGTCGCGCATGTCCCAATCGCCGTAGAGGGCCGCATTGTTTACGAGAATGTCGATGCTTCCGTAGCGTTCGGCCACTGCATTGGCGCATGCCTCGACGGATTCGGGATCCGAAACATCGGTTTGAACGAAAAACCCTTCTCCTGGTGCGCCCAAGCGTTCCGCTGCAGCTTGCCCAGCAGCCTCGTCCACATCTGCAATGGCAACCCGGGCGCCTTCGTTCGCAAAACGCTGGGCGTATGCGAAACCAATCCCTCCGGCGCCACCTGTAATGATGGCGGTTCGTCCCTCGAGTCGCATGGAATCTTCCTCCTCATTCGTCTCGCCTAGGCGAGGCCGTAAAGCTTTGCTGCGTTGGTGGATACGATCTTTTCTCGTTCGTCTGCTGGAACGTCGAAGAACTGATCGTCAATGAACTTTTGTGAGTTGGGCCAGGTGGTGTCCGAGTGCGGGTAGTCCGATGCCCACATGATGTTGTCGATGCCGATCAGGTGGCGGGTCACGATTCCCGGTCGGTCCTCTTGGAATGTCGAGAAAACCTGTCGATCGAAATAAGTACTGGGTAGATCGGCCATCTCCATTTTTGTCCAGAATCGATGGCGCTTGTAGACGTTGTCCATCCATTCCTTCATGTAGGCCAGCCATCCGATTCCCGCTTCAGCGGTGACGATCTTGAGTTCGGGGTGCTTCAGCAGCGGGCCACCTAAAAGCATGATGGACAAAGGCTCGGCCATGGTGATCTTGCTGACGGACAGGTAGGCGGGTGAGCAGTTGTCGAGCCTCACCCAATGCGGGCGGGCTCCAAGATGCATGGAGACAGGTAGGGAGAGATCCTGGAAGGTCGCCCAGAGAGGGTCCCAAATCGGGTCGACATACGGCTCGCCCGGCGACCAGGAGGGAATGATGGCCCCACGCAGTCCAAGCTTTGCCGCTCGTTCTGTCTCGGCCTTTGCAGTCTCGACGTCCCATACGGGGATTGCGGCCAGTCCGATGAGGCGATCTGCGGCACCGCTCACGAAACTGGCGAGCCAGTCGTTGTAGGCCTGGTACATGACGAGCCGAAGTTCCAGATCCTGGGTTTGATCGCCCTGCATGCCGGCGTAGTAGATGACTTCAGCGTCGATCTTGTCTAGATCCTGATCGGCAACGCGCGCTTCGGTATCCCAGCTTCCTGGGCGGACTTCGTCGAAGCGCACGGCCTTCACGCCATATTCGTCGGGTTTCATCCCCGCTGCTGCGGACAGGCCGACCACGCCAGGGCGACGCGTGCCTTCGAAGACCCAGAAGTCGCCCTCGTCGGTGGATTCGACCACCGGAAGGCGGGATCGGAACTTGGAGGGTGCGAACTCTTCGTAGAGGTAACGTGGGGTATTGATATGGGAGTCTGCCGAAATAGTTCTGTACTCGCGCATGGTTTCCTCCTTCAATGAGGCTCGCCCGCTCCCCACGTGCCTGTAATATCATGCAGAGCCACCGCACGTCGACCTGTGATCGGCGGATCTTACGAACGGAGAGAATTCATGAGCAATGTGTTCGAAGGGGTACGGATCGTAGAACTCGCACAGTGGGTGTTCGTACCCTCAAGCGCCGCACTGCTGGCGGATCTGGGTGCAGATGTTTTGAAGATCGAACATCCGAAGACCGGAGACCCCGCGCGAGGGCTTCACACTCAGGGCTTCGGGGTCAACCTCGGCAGCGTAGACCCGCGTATCCAGCAGAATAACCGTGGTAAGCGCAGTGTGGGGATCGACATCAAGAAGCCCGACGGGCTCGAAACCTTGCTACGCCTGATCGAGGGTGCCGATGTGTTCGTCACGAGCTTTCGCCCCGGATCCCTCGCGCGATTGGGATTGTCGGTGGAGCAGTTGCGTGAGCGCAACCCCCGACTCATCTACGCAAGGGGGCATGGGCTCGGAGTGCGCGGACCCCAGGCGAATTTGCCGTCCTACGACGCGACAGCCTTCTGGGCACGGGGAGGGATTGGACATACCGTTGCGCCTCCGGACCTGGACCGTCCTCTGACCCAGCGCCCAGCCTTTGGAGACCACACCTCGGCGATGAACCTCGCCTTTGGAATTGCTTCAGCACTGTTCCGCCGTTCCAACAGCGGAGAGGCGTCAGTGGTCGACGTTTCACTCTTGTCGACGGCTTCATGGGTGTTGTCCGCGGACATCGTCTCGTGCGGTAACAAGGACTACGACCCGCATGCCGTTTATCGTGGCCCGACGAATCCACTCGTTGGCACTTATGAGACGAAGGACGGCCGCCACATTTCCCTGGTGATGCTCCAGGCAGAACGTCACTGGGACCTCTTCTGCCAGGGAATCGGTCGTCCTGACCTGTTGGAAGATGCCCGGTTTGCCGACACGGCTGCCCGGCATGAGAATGCTGCAGTTCTTGTGGGGGTTCTCCAGGCGGAGTTCGGCGCACGGACCTACGCTCACTGGCGTGAGCAACTTGCGACGGTGGAGATCCCCTGGGCTCCAGTGCAGAGCGCTCGCGAGGTGCGGGATGACCCCCAGGCCCGAGCGAACGGTTACCTGACGACGCTCGAGGCCCCAGACGGAACGAGCTACGACTTGGTCAGCAATCCCTGCCAGTTCGATGAACAACCGCCTGCTCTCACGCCTGCGCCGGAGGTTGGTGCTCATACTGAGGAGGTGTTGCTCGAGACGGGCTTGGACTGGGAGGAGATCAGCCGCCTCAAGGCCGAGGGGGCAATCACCTAGCGTCAGCCGTTGTCCGCGCGAGGCTGGCGGATTCGGCAGCGCTAGACTGCGAGTTCATGGGGCGCAAACTCCTGCTGTTGCTGGCGTCCGCTGCTTTGTCTCTGGGCGTGGCGGAAATGGTGCTGAGGTTCGCCTTTCCGTACGTCGGTTGGCGCCAGTTCGAGGATGTTGGACTGGGGTGGTCCAGCGCCGAGTACCAGCGGTTCGATCCTCTCGCGACTCCCCCTCGCGAAGGTGTGAAACGTATGCTCTTCCTCGGGGACTCCTTTATCGCTGGGGCTGGAGTGACGGGCCTCGACAAACGCTTTCCAGTTCTGTTGGGCGAGAGACTGGGCGAGGGTTGGGAAGTCGCGATTCTGGCGAGCGCTGGCTGGGGCACCGATCAGGAACTTCTCGCTTACGTGCAGAAGGGCATGGCTTGGCAGCCCGATGTAGTGATTCTGGTTTTTTGCGCCAACAACGATTTGGCCAACAACCTTTCCAACGGTGACTGGCGCGGTTCGCGAAAGCCGTACTTCGTGTTGGCTGATGATGGGCAGCTGCAACTCTTCGACAGTGGCGGGGTTCCACTGGATCTTGCTGCCGAGCGGGCACAACGGCCCGTACTTCTCCAGAGCTATCTGTTCGATTTGTTGAGATTCCAGTTCCTAGCGGTGCCACCCGCGGAGCGCACCGCGGATTCGCCAATCCAGGCGACGGTTCAGCCCGAGAGTGTGGATCCTCGCTATCTCCGGTTCGATGCTCCGAGTGAAAAACCCTCGGAGCTGTGGAAGGGGACAAAGTTGAGCTGGTCTCCGGAAGAGGGTGTGAATCACGTATCGGCCTACATTCAGGAGAGTTTCGAGACGAATACCTACCAATGGGAACTCTTCCAGGGCATCTTGGGCCAGCTTGAGCAGGCGACCCGCGCGAGTGGTGCCGAACTGGTTGTGATGCTGCTGCCAGTGACCTTTCGGCCCTTGGATCTACGCTTCGTCGTGGGGTCCGCTTACGAGCAGTACTACGAGACTCCCAGCGGTGGCTTTACCTTTCGCGCTGCGGAGCCGCGGGACCGGGTGCGGCAGGCGGCCGAATCAGTGGGCGTGGGTTTCTACGATCCCAGCGGACAATTTCTGGGTCAAATCCAGGCGCGCGGGTTGAGGGGCGCCGCCTGGAGCGACCCCGGCGATCGACACTTCAGCGATGTGGCGCATTCCCTACTGGCGGAATTGATGGAGCAAGACGTGAAGACGGGGCTCGTTCAGCTTCCTTGAACTGCAGCTTGCATCCGTGGAGAAAGAGTGGGATTCAGGATCCCGCTTGTCTCGCAAGCGCGATGCGTGCGGCCCAGCGTTCGCGCCCCGCCGCCCGTTCATCATCTCCCATGCGAGGCTCGAAGCGCGCTCCGATGCCCCAACGCGCACGTGTGTCGGCATCCGAGATAAGTCCCGATGCTCGACCCGCCAAGGCTGCTGCACCCAGTACTGCGCGTTCCAAGACTCTGGGCCGCTCCACGACGATCCCCGTCGCGTCGGCGAGCAGTTCCAGGAGCAGGTCGTTCGCCGCTGCTCCGCCAGCCACGCGAAGCGCGGATTTTGTTTCTCCTGCCGATAACACCGAAAAGGCTTCAGCACAGCGCCACGCGACTCCCTCGAACACGGCGCGTGCGACGTGGGCACGCGTCGAGCCCCGCGAGAGGCCACCGATGAGCGCACGCGCGCTCAGGTCGAAATGAGGTCCACCCAGACCCGAAAAGGCAGGAACCGCAAACACTCCGTCGCTCGAGTCGACTGAGCGCGCCAGTGGTTCGAGTGACTCGAGATCGGAAGCAATGCCGATCCCTTGGCAGAGCCATTCCATTGCCGCACCCGCGGTGAACACGGGCGACTCACTGCAGAAAGTTCGCTTGCCGTCGAGAGCCCATAGGACCAGTGGGTATGACCCTTGAGGCACTTCGGTCAGCGAGTCACCCTCGTTGCGTTTGAGCATCCCCGATGTGCCCAGCTCCAACTCGAGGTCGCCCGAATCATGGCAACCCTGGGCATACATGGCGGCGTGCTGATCCCCTGAGAGTGAGGCGATGGGAACGCTTGCTCCCATTATCTTTTGCGATGTTTCTCCCACTCTTTCGCTCGTCCCGACCAGTGTGGGGAGCATTCGCGGATCGATTGCAAGTTTCTCGGCCGTGCTCTCATTCACGCTTCCGGAAAAAAGATCGTATAGGCCGGTCAACGAAAAGTTGGAATGATCACTTGCATGCACCTCGCCTTCCGTCATGCGGGCGGCGAGGTAGGTATCGACCGTACCGAGTCGCAAGGAGTCACGTTGGTTGTCCCCATGGGTTTGCAGCAGCCATTCGTATTTCGACGCCGCCATATTGGAAACGATCAAAATTCCCTGCTCGAGAAGTTGCTGGCAGCGCATCGCAGTGCGTTGGTCCTGCCAGCCGATCAAAGGTCCGAGGGGAGAACCCCTTTTGTCGAACAATGCCGCGGAGCTGCGTTGATTGGTAATACCGACTGCCTCCAGATCGGCCATCTCGAGGCCCGCATGGGTCAGTGCACTACGGATGACTTTCTGGGTTCGTTGCCAGAGGTCTTCGGCATCGGTCTCTACCCAACCAGCTGAGGGGAACCGAGGGGAGATCGGCTCGCGGGCCTGACCGACGATCTCGCCATGTCCATCGATGACGGCGGCTCGGACCGTCGTCGTTCCTTCGTCGATACCCAGGATGTGTTCTTTGTTTGCCAAAGCGTTGCTTCCAGGGGGGTCCGCGTCCGAGCCTAGGATGGCCGCACGGCGGCATGTTGGGCAGCGAGGTAGCCCCAGGTGATGGCCCGAAGGTTCGACATTCCGCTTTGGTAACCGCCGCCGATGTCGAGCAGCGCCGCGGAATTTCCCACCACGTAGAAACCTGGGATGGCGTGCCCACGCACGTGGATTGCCCTGGCGTCCCTGTCGAAACGCAAACCGTGAGAATTGATCCCGACGCCGATAGGTGTGAGCTTGAGTCCGTAAAAGGGGGCCTCGCAAACGGGACCCAGATTCGGATTGGTGTACGCCGGATCACCACACAGCCTGTTGGCCCAGACGTATTGGCCCCGGCCGAAGTCCGGATCTTCACCCTTCTCTGCGTGGGCATTGAAGTGTTGCAGGGCTTGCTCGAAGCCATCGGGATCGATGCCGAGTTTGTTGGCGAGTTCCCGCGGAGAATCGGCCCTCTCTACGAAGCCGTCGGGTAGTTCCTGGTCAGGCATGAAACTGCCTACTGGATACCGACGCCGATAGTTGGCGTCGAAGATCATGAAGGAAGGTAGGTTCGGAGTGTCCTGATTTTTCCCGTCCCAGTTGCGCTGCTTCGGGTTTGAATCCTTGTAGAACGATTCGTCGCAGAAACGTTGCCCGGCTCTATTGACCACGATGGAGTGGGGGATGCCACACTCGAAGGCGGTACGGTACAGAGGCTTTCCGAAGTGCTCTTCGCCCGGGATGTTGTATCCGAAGAACATGGCGAGATTGGTAGGAGGTACGTTGGCCAGTGAGGCTCCGATCTCACAACCCAGTGTGATGTTGTCTCCATCGACACCCGGAGGACAAGCGCTTTCCCATTCATGCGTATTCTCGAATTGGGTCGCCATGGCGGAGTTGTGATCGTAGCCGCCTATGCTCATCACCACTCCCTGGTGGGCGCGGACGAAAAAATCGTTCCCTTCGCGCTCGGCTCGCACCCCGATCACAGCGCCGTCGTCATCTTGGATCAGCTCGAGGACAGGGGTCTCGGTGTAGGCTGGGATGCCGCGGTCGATCATGGCGGCCTTGATGAGGAAACCCATCATGGAAGGCCCAAAGGCGCGCTGATCATTCGAGACCCGT
Organism: Myxococcota bacterium; assembly: GCA_022447545.1. GTDB lineage: Bacteria > Myxococcota_A > UBA9160 > UBA9160 > SMWR01 > JAKVBI01. The sequence continues at coordinate 16,571 of JAKVBI010000021.1, forward strand.
TCCGCGATCATCTCATAGTCCCAATCCTTGACCTTGGCGAGGCCGCCAAAGCGGGTGAGGTCCACGTGGAGTAGTCCCTGAGGGTGATGCGGGGAGATATGGGTTCGAGTTTGCCACTCGCCCAATTCCGCTCCGGAAAAGAGGTTCATGGTCAGGTAGCGTCCACCTGAGTGGGAACCGCTGGCGAATGGGTAGTAGTAATCGGCCAGCGTGGGTGAATATTCCCAGTCGATGCCAGTGTGGTCCGTCAGGTAGTCCATTGCCTCGTGTCGCATATCCATGAGGCGATCGGTCAATTCGGGCTCGTTGAAACCCGCGCCAACGAAATCGAAGTACTCTCGTGCGGCTTCTTCTGAATCCTCGATACCGGCGGCGCGCATCTGTCTGTTGTTGGGGTTGAAGATCTCGCCACCGCTATATCCGCACACGCCGCCCAGCTTTGGGCTTTTTTCGAGCACCGCGGTCCGGCGGCCGAGGTCATGGGCCACGATGGAAGCGGTGATCCCACCGAGGCCAGAGCCCAGTGAGAGGACGTCCACCTCGAGATCCCAACGCTGTCGCTTGCCGAAACCAAATCTCACGAATCAGGGCCTCCGTTTTTCAAGGATTCCAACGGGAACGTAGTGCGACCCCGGGACCCTGCTCGAAGGGTGTAATGAGTTCGAAGGTGCGCTCATATCCGGTTTGTTTGATCTTCCATTCTCCGTCCAGCTTGACGTACTCATCCGAGTAGAAACCTGCGCCCTGTAGGATTGAGAAGCCCGGCATGCCCCCGCTTTCTTCATTTGGGTTCACCACAAAGTCGTGTAGATACCAGGTTCCCTTGGCGGTGGTGTCACTGGTGATTTCGATCTCGGGGCAGTGGACGGTGTGCATGCTCGTCACATCAGTACGCTCGAGCGTTCCGAGAAGGAAGCGGAGGATGTCATCGACACCGTTCTCCGAATAGCGTCCGTTGTCGTAAGCGACGGTGGCGTCTTCGGTGAAGACCTCACGCAGCTCATCCCAAAGTTTGCAGTCGATGCAGCGGAGGTACTTGTATTTGAGTTTCTTGATGGCTTCGAGTTCTTCGAGTTGGGACATGAATTTCTCCCAATGGGTACGCAGGACCTTCGAATCGCCATCTACCCTAACCCGAAGGTTGGCCCGAGGTGAAGCGAAACCCAGCTGGATTCAGCGTCATCCCATTTGTGAGCCTCCCGGAAGCTGATGTCTCAGAAATAGCAAAGTCTTCTCCTGATATTTCAATCAGACTAGACTTGCTGGAATGCATGGCTGGGTAGGTTTGTGTTTCTCGGGCGTGGTGTGGCTCGTCGCTGTTTCCGGCCTGGGTTGTTTTTCGGGTTCTGGAAAGGTCGATCTCCGAATCGTCGATGCAGAGACTGGGTTGATGGTGCCCGCTCGCGTCGAGTTGATCGATGACAGGCGCAGTGCCCACATTCCCGAGAGCGCTTTGCCAATCGATCTGGAATGTCTGGTTCCGCCCCCAAACTGGTGGAACTGGGGCCGCACCGACCATCTGTACAATCCGGCGACTGAAACCGACCAGTTCTACCTCTCGCGGAGAACTTCGATTTCGCTCCCGCCGGGGCGTTACCGACTCCGCGGCTTCCGGGGAATCGAGTATGAGGTCGCGGAACATAGTTTCGACGTAATAAGCGGTGAGACCACAACCGTCGAACTCGCGTTGAAGCGATGGATCGATTTGCCCAGTGAGGGCTGGTTCAGCGCCGACGATCACCTCCACATTCGGCGTGAGACCGCCGCAGATGACGTCCGCATTGCGGCCTGGATGACCGCCGAAGATCTTCATGTAGCGAACCTACTCGAGATGGGGACGTCACGAGGTCTTTTGGTCACTCAACAGCATCATTTCGGAGAAGACGGTGTCCACGAGTCTCAGGGGCATCTGCTCGTATCAGGGCAGGAGCACCCACGGACCCATTTTCTGGGACATACCCTCACCCTTGGCGCTGATCGGCGCATCGACCCGCTGGACACCTACATCGTCTACGAGACGACTTTTGCTCCGGCCCGGGCCGAGGGGGCCGCAACGGGCTTTGCCCACTACGGGAGGGGACCCGCCGAAGATGGGCTCGCGATCGACGCACCGCGCCAGTTGGTCGACTTCGTTGAGGTCCTACAGTTCGAACACCTCGATCCTCAGGTTTGGTACGCATTGTTGAACCTCGGAATTCGCCTGGCGCCGACCGCGGGCACCGATTTTCCATGTGGCCCCTATAGCGTTCCAGGCCGAGAGCGTTTTTACACGCGTGTCGATGGGCCTTTGAGCCGAGAGGCCTGGGTCGAGGGGATCCGGAACGGACGGACCTTCGTAACCAACGGACCGATTCTCGATTTCACCATCGACGGAGCGGGGCCCGGAGAGGAGGTTCGGCTCGAAGGGCCAGGTGAGGTCGAGATTCGGGGAAGGGTTCGGTTCGATCCCAACCGCGACGACGTGAAAATTCTGGAACTTGTCCGAAACGGCGAGGTGGTTGCCAGGGCTTGGCGTGAACCTGCATCGGATCAGATCGAACTGTCTTTGTCGCAGCGCGTCCTCGAGCCGGCCTGGTTCGCACTCCGAGTCAGTGGCGACAAGCGTGGCGAAGCTCCCATGAAACCATTCCTTCCCGCTCCGGAATTTGCGCTCCGCTTCTTCGAGAACTTCGCCTCCGGAGCAGAACTCGGATCGCGTGAAGAGGTGGCTCGGCGTCGAGGCCCCAGGCCTTCACTGGCTCACACGGCTGCGGTTTGGATCGCGTTGGGAGATTCGCCGGTACGGGTGAATCCGACTCTCGTCGAAGATGCCCTCGCGCGCTTGGAAGAACTCGAAGCTCGGCTCTCGGACGAGCGGGTGGCCGACCAGACGATCTGGGATTTCATTCCCTACAGCGATGGGGTGTCTTTAGAGCATCTTCAAAGCAACCGTCCTGCCCTTCTGACCGCTATCGCCGAGGCTCGTCGCTACTATCGGTCGCTATTGAATCGCTAACTTCACGAGAGCGATTGCAGTCTGCTGTTCTGGTAGGATGGCGGCCAACTTTACGGAGGGTCTTCAATGGCGTCCCCGAACACCGAAATTCCGGCCAGCGATCGCTCCGAATCGACTGCTCATGAGAGCCCTGCAGCCTCGGATGCCACCAGCCTTTGGGTCGTCGCACTGCGCGACGTGGCAATTCTGGCGGCTGGCTTCTCGCTGTTCGCAGCCGCTGACGCGTGGCATACCATGACGGGGACTTTCTTGTCGGCTGCCCTGGTTCTGGTCGATGGTTTACTGGTAGGTGTGCTGCTCACGGCCTGGGTCCACGAATGGGGCCATTTCATCGGAGCGCGGATTTCGGGTGGTTCAGCGCCCCTGCGCCCAGCAATGGGTTTTCTGCCCCTCTTCGATTTTGATTATCCAAACAATACCCACCAACAATTCCAGGCCATGAGTATCGGTGGGAACGTCGCGCATTGGTCGGTCGTGCTCCTGCTTCTCGCGGGTCTTCCCTTGACCAGCGTGGGCCAGGTTGCGATTACGAGCAGCGCCTTCGGTTTCGCGATCTTCGCCAGCAGCATTGAGTTCCCCGTGATTCGCCATGTATCGAAGGGGCTGAGCGGAATGGAGGCGCTGGCGAAGATTCCGAAGGACTTCATCCGTCGGAACGGAAGCTACGGCTTGATTGCCGCCCTTGCTGCGCTGGCGGTTCTGTAACGGGCAGCACCAGAGCTCAGCGGCAGCCTGAGGCCGTGGCCGAACCCTGGCGTGGGAGCGTGGAAGGGGTCGAGCGGGGGAGGGTGTCGCCCGGCAGGCTTGGAGCCCGTATTCGCTAGAATCGGCTTCATGACTGAAGCCTTTCGCGACACCCACCTCAAGTCGATTGGCTACCTACTCTGGATCTTTGGGTTCCTGGGTTGTCATCGCTTCTACTTCGGTCGCCCCATTTCGGGAACGATCTGGTTCTTTACCTTCGGGCTTCTAGGGGTCGGCTGGCTCATCGATCTCTTCCTGATTCCTTCGATGGATCGAGAAGCGGATCTTCGCTACCGGCCCGGTCCTTTCGATTATTCGCTCGCTTGGATCTTTCTCACGTTTTTCGGGCTTTTGGGGATTCATCGTTTCTACATTGGGAAGTGGCCCACGGCGATTCTCTACTTGTTGACCGGAGGGCTCTTTTTCATCGGAATCCTCTACGACCTGTGGACGCTCAACGAACAGGTCGATGCTGCAAATGCGTGATACTGGAGCAGACTCCCAGCAAATGGGTGTTATGAACTCGGCACGACCCGTCGTTTTGTGATGCGTCGATTGGAGAATTCATGAGCCCGCTCCGAGTTCGTATCCTGGCCTCGATGGCGGCCTTGGTGAGTTTCCTCATCCTTTCTGTCGGCCTTTTGAGTCTCTACGAGCGGGTGGGAACCACCTGGTCGGGTTTACCTCTGTCGGTCAACGCCTATTTGGGCCCCGATATCCTCATTCCAGAAAATCTCCACCAGGCGACCGCCGGCCTGGTCTACTCCGACCGCATTGTCGAAGTCGACGGGTATCCAGTGGTGACTGGCGCCGAAGTTCAGGCTCTGGTCGGAAGGAGAGCGGCCGGTCAGCGGGTCATCTATGGAATCGAAACCACGTCGGGAATCCGATCCGAAATCGACCTCCCAGTGCAGTTGCTCGATGCCGATTACGTTCGCTCGGTATTTCTTCCACTGGTACTCATCGGCATCGCATTCCTCGTTTTCTCCACCATTCCCGTCATGGCGCGTCCCGAGCTCCCTCTGGCTCGTGCCGTGTTTGCTCTGGCACTGGGAGTCGTTACGTTCGCGAACTTCTCCCTGGTCGACATTTTTCTCACCTACGTGATCGCCCCATGGTCGTTCATGTTCGCGACTTTCTTTACAGCGGGAATGTTCCACTTCTCCATGTTATTCCCCGAGGAAAGGTGGCCACACAGCGCATACCCGGTTCCAACAGCCGTCGGATTGTACGGGGGCATGGCACTCTTCTGGTCCTTCTTCATCTTCGCAACACTGCATCAGCCGGATTGGGTTCCTCTGTTGCGCGGAGTGGCCGTGGCCATGGTCGTCGTGGCTGCTGGATGTCTGATCGCCAATCTGGTCGATGCGGCTTGGCGCTCCGAGGAGCCCAGAATTCGGAGGCTCGCGCGCTTGGGGCTCACTGCGCCCATCATGTGGTTGGCGGGAGTTCTTTCGATCTTTCTCACCAGTTATGGGGTCATTGATACCTACGTTCCCCCCATCGCCCAACTCCTACCCGGGGCGATTCTGGTGTTCTGTGCCTTCTACGGCACTGTCGTCGACAACGCCTTTGAGATTGACGAGGTGGCCCGTCGCCTGATCGCATTCTTCGCGGTGGGCTTGGTGGCAGTCTCGGCGTATCTGGTCTTGTTGGGTCTGCTTTCACTCTTTCTAGGAACGGTGGGGGCCTTCACGGGTGCGAGCCTCGCTGCGATCCTTCTCGTGTGTCTGGCACCGGTGGTTCCTGCCGTACACGTGCGTGTCGAAGACTTCGTGGAAGCCGCCTTGTTTCCCGCCCGACGCCGCGCTCGGGAGGCGATCGAGCGGGCCGCGCGAGAAATCGGAAGCCATCGCCGGCCCCAAGATCTGGTCAGCTTTCTTTGCGAGACTCTGGGTGATGCAATTCCATGCTCTTCGGTTCGCGTGGTCATCGGAGCCCGGGGCGAGCCGATGACCGAAGTCGCTCCACCCGCCGGCCGTATCGGCCTTCGGCTTCCGACCGAAGATGCGCTCTACATGGCACTGGAGATGGGTTCGAGCGTGAGCCAGGAAGCACGTCTGACTGGCCGGCGCCGACTTCCACAGGGCGCGATTGCGCGGAGCAGAGATCTCGGTGCGCACTTGGTCGTAGCCCTGACGCCCAGCGAATCGGTCATCGGAGGGATCCTGCTCGGCGAGCGAGACGATGGTCAGCTGTACACGGCTCAGGACGAACACCTGATCGAAATGATCGCGCGGCAGGCTGCAGTGGCACTCGAGAACGCAGCATTTTGGGAGGAGATCGAGACTCTGCGTCAGCGGCTCGAGAAGGAGAATTTGTATCTGCGGGAGCAGGCCGCCGTCGAGATGCAAGTTGGCGATATCGTGGGCCGGAGTGCAGGAGTCATCGAACTCGTCAATCAGATCCGCCAGGTTGCCGCCACGGATGCTTCGGTCCTGTTGATCGGTGAGACGGGTACGGGCAAGGAATTGGCTGTGCGCGCTCTGCACGGGCTCAGCCCCCGCTCAGAGGGCCCACTGGCTCAAGTGGCTTGCGCGGCTCTTCCCGAGAATCTCCTGGAGAGCGAGTTGTTCGGCCATGAGAAGGGAGCCTTCAGTGGTGCCGATTCTCTCCGCGTGGGCCGTATCGAAGCCGCCGATGGTGGCACCTTTTTTTTCGACGACGTCGACACTCTGCCACTGGGCGTCCAGGCCAAGCTGCTCCGGGCACTTCAGGAGGGTGAGGTGCAGCGGCTGGGAAGCAATGATGTGCGTCAAGTCGATGTCCGAATCGTTGCCTCGACCAATCGGGATCTGCTCACGGAGGTTCGGGAAGGTCGTTTTCGTGAAGATCTCTACTATCGCCTGGCCGTGGTCCCAATTCGGTTACCGCCTTTGCGTGAGCGTCGAGAGGACATTCCGCTATTGGCCGAACACTTCGTTTCCGTGGAATCGGTCAGGTTGGGATGCCACGTGCGAGGGATCTCGGTGGAAATGATGGAGGCGCTCGAGAACTATTCGTGGCCTGGCAACATTCGAGAGCTTCGCAACGTGATCGAAAGAGCGCTCGTCCTGGCCACCGATGATGTGCTCCGTCTTCCCGGCCCTCTGGAAACAGCCGCGAGCGTCCCCAGTGGTGAATCCGTTTCTGCCGCCAGGGATGAAGAACTCGGCACGGCAAGCCTGGCGGAATTGATGCGGCGCTACAAGACCCACCTCGTCAAGGCGGCGCTGAGTCGGTCGGGTGGAAATCAACGGCGAGCGGCCGAGATTCTGGGGATGCACCGTCCCAGCCTGACTCGTATGATCCGCGACCTGGGCCTGCGTGGCGAACCGGATTGAGACCTGGGTCGCACAGGACCTTCGCTCGGAGTACTCCCAGGTTTTTACCCGTTTCATCCATGACGTGAATGTGCTGCACTCTCCTCATGGAACTCTGGGTTCCGATCACCATCGCTGCGGCGTTTTCTCAGAACATTCGGGCGGCACTCCAAAAAGTCTTGAAGGATCGGCTCTCGGATGCAGGCGCCACTTTTGTGCGCTTTGGCTTCGGTCTGCCCGTCGCCATCGTGTATTTGCTGGTCCTGAAGTCTTGGATGGGTTCCGATCTGCCCGATCCGAGTTCCGCATTCGTAGCTTTTGGTCTGTTGGGTGGGACGACACAGATCGTGGCCACATTCTTGCTCGTGCGTTTGTTCTCGCTCCGCAACTTCGCCGTGGGCACCGCCTATTCGAAGACCGAGCCTATCCAGGCCGCTTTTTTCGGGATCGTTCTACTCGGCGAAACTCCCCAGTTGGCCGCCGCGTTGGCCATCGCGATCAGCACTGTGGGGGTCGGTGCTATTTCAGTGGCTCGAAGTGAATTCTCGCCTACGGGTCTCTTTTCATCGCTGGTGAGCCCGCCTGCTTTGATTGGCCTCGCCTCGGGGGCCTTGTTCGGGGTGTCGGCGGTCGCTTATCGGGCGGCTTCTCTGGCGCTCGGCGGGCCGGGCTTCATGATGCAGGCGGCCTTCACGCTGACGTGCGTCATTCTGTATCAGACGCTGGCCATGGTCCTCTATCTTGCATGGTTTGAACCGGGACAGTTGACCGCAGTGCTTCGCAACTGGCGACCTTCGGCATGGGTCGGCCTGGTAGGCGTCGTGGGATCGGCGTGTTGGTTCACCGCCATGACGATCCAGAACGCGGCGTACGTGAGAGCACTGGGTCAGGTCGAGTTGTTCTTCACCGCGATGGTTTCCTGGTTTTATTTCCGCGAGCGGCTGAACCGGATCGAGATCGCCGGTATCGCCTTGATCGCGTTCGGGATCGTGCTGCTTTTGATCGAGACCTGAATCGGCAAGAGATCTTGCCGTGCCCGTCCTTCAAACCTCGTTGGGAACCCGCCAAAGACTTGCGAGCCAGGGCTGTTGGTCGCGGGGTTTTCCAGGCGGTCTGTAGTAGTGCCGGATCTCTTCGAAGCCAGCCGCGAGGGCAAAACCCTTCCAGGCTTCGAAATCGTGATAGGAGCCGTAGCGGGATCCTTGCCAGCCTTCTTCGCCCTGGCCGCGGGGATTGGAGGAGAAGAGTACGCCTCCAGGGCGAAGGCATTCGAGGAGTTCGCGGAGAACCCGCAAGACCTCCTGGCGGGGAACGTGGAACAGGCTGGCGTTTGCGAATACGCCGTCGAAGTGTCTGGAGGGGAGCTCGAGTCGCAGGAAATCTTGTAGCCAGACCTCGCATGCCGCATGAGTTCGTGCCATTTGAGCAAAGGTTTCCGACCCATCGAGCCCGATAGGGTCGTGTCCACGGCGTATGAATTCCATCAAGTCACGCCCGGGACCACATCCCAAATCGAGAATCCGGGCGGGTGCGGGAGCGCGCAGTTCGGAAAGCAGGGCGTCGATGTTCTGGGAAACATCGTGGTTCCGCGTTCCACTCCAGAAACCATCTGCGCGGTTGTCGTAGTCGTCGAGTGTGGTGTGTGTGATCTCGCGCAGCTGCGCATCCGTGAGTTCGGTGGTCACTGCCTGCCTCCCTGTCTCGGCAGGTTTTTCGAACGATTCGGAAAGGTCGCGTTCGAAGTGGGGCGCAATACAGGGTTTTCGATTTGTGACTCAGACGTTGAATCGGAAATGGATGACATCACCATCCTGAACCACGTAGTCCTTTCCCTCGACGCGTAGCTTCCCAGCCTCTCGACACTTCGACTCGCTACCGAGCGCGAGGAGATCTTCCCAGTGGATGACTTCTGCTCGGATGAAACCCCGCTCGATATCCGAGTGGATTTTTCCGGCAGCTCGAGGTGCTGGGGTACCCCTGGGAACCGGCCAAGCTCGGCATTCGTCGGGTCCGACCGTCAGCATCGAGATCAGATCGATGAGATCGAATGCTGCGCGGATGAAACGGTGACTCGCTGGTTCCTCGAGTCCGAGGGATTCGAGGAATTCGGATTGCTCTTCTTCGGGCATCTGGGCGATGTCCATCTCGACGGGTCCGGAAAGCGCTACTAGCCCGAGGCCGCGTTCCGCGGCCGCCTCGGTCAGGTCGTCGGGAACGGGTTCCGCAACCGAATCCTCTGGCACGTTGAGCGCAAGCAGCAGTGGCTTCAGCGTCAGGAACGCGTAACCTGAAATCAGCCGAATCTCCTCTTCACCGAGGCCGATAGAGCGAAGCGGAGTTTCTGCCTCGAGAGCAGACTGGAGCCTCTCGAGGAGTTCGAGCTCGCGAGGGTCAGATCGGTCCTTTCGGAGCCTCGCGACTCTGTCCTCCACGATCTGGAGGTCCGCGAGGATGCATTCAGTCTCAAGTTCGATGATCTCGTCGAGTGCAGCGGGTGGCTCACCGCTCGCGGATTCAAAACCACGGAGCACCTGACAGAGAGCATCGACTTCTCTCATGGCATTGAGGACCGCCCGATCCAGGCTGTCCTCGCGCCCTCCCGGCAGATCTCGGAAGGTAATTTCGGCGTAGGTGGTTTTTTTCGGGTCGTAGAGGCTGCACATGGCATCCACTCGAGAATCCGGAACCTTGACGACACCTACGTTGGCCTTGCTGCTTCGTCCCTCGTACCCCGTCGCGACTTCGAAGCCGGTCAGGGCCCCGAAGACCGTGCTCTTGCCGCTTTCCGGCATTCCCACCAATCCGATCTTCATGGTGGCCCAAGGCTACACCGCCCGAACAGCTTGTCACGCCCCCCGGATTCAGCGCGGGAACTTGCCTCCGCGCTCAAAAGATCCGGGTGGATCCTCTTTGGCTGCATGTCGAGACACCGGGAGGAGTACGATGGGCGATTCACGGCGCAAGGCTACTCGGTGGAAGGCCGAACCAGGGCGAGAGAACCCAGATGAGCGTGGAATCCCCGACTCTTTCCAGTACTTTCGAGCTCTCTGAACGCGATATCGATGCCTATCGACGAGACGGACACGTCACGGTTCGAGGGCTGGCCCGGCCCGATGAAATCGAATACTTCCGCCCGTCTCTGCTCGGTGCTGGCGACCGCCTTCGTCACGATCGCCGTCCCCTCGAAGAGCGCGACACCTATGGCCGAGCGTTCGTCCAGGTGTTCAACTTGTGGCGCGACAATGGAACCGCCCAGGCCTTCGTTCATTCACGGCGATTTGCCCGTGTAGCTGCGGAATTGATGGGAGTTTCGGGTGTTCGGCTCTACCACGACCAAGCGCTCTTCAAAGAGCCCGGGGGCGGTGCCACACCCTGGCACCAGGATCAGTTCTATTGGCCACTCGATACGTCCAATACGATCACCTTGTGGATTCCTCTGGTTCCGGTGATTCCCGAGATGGGGACCATGACCTTTGCCTCGGGCTCGCAACGCTTCGGTAGCCTGGGTGAGTTCGCGATTGGCGACGAGTCTAACGCCCGCTTCGCGAATGTAATCGAGGATCGGGAATTCGCTTGTACTCGAAGTGTTGCTTTCGATCTGGGTGACGCCAGTTTTCATTCGGGATGGACGTTGCATTCTGCGCCGCCCAACCGGACGAAAACGTTACGCGAAGTAATGACTGTCATCTACTACGCCGACGGAGCCAGGGTGTCTGCGTTGGATCATCCGAATCGCCAGTTCGACCGGGACATGTGGCTTCGGGGCTGCGAACCTGGAGAGCTGGCGGCCGGGAAATTGAACCCGTGTCTGTACCACAACGAGTAGAGCAGAACCCTCTATTCGCTTCGGAAATTGCTTACTTGACGTTGGGAGGGCCTTCTCTCACTCTCTCTTTCCGCTTGCAGCCGGAAACGGAGAATCGTGAAGACAGGCAGCAAATTTCGCCCTTCGCATCGCGGCTCGACACCGAGCATTGCCGAGAAGCTTCGCGCACGAGCGAGAGAGGTGGAGGCAAGAGGTACGAGGGTGATCTACATGCAGGTAGGTCAGCCGAGTAGCGGTGCACCGAGGGGTACCATCGAAGCGATTGCAGCGGCGAGTCGCGAATCCGTAATGGGTTATACGCCTTCGGTGGGCCTCGAAGTGTTGAGAGAGCGTATCTCGCGTCAGTACGCAGAGCGTTATGGCGTGGAAGTCGATCCGGACCGAGTCGTGATTACTCTGGGCGCATCGGGTGCCATGATCCTGGCCCTCATTGGATGTTTCGACGAGGGGCAACGCGTTGGGCTTCCACAGCCCTTCTACTACGGCTATCGGTATACGATGTCGACATTGGGTATCGAATGTGTGCGTTTCGACACCTCAGTGGAAAACCATTTCCAGCCCACGATTTCCGACATCGAAGCCATCGATGGGGGCATCGACGGGCTGATCATCGCGAGCCCGAGCAATCCGACTGGGTCCATGATCTCTCCATCGGAATTCCAGGAATTGGCGGTCTACTGTGAGGAGAAAGAGATTCGCCTGATTTCAGACGAGATCTACCACGGCATCGTCTTCGACGATGAAGTGGCCGAGGTGACCGGGGTCGCGTTTTCCAACGAGGCGATCGCGATCAACAGTTTCTCCAAGTACTATTCCATGGCGGGTTGGCGGCTCGGTTGGATGGTTGTTCCCGAATACATGGTCGAGTCGATTTCCAATCTCGCCCACAATCTCTACCTGTGTCCACCGGCGCCGGCGCAGGTAGGTGCCCTGCATGCACTGGACTGTCGTGAAGAACTCGACTCTCACGTAGCGCGTTACCGGAAGAACCGAGACATTCTCTTGAATCGCTTGCCTGACATGGGCTTCGATCGTTTCGTAGCGCCGCATGGAGCTTTCTATCTCTACTGCCATGTCAATCATCTTTGTGAGGACAGCGTAGACTTTTGTATCAGGATGCTCGAAGAAACGGGTGTGTTGGTCGCGCCGGGTTCGGATTTCTGCCCGGAAAGCGGAAAGCATTTCGTGCGTTTTTCGTATGCTGGTGCACCCGAGGATATCGAGGAGGCGCTGGACCGGATTGAAAGCTGGCAGCGCTAGTCTCGTGCTGACCTGGTGGTTTGTATCATGAAAAAATCCTCTTGGAGGCTCTGAGGAGAAACGGAGTAAACAATGAGCGGCTCTCTGGCAGAACTCGATCGATATCTACTCATCACAGCGGATTCCCACGCAGGGTCGAATCCAGAGGGCTTTGGGCCCTACCTGGAGAGCAAATGGCAAAACGACTTTCAGGACTGGTTGAAGCAGTCAGAACAGATGGCGGCGATGCTGCGACAGGTCATGGGGGATCGTAGTATCGGAGTCGACGGCGACCCCGACATCGATGGAAATCGAAATTGGGACACTGCACGCCGTCTCAGCGAAACCGAGGCTGACGGTGTGGTCGCCGAGGTGATCTTCCCCAATACCTCATCGCCGTTTGCTCCGACCATGATGACTGAATTGGGGGAGGCCGAAATCGGACACGACTACGAGCGTCGCTGGGCCGGAATCCGCGCGGCGAATCGCTGGCTCGCCGATTTCTGCAAAGAAGTACCCGGTCGCCGTGCGGGAATCGCGCAGATCTTCCTCCCCTACGTCGAGGAGTCGGTGGAGGAGATTCGCTGGGCGAAGGACAATGGTCTGACGGGAGGCGTTTTGTTGCCCGGGGCCCCGCCAGGCTCGGGAATTGAGCCCCTGTACGCACCGAAGTATGAGCCAATTTTCGATGTTTGCGAAGAACTCGAGCTGCCCATCAACCACCATAGTGGGGGGTCGACGCCCGATTTCGGTATGTACATGCCTCATTCACTCGCGATGTTCATGCTCGAAGTGACCTGGTGGGCACACCGTGCTCTCTGGCACCTGACCTTCAGTGGCGTGTTCGAGCGGCATCCAAACCTTCAGTTCGTTCTTACCGAGACGGGTGCGGACTGGGTTCCTCGTGTCCTCGGCGAGCTGGATAACTTCTATCATCGGATGAAGAACAATGATCAGTGTTCTGAGCATTTGTTTGGCGGCCCGACTGTCGAGAAAATGTCCCTGAAGCCCTCGGAATATTTTGCTCGCCAGTGCCACATCGGGGCCAGTTTTCTACCACCCAAGGAGTGCGCGGTGCGCCACGAAATTGGTTTGGATCGCATCATGTGGGGCTCAGACTACCCGCACGTGGAAGGGTCGTATCCCTATACCCGAGAGCATCTGCGGCTCACTTTCGCGGGCATGGACCCAGACGAGATTCAACAGATCGTCGGGATCAATGCAGCGAAGCTCTACGGATTCGATCTCGAACTACTCGCACCCCTTGCCGAAAAGGTCGGACCCGCGAAATCCGAGATTGCCAAGCCGCTCGATGATAAAGACGTACCTCTCCGAGCCCTGAAGTGTCCTGCTTTCGCACAGGAGAATCAGGCAACGACCGCCTGATGGATCGACTTGGGTTCGCGTGCCACCCTCGGGCGCGGGTCATAACCCTCTTCAGATCGGCTCAGGGCTTGCGTCGATCGCCTTGCGAACGGACTTCAACAACTCGCCTCCTGAGCACGGTTTTCCGAGGATGGCTTTGAGGCCTCGCTCCTCGAGCTCCTGGACCTGCGAGCTCGCGATGTTCCCGCTCATCAGAACGACTGGGAGGTCGGGGTCCACTTCATGGATGGCGTCGAAGACTTCGATGCCGTTGAGGAACGGCATGCGGTAGTCGAGCAGTACGAGGTCCACTCCATCGCGATGCTTCTGGAAGTTTTCCAGCGCTTCTCGCCCGTCTCCACTTGTAATCACTCGGAAACCGGCGTCCGAGAGTACGACTGCCAGCAAGGCAGCGACGATGGGTTCGTCTTCGGCAAGTAAGATGGTTTCATCTCCGCCGAGGCGTGTTTCCACAGTCTCCGATTTGGGAGGAGGCGGGGTATCGCTCAAAGGAAGGTAGATCGAAGCCATTGTGCCTTGGTCAGGTGCACTTTCGATCTCCAGAGCCCCTCCCAGCTCGCGTGTGTAGGTGTAGAAGAGCGACAGGCCCAGGCCGGTTCCCTTTCCCACCGGCTTGGTGGTGAAGAAGGGATCGAAAATGTCGTCGAGAATGCTCGAGTCGATGCCCGCACCATCATCGATGACATCGATGCGGGCAAACCGTTCAGTTTCGAGACGGAAGGCCGCAAAGCGTGGGCTTTTGGGGTCGAGGTTGCATTCGCTCGTTCGAAACCGAAGGGATCCCCCATTGGGCATTGCGTCGCGTGCATTGACTGCAAGGTTCATCAGTCCACTTTCGAAACGTGCGAGATCCCCGAAGCATATGAGTTGGGTCTCGCAAAGGTCGCTCTCCACGCGAATCGAAGCTCCGAAGACTGAATCCAACATTCCGATCAATCGATGGAGACTTTGATGGACATCGATCGGACCCGAATCCGATGTTTTTACGTGGCTGAAATCCAAAAGTTGTCGAGTGAGAGCGGCTCCTCGTTGCGCGGCAGAGTCGATCCAGCTCAGAAATTCACGTCCTGAATTGGGTTCTGGCAATTGATGAATTGGTGTCTTCAGCCGGTCGCTGGCCGTGAGGATTGTCATGAGGAGGTTGTTGAAGTCGTGGGCGATTCCACCAGCCAGGCGTCCGATGGCATCCATCTTGACCGATTGGCTGAGTTGCTCCGTGAGTTCACGTTGCCTGGTCACGTCTCTAGCGAAACGATAGTGATCTCCGGTTTCCTGGTTCGGGACTGCAATCAGGAACATGTTCTCGAAAAAGGAGGCCCCATCGCTTCGCTTCCCTCGGACGGTGACTTCCTGTCTGCCATGTTCCGCAAGTGCCAAAACGCAGGTTGCGATTTCCTTGCGGTCCTCCTCGAGGATCCAGTCGTTCGCGGCCGTTCCGATGAGATCCTCCACGGTGGATTCATGCATGGCTGCGAAGGCAGGGTTCACGGTCTGGAGTCTTCCATCCTGGCCGACGCGCGCGATCCCTTCAATGGCCTCTTCGAGTGCCCGTGTCTTGGCGGCATCGGACAATTTGGCGGCCTTGAGGTGGCTAGACGAAGTAGTGAGTGTCCTCGCTAGAATTGCACCTACCGCCGCGGAAAAGCCAATGGCGAACACGAGGTTCAACCAAGCTGGAACCGGGTCCATTAGAACCGCAGGGTGGGGAAGTTGTCCTCGACCCTCCAGGACGAAAAGACCCGTCATCATACTGACCCCGAAGGATCCCATGATTAGTGCAATGCGGTGACCGAGAAGAAGGCCCGCGAGGAGTGGGACGAGAAGGAACCAGAGAGTGAAAAGCGCCGAGGCCCCTCCCTGGTAGTAGGCAGGCACGATGATGAGTCCTGCGAAAGCCGCCAGCACAATCAGGGCGCCAGGAGCGTTCGAACCCGATGCGCGTACGACGATCGGAACTGACACAAAACTCGCGAGGCCCAGCCAGAAGGTGATCTGCATGGCCGTCTCGATGGATTTGTCGGTGTACAGGAGATAGACGAACTCCAGAGTCAGGGCCGCTGCTGCGGCAATTGACACGAGATCGAGAGCCAGTCGTTGGAGTGAAGCGTCGAGGATTCCATCGAGTGGCTGGGTGATCCAGCGACCCCGTCGGGATTCCAACGTTCGCGGAAACCGACGATCCTCATCCGTCATCGTGTTCGGATCGTTGTTGGGGCGATGATTCACGGCCTCGCTCGCAACGGGAAGCAGCCTGTGGAGTCGACGTATCGCATCGTCTCGATGCGCCTCGAACGAGAAGCCAGACCCGTGCTCCTCTCGACCTTCTGGTTGGAAGGTATCGCACGATTTGGGTTTCGAGGTTCCGAGCCGACACGGATTGTTCCTCGGACCCTCGGTCGTCGTCCCTCGCATTCTCCAGATGGGGAATACCACTGGGTTTGCAGCTAGGATATAAGCCCTAGTTTCGGAACCGAGCTCATGGGTTGGCACGTGCCACGGTTTCCATCGAAAAGCGCGCCTGTTGGGGTGAAGGTCTTGTTTCTGTGTAGGACGGAATGCGTGGAAAAACGATGCCGTGTCCGTGGCCGGAGCACCGAGAGTTCCTGGGAATCTCTGGAGTCATGAGGCCGAAAGAATCTCAGGACGTGAAAATGCTCGGGTCTAAACCGAGTGTTCGTCGAAGGGCGGAGTCCGATGCCGTGGCTTCTGAATCATTGGGGAAGGATCTCGAATGAACGGAGGACTTCTTCTGCAACACGGTCGCGCGCCGCGTACCCCCGCTCGAATACGCATTCTTTTCGTCTCGCGCGAGATTTCAGGTCGAGTCCTGATCAGTGCTAGCGTTTCCGAAGCGCGCCAAAGAACCGAACTCAAGTGGTAATGATTCAAAGGTATGTTCGCTGCTGCGACTCGCGTGTGGGTCTCATGCAAGCATGGAAGGGGAAGGAGAACGGTCGATGAAAAACGATGTCGACTTGTCCGACCCTGAAACCTATGTAGCCGGAGTTCCACACCGTCATTTTCACGAGTTGCGCGAAAATGATCCCGTGCATTGGCAGCCCGAGTGTCCTCTTCCGGGGGTACCTGCCGGGCCGGGTTATTGGGCTCTGACCCGTTACGAGGACGTCAGTTTCGTTTCCAAGAATCCGAAGATTTTTTCGTCCGAACGGGGTACGAGCATTCTCTCGGAAATGAAGCCAAAAGATCGCGACAACATGCGTCAGCAACTCATCAACATGGATCCTCCTGCTCATACTGAACTCCGTAATTTGATGAGTGGCCACTTCAAGCCGAGAGTCGTTCGTTCCGCCGAGCAGCACACCCGGCAATTGGTTGTCGAAACTCTCGATGCTCTATTGGATCTCGAAGAGTGCGATTTCGTCGAGGGGGTTTCCGCTCCCATCTCCTTGCGGGCGTTGACCGATTTTCTTGGGGTTCCAAGCAAGGACTCCAAGAAGTTCTACAAGTGGACGAACAAGTTGATCGGATCGTCTGACCCGGGTGTGAGCAGTGTCTTTCGTGCGCGAATTGCCGTTCTCGAGATCTTCATCTACGCAGCTTCCCTCGCGCGCAGGCGCCGAAAGCGACCCACCGGTGACATCTATTCGAGCTTGGTCAATGGGAGCCTGGATGGGGTGCGACTCGATCGCCTCAGGCTCAACATGAATTTCTTTCTGCTGCTGATTGCGGGCAACGAGACCACGCGAAACGCGCTCAGCGGAGGCGTTCAGGCCCTTTGTGAAAACCCGGACCAATTTGAACTCCTTCGTCGTGAACGGTCGCTGATTCATCAGGCCATCGAAGAAATGCTGCGCTTCTCGACCCCGGTCATGCAGTTTCGCCGTACTGCCACTTGCGACACTCGAATCGGGGACAAGAGGATTCGGAAAGGTGACAAAGTGGTCATGTATTACGGAGCTGCCAATCGCGATCCCGAAGTATTCGAGAACCCGGACCGGTTCGACATCACCCGAAACGTTCCCCATCTTGCGTTTGGAACGGGAACTCATTTCTGCGCAGGAAGCCACATGGCGAGGCTCGAGATGCGAGTGACACTTGAAGAGTTGATGAATCGATTCCCCGGCCTGCACATGAAAGGCCCCGTTACGCGATTGAGGTCGAACTTCATCAATGGAATCAAAGAAATGCCGGTAGGGCTGTCGGGGGTGTCGTGACATGAGTGTGCCCTTCAAAGGCTTTGACATCCTCGATAATCCACTTGTGAACAGAGGGACCGCCTTCACCGAACGAGAAAGGACAAACCTCGGGCTCCATGGTCTGTTGCCGCCCCACGTCGAGACCATCGAGGAACAACTGGAGCGAGCCTACGCTGCTTTTGAACGGAAAGACTCCGATATCGAGAGACACGTCTATCTTCGAAATCTTCAGGACACGAACGAAGTTCTCTTCTATCGCTTGATCGTTGAACGCCTGTCCGAGATGATGCCGATCATCTACACGCCGACAGTGGGAGATGCGTGTCGTCAATTCAGTGAGATCTATCGCCGGCCGCGTGGGTTGTTCGTCTCCTACCCAGACCGTCATCGAATCGAAGATATTCTGCGCACCTTCGGAGATTCGGACATTCGGGCCATCGTGGTGACCGATGGCGAAGGCGTGTTGGGTCTCGGTGATCAGGGAGTCGGTGGAATGGGAATTCCAATCGGGAAATTGTCTCTGTACACCGCATGTGGTGGCATTCACCCCGCCAATAATCTCCCCGTTTTGCTGGATGTGGGTACCGACAATGCCGAGTTGCTCGACGATCCTCTTTATCTGGGTTGGCGGCACGAGAGGATCAGCGAGGATCAGTACCTTCCATTCCTGGATGCATTCGTGGAAGCGGTCAAGGCGGTTTGGCCGAACGTGCTTCTTCAGTTCGAGGATTTTGCGGTCCATCATGCGACGGCACTGCTCGACCGATATCGTGACCAACTCTGCATGTTCAACGACGATGTTCAGGGGACGGCCTCCGTGGGATTGGCGACGCTGCTGGCGGCGATTCGCGTTGTGGGCAGAGGGCAGACACTTCGCGACCACACGGTGGCGGTGTTGGGGGGCGGCTCGGCTGGCTGCGGGATTGCTGCCAATATCGTCGCCGAGATGGTCGAGGAGGGGCTCAGCGAAGAGGAGGCGCGGGCGCGAATCTACATCATCGACCGCTATGGCCTGATCGAAGAAGGAATGTCTGGGATGCTGGACTTCCAGATGGCGTTCCAACACTCCTCCAAATCCCTCGAAGGTTGGGTGAGGACAGGAGAGAACGGCTCGATCAGTTTGATGGACGTAGTTCGCAATGCCCGTCCTTCGATCTTGATCGGAACGTCGGGGCAACCGGGCCTGTTCACCCGTGAGATCATTGAAGAGATGGGGCGGAACTGCGAACAACCGATCATCTTTCCGCTCTCGAATCCCACCTCTTTGATGGAGGCCTCGGCTCGACAGGTCCTCGAGTGGACCGAGGGGCGAGCCCTGGTTGCGACGGGTAGCCCCAGCGAACCGGTGGCCCTGGGTGGCCGAACCGTCCGAATCGCCCAGTGCAACAATACGTACATCTTTCCCGGCGTGGGTTTGGGAGTGATCGCCGCGGGCGCCCGACGGGTGAGCGACGCGATGCTGCGCGCTGGTGCCAAGGCGCTGGCCGCGGAGTCGCCGGCCCTCGAAGATTCGAATCAACCCCTGTTGCCGCCCTTGGGCGAGATCCGAAGGGTGACTCGCCATGTCGCCCGGGCAGTGGCCGCCCGGGCTCAGGAGGAGGGTCACGCCCCGGCCATGACCCCTGAGCGATTGGACCAGAGGATCGACGAAGTGTTCTGGGAGCCTGCTTACGAATCGTGACGACGGTAGCGTTACACGCGAATGGTCTCAGGGTTCAGAGGCGTTCGTGTGTGCAGCCAAGCTGGGTACCCATTGGGGCCAACTTCCCTCGGGAAGATCGTGGCCCATGCCGTCGACGATTTGCAGACGCGCACCTGAGATCGCCCGTGCCGTGGCTGCGCCACCCGCCACGGGGATGAGGGGATCGTCGGATCCGTGGATTACGAGTGTGGGAATCCGTACCTGAGCCAATGCCTCATGTCGGCTTCCCGACGCCATGACGGCGGCCGCCTGACGCGTTACGCCATCGGGATCGAAAGCGCGGTCGAAAGCGCGGCCTGCAATTTGAGCATTTGTCTTTTCGTCGAAGGGGAATCCCTTTCCTGTGAAGCAGCGCTGATTCTCGACGGTGTGAGCGATGTAGGCGCTCCGCTCCCTGGGTGGAGTCGAAGACAGTGCCGCCTGTGCTTCCGGGGTCGGTCCGGGGAGATTGGGTTCGCTGGTGGTCGACATGACCGAGGTCAAGCTACGCACGCGCCGTGGGTGGTCGATGGCCACTTGCTGAACGATCATTCCCCCCATGGAGATACCTGCTAGATGGGCACTTTCGTACCCTAAAGCGTCCATGAGTCCCACTACATCATTGGCGAGATCCTTCAATCGATAGGGAACCTCAGGCTCGTCGCCCGCCGCCAGCGCTGCCAACACGGCTCCCAGGTCCGGAGAGCCCGCATCGGAAAAGTGGCTCGAGAGGCCCACATCCCGATTGTCGAAAATGATCAGGCGGTGACCAGCCTCAACGATTTGTTCGCATAGTCGGGGATCCCAGTGGATCATCTGGGTTCCCAGACCACGAAGCAAAAGCAGTGGCCGCCCGTCGCTGGGACCGATGCTGGCGTATTCAATCTCGATTCCGTTCGCTCGTGCTCGAGGCATCGGATGGTTCCTCTGGGGGTACTCTTTCCAGTGTGTAGTCACAATGGATGGCGCATGAGCGCAGAGATGTCTTTCGCTGTTTCGGCTTGACATTCTACACCGAGCGGAGCTCTCCGATGGGAGGGGAACGAAAGACCCGGCCATCGAGAAAGGGGATGGCCAGCGTGTCGATATGACCAGTGGAACGTGTGGTCTGGTACGCCGGGGCGTGGCAAGATGCGACCATGGAGTCGATACCCGCGAAGATCGACCTGGCCGACGTTTCTTTGTTTGCGAACGGAACGCCTCATCATGTCTTCCGTCATCTTCGGAAGGAACGACCCATCTACTGGAACGAGAAGTCCGGGGGAGAAGGATTCTGGGCACTCACACGTTACTCCGATGTGTTGGCGGTGAGCCGAGACTCGGAGGTCTTTTCCTCGGAACGTCGCGGGATCATGATCTTCGACGAGTCCTTCGAGACCAGTGGTCGAGAACGCATGATGATGGAAATGGACCCCCCGGATCACACTCGACTTCGAGCGTTGGTGAGCCGTGGCATGACTCCGCGGCGTGTGCTGGGTCTAGAGGATTTCGCTCGCCGCTGCTTTTCGAAAGTGCTGGATCGCAGTCTCGAATTGGTTCGATGTGACTTCGTGTCCGATGTGGCCAGCCTGCTTCCGCTTCAGACCATTTCCGAGATGATGGGCGTTCCTGAAGCCGACCGTGCTCGTCTCGGCCTGCTTGCCCATCGAGTACAGGGGTTCGACGACCCCGAATTCGGTGGAGGAGACGGTGAGAACACGGACGCGATTCAGGAGATGTCGAGTTACGCCCTGGAACTTGCGCAGAGCCGACGCCGCAAGCCCCTGGACGACATTGCAACGGCAATCCTCTACGCAGACCTCGACGGGGAATCCATCACCGATTCTGCTTTTGCGTCTTTTTTCATGCTGTTGATCACTGCGGGAATCGAAACCACGAAAAGCGCGATCTCTGGTGGGATGTTGGCGTTGATGGAACACCCTGAACATTGGGAGAAACTCCGCGAGGAACCGGACGCGCTTCCGGTCGCGGTGGAGGAAATGATTCGTTGGGTGACGCCGATCCATCACTTTCGCCGAACGGCCACACGCGATACCGAGATTGCAGGGCAGGAGATTCGGGAAGGCGAGAGAGTGGTCGTCTGGTACTCGTCGGCGAATCGGGATGAATCGACTTTTCGAGAGCCCTTTCGGTTCGACATCGCTCGGGAACCCAACGAGCACCTGAGCCTCGGTTTCGGCCGTCATTATTGTCTCGGAGCGAACCTCGCGAGGCTGGAGATCCGGGTTGTTTTCGAGGCCATGCTCCGTCGCGGGATTTGTGTCGAACGGCAAGGGGAACCGGAGTATCTGCTCTCGAACTTCACGAATTCGCTCAAGCGAATGCCGGTCGAAATGCGAGCTCGGGACTGATCCGAGCGAAGGTGCGAGCGCTCAGGTTCGAAGTTCTGCGACGATCAGGCGGGCAGGGACACCGGGTGAAAGGCCATCGCCTCGCCCCTCGAAGTAGCGTTCGTGGAGGTGCCGTTCGGTCGCGTGTTCGACGACCGTGAAGCCAAGGTCGCTGAGCATCGACTCGAAAGCTTCGGGTTTCCAGCGGCTCTGCAACGGCTCTCCGGATTGGCTGACTTTACCCTGTAGTGTTTTCAGATATGCGATTTGAGTTTCACTGAGAGGAACGTCGCACGAATAGTTGAGGACGATCCGGGTTGCCGGAGCACTGAGGGATGCGATTTCCCGAAGGGTCGATTCGGCGGCCGATGCAGAAACGTAGGGGATGGTATTCATCCAAGAAAAAACCACGCGTCCATTCGGGTCGAACGATGATCTTTCGAGAGCTTCGGCAAGGCTCGATGTTTCGAAGTCCACGGGAATGAACGTGGGCATGGCGTCGGGGGCTGCGTCGGCCTGTTCGATGCGTTTGCGTTTGAGAGTCTGGACATCGGGAAAGTCGACTTCGAAGACTCGGAGTTCATCGCAGAGGTCGCCCCGGCGAAGCGCGAAGGTGTCGAAGCCCGCCCCAAGGATCACGTATTGGCGGATCCCATTTCGAAAACAGCGCTCCACCTCGTCCTCGGCGTATCGCAAACTGCCTACGTTGAGGGCGAAGAGCGGGGCCGAGTCGAAATCATCCCAATCGTTGGTTCCGGCGCTGGGTTCGGGGTTTTGAATCTGCAACCGAGTCGCGGGATCGAGCAGGTGGATGGCCCAGCGGTCGTTGAGGACCGGAGAGTCTGCGTGCAGCGCGTGGGTAGCGCGGCCCATGACTGCGCCCTCCGCGGTTCCAAGGCTGTTCTCGTTGCCGGTTTTGGCCATGAGCTCCCCTGTTTGGGATGATTGACCTCCGTGGTGTCGGGTGTCAAGCTGCCCGGTGTCGTTTTAGGATTGCAGGCCGAGGGCAAACCTCCGTCAATCACACGTTCGTGTTGGGTAGCCGATCGTCAGGGGAGATGAGAATGGGCAAGATTCGCTTCTTCGATCCCAGCGAAGCCGAGTTTCGACGTTCGTCGGAGTTGACTCCGGCCGGCGGAAACGTCGGCGAGGCCGAGCGCATGGGAACTGCGGTTCGTTTCCACCACATGGGCACCGAAGACGAGCCCCAGCTCTTCGAGGTCGATCTCGATCCGGACCTCGTGGTTCCCAGCCACGCCCACTCCAAAGACGAAATCATCGTCATCCTCGATGGAGAAATCCGCATGGGAAAGCGCGTCTTCGGTCCGGGCTCGAGCCTTCTGGTGCCTGGCGAGACCTTCTACGGCTTCACGGTCGGTCCCAGGGGGTGTCGTTTCCTGAATTTCCGCCCGATGGCGGATGGCGCATACCAGACCTACGACGACTATTTGAAGCAGCAGCGTTCCAGCAGCTGATCGTGGCGTTGCCATTCCCCGGTCCGCGTCGGGAGGGAGGGTTCGGTGAGCTACGCCGCTCGGAGCTCCAGACTTCTTCGCCCACGGATCAGGTAGCTGTCCAGAAATTCAGGCTCGGCCTTCACTCTCGAGAGTTTGGGAAGAACGGGAACGAGCGCTTCGAGGGCAGCGGTCGCTTCGAGGCGCGCGAGTGAGGCACCGAGGCAAAAGTGGGCGCCAAAACCGAAGGCGAGGTGTCCGCTTGGTTTTCGGGTGACGTCGAAGCGGTCGGGGTCGTCCCAGAATCGCTCGTCCCGGTTGCCGGAACCCAGGAGCGCCGAGATCATCGAATCCTTTGGGATCACCACCCCTTCGATCTCCACCTCTTCCAGCGCATAGCGCGTGATGAATTGAATGGGGGAATCCCATCTCAACGTCTCTTCAACCAGTCCCGGAATCAGTGATGGGTTCTCGACGACGAGATCGAGTTGATCCGGATGCTGGATCAGCGCATCCACGGCGTTGCCCAGCAGGTTGGTCGTCGTTTCGTTGCCCGCAATGAGAAGCAGTAGGATGAACAGGAAAATCTCGTAGTCGGAGAGTTTCGCGTCTCCATCGGCCTGGACGAGGATGCTGATGAGATCGTCCGAGGGCTGGTTGCGCCGGGCCTTCACGATCGGGCGCATGTAGGCTCGCATTTCGCGCATTGCCGCCCACAAAGGATTGTCTTTGTCGGTTTGCATCATCATGGCAGATCCTGTGGCGTTCTGGATGATGTCGTCGCTCCAGCGTTTGAAGGTTTTCTGCTTTTCGGGCTCGACACCGAGCCACTCGGCGATGACGGCCACGGGCAATGGGATCGCGAGTTCCTGGACGAGATCGAAGACTTCCCGTTGGTTGATTCGTTCCATGCTCTGTGCCACGAGTTCGGAGATGCGTGCTTCCCAGGCTTTCACACGTCTGGGGGTGAACCCCCGATTGACGAGGTTTCGCATGATCGTGTGCGCCACACCGTCTTCTTGGATCAGCATCCTCGCTTTGGCGAGGGCCATCGGTGTCGTGCGCATGTCCCGCATGGCGCGAAAAAGGAGGCCGATTTTCTGGAGCGCGGACATCTCGCGCATGCCCGGCTGGCGGATTCCTCTGCGCATGCGGGTTCTGGAGCTGAACCGCTCTGGGGTGGTCAGAACGTATTGGATGTCGGCATGTCGAGAGACCACCCACATGTCGGCTTCTTCGGCCCAGTAGACGGGTGCCTCCTGGCGGAGCTCGCGATATTTAGGGTAGGGGTTCGCCTTCCATTCGTGGGAGTAGGGGTTGAACGAAAAGCCCATGGATGGTTCTCCTCGGGCAGGGGGCTGCCGCGGTTGACTCCCTCCTGGGAGTGGAGGATGCAGACTACTTTACTGGTTTCTGACCAATGATCCGTCCCTCTGCTGAGGAGAGGCGGATACAGGAAGCAGTAGAAATGGCCACGAAGCAGGCGGCGGCGAGCATACAAGCGACCAGACCCGGAAGCCCCAACCCGAATGCCTGGAAGACGGCTCCTGAGAGAAGTGTCCCCAGCAGGCGGCCCACCGCGTTGGCGCTGTAGTAGAAGCCCACGTTCATGGCTACGGAGTTACTGTCCGCGTAGGAGACGATGAGGAAGCTGTGCACCGCGCTGTTGGCTGCGAAGAGGATTCCAAACAGCGCAAGCCCTCCGATCAGGGCAATCTCTGGGAAGATGCCACTTCCCAGTGCCGTGGCGATGCCGAGCAGGGGAATCAGCAGGGAAGCAGTCCAGCCGGTCAAGTGCACGGCGTCGGGTGGCAACGTCTCCTGGCCTGTGCGCCGAACCGTGAACCGGGGTGCACTGGCCTGCACGATCCCGTAGCCGACCACCCAGCACGCCAGAAATGCTCCCACCGCGGGGAACGACCATCCCAGGGAGCTGGCCAGGAAGACCGGCAGAGCCACCGCAAACCACACATCCCGGGATGCGAAGAGAACGAGGCGGGCTGCCGCCAGCCAGTTGATGCGCGGGTCGCGGGAGATGACGCTCGTTAGCTTGGGCTTGTCCGAAGCTCGTCCAGCCGCTCCGGGAAGGAGTACGACCGACGACACCAGGGCAATCGCCAGGGCGCCAGCCATGGCCAGACAGGCGGCCTGGAAGCCCAGGGCCGTCAACATCAGTCCGCCGACGAAGAACCCAACGCCTTTCAGAGTGTTTTTCGATCCCGTGAGTAGGCTCACCCAGCGCATGAGCCGACTCTCGTCCCCTTCCGGAATGACGAGTTTTACGTAGCTCTTGGCACTCATCTTGGTGAGATCCTTGGCCACCCCCGACATGGCTTGCACAATCATCACGAAAACAACGGTCAGGGCATCGGCCTCAAGGGCGAGTGCTGCGCACGCCAGAATCTGCAAGGCGAGTCCACAAGAGAGCGTCTTGTCGAGGCCAAATCGCGAACCCACGAACCCTCCGATCAGGTTCGTGATCACGCCGCAAAACTCGTACAGGATGAAGACTGCTGCCAGAGAAAGCGGCGAGTAGCCCTGCTCATGGAGGAACAGGAGGATGAGCATGCGAAGGGCACCATCGGTGACCGTGAACACCCAGTACGTTGCGGTGACGATCAGGTAGTTGCGAAGGTCCGCCAAGGGGTCTCCAGGGGTTGAAGGGGGGCCCGGTCCATGAGGTCGGTGCCAGCCTGCACGCACCCGCCTCGTGAATGGGTTGAGTCTAGGTGCGTTTCCGGAGCACCTCTATGGCAACCGAGTGAATTTGGCCCTCCCCCCAGAAACCACGTCGAAGATCCGGAAGATCCCTCAGCGAATCACGCGACTCCTGTCTGGTAGAATCGCCCGCATGACCATTGCCTCAACGACTAGCGGTCCCGTCGAGGGCTACCAGGACAACAATCTCCACGTCTTCAAGGGCATTCCATATGCTGCGCCACCCCTGGGAGAGCGGCGCTGGCTCCCGCCCATTCCACACGCCCCATGGAGTGAGGTTCGCCCCGCGCAGCGCTACGGACCTGTTGCTCCTCAGCGTTCTCTTGCCGCTGTCGAATTTCTTTCGGCCTTCAGGGTCGGCGACGACATCGGTGAAGATTGCTTGACCCTCAACGTCTGGACGCCTGGCCTCGATGATGCGCGGCGGGCGGTAATGGTGTGGATTCACGGTGGCGCCTTCGTCATTGGAGCCGGCTCCCAAACCGTCTATGACGGAGCACATCTGGCTGCCAAGGGCGACCTGGTGGTGGTGACGATCAATTACAGACTTGGCGCCCTGGGCTTTCTCAATTTGAACGAGTCGACCGGGGGGCGGATCCCGTCCACGGGCAATGAGGGGCTCCTCGATCAGGGGGCGGCTCTTGCCTGGGTGCGCGACAACATCGCGAACTTCGGCGGCGACCCGGCCAATGTGACGATCTTCGGCGAATCGGCCGGCGGCATGAGTGTGGGTTGTCACCTCGCGATGCCCACATCGCAGGGGCTGTTCCACAAAGCTATTCCGCAAAGCGGAGCTTGTCATACCTCGAATCCGAAGGAGAAGGCCGTACAGATCAGCCAGCGTTTTCTCGAGCGTGTTGGGGTGGATGCCAGCCAGCCTGACGCCCTGCGCGCTGTATCTGCCGATCGAATCCTCGAGGTTCAATCAGAGATGGCCGATCCCATCAACGCTGATCCAGAACTCGGAGGGATGCCCTTCCAGCCCTGCATCGATGGAGTCATTCTGCCGGCGCGGCCCATCGATGCCGTGCGCGACGGTTCTGCCGCGGGGGTTCCCGTTTTAGTCGGTTCGACGCTGGACGAGTGGAAGCTCCTCGGCCCCTCGGACCCGACGCTTGCGAGCCTGGACGCAGAGGGTCTTGAGGCAAGGCTTTCGGCGAATGTGGGGACCGCTGCTGCAGGAGTGGCCCAGACCTACACTCAGGCTGTGGGAAACCGTGGAGTCGATGCGACTCCGTCGGAGGTCTTCATCGCCATTGAGACGGATCGCATCTTCCGCCTACCGGCCCTGCAGCTGGCCGAAGCTCAGCGCGCACAGAACACACCAGCCTACAATTATCTCTTCACCTGGAAATCCCCGGCAATGGGGGGGATGCTCGGCGCGTGCCATGCGCTCGAGTTGTGTTTCGTCTTTGGGACGATCGATCTCTCGGAGAGTCGACCCTTTGCGGGTTCTGGGCCCGAGTGCGATGCGCTGGAAGGCGCGATCCAGGACGCCTGGATCGCCTTCGCCCGGTCCGGCGATCCGAGTGTGCCCGCCCTGGGCCGCTGGCCCGTCTACGGTCCTGATCGGGAGACCATGATTCTCGGGGCTTCCTGCGGGCTCGAGAAAGCTCCCTTCGAGACCGAGCGCGCTGCTTGGGATGACCTGGTAGTGGGTGCGATTTAGGCTTTCCCCGCTCGTCGGTTCGTCGGCGCGGCTTGGGGGCCGGGGCCTTCCTCCAGCGGATCCCGAGGGGTGGGTTTGCGCCTCCTGGCAAACCGGCGGCGGATGATCACCGCCACCAGGATGGACAGCGCGATCAGCGCGAAAAATTCAGGTGGCCGGTCCTGGAGCCACTGGGCCAGGGACTCGCCCATGAACGCGACCAGGTAGGTGCTGATTGCAATGCCCGGGATGAATCCAATCACGGTGCCCAACACGAAGGTCCCAAAGCGCACCTGTGACAAGCCGAGTAGCCAATGGGCGGGAGGTGTCAGGAATAGCGTGAGCCGGACCAGGATGACGGTTTGCAGCCCATGACTGGCCAGCCGCTGGTCGTATTTGCGAAAGCGCGGTGGGAGGCGCTTGTCGACGAAATCTCTTCCCATGAAGCGGGCGAAACCGAAGCCCACGATGCCGGCGCCGATCGAACCCAGCCACGACAATACGAACAGTTCGGGAAAGGGGAACACGAGGGCACCGGGAATGATGAACGCCAGGCCCGGGACGAAGAAGGGTTCGAGCAGGGAGAACGCCAGCACATACAGGACCGGTGCCCAGATTCCAAGCCCCTCGAGGATGGCCCGTGCGCGTTCCGGATTCCCGGCCAGTTCCAACAATCCGGTCGAGTACAGAGCAGCGATGAGCCCGGTGATGGCCAGCAACAGGCCGACGCGTTTGTACATGGGGGCTCCCGGGGTGCCGAGTGGGCGATCGCGCCGCTGCGGCATTGAAGGATACACCGCCAATCAAACTGGAATCCGCCCTATTGAAACATTGCGGGTTGTATTGAAGGAGGGCGAAAGCGCGAGGAAGCGAACCCGCGAAGGGGTACGCTTCCTCTAGAAGTTGCGCGGTAGGCCGAGGCCGCGCTGGGCGATGATGTTCTTCTGAATTTCGCTGGTCCCGCCGCCGATGGTGTCTACGACCGTGTAGCGGTAGGAACGCTCGAAGCGTCCCCCCACCGGCGCGTCGGGATCACCAGGCTTGAGCTGTCCGGCTGCCCCCATCAGGTCGAGGGCCCAGTTGGCCACACGTTGGCCCAGTTCGTTCATGTAAAGCTTGTAGCGAGAGGACTCGACCGTGGGTACCCGATCCTGGAGGGCTTCGCTGATCACCCGGCGTTGTAGCATGCGAGCGACCTCGAGTTGAGTGACGGCCTGGGCGACGCGACGTCGAGTCTCGGGGTCCTTTCGCATGGGCTCGTCGTCGCGCTTTTTGTTACGCGCCCAGTCCACCAGGGCCGCGACTTTTTCCTCCAAAGGGCCCACGGGCATCATCGCAAAGCGCTCGAGGTCGAGAGCCTCACAGATGTACCGCCAGCCTTTGTTCACTTCGCCCACGACAAAGTCGTCACTGACGAAGACGTCGTCGAAGAAGACCTCGTTGGTTCGCTCGTCTCCGATCGTCCAGGTGGCATGAATGCTGAGGCCCGGATGGTCCATTTCCACGAGGAAGAGGGTGATACCGCCATGCTTTTCGTCGGGATCCGTACGTGCGCCCACCCAGTACCAGTCCGCGAAGTGTGCGGAGGTCGTCCAGATCTTGTGACCGTCGAGCTTCCAGCCCCCTTCCACTTTCTTGGCCTGTAGTTGCATGGAAGCTGCATCCGAGCCGGATTGAGGCTCGCTGTAACCGATTGCGAACTCGATTTCCCCGCGGATGATGCGCGGTAGGAAGTACTCCTTCAACTTCGCATTGCCGTGGCGGATGATGGTCTTACCCACGATCCCGACTCCCTTGCCCGGTTGGGGGGCGCCGTGGCGCGAGAGCGCTTCGGTGAGCACGAAATCGTAGATCCCGGAGAGTTCGCCGCCTCCGTATTCCTTGGGCCACGACATCCCCAGCCATCCCCGCTCCGCCAATTTTCGCATGAAGGCGCGCTTGGGCAGTGTGTCCACGGTCTGAGACAGTTGTTCGGGGTGGGGATCCATCACCTCGGGAGATGCATTCTCCCGGAGAAAAGCCTCCACCTCGTGTTCGAAATCCTGTTCTTCCGGCTTCAGATCAAAATTCACGTCATCTCCGTCCAGCAACCCCACCAACCTAGGGGCTCATGGGCACGGCAGCAAATTCTGCTGCCGTTCGTTGGGGCCACCCGCTCGTGGGTTCATTCGGGGGTCTCGCGGTTGAGCGCCGCGTGAAGGGCCTCACTGTATACACGCGCGGCCTGAAGTGCCGTGCGCGGGTCGAGGGGGTCGGCTCCGTGATAGGCGCCAGGTGAATTATAGAGCTCGACGTCCACGCCAGCCGCCATGAGTCTCATCGCGTACTCGATTCCCTCATCGCGTAGGGGGTCGAGCCCATTGGTCTGGATGAAGGCAGGTGGAAGCCCCTCGAGATTATCGGCCCGGGCCGGGGCCGCATAGGGCGATGTGTTGGACCGGTCGTAGCTCTCGCCCAGGTAGTGGAGCCACATCCCTTCGTTCCCTGCCTTGTTGAAGCCCGGTGCACTCTCGGCGCCATGGTGGGAGGGGGTCTTCAGGCGGTCGTCGAGTACGGGGATCATCAGGGCCTGGTACGCGATCCTGGGTCCCTTGCGGTCGCGTGCCATCAGGCACACGGCTGCGCTGAGGGCGCCGCCCGCACTTCCACCCGTTACCACCAGCTTTTCGAGATCGGCACCGAGTTCCTCCGCGTTCGCCGCGGTCCACAACAGCGCCGCATAACAATCCTCCGGGCCGGCGGGGAAGGGGTGCTCGGGCGCCAGCCGGTAGTCGACGGCCACCACCACGCAGTGATGGTTGAGCGACCAGTTGGCATCCATGCCTGCGAAGGTATCGGGGCTCATCAAACAGAAGGCCCCCCCGTGGAGGCTCAGAAGAACGGGAATGCGACCGGTTCGGGCCTTGGGTCGATAGATGATCGTGCGCACATCCGGCTCGTTTGGAGGGCCGGGAATCATTCGCTCTTCGATGTCGAGAGCCTCGCGGTGGCGGTCGGTCAATTCCATGCCTGGAAAGGCTTCGATGGCTTGGCTGCGATCGATGGGGAGAAGTTCCTGGGCTCGTGACATGAGGCCTCCACTCAGTTCGCTGGCGCCTAGCCTACCTCAGCGTGGGTTCATCGGTGGGATGGATTCAAGTGGAGCAGGTCTCCACGGCATCCTCCCGTGCCCCTCTGAGACGAGGGCGAACCTCGTGGTAAGGTGAACGGGTTCGATTTGGTGGAACCCGTGGCGATGTTCGTCATCGGAATCGGCCCGAGGCCAAAGGATCGAGCTGGGCGGGCGTACGAAGCGCACCCGAGTTTCGGGGTTGTGTCTCAAGAGGTCCGATTCCGACCTGTATGCACGGGCTGCTATGACACTGGAGGAGTCGAAAGATGGCTGGCAATGGCGATTTCGCGGCGAAGTATGGTCCCTGGGCGTTCGTGGCCGGTGCATCCGAAGGGATGGGGGAGGCCTATGCCAGGGAGGCGGCGAGTCGCGGGCTCCATGTGGTGCTGGCCGCTCGGAGGGAAGAACGACTCGACCGCGTGGCCCGAGCAATCCGCTCGGATTTCGGGGTGGAGACTCGGCCGCTGGTCCTGGATCTTGCCGCTGAAGATCTGCTCGAGCAGGTGAGGGGAGCGACGCAGGACCTCGAGATGGGTCTGCTCGTCTACAACGCGGCTTCCGTTTCGGTGGGGCGCTTTCTCGATCGGGAGTTGGCGGACCACATTCGGTCGATTGACGTCAACTGTCGTGGTCCGGTGGTCCTATCCCATCATTTCGGGGGGTTGATGGCGAAACGCGGGCGTGGAGGAATTGTTGTGATGACCTCCGGCGCGGCATTTTCGGGTTGTGGCTTCCTCGCCTCCTACAGCGCGTCGAAGGCATTCGATCTGAACCTCGGCGAATCGCTGTGGGCTGAATTGAAGCCCCGGGGCGTGGATGTTCTGGCTTTGATCGGAGGTGCGACCAACACACCCCATACGCTTTCCACGGGAATCGATTTTGCCGCACTCGGAGCGCCGGTCATGGAAGCCGAAGACGTGGTTCGAGAAGCCTTCGATCAACTCGGTGAAGAGCCCAACTGGATCCCTGGAGAACACAACCGCCAATCCATGGGTCAACTCCAGGCTGCACCGCGCCGGTTGGTGATCGAGGGTATGACTGGAACCAACCAGAAGCTCTACGCATTCGAGGACTAGATTGGCGTTCGCGGAGCGGTCATTCCTTGATCACAAGGGTGTCATGGAGTTCGTTGACGTCGCCTTCGACGATAGGGAATTCGCGGGCAAGGATTTCCCCGCACCGCTCGATCGCCGAGGCGAGACCCAGGCCGACGTGGCCGTCCTTGATGCCCTGCACCATGAGGTTCACCACCTCCTGCCACGTGTCATCGGGTACGCGTTCGTCGATGGCCTCATCGGCAAGAACTACAGCGCGATGCTCCATGAGCGAAACGAAGAGTAGGACACCCGTGGCGTCTCGGGTGTTGTGGATCGAGCTTTCGTAGAACTCGACTTGAGCACGCATCTCGACCTGTTGGCTCTGGTCATCACGGGGAGTCAGTAGCCGCTGCAGGGTTTCGGTTTGGGACAGACCCGCTGTGGCGACGAGGAGCACCAGTGTATCTACCAGATACCATGCCCAGTGATCGCCGAAAACTTCGGTCTGCCAGCTGGGTCCGTCGAAGACCATGAAGAGTGTGATCAAGAGGCTCAGGACGATCACTGGAATGTGGCCGATCGTCGACGAACGTCTGACGATCATGGGGACGATTTCTCCGGACGTCTCGCGTTCCGCGGCCTTCACGGCCTCCTCGACCACGTGAATCCGTTCCGGTCGGAGAACCCTCCTCGCCCATTCGGGTACGTCGGTCATGTCACCACCCTCCCGAGGCGCCGCCGCCACTGAAGCCG
Organism: Myxococcota bacterium; assembly: GCA_022447545.1. Lineage (GTDB taxonomy): Bacteria > Myxococcota_A > UBA9160 > UBA9160 > SMWR01 > JAKVBI01. The sequence continues at coordinate 48,953 of JAKVBI010000021.1, forward strand.
CCTCCGCCTCCGCCGAAGCCGCCCCCGCCGAAGCCGCCTCCACCAAACCCACCTCCGCCGAAGCCACCGCCCACGTAGGAGCGGCGACCAATGCCTCCCAGGAGCAGTCCGGTCAACAGCCCTCCGCGGGTCCAGCGTCCTCCGAAGAGCAGCAGCCCAAAGAAGAGCAGCGGAATGAGTGATCCCGCACTGCGGCTCCTTCTATGTCGGATTCGCTCGCCCTGGTTGGCATCTCCGATGAACAGACTCCGCACGTCGAGTTCGGGATTTGTCTTCTGAGCGATTTGAAAGACTCCCAGGAGAACGCCCTCATCGATGTCACCCGATCGGAACAGCGGGGTCATGGATTCAGCGATGATGCGTTTTGCGTGCGCGTCGGTCAGGTTGCCCTCGAGACCCTGGCCGACCTCGATTCGAATCTTGCGGTCGTCGCGGGAGATCATTAGCAGAATGCCGTTGTCCTCTTCGGCACCTCCCAATTTCCATTGGTCGGTGACGCGAATGCTCGCCTGTTCGATGCTGAGCCCTTCAAGGCTGGGCACTGTGAGGACGGCGATATGCGCACCGCCGCTCGAAGCGCGAAGTTTTGCGATGGCCGACGAGATCTGCCGTTCGGCCGCGGCCGACAACATGTTGCCCTCGTCGATCACGTGTCCGGTCAAACGAGGGACTTCGAAGGCATGCAGGGGAAGTGCGGTCACCAACCCCAGGACCAGGACGCAAAGAAGGGTGGCTCGGCTCACGCTAGAAGGCCACGTCTGGCGCCTGCTCGACGCGCTCGAGTTCGACATCCTCCAGAGTCCATTGGGGCATCTTCTCGTGGCCGTAGAACAGGCTGTTGGTCAGGCTCGAAGGAGGCACGGTGACCAGGTCGTTGAACCCTCGAATGGACTCGATGTGGCGATTGCGGGCCACCGTAATCCGATTTTCGGTTCCTTCCAGCTGGGCCTGGAGTTCTCGGAAGTTTCGATCGGCTTTCAGATCCGGGTAGCGCTCCGAAACGACCATCAACCGCCCCAGTGCCTGTGACAGGCCGCCCTGAGCTGCTTGGAATTGCTGGATCTGCTGGGCGTCGAGTCTCGCCGGGTCGATGGTCATGCTCGTTGCGCGGGCGCGAGCGGAGATCACGGCCTCGAGGGTTTCCTTTTCGTGGGCCGCATAGCCCTTGACGGTGTTCACCAGATTGGGGATCAGGTCCGCTCGTCTCTTGTACTGATTGGTGACCTCAGCGAGCGACGCCTCGACGTTGTTCAATGCCTGGGGAATGGACTGGATTCCACAGCCGAGGGTCGCGGCTGCGAGCAGTACCAGAGATGCAGAACGGAAGAATCGGAGCATTTGAACTCCCCCAATGTATTTTCCGGGTTCGTGGATACGTGACCCCGCCGCTCACGAGCAACGAGTCCGGGGTCGGCGACCGAGCCCTCTTCCTCGGTCTCCCGATTCGACCGAGGGACGGTTCTCCTGTTCACGGTCGAATCCGTCGATTCTCGGCTAGGCGGGTGCCTTTGACGATGATCGGGATGAAGGATTCCACAAACCCGTCCCGAGTTCACCCCGTTTCTCCGGACCGCCCGAGCTCCACAGATCCGGGGTGGCTGATGTGGGGTCAACGGGACATCAGCACCTTGATGCGAAACTCTGGCGGCGGACCGAGGGTTCCCTCAGCGGCTTCTTTCCTCTGTCGCTGTCGTTCTCGCTGCCGATCGATGTTTTGGCGGATGCGCTTCCGCTGGTTCATGGCTCCAGCTCGTTTTGAATTCCGAGGGCTCGGCTCGGCTCCCGTGTAGTACGAAATGATGTCCGTCTTACCGTCTGCGTTCAAATCCACGAGGTCGGAGATAAGCACGGATTCGTGGTTGACGACGTGATCCGGTGAATTCGAATAGCGGCTTTCGGAATTGCCCCAATAGATGCGCAGGGTGTCATTTCCGCTGTCGGAGGCGAGGTCCTTGTATCCATCGCCATTGAAGTCTCCGCGCATCGTCAACAGTGGGTCGAAATCGCCCTCGATTCCGGAGTTGTCGTCGAAGATCATTCCCACCAGGTCCAGGTGATAGTCGAGGGCTACGCGGCGATCGACTTTGGCGAACGTCTTGCCGTCGTCTTGGCTGTAGCGCCCGTTTTCGTCCATGAGGAAGAGTCTCAGTTGAACTCGAAGCGTGTTCTGTATCACGGCCTTCAGCGCCTGAGAGGTAGCGATGTGAAAGAAGGGAATCACGAGATCCATGCTCCCATCGCCGTCGAGATCCTCGATTTCGAAATTTGGAAAGAAGCTCTCGGACCGCACGATCTGATCGGCTCGATCCGGGTATCGAAGCCCGGGCCTCGCGAAGAAGAGGTGCCGATCCATTCGTGTTCGCTCGTCTGAACTCCCCCACTTGAGGATGATCAGATCTGCCGGTCCATCACCGTTGAGGTCGGCAAAGGCCAGGGCTTCCCCCGCGAAGTCTGTTTCCTTCTCGGTTTCCGAGAGGATCGATCGCTCGATGAGATGGGTGGGTAGGGAATCGAAAGCACCATCCCTTTCCTGGAGGAAGATCCGCAATTGGGTGCCTGTCACCGTCACTACGTCCGGTTTTGCATCGCCATCGAAGTCTTCGATAAAGACCGCTGGGGCGGTGGTTTCCGTCGTGACTCGGCGCATGTGAGCACGGTGCAGAGAGTTTCCGAGATCGTTTCCGGGCGAAGCGTCCAATTCGTAGTGGACCTGGGCGGGGCTGGCCAGGAGTTGTGCGGGACCGAGCATGGACTCACCGTCCTGGGGCCGGTGAATCGCCGGTCCCTCGGCGCGTGGAAGGATGGCTTCGCTCCGGCCGTCGCCGTCGAGATCGAACAGCAACCTCAGGGTGATGGGCGGGCCGCCGTCGGTTCCACTCAGTAGGCTGCGAGCCTCCGCATGAGGCCGAGGGTCGGTGAAACGCTTTCCGTCGAAAGATGCGAGGCTCGCGCCAGATTCCGTGATCAAGAGCATCTCCGCCCCGGGTTGACCATCGATCTCGCCGATGTCCAGGGCCCGAACGTCTTCCGAGAGGTTGAATTCGGTGCAGACCGAAAAATGCGGCGCGGGTTCCTGGAAGCAGGTCCGCAACGCGTAGTTTTTTCGGTCGCCCAGGGAAGAGAACACCCAGGAGAGGTCGAGTTTTCCGTCTCCATCAACATCGGCGATGCGTCGTGGGCCGCCGCGGTCTGGGAAGCTTCGCTCCACCAGGTCGAAGATGTCCGTTGCGCTCGTTTCTGCAGTGATTGGGCTGGAATTCGCGAGAAGAACCCCTCCACCCATGAGCAAAGCCATGGAAAGGATTCGCTGCTTCAAAGCGTGTAGTCCCGCTTTCGGACGCCCATTGCTGCGATCGCGAAAAAAACCAGTCCGAAGGTGACACTGGCGGCGCACATCCTTCGGATGTCCGGCCCCCACCAGTCTTGGATTGCGATTCCGGTGGGCAGGTCATCCAAGATGTACATGGGAACGAAGATTTGAGTGGGGAAGGCCAGGATCGAATATGGCAGGTGGATTGGCGTTTGACCCCAGTCGAAGCTGACTCCGAGGTCCGCCGGGATGACCGACAGAGCACCAAATACAGTGTAGAAGATGAACCCGATGACGATGGATCCCCCCATCGTGCTCGAGAAACTCGAAATTGCGATGGCCATGGAAGCCGTGGCTCCCATTGCGAGCGCTAAGAAACAAGTGGCGACAGCGATGTGATGGAAGACCGTTCCCGCTTCGAAGATCACGTAGTCGTTTTCGGTGAGATCTCCGAGGCCGTAATAGATCCAGGCCGCGCCCAGGGAAGTGCCCCAGAGAAGCGCGAGGGTCGCTGCGATCATGATCGCAGCCGTCACGTACTTCGAGAGCAGGAGTTCCAATCGCGTGACGGGACGGGTGAGGACGTATTTGACTGTCGAATGAGCGACATCGATTGAGAAGAGGATGCAAATCATCACATAGAGAATGGATGAAGAGAAGTCCAGACCACGAACCATCAGGCTGAAGGCGAAACCGTAGCCGGAAGCGGAGGTGACCTTGAACGACTGTTCGGCGAAATGGGTCAGGATTGCTCCGAAGACCAGGAACAGGCTGATGGCGGCGTAACCCGCGACAACGATCCAATAGCATGAGAGTTTCGTGAGATCCGCACGAACGAGCCTTCCGATGGTTGCCAGGGAGTCAGCCGACATCCGACGATTCTCCGGTGAACTCGACGAAGGCTTCCTCGAGACTGCGGCGGCGTGGTACCAGGCTGGAGACTTGGATTCCCTCCTCGACCAGGACTCGGTTCAGGGCGGAAAGATCCAGATCGGCACGGGAGAATTGGAGCCATCCGCGCTGCTGTTCAGAGGCATCTATACCGAAACGTTCGCGCAGGCACTTCACTGCCTCCTGCCCCTGATCTTCTCGGACGCCGACTTCGACACGCGCAGTGTCGTGGCCGATCACGGAATCGAGGGTGCCCTCGGTGAGGATCTTACCTCGAGATAGAATGGCGACGCGATCGCAGATGAGTTCCATCTCGGCGAGAAGATGACTCGACAGCAGTACGGTCGTTTCTTCTTCTGAACGTATACGCCGGATGAGATCACGGATCTCACGTGTGCCCTGGGGGTCGAGCCCATTGGTAGGCTCATCGAGGATCAGCAAGCGGGGGCGTTCGAGCAGGGCAAGGGCGATGCCGAGGCGTTGCCGCATGCCCTGGGAAAAGCTGGAAACACGTTGATCTTTGCGGCCCGAGAGCCCGACCCACTCGAGCACCTCGTGGATGCGCTCTTCGGAGACGCCTCCAGAAATCCCGCCGAACAGGCGCAGATTGCGATGAGCCGACAAGAATGGATAAAAGGCGGGTCCCTCGACCATGGCTCCCATCTGACGAATGGCGCGCTTGAAATCGCGCCGGATGTCCGTACCGAAAATTTCGATCCGGCCACGGCTCGGGGTGACGAGGCCCAGCAACATGCGGATCGTCGTGGTCTTACCCGCTCCGTTGGGGCCGATGAATCCGAAGAGGGTTCCCGGTTCGACGTGAAGGCTCACGTCGTCCACCGCCACGAAGGTGCCGAAGCACTTCGACAGTCCTTCGGCCTCGATTGCCGGGGGTCCGCCCATGGTCGGGGAAAGGTAGCTCAGTGCAGGAGGAAGCCTTGCCGTGGAATTTTGGACCGGCTTTTCCCCTCAAATTTCTGGGCGTTACACCTGGATCTGGCCACCCTGGAGGCGGGCGCGCGTCCGACGTTTCATTCCGATGTTGCAGATCGAACGGCGGGCATCACGTCTGCAGCGAAACGCTCTCTCTCGGGTCCCATCAGCACCGAAACGAAGTATTCGATCCCGCACTCCGCCAATTCGATGAGTCGTTCCACTACATAGCTCGGGGGTCCACCCACCCCGAACCAGTCCGCGAAATCTTCGTCGACCATCTGGGTGTTTCTGTTTTCGAGGGGTACATCGGCGCGGTGGTAGCTGTAGTCGTAGTCCCTGCGGAGTTTTTCCGTCACTCGTCGCATGATTTCAGGTTGGGCCGAGAGTTGGATGCCGGGAAAACTCGACATGTGGGCCCATCCTGCGACTCTCGGGCGAAGTGCCGCCGGTGCATCGGAGCGATCGTTCGTGATGGCGATGGGAATGAAGGCGCCTACGCGGACGTCGTCGCGTGTACGCCCGGCTTCGGCAAGAGACCGTTCCACGATTTCTATGGCCCAGCGGATCCGTTCCCGACTTCCGCCCACCGAGAGTCCGATGCGGTCGGCCTTCGTCGCCGCCAGGGCAATGGCTTTCGGGCCGCTACAGACCATGTCGATGGGCACGGGGGTGTAGGGAAGGTCTCCGATCCAATCGAGTCGACTGTTGCGATCGCCGAAGGTCACTGTCTCGCGTTTCAGGTATTGGCCGAGGATCTCGAGATCCCGGCTCAAATCCGCCTGACGCTGGGGGGGGCGGCCCGCCAGGGCCACCGCGGAATCGCCTCTTGCGATACCACAGATGGCTCGGCCCCCGCTCGCGATTTGGATGGGGGCGATGGCGGAAGCCACCACGCCCGGATCGCGGGTCACGAAATTCACGGGGCCGCAGTGGAGCTGGATCTGCGAAGTCGCTTCTGCGGCAGCGCGCATCTCTCCAAAGAGGTCGGCTGACATGTTGTGGTTTTCACCGAAGAGTTGGATGTCGTAGCCGAGCGCTTCGGATTCGAGGGCGACCGCCGCTCCCTGAAAAGCGGGGCAGAAGCCCGTTGTTCCAAATTCTACTGACACGCGATTTGCCTCGATGCTTCAATTTGCGGAAAGTCACGGTACTTCATTCGCATGAGGGTCACGGTAGCTTATAGAGGCGTTGGCAGGTTTCCCCCGTCAACTTTCGAATCGCCGATTCATCGAGTTTCCCCAGAGATTTCTCGATTGCGTGGTGAGAGTCGGGCCAGGTGCTATCGACGTGGGGGTAGTCACAAGCCCACATGAAGTTGTCCGGGCCCATCAGGGGGATGAGCGATGGCCCAAGGGGCTCCTCTTCGAACGTGGAGTAGATCTGACGGGCGAAGATTTCACTTGGTCGCGTTTTGATGCAGTCATCGTATGGAACACAGTGTTTCTCGAACTGGTCGTCCATCCGTCCCACGAAGTACGGGAGCCAGCCGATCCCCGATTCCGCGAGCACCAGCTTCATGGACGGGTAACGGACCAAAGCCCCCATGAAGATCATCAGTGCGAGCGGTTCGTCCATCTGCATGGGCACGATCGATGAATAGGGGGCTCGCTCTCGAATGATGTAGGGGCTGAGCGAGGTACCCCGTCCGATGTGGAAACTGATCGGAACATCGGCGCTCGAGACCGCGGCCCAGAGTCGGTCCCAGTCGTCATTCTTCAGATCCACCGAAAAGGGGTTGATGATGGCGCCTCGGTGCCCGATTTCCATGCAGTGCTCGAACTCTCTCACGGCCTCGTCGACCGAGCCCGTAGGGAGGAAGGGCAGAGCGCTCAGACGATCGGGTGCGTACGCGTTGAACTCTTCTGCCGCCCAATCGTTCCAGGCCCGAAGCACTTCGCGGTGAACCTCTGGGTCGTGGATTGGAAACCCGGAGAGTGCCCCTGCACCGTACACGATGGACGCGTGGATTCCATCGTGTTCCATGTCCTGAAGGCGCAACTCCGGGTTGGAGGCGCGAAAGCCATCGTCCTCAATGCCGGGCAATCGACTGATCGCCGTGAGATGCGCTTCCATTTTTCCCGACACACCCAGCATTTTTCCACCCGCCATCCACACGTGCTTGCCGTCGCGCTCGACCACGTGTGGGCCGAGTTCGTGCATCCGCGACGGGAGGCGATTGGTCCAGAGATCACGAGGTACGTTGGGGAGATCGAGATGATCGTCACAAGAATAGAGTTGGTGATTCTCCATGGGGCCTCCTGGTCGGTTTCCTTTGTCCATCATTTTTCGGGATTGGGGCTGGAGGAATCCGTGGGATGGGGGACATCAGCGTTCCAGCCCTCGGATACGGACGCGTGGGATGCGAGTTCCTGAGACGTCGACGACGATTACCTGGTAGTCACCGATGATCACCGTGTCGCCCTTGCGCGGGGCGCGCCCTAGGCTGTTGAAGACGAGGCCGGACAGGGTGTCTCCCGGCTCCGCGGGTAACTCCCATTCGGTCTCACGGTTGAAGTCGAGGACTTTCACTCGGCCGAGTGCCTCGAATTCACCATTGTGCTTCCGAATGGCTTGGAGTTCCTCGCGATCGAATTCGTCGCGGATCTCTCCGACGATCTCTTCCAGGATGTCCTCTTGGGTGAGCATGCCTCGAGTGAGGCTGTGCTCATCCTTGACGATCGCGACGTGGATGAAATTCTTCTGCATGTCGGCGAGCAATTCGAGGATCGCTTTGCGCTCGGGTACACGGAGAACGGGTTTCAGGATCTCACGAAGGTCCCCTTCTCCCGAGCGTACGAGTTTCGTGAGATCCTTGAGGTGAACAACTCCGAGCACTTTGTCGATCGACTCATCGAAAACCGGAACGCGGGTGTAGCGCTCGTCGAGGACTTTCTCGAGTAATTCGTCTGGCTGGGTCGCGATGGGGAAGGCGAAAATGTCAGGCCGCTCGATCATGATCTCTTCTGCGGTTCGCTCGGATGCATTGGCGGCGGCGCCCATGATGGCAAGGGGGTCGCCGGCGTCGAGGTTGAGCTGGGCATGCCTGGCCATTCGGAGGACCTCTTCAGCAGTGGTGTGGTCCGCTGCGGCTCCCGCAATCTTCTTCATCAATGGATCGATGGCACGATCCATGATGACGTGAACTGGCCTGAGTAGTTGGTGGATGATGTAGAGGGGTAGGCCCACGAAGCGTGAGATGCTCGAGGGCCGTGCTGCGGCGACGGTCTTGGGCAGGATCTCGCAGAAGATGAGCACGAGAATCGTCATGGAGACCGTGGCCACCAGCACTCCCGCCTCTGGCCCGAAGGTGGCTACGGCGATCGCAGAGGCCAGCGACGCACCCAGAATGTTGACGATGTTGTTGCCGAGGAGAATGGTGACCAGCAGTCGCGAAGTCGAGGCCAGCAGCTCGCGAATGGACGCTGCAACTGGCCCCGGGCGTTCTGGATCTTCGGGAGCGAGATCTGCTTCACGCAGTCGGAGCAGAGCAGTTTCGCTTCCCGAGAAGAAGGCCGAAAGTACGAGGCACGCGATGATGAGAACGATCGAAGTCGTCATGTCTCCCGCCGAGAAGGGCCCCAAATGGGACCGGGGATCCACCAATTTATCGTCCCAGACAGTCTGTAGAAATATGACGAAAATCGCGAGAAAAATGGGGGATTTGGGAGCGGAATCGGTCTTCCGAGCCTCGATCTTCTGGCCCGCTTCCATCCACTTACCGTCGCAAATGTCGATGTTGTCACAGCTTTCCGGCGCGGCTCGGGAGGTGGGATTCAATCGAACATGAGGCCCACGTAGGCAAGGAAAAGGACGATGTGAACGGCTCCCTGGAGGACGTTCGTCCGGCCACTGCCGAAGGTGACCATGCAGACTCCGAGGGTCAGCAGGAGCAGGATCGAATCGACGGGTCCGAGCCCCAGGACCACGGTCTTTTCCGTGGCCATTGCGATTAGCAGGACCGCCGGCACCGTCAGCGAGATGGTTGCTGCGACCGATCCCAGCAGAAGATTCACTGCCCGCTGAAGGCGGTTGGCCTGGGCGGCCCGCACGGAACTCAGAGCTTCCGGGGAGAGTACGAGGACCGCCACGATGAATCCACCGAGAGCCGTAGGCGCGTCGAAGCTCACGATCGTGGCATCGATGGGAAAGGCGATGGTTTTCGACAGGAAGACGATCGGCAGTAGATAGAAGATGATCATCGCCGCGTGGAAACCCGGTGCATGAACGACCAGTCCCGGATGCTCATCCTTGAGATCCGGGCCCGTGGCATCGGATTCCGTCGCCGGCGAGATGAAGTAGGAACGGTGGCTCACGGTTTGGACTGCGAGAAATACGGCGTAGAGACCGAGGGCGGTCGCGCACAGAAAAATCTCCTGGGGGACAGAGAAGGTGGGCCCGTCCGTGGACTGCGTGTAGTTCGGAAAGATCAGGACCAGGACAGCGAGGGGAAGAATCAAAGCGAGAAAAGAATTCGCACCCTGCAGGTTGTATTCCTGCTCACGGTGGCGAAGGCCTCCCAGGAGCAGAGCGAGGCCAACCATTCCGTTGAGTACGATCATGACGACGGCGTACATGGTCTCCCGCGCGAGGGTCGGGTACTCGTTGCCCGTGAGCATCAGCGCGGCAATCATCGCGACTTCGATCGAGATCACCGACAAGGTGAGGACCAGGGTTCCGTAGGGTTCGCCAAGAAGAACGGCAAGCGTATCGGCATGGCGTACCAGGCCGAAAGCAGACGCGAGGATGATCCCAAAGAGGAACACGGTGACGAGCAGGAGACTGCCCGGCGAAAGAGATTCCATCCACTGTGTTCCGAAGAACGCAAAAGCGATCGTCGTGACGATCGCCGAGAGCAGGGCGATTTCCGAGCGGATCATTTTCAAAGCAGTGGCTTCGGTCGCCGAGTCAGTCATCGCTTCGATCGCCTCCTGACGATCTCGATCTGCGGAGGGGCGGTTCGGGCGCTCGCCTCGTCCCCGGTTTGAACCCTCGCTCGACGGTATCCCGGGCGCGAACCGAATTCTACTCACCGATTCGCGCCCTGGCATCCTTCCCGTGTCACCTGATGGGTTCCAGAGAACCCCTGGGTGCGCCCATCGATGAGGTTTACGGCGATGGGGGGCCGCACGACGCCATCCCTGGGAGGTCGACGCCATCCAAAATCTGCCCAGATGAAGCCGATTGTCGAGTCCGCTCTGTGGATCGGTGGCGATTCGGGAATCAGTGGGGAAGGGGAAGTTGGTATACCCGAGCGGCGTTTTCGTAGAGCACCTTGCGCATCGCTGCTTCCGAAAGCCCCTCCAGGCTTGTCTCTACGTGTTCGCGAACATTGGGGTAGAGGCAGGTGGGGTGCGGGAAATCCGTTTCGAACAGAACGTTGTCCTCACCGATTTCTTTCACAGCACGTGCGGCGTCCTTTTCGAACCAGAAGGATGCGTAGATCTGGCGGCGGAAATACTCGGTCGGGCGCATCTTCATGGCGCCTCCGTGGGGCATGCTCTCGTCCATCTGGTATTCGATGGCCTGCAACATGAATGGAACCCAGCCGATCCCACTCTCGACGGAGACGAATTTCTGTTCGGGATAACGGTCGAGCAGGCCGCTGAAGATCAGATTGGAGATAGTGCGGCAGTTGTTCAGGAAGAACGTGCAGGACAGTGTGGCAAGGTAGTGGTCCGGACGAATTCCGGGCCATACGGCTCCGATGTCGACCCCGCCCGATCCGATGTGAAAGTTGCACGGCATTCCCCGCTCTTCGGCTCGGGACCAGAGTGGATCCCAGTGCGGTTCGTGGAGGGACGGGAGTCCCCATTGGCTGGCGTTGTCGATCATGTTGAAGCCGGTCAGGCCCAGCTCGTCGTGGGCTCGTTCGATCTCTTTCGCAGCGGCTTCGACGTCCCAGAAGGGCAGCAGTGCCTGAGCGAAGAGGCGTCCGCCACTGGCTTTCTGCAATTCGGAGGCTGCATCGTTGTACGCGGTGGTGCAGAAGAGTCGAAGCTTGGGGTCTTCGATCTTCAGAATGGTCGCGCCAGCGAAGCCCAGGACATTCGGGAACACCACCTGAATCGAGATGCCGAGTTCATCCATGGCCTGAAGCCGCGCTTCGACGTTGGTGCTGGCAGGGGTCATCTCAGACATGTTGGACAGGGTGAAGATGCCAAGGGCCTTGCTGCGATCGGGGCGGATCACGCACAGGCCCGGAGGCGACAGGCGGACATCCCCTGAAACCCAACACTGACCGCCCTCGTTTTCGGGGTCGTCGATCAATCTGGGAACGCTGTCCTTCAAACGGGCGGGTGCACGCGACGTCCAAAGGTCTGCAGGCTCGGTGAAATGGGAATCGATGTCGATGATGGGTATGCCAGCTGTGGTGGCGGTAGCCATGGAATCTCCTGTCGAGTAGTCAACCTCGGAAAGAGAGCATTGTATCAGGAAGCCCTCTTTTGCCTCCTTGGAACGCCAGGGCAAACGGTCGGGAGAAACAGGCGAGTTGGGAAGCACTGCGTTTCCACAGCGCACGCCCATCCACGGAAGGATACGGCCTTGTAGGTCTCCTCTCCGCGGATCGGGAAGCTGTCGAACGAGCCGGTTCGGATGGCTCTAAGATGCCTTCTCAGGTATCCACAACAGACGAGGGGGCGAAGGTCTCACCGAGGCGGAGTTCGACCTCTCGAGTCTGACCTCCTCGTTCGAGGAAGGTCTTCATCTTCTCGCGCGAGTTTTCGAGGGCAAGGGTCTGCTGGAAGCACCAGGCCTCTTCCAACAAACCCGCGCGAATCGGAAATTCTGCGGCATCGACACTGCGCTTCGCCAAAGCGATGGCCTCCTGGGGGAAGGCGGCGATCCTTCGGGCCAATTGTTGGACGAAGGGGCGCAGTTCGTCAGGCGGTAGCGCTCGATTGATCCAGCCGTATCGCTCGGCGGTCTCTGCGTCGAAGTCTTCACAGCCGAGGATGACCTCCAGAGCTCGGCCTCGCCCAATGAGTCTCGGGAGGTGCTGGGTCCCGCTTCCGCCCGGAAGAATGCCCAGCGCCACTTCCGGCTGAGAGAGCACGCACCCTCCAATGGAACCGAACCTCATGTCGAGCGAGAGTAGAAACTCGCTACCTCCGCCTCGAGCACAGCCTTCGATCACTCCAATCGTGACTTTTGGCATTGTCCGATAACGCTCCACCATGGCGTGAAAGAAGTTCAGTTCCTCGCTCTTTTCTTTCACGTCCTTGGGAAGGCGAAGAATCAATTCGACATCGGCATGAGCGATGAAGAAATCGGGGTTTGCACTCTGGAATACGACGACCCGGACGTTGTCGTCGTTTTCGAGCTCGCGCCCCAGGGCATCCATTGCCCCCATGAGGCGGACGTCGAAGAGGTTGATGGGAGGGTGGTCGATGGTGATGAGTGCCACACCCTCGCTCTGTTCCACTTTGAGCCCCGAATAGTTCTCGTAGGCCATCTCCAGACTCCTTCCCCGGAATTGAACTCCGGTGCCTCCGTTCAAGAAATTCGGCGCATCACGGGCTCTCGCTTGCGTTTCCCTGGTGGGCGCTGACAATCGGTTGAAGCGTAGTGGGTCGAGATCGCACGGCGACAGGCGGCGCTTTGGTTCCGGCCGCTTCCGTGGATGAGCATCGGATGTAACAAGACCGTATCGCCTGGTTGCATCTCGAGATGCACTCGTGCATCGAGATCGATCCCTTCTGCGGCGAAGAATCCGTAGTTCACGTACTCCCAGCCGGGGTCGGTGTGTTGGGCGAGGCCGCCTCGGTGGCTTCTCGGGATTACAGCGAGACAGCCGTTCTCCCTTGAACAGGCAGAGATGGCGGTCCAGGTGCCGACGATCTTGTCCGCAGGCCTCAGCTTGAAATAGCGGAGGTCTTGATGAAGAGGATGGCGTCCATCCACGCCAGGGGGTTTGTTGAAAACGTTGGTCGATATCGTTGCCAGGCCTTCACCGATCAGGCTTTGCGCTACTTCGACCAGTTTGGGGTCACGTGAGTATCGAAACAAAATGGGGTCGTTTTCGAAGCTGAGGATTTTGTTGACCGCGTGGATGGGTGTCTTCGCCTGGATCGCTCCCCGCGCGACCATGACATCTTGCATCACGATCATTCCCTCGGGGGCTTCGGATCGGCCTGAGGCGATTTCGAGGAAACGTTCTTCGAAACGCGACAGCGCCTCGCTGTCGAATAGGCCTGGAAGGAGCAGATATCCGTTCTCCCAATAGGATTGAGTCGTCTCGGAAGTGGCCAACTGGGCGTGGGTCAGCTCCGATTGGTGGGTCTCGGATTCGGCAGGCACCATGACCCTGAAAGCATAGCCGTAAGCAGGGAAGGGCTCTGCTGCGATGTTTGAGTAGCGACTGGCTCTTGGGAGCTGAGGGTCAGTGGTTTCGGGCCTCTGTCAGGGCCGGCGGCGTGTACCAGATTGGCGAGGTCCAGGCGCGTTCTTGAATGACGCGCTCCATGATGGGTTGGTCGCAGCTGGGGGGTCGGTCACTGGAGGGAAGCTCGAGGCATTTCCATGTGGAATAGCGGCAGGTCGGATTCTCGAGGACGCGCGCGTAGTAGACCGCACGGCGAGATGGGTCGAAATCGGGGTCACGCCAGACCGAGCAGAGCTGGCGGGCTCCCTTGCCACTGGGTTCGCAGGTCTCGGGGTTCACGGAGGCTCCATTGTCACCACCCGCCACATCGAACACCTGTTGCCGGAGGTTCCCGTCTTCATCCACCCATCCCTTGATCACTTGAATCCGCTGTAGGTCGGTTCCGGGAGCCTCGGATGTTCCGGCATCAGCCAGGGCGAATACGGCAAAGCTGGGCGTGCCGCCGTGGCTCGGTTTGGGGAGGTCTCCGCCCATGGCCACCCCATCGCGGTCTGCCTGCTCCAACCAATCGGGTGCATCGCACAGATCTTCCGGATAGTTCCATCCGCCGAAGAACCGGGGCTGAATTCTCGGGCCACTGACTCCAAACACCTCGCGACGCCGCATGGCGTCGAAGATCGAATCGCGTGAGTTCTCTTCGGCCCAGACTCCGATCAGACCGCCCGGATTGTTGCTGACGTTTCCCATCCCTTGCTCATTGGAGAGTCGCTGGTTCACATCGCCGTCGACGATCCCGACGTGTCCCGGCCAGCCCCGCTCTGCGACACCACCGGCCATGCCGTTGTGGGTATCCGTGCTCGCTGAAATCCCGAGTTTGAAGGGGTTGACCCCGAGGCGCTCCTCTTCGCGTAGGCCTTCCGTCAGCACATAGCGGACATAATTTCGGTGGTTCATACACGCACCGGGCCCGAGATGAGGGAGAGAGTCCGCCATGAAATCCCAGCACTCGCCGGCGGCGCCGGGGTTCCCCTCGTCATCTTGAAAACGCACGGCTTCCATCTTCTCGAAGCTGCAGAACTCATCGGTTTGGCCGAGTACACCGTTCATCTCGGGGCGGCACTCGGAGTCGCCTTTGTGCTGCATGATTTCGACGAGGGGCTCTACACGGGCGCGCAGTTTCGCGCGCTCGATTTGTTCTTCGATCCTCGTCGCGCCCGGGTAGTCGACCGCAAACATTCGCCCATTGCTGATGTTGGAGTTGTGGGGGATCGCCAGGACATCACAACCGGTATCAGAATCGAGGCAATCGTCGCGGAGATTTTTCCAGAGATCCCATTCCCGTTGGAAGTCGAGGTAGCTCGCGGGGCGTTTCGGGACGATGTCGTTGCGGAAGATCACGTTTCGGTGAAGGTTCGAAGACAACCGGATCGATGAGTACTCGTAAGCGATGAAGGTGGTTCGTTCGCATGCTTCGCTTTCGTCGTTCCATGCGGCTGCCGCCGTGATGGTTTCGTCCCAGGCCGAACGAGCCGCCTCGAGGCAACGCTTGGCGTCTTCTCCGCAGATGTCATCCTTGTGTTTGGGCCAGGGGTTCATGCCGATAAAGACGAGAGGGTTGTCCAGAGGTGTCTTCGATTTGCGAATGCCTACACAGCTTTCGACGTCGTAGACTGGTGAATTCGGGTCCGAGCACAGTCGCTGCTCTCCGAGAAATTCCGAGTGATCGGTGGTTGCCGCGAAGTCCAGTGGCCTGTCGATACGGACTTCCCGGGTTCCATTTCCCTCGGCATCCTTGGGGGGAAGCCAGATGGATTCACCGAACGCATAGCCGTACGCGTCGTGAGGCCGGACTTCGACGTCGTAGTTCCAGGCATCCGTCGAGAGTGCGGTGTGTACGTGAAGGTCGCCGAACAAGGCCCGGCGCAGGGGTTCTCGGCTGCTGCACTTCACTTTGGGCGGGGACTTCGGGTCGGTGACACGGGCGGAGAAGTCTCTGGGTTCGAGCAGTTCTGGGGCACAGGAGTTGAGCGCGAGCAGGACTCCAACGACAAGGACAGACGAAGCGCGAAAACTGTAAATCCGTTGCGGCATGCCTGGGAGTGGATGCTATCAGGGTTTAGGCGGTGACTACAGTCCGATGGGGGCAGGGGGGCATGGGTCCGGGGCTCGCCTTCACGGAGCGGAGGGTTCACTGATCTGGGAGTCTGCGACCTTCCAGGCGACGTCGAATTCGGGCAGGTAGAGAGATGCGCCAGGGCCTCCGATGCGGAATCGAACGACTCGGTTGCGTCCTGTTCCTCGGAATAGTGCTGCGGCGTCTCGGGTCGAACGGGGGAGGAAGTTCAGCAGGAATCCGTTTCGAGCCGTGTCTGGAATGATTCGGTGTACGCTTTGTTCGCCATCGGCGTAGACGACCTCGATGCGCACGGGAGGAACTCGAAAGAGCGCCTGCTGGATTCGACCACGCATGGTGGGTTGCATTTCGAGTTCACCAAACAACAATCGGTCGGAGTTCGGAACGCTTACCCATTCGCGGGTGCGCGCTCGTGTCTGCCCCACGGGTGTCAGGGCCGAAGGGGAGCGGTCTCCCGGGTGTGCGAGCAGGATCCGCCGCCTTCCGAAGTCGGAAGCGACCAGTGAGTAGTGGGTCAGCAGTTCTCGTGTGGTAGCGGGTGCGTCGAGCAGGGGGTGACGGCCATCGAGGCTCATGAATTCCAGAAGGACGAAGCCGGGTGCATCGGCAGCAGCATAGTGCTGAGCGCTTGCTCGATCGAGGAATGCCGTGTAGGCGGCGTAGGTCTGAAGGACGGGGTTTGGGTCCCACGGGAGATCGTTGGCGGGTGCGTAGGAGATTTCCCAGGGTACGACGTCAAGGGACGCCTGACGCTCGTGAATGGCCTCTACCCAGGCGTTTGGGAGTCGGTTTGCCTCGAGGTTCACCCGGCTCTCGGATTCCAACCGCGCCCGAGTCGTCTTCAGTCGTGCCAGCGCCAGCATGTTTCCTGCCCCATGCCAACCCGAACCCCTGCGAGCCATTTCTTGGAAATCGAGAAGTCCGGTGGGCGCATAGGTCGGTAGCGCGAGAACTGCAACGAGGAGGGCCGCCGCTGTAGTCCCCATCGTCTCGCGGCGATTGCGGCAAAAGAGAAGCTGGACGGACAGAGCTGCCAGGACGAAGGGGAAAAAGTTTTGGACGTGGCCATCGTGTCGCACGAATCCGTGTCTGAATGAAAAGAGCACAGGCACCAGGAAGAGGAGACTCGCGCGCCAGGCCATGGGTTCGTGCTTTCGCAGAACCAGGCTGAGGAGCGCAAAAAGTCCGAGAGTGATGCCTCCAAACCAGAGGCCCGCCATGGGCCCCGAAAAACTCATGGCGGCGCTGAAGCCCGACGTCAATTCGTAGGAGCGCCTCATCCATTCGAAGAGGTTTGAGAATGAACTCAGATGCACGGCCGACAAGAGCAGTGAGGTGCTGGTGAACGCACCAAATGTGGCGAGGGTGGTCGGGATTCGCCGCGGGCCCTGTGTCCACCCGCGAAGCCCCTCGGCTACGACGAGCATCCCGAGAGCCGACAACCCGAGGCTGAGTTTGACGAGTAGACAGAACCCCGCCGACATCCCGGCCAGGGTGGAGCAGAGAGCGGCCATACGCGGCGAATGGGCGGTGAGCGAAAGCGTCATCCAGAGGCCGATGACTGCCAGGAGTTGGTATTCGTAGACGAGCCCCAGGGTAAAGGCGAGGAGGTAACTGAACGCGAAGGCGAACACCTGCAGGATTCCCGCACCCCGGCGCACGGCCAGGAGGATCCCCAGGGCAAACAGGCCGTGCACCACGCACCAGAGCGCAATGGCCCGAAGCAGATTGTCACCGAGGTCCAGGGGAGTCAGGAGGTATCCCAGGGGACCGTACGGGAAGACCACATCCCGTCCGAAGAGGTGTTGTGAGAGGGCGAGTTGGTTGAGCGCGTAGTGGACCGAGGGGTCCAGCCCCGTGGCCAGAGGCCGGTAGGAGCCCGGAAAGGCGACCCCGAGAACGAGGGTCACCGCGAGGGCGCTCAGCAACAGACGTTTGTCCCGCTCGAACTTTCCGTCCACCGCGTCTCCACCGTGCGGCTCACGAGGGCCGAATTCCGAGGTCCCCCGCCCATTCCCCAGGGGCCCTGCCAAGGGATCCTAGCCCGTGGCCCGCCAGGCTCGGAGAGTCCGTTCCCGGCAGTAGAGGCGTACCTGCAAGTTCTTGTCTTGGAAGGGGTTTCTTTCTTGTCGCCGGCGGCCGTGAAGCCGCTGGCGTTTGTGGACACGGGGTCGAGAGGCCCCCGGGCCGAGCGCCCGCCATGCGAAGTCTCCGGTACTCTTGCTGGCCGCCCTCCCATTCGGCGTCAGGAGCCCCCCCCATGTCCTCGGAAATCCCCAGCCACGCTCTGCAACTCCAGTCCACCATTCGCAGCGATGCGACTCTCGAACTCTCCCTTGCCGAGGTCCCCGTTCCCGATCCCGGCGAAGGCGAGGTGCTGGTTCGCGTCGAGGCGGCGCCCATCAATCCTTCGGACATGGGTCTGCTCTTCGGTCCAGCCGACATGGCCACCGCCCGGGCGGGTGGAACGGCAGAGCGCCCCGTCGTGACAGCCGACGTTCCCGAGAAACTCTTGAAGACGGTGACGGCCCGCATCGATCAGCCCCTGGCCTGCGGCAACGAGGGCGCGGGAGTGGTGGTTGCGGCAGGGGCCTCGCCCGCCTCCCAGGCCCTCCTGGGGCGGACGGTCGCTCTTCTCGGTGGCGCCATGTACGCACAGTACCGTCTGGCTCCCGCCGCTCTCTGCCTTCCCCTGTCCGAGGGGACGACACCGGCCGAGGGCGCCTCGTGCTTCGTCAATCCACTCACGGCTCTCGGCATGGTCGAGACCATGAAACGCGAGGGACACGAGGCGCTGGTGCATACCGCTGCCGCCTCGAACCTGGGGCAGATGCTGGTCCGGCTCTGCCAGGCCGACGGCGTGCCCCTCGTCAACATCGTTCGCAAGCCCGAACACGCGGGATTGCTCGTGGATCTCGGAGCCGAGTTCGTCTGTGATTCCAGCGCAGCAGGTTTCCAGGAGGCGCTGGTGGAGGCACTGGTGCAGACGGGTGCGACCCTGGCGTTCGACGCCACGGGTGGCGGCAGGCTCGCGAGCCGGATCCTCTCGGCCATGGAGTCCGCTCTCAGCCGCAACGCATCGGCGTTCAATCGCTATGGATCCGAGACCCACAAACAGGTCTACATCTACGGTGGCCTGGAGCGCTCGCAGACGGTACTGGACCGGACCTACGGCATGGCGTGGGGGGTCGGAGGGTGGCTTCTTCCCCCATTCCTGAAGCGCATCGGCCCGGAAGCGGCGCAGCGGCTACGCGAACGGGTGGCTCGGGAGATCCGGACCCTCTTTGCGAGCGACTACGCCCAGGAGGTCTCTCTCGTCGAGGCGCTCCAACTCGACACGATCCGCGCCTATGGGCAACAGGCCACGGGCGAAAAGGTCTTGATTGACCCGAGTAGGGGCCTTTGAGCGGTCTTGGGGCGCTTCCGATCCCCCGGCGACCAGGCTTTGAGCCCGCCGGAGAACCCGTTTACAATGGGCACACCCTTTATCTGAGGAATCAACATGTCTGCACCCCAGGTCAACCCCGGTGAGATTTCCAACTGGCCGATCTTGAAGATCCGGTACCGAACGGATCCCGACAAGATTGCCGCGCTTCTTCCGCCCGGCATCGATCCGAGTGAGAACTCGAATGTTTCCATGAACATCTACAACCTGCCGGTTCCCGACGAACCCGAATACGGGATTCTGGTCATGGTCGACGCCGACTATCGCGGAATGCCGGGTTTCTACACCATCGGGTATGGGATCGACCAGGAATCGGCGATCTTCATCAGCCGGGACATGAACGGTCAGCCGAAGTATCCCGCCGAGGTGACCTATTACAGAATGGGAGATCGGGTGACGGCTCGCTGCAGTCATCAGGGTTACACCTTCGTGGAGTTCGAGGGCACCGTGACGGGCCCCGCCGCGGAACTGCCGGATTACGAGCGCAACGAGTGGTGGATCAAGGTCTCGCGCGCTGTAGGCGGTGCCGAGAAGAGCTACGACTTCCCCCCCCACGTTGTCCGGATGCACAGCACCTACCAGACCGCCCATTTGGAAGATGTCGAGGGAACCCTGACCCTGGGTGAGAGCCCCTGGGACCCGATCCGGGAACTCCTACCTCAGCGGGAACTGTTGTCGGTCCAACTCGACTCCCCCGTCTACCTCAGCCGCGACATCACCCTCGAGGGCAAGTTGGATCCGGATGCCTTCTGGCCCTACGTCGATACGATCGGCGGTTCGCGATGGATCGGCACTCGGGGGGGGCCGCGCCGTTAGGGCCGCGCGGTTAGGGCCGCGCCGCTGCGAGGTCTGCCGTTAGGCGGTCTGCCGTTACGAGGTCTGCCGTTAGGCGGCCGATTGCTCCTGTGGGCGATCCGTTGCTCCTGTGACCGGGCACAATAGGAATGGCCCGAGGGATCCAGTCGATTCGTGATTCGTAACCCAAGAATCCCCTACTAGGCTGCATCTTTTACAGGGCTTCCAGTCCATAGTGTTCCGTTCGAGGTCACAGCCAGCTGTCTCTCGAGATGCTTTCGAGACGAACGGAAAGCCTTTTCCTGATTTCATCGAAGCGGAAACTTATTTCCCTCGGAGGGTATGCGTTCGCGTGCCCTGGTTCTCAAGCGAACCGCCAGTTTTCCATCAGCTGACTCCACGTTAGGCCAGTGTCGCGTTTCGTTGATCGGCGTGGCACGGAACTTGCCTATTAGTGGCGCAGTTTCGAAGGCTCCGTTTACAAAGCTCACTCCTCGGTTTCGGAGCCAAGGTTTCGCTCGCTTCGACGGTTTCAGATAGGTGAAAAAATGGACGCACGATGGGGATAAGAACTGTAATCGGGGTCAGTGTTTTTTGGATCTCCGTGTGGGCAATGCCGAGTTCCGCCATGGAGATCGGCTTCACGCTCGATAATCCACCCGGCGCCGTCGCCTTCAGCGCGGGCAGTGCGACGGGCACCGTGAACCCTTTCAACGGGTTCCTGGACGCGAATTCGATCGTCTGTCTGGACGGGAGCTGCGATCTGTTGAATCAGGATTGGATCGTTTTCACCATTTCGGTGACTTCGGGTTCGGTCAACGATCTGGCCATTGCCGCATTGTTCGAGTTCTCTGAGGGCCTCGGCTACTTCCTCCAGGGTGGGCCGGTACAGGACGGGACTGGCACCACCGATACCTACAGCGGAGACTCCACCTCCAATCCGAGCGTCGCTGTCTTCAACTTTCAGGGCAGCGCTGGAGGGGGGTTGACCGGGGTGTCCCTCCCGCTCCTCACCACCTACGCGAATGGAACGCTTCCGACGACGCCTCCAGGCATGTTGGGCGAGGGCGCGACTCAATTTACGGTCACGGAGTTCGGAGGTGCGGGGTTGGGTACCGCCACGGTGAACGCCACCGTCACCCAACACATCGACATCATTCCCGAGCCACACCCAGCCGTCCTGCTTTTCGGTGGTCTCATGCTGCTCGAAAGCAGGGCGCGGAGGTTCAGACGTTCCTGATTGCCGACCGCCTCTGGGCGGTCATCCATCCAGAATGCGGCGAAATGTGAAGCGAAGTGTGCATCGCAAGCGGGGAGCGTCTCGATCTCGAGAAGCAGGGCGCCAGCCATTCGAAAAGGGAGAGTGACGATGAACCGTCTTGGCGGATTCAAACTATGGTCGATCCTCATTGGATCGTTGTTCATGGCATCTTCCGCGCTGGCGGACATCGTGGCTTCGGGGAGCCAACCCTTTACGCAGCCCTCGGGATTCTATTCGGGGGTCAAGAGCGTGACTGTGTATACAGAGGATGATCCGGGCAATCCCATGCCCGGTGGGGTCGGTGAATTGACGTATGTTTATTCGATCACCAACGACTCGGGATCCTTCCTCTCCATCATCGGGTTCAATCTCGCTGCACCTGTCGACAGTGTGGTTTCGGCGGGTTCGGTTTCCGATGCCGATCCGTCGACCTCGCCGCCCTCCGCAGTCATCAACGACAATGACGGAGTGGTACGCTGGGATTGGGCGGCGGCAAGCGGAGTGATTTCCCCGGGTACGACCTCGGACGAGCTCTACGTCGTCTCGGCGTTCACGCCCGGAACCATCACCGATACGATTTTCAGCCTGGAAGGAGAGTTTGCGTTCGGTCTGGAGAGCACCACCATCGGTCCCGTCGATCCTCCCGTAGCCGAGTGCGATCTCGAAATCGTCAAAGATGGATGCGTGGTTCAACCCCCGTCGCCTCCGGGCGACGCCTGTAAGGGGAAGGTCAAGTCCTTCAAATTCGAGTACACCGGCCTGGGTTGCGATGCCAGTTCCAACCTGCAGGATCCCAAGAAGACGCTGTGCCTGGGTGGGGCCGATGGCCAGGATCCGGTCGACATCATCGTCTACGGAAGCAAACACAAGCGAAGTCGTGGATGGTGGGGTTGGTGGAACAAGCGAAAGAGCAAGAAGGTCTTTGCTTCGTTCAAGGACGTCTCGGTCGGCGATGTCCTGACCGTGGATGCGGAGGATGGTGGAAAGAAGAATCTCGGCTCCAAAACGAGGGTCAAGATCAAGACGGCCAATGGTTGGTACCACGACATCATCGAGTTCAACCTATTCCGAACGGCATGCTCGCAGCCCCTTGGCCCGGGCCATCAGTTTGGTTCCATCAAGATCACTGAGCTGACGTCGACCAAGGGCGGGACCGTTCAGTTGGAAGAGGACCCCCCCTCGGAAGAGTGCGTGACTGCAATCGATGTCACGCCGGCGCCGCACTGTCTGGGCCGGGTCGAAAAGTTGACCCTGCGATACACGGGTGGCGACTGCTCGCAGACCCTGCACTCGCAGGATCCCTCGAAAGTAGGTTGCTGGGATTCCAGCCCGGCCGAAACCTATCCGGTTCGAGTGATCTTGGGCGAGACGGCCAGTCCGTCGTCGGATGCCTACGTGGACCTGGAGCCGTTGAACATCGGGGAAACGTTCGTGGTGGATGCCACCACCGTGGGCTGCAACACAAAACTCAAGTCTGAGACGGGCTTCTGGATCAAAGATGCTGCCACGGACGGTCTCGTACAGGATGGTTTCTTCCACACCTCCTGCTCCCAGCCTCTGAATCTGGGAGACCAGTTCGGAGCTCTACAGGTGTACGCCATGGAGACGACCCAGGGAGGAACGGTGTCGTTGGCGCACGAGGTCGAATACACCTACGAGATCACCAATCCCAATGCGACCGAGGCCACGGGTGTCAGCATCGATGACGACCAGATCGGAAACATCGCAAGTGGCATCACTCTGGGTGCGGGAATGACAGAGACCTTCATTGCAACGGCACTCATCTCCGAAGCGACGACGAATGTCGCCACCCTCAATGGTTTCGTGGATGGCGTGGCCTGCAACGAAGCCACGGCATCGGCAACCATCAGCGTCGTCGAGCCACCGGACCCGGGAGCGATCTGCACCACGAAGGTGCAGGCCATGCGGTTGCGCTACACGGGGCCGGATGTCCTGGGGGCTCGTGTCGAAATCGAAGCCAGCAAATTCTCATCGGACGTGGTGGTTTATGATCCCATCGATCTGTTGGGTGGGGTCTCGGAGTTGACGCTGGCGGCTGAGAATGGCTTCAGCATCGACGCGACGGCCCACGGTGAGATCGGTTTGGGTACGAAGACGAGAATTCGAATCGATGGCACGGAGGAAGTCCTCCATACCAGTTGTTCCACTCCGTTTGAGTCCGGCAAGGCGGCGCCGCTCCAACATCCGAAGGGAGATCCTTCGGTGAATTGGTTCGTGATCGACTTCACACAGAAGAACTGATCGAACTGGAGCGGTGTGAAGTGTGCTGCGCCGCACTCGTGAGGGTGCGGCGCAGCCACTTCGCTTCTAGGCTTCGAAGATGTTTTCCAACAGGCAACGAAATGCGATTGCGAACCACAGTTGTTCAGACCTGGGATGGCTGTTGGTTCCGGGTGGGCGTTGGCGAAGCCACATTCTTCCTGCCGACCAGCCCGCACTTGACGGGCTGCGGCGCCGATTGCTGCAGGTCGCTGGGATCGGCGCGACCCTCGGGCTCGCAGTTTTCTGGATCCTCGATTCTCTGAAGCCCGCGGAGCATCTCACCCTTCCCAGTCCGCCGATGATCGAAGCTTCGACGGGTGCAGGCGAACCTCGGGTTGCGAAAAAAATCGCCCTGGTGGCCGATGCCGTCACGCCGACGCCTGATGAGAGCACTTCCGAGCTCACGGAGATCGCCTTGGCGGAAACGCGGACCCAACCGGCGCTGTTCGGAAGTGCAAAGGTCACGGCCGTTTACGCCGGTCATGATGTCCAGGGCGTGCGGGTCGAGAAAGTCGATCCCCAGAGTTTCTGGGCCATGGTCGGGGTTCGCAGCGGGGATATCGTGATCGGGCACAACGGCGCTGCAGTCGATTCACCGGCGGCGATGGTGGCGCTGCTCAACTCGATGGAGCAGGACGCGTCGATTCGGTTGCTCGTGCGAGGCCGCGACGATGCGGAGCGCACCCTCTACTACTCGTTGCCTCGCTGACTCAAAAGCCTGGTGCAGGGCTCCGTTTGGGCCGGACGGGGCGGCGGGTTTCTGTCCAGGAAGGCCTCGGAACGTGGGGGCCAGCCTCCCCCGGATCTGGCATCATGGGCCCGGCGAAGGGTGGAAGTCCGCCTGGCGCCGATGCACCCTGTTGGAGCCGCAATGTCCGAGCCCATCGTCTACAACCCTTTCGCCTACGAGATCCATGAGGACCCCTATCCCACCTACGCCCGGATGCGAGAGGAGGAGCCCACCTACTGGAACCCTGAAATGGGTTTCTGGGCTCTGTCGCGTTTCGAAGACGTGCTCAATGGCTACCGCGACTGGGAGAGGTTTACATCGACCCAGGGGATCGCCCTGGGAGAGTCTGGGAACATCAGCGCTCCCTCGATGATCGGAATGGACCCTCCGGTGCAGACGAAGCTGCGCAAGCTCATTGTGCGCGCCTTCACCCCCAAGCGGATGGCAGCCATGGAGCCTCGAATCCGCGACCTGACTACGAAGTTCCTCGATACATTCATCGAAGAGGGAGAGTGTGATCTGATCGCGCGCTTTGCGGCGCTGCTTCCTTCGGACGTGATCTCGACTTTGTTGGGTGCTCCACCCGAGGATCACAGCAACCTGCGCATCTGGACCGCAGAGATGCTGACACGGGAAGACGGCGTTGCGCGGCCGCCCCCGGCAGCCGAGCAGGCGTCGGCGAATCTCGTTGGGCGTTTTCACGAGTTGATCGGCGAGAAGCGCAAGCGGCCGGGCGAAGATCTGATTTCCGCATTGATCGCGGCGGAGCTCGAAGGCGAGCGCCTGACGGACGAGGAGATCCTGGGTTTCGCGATGTTGTTGATCGCGGGTGGAAACGAGACGACGGAGAAACTGATCGCGAACACGGTTCACCAACTCGCCCGCCACGCCGAGCAACGCTCCACGGTGATTGCGGATCCCCGCCGGATCCCTGCGGCGGTGGAGGAGTCGCTTCGCTTTCGAAGCCCCACCCAGTACATGGTGCGCACCACTACCTGTGATGTCGAACTCCACGGCCGAACGATCCCGAAAGGCGAACAGGTGATGCTGTTGATCGGAGCTGCGAACCACGACCCGCGTCGCTTCGACTCCCCCGAGCGTTTCGATATCGCCCGCGTGATGGAACAGCACCTCGCCTTTGGTTATGGGGTGCACTTCTGTCTGGGCGCGCGTCTGGCTCGGCTCGAAGCGCGGGTGGCCCTCGAGGAAATCCACGCGCGGATGCCGGACTACGAGGTCGATGAGGCAGGAATCAGTGTCGTGCACGCCACCAACGTCGCAGGGCTTGCAACGCTACCGGTGCGGTTCAGCCCCTCTCGGCCCTCGGGCTCCGGGAGTTCACGCAACTAGGTTCCTACCGAAGCGATCCTTGCAGAGGCCACGCTGCCCGTGTCGATGGAATCATTTGGCCTGAGTGCGCCGACGGGCCAGCCAGGTGACGAGGCTGGCTACCACGGGGACCGCCGGCCAGGGAGCCGCGGGTAGAGCTGGCGGGCTGTGCAGGCCATCCATGAAACCCTCCAGCTGATCGTATGCGGCCTGTTCCTGGGCATCGAGTGTTCCTGAGAGAAGATTGGTCTGCTCGAAGGGGTCGAGCTCGAGGTCGAACATCTCCTGGTAGGTGCCGTTGCGCCAGATCAGTTTGTAGCGGTCGTTGCGAACGGCTCGTTTTTCAACCGTGTAGGGACCGAACCCGTTGGGTCGAAAGGTCTCCGCATAGACGTAGGGCCGCGCCGCCAAGGTGCCTTGAGTCGGATTCTGGAGATGGGGCAGGAAACTCACCGAGTCCGGGGTGGAGCTGGCCAGTCCGGCGATCTCCGTCAGGGTGGCGAAGACATCCACGGCATGGATGAGTGCCAAGCTCTCGGAACCCTGATGCGCCAAGGGGACATGGGGGCTCTTGACGATGAAGGGCACATTGATGCCCCCCTCGTACACGGTGGACTTGGCCCGCCCCGCAATGAACGGCGCCTCCACGGCCTGCCTCGGCGTTCCGTTGTCTCCCAAAAAGATGATGGTGGTGTCTTCCAGCACGTCGGAGGGGATGCCACTGAGCAGGCGTGCAATTTCCGAGTCCATGGCCTCGACGGCCGCCTCGTAGTGTTCTGCGGGTGTGGCGTTCGGATTTCCCGACAACGTGTAGCTGTGGAGGCTGGAATCGTTGGGTGCGTGGAACGGCGTATGTCCCGCATTGAAGGCGAGCCACAGAAACCAGGGGTCGTCGCCGAAGGTTGCAACGGCGATCAGCGCTTCGTCGACGTTGTCGGTGGTGGCATAGACGGGCCAATCGAGCTGGGTTGAGCCGTTGGTTACCTTCTCCCACGAGTCGTAGGCGCTCAGGCCGCCACCCAGCGCACCTACGAAGTGGCTGAAGCCGCTCACGTTGGGGTGGTCGGCGTCGCCCGAGGGGCCGAGGTGCCACTTTCCAATGGCAGCATTCAAGTGGGTGCCGGCCAGGACCTCCGGCAGGATCGTCGTGGAGGTGTCGAGCACACTGTTCAATGGGGTTCCCACTCCCGTTCGGAAGCCGTGACGCCCGGTGAGCATGGCCGCCCGAGTGGGCGAGCAGACCGGGTTCGCGTAGGCGTTGCGGAACAGCACCCCTTGGGCTGCGAGGCTGTCGAGGGTGGGCGTGGGGCCCGGGCTCGCCCCCTCTCCAGCGTGGCCATAGAGATCATCTCTCGAGTAGACGGCGATTTTGTCCACACCCACATCGTCGGCCACGATCACGAGAAAGTTGTCTCGTGCCAGACTCGCCGCTGGAACCAGCAGGAGGCAGATGAGCAGGGCGGCACCCGCGGTGTGATCGCCCCAGTTTCGGATCGCCAACGGGCGGAGGGTCCTCATGATCACCTCGGAATCGCAGGCTCTCCCCCAAAGGATGGCCCGGGTGTTCAGGAAGTTCCAACCCACTTGGAGCGAAATGGTTTCGCGGTGCCTACGCGATCCCCAGTAAGCGGACAGCAGCTCTGGGGAGCCTCGGAGAATGCTGGGCGGGTGGTTTTCTCGGCGATTCCTTCGGGCTCAGCTCCGATCCCTGGGGCGATGGGCGTGGGCGCCATCGTCTCCTGCGTTTTGCTCGGGTAGCGGCCCATCGACGGAGGCCTCTTCCTGGCTTTGCCAGCGGGTCACGGCCTCGTGGGTGTCGAAGACGATGGGGAAACCCGGGTGATCCGAAATGTCGTTTCCGTCGTCGTCCAGCACGCGTTCTTTGACGGCGGAGAACAGGTTGTGGGCCCCGCCGTAGGCTCCCAGGAAGAAGCCGATCTCCGCGATCTCGGCGTCGGAGAAGTGTTGTTTCAGTTCCGCAAGGAATGCGTCGGTCACTCCCTGGGGGTTGAACTTCAGAAAATCGACGAAGCGCAGCGCCATCTTTTCACGCTCCGAGAGGTCTGAATTCTCGAAGTCGCCTGCTTGGATGATCTTTGCGTTCGTGAGGCCGGCCCGCTGACCCTCAGCGGTTCTGGAGATCCTTCACTGCTTGCAGTCGGCAACCATGGCCGACCGCATGCGGATGAGCTCCTTGACCTGGGGGTCGAGTTCACCGTGCTCCCAGAAGGTCTGGATGTAGTTGAAGAACGCTTCGTGGATGGGTGCAGGCAGTGCCTGGATGTCCACCTGGGCAACGAGTTTCATGGTCCGTGTCCTCCCGCGATCTCCAGAGGCTCCTTCGTGTAGGGCTTGGAGTCAACCTGTGGTTCGTTCCGGGTTCGAGCCTGCTATCCCATGGCAATTCTGGAGAGCATTCCCCCATCTGCAATGAACTCCGACCCCGTACAGTACGAGGCCGCATCCGACGCGAGGAAGACCACCAGATTTCCGATTTCGGCGGGCTCGCTGATCCGACCGAGCGGAACTGAATCGTACATGGTGGTGCCAGCCGCCTGGGCCCGCTCGGCGCCATCGAGGGGGTGGAGCATGGGCGTGTCGACGCCGCCCGGGTGCACCGAGTTGACGCGAATGTTGTGAGGTCCGAATTCGATGGCCGCGCACTTTGTCATGCCCCGCACCGCGAACTTGCTGGCCACATAGGCGGACATCCCCGCTACGCCGGCGAAACCGCCAATGGACGAGATGTTCACGATGGATCCGCCGCCTGCTTTCTGCATTGCGGGCAGGACGGACTGCATGCCGAGGAAGACTCCGGTCTGATTGATGGCGATGACCTGCTGGTACTCCTCGACCGTCATGTCCGCGATCATGCCCACTCGCAGAATGCCGGCGTTGTTGACGAGTACGTCGACCTTGCCGAAGGCGCTCTCGGCCGTGGCGATCATCTCGCTCCAGCTGGTGCTGTCACTGACGTCGTGGTGGGCGTAGACAGCGGCGTCGCCGAGGCTCTCGGCCACTTGTTTGCCCAGGTCGTCGAGCACGTCGCCGAGCACCACACGCGCTCCCTCTTCGACGAAAAGCCGTGCTTCCGCTTCGCCCTGGCCCCGTGCTGCACCGGTGATCACTGCCACTTTGCCGTCGAGCTGGCCCATGGGGCTCCTCCTCTGCTTGATCCGAGACCATCCTACAGACCGGTTACCGGCCGTGTACAGAGTCTACTGTCTCAGGTTCGGCTTCCCATGTAGTCATCGTAGGCCTGCTGTTGAATCCCACAGGCTTCAGGCTCGGAGAGTCCCCAGACGCGTCGCAAGGTGCTCTTGGATGTCTGCACAGCCGCGGGGTCGAAAGAGGCCAGACGCCGGGCGATCTCCAGGGCCCGTGGGAGGACGAGTTCGGGTTCGACAATTTCGTTGACGAGGCCGATGTTCCGAGCTTCCTCGGCGGAGATCGGCTGGCAGAGCAGCACCAATTCAGCAGCCCGACAATAGGAAACCTGGTGCTGGAGCTTGGCGAGGGAGCCGCCCGCCGGGATCAAACCCCGCTCGATCTCTTTCAGGCCGAATCGGGCCTTGCGCGAGGCGATCCGGATATCGGTGGCATGGAGGATCTCGCAGCCGCCCGAAATCGCATCTCCGTTGATGGCCGCGACGATGGGTTTGTCGAACGGGTAGGGGTTGAGAAAGGCGATGCGCGAGATCTCCGTCTGGTCTGATCGATAGCGTCGCTCCCACTCGTCCACAGGTTCCCGACTGCCGGTGATGACCGGCACCATGGCTTCCATGTCGCCGCCCGGGCAAAAGGCCTTCTCGCCCTGTCCGGTGAGCACCACCGCGCGAATCGAGTCGTCGTGTTCGAGGTCCTGCCAGGTGTCTGCGAGCTGGCACATCATCTGAGGCGTCATGGCATTCTTGCGTTCCGGCCGGTTGAGGGTGACGGTTGCGACGCCGTCGCTTTTCTCGCAGAGCACGTGGGTTGCGGTATTCATGGATGGTCCTCCTCGCAGGCTTCTGAGTTACAGGCGCTTCTCCCGTTCGGGAAGCCCCCCTCGGCCCGCATCTGTGCGGCATCGGCCTCCAGAACGAAACCGGCGGCGACGGCATCTTCAACGGCCTGGTCGAACGCGGTCCGGTAGGCGTCTTCACTACCGTAAAGTGCAGTAAGCGTCTCGGGTTCGAAGGGGGCCGTCACACCGAAGAGGCGGCAGAAGACTCCACCGGAGTTTCCCTCGCCGGACAGGGTTTTCGTTGGCACATCGAGGGGTGCGGTGCGAATTCCTCCGAGTGCGTTGCCGTAGCCATCCCGCAAAATTTGGGGCGGATCGCTGGGAACCACGCGGAGGCGGGGCGCCGCAGGAGGAAGCGTTCCGTAGCGGGACCAGTTGCGGAGGTGATGGACCGCGGCTTTGAGCACGTAGTGTTGGGGGCCATCGTTGAGCGGGAGGTCGCAGGTGGTGACCGCGGAATTTCCCACAGGTGTGCGATTGCTGTCCCGCATGGCCACGGTGAGTTGGTAGAGGTCGGCGTGTGCGGTGCCGGCTGCTTCCCAGAGCCGGAACTGTGAGGTGTCGGGTTGACGAGCGGGATAGAAGCTCAGCCCGATCAGGTCGGTCTCCGTCGCAAAGGCGAGGACCGGTACGGCGAGGTCGTCGCGGATCCGCACTGGCCGGGGCGGTTCTCGAACGAACTCCGGCGCCTGGGTCAGCGGAGCCGCCCCGCCGCCGCGGCTGTGAATTAAAAATGCGTCGTATACCTGAACCCGGGGATGCACGGAATTGACGTAGGTGGCCAGGCGCGACGCGGACTGCGACTCGCCAATGGCGATCAACTCCTCGACCTTCGCGCCGCCCAGCAGTTCAGTGTTCTGGGGTTCGCGCAGGGCTCGCCCGACCTGGGCGTACAGGTCGTAGGAATAGCTGTCGCCCGGGTGGGTGAGGGTGGCGTACCGGCTGGAGTCCCAGACTGTGAGGGCTCCGGCATTTCCGAGCGCGCTGCGCGGGTGATCGGGGGGGAAGCCATGGACGCCCACGGCCTGGGCGGATACACCGACCCACGCATAGCCGTCCCTTAGAATCAACGCGTGCAGAAAGGCCCAGTCCGGCCCGGCGTCCAGCCCCCCCGACACATTGAGCCACTCGACCAGTACGGTTCCGTTGAAGTCCGCGGAATTCTCGGGCCTTCGAATCAGAACACGGGTCCGGTAGGGGGCGCGCCCGGCGGGGGTCACGGTCCAGTGCCCGTCAGCGGTCAAGGGTTCCTCGCTCGCGAAGGTGCGGGCCGTGCCGGCGAGGAAGAACTCCTCCTCGACGTACCCCTGGGCGGCGAGATCCATGGCCGTTCCGATGAAGGGGAAACCTTGCTTGCCGCCGGTCACCGGGCCCTCGACCCTGGGAACCGGGACTCCGTGGGCGTCGGGGGGTGGGTTTTGCCCAGAGCCTCCGACGCAGCTCGACGCGAAAACCGAGACCAGTACCGCCGTGGCCAGGGTGAGGTGGGAAGCCATTCCGCGGGGTAGGGGACTGGATGCGGTGGACACGAGATCTCCTCTCGATTGCAGGGCGCCGCGGCCCTTCCCGGGAATCGAAGATCCGGTTTAGTGCCGGGGCCTCCCTACCTTATAGGCAGGGCAGGCGGTCGCACACCGGACCCTGACCGAGGGCCTGACGTTTCGCGATTCCGCCCACCCATTCCCCCGGGGGAATGGTCTCCGAGCCTCTGTCGGAGTATCTAAAATAATTAACTAAAACAAATATTTAACACGTTATTTGCCGGTCGTGGGTGGGTGAGCTGGGGGCGCGGCAGGGCATCCAGCATCCAGTTTCGATCCGGCCGCTAAACGATCGCCACCAATTTTGGATAACAAATTACCCAAGGGTCTGTTTTGCCATAGGTTTTTCGCTGATCGCCCATGCAGGGTGGTGCGCGGGAAGCCTCGGCGAGAAGCACGGAGAGTGGGTTTATGGCGATCGCAATCGGTGGGGATGGGAGCGGGGTTCTCGATTCGAGCCTGGCCATCCTCGGAAGGAGAGATGCGGTTCGATCCGGGGAACCGGGCCAAGGCGAAGAACTCTTCGTAAACACTTCGAACGGGAACCTCATCGTCCAGCACGAGGACGCCTTCCTGCCGAGTCTGGGCCAGGACTACCGGCTGACACGCACCTACAACTCCCGTGGCGAGGTCGGGGGTAAATGGTCCTTGTCCACCCGTCTCAAGCTCGAGGTGTTGGACCACGTTCCCCACCGAGTCTTCCAGCTTCAGATGGGCGACGGGAGCCTGCTCGAGTTCTTCTACGACTCCGACCGGGATCTCTGGGTCAGCACCGACGGTGACGGCGCGTACCAGACCCTCGCTGAGATCAGTTCTTCCTTGGATCTGTGGCACGCCCGTTACGCGGTTACCCGGGAAGACGGAACGGTCCTGACCTTCGACGTCGCCGGCCACCTGCTGAGTTCGGTGGACACCAACGGCGTTCGTATGGACTTCGTGTACGACCACGACACGTTGCGACTCGAGCGCGTCCTCGATGACGACGGCCACGTCATCCACTACCACTACGATCCCACCACCGGTCAGTTGGAAGAAATCACCGACGAGACAGGCACCCGACTCGCCCGATATGAGTTCGACTCCGAGGGCAACCTGGTGTCGGTGACCGATCGCATGGGGCACGTGACCCGCTACGAGTACCACCCCCAGGGCATGCTCACCAAAGTCATCCTGCCCAACGAGCAGACGGTGGGTGGACAACAGCAGAGCTACGACAGTCGTGAGATTCAGATCGAATACGAGATGCTCGACTGGCGTCAAGCGGGTCGCTCGTCGTCCTACGGGGTGACTCAGATCACCGACGCTGAGGGCGGGGTGACCACCTTCGACTACCAGTTCGATGTGAACCACGTCCACTCGAACCCACGGTTGTTGCGCGAGCGCGCCGGGGCCCAGCGCCGTTTCAACGCCCGGCCCCTGTCGGCTCTCGGGGAAACCGGTGGCATGACGCGGGTGGTGGACGCCCGGGGCAATGCGCGCGCTACGTCCAACGAGGCGGAGCACGTGGAATGGCGAGTCGCCAACGGTTTCTACGCCGACTACGACCCGAGTAACACGGATACCGTGTACCTCGGGCAACTGGAGCACATCCGCGATCGCCACAGTCTGAAATACCAGTACCGAGACGACGGCTACCTCACCGAGGTGGAAGACCAGAGCGGCTACGTCACCCGCTACACGTACGACGAAAACGACAACCTCACGTCCATCGTCGATCGCACGGGCTGGGCGGTCTCCCACAGCAACGACGAATACTACAAAGACCTGCGTGAGAACCTCGGAAAGCCCCGGTCGCTGGCACTGCTGACAGCCAAGGACCTTTCTGATCTGGAGGCGTTGTACACCCGAAACTTCACCTACGACGCACGGGGCAACCTGCTGACCCGTGAGGATCACGAACATCACGTCACCTCCATGACGTACACGGAGTTCAACGCAGTGGCCAGCATGACGCGCGCGGAAGGCCACGCGATGGTGACAGGGGACCTCACTCACCTCCAGGAAAACCGGGTTGAGTTGGGCTACGCGCGATTGGCCGAAGACCTGTCGGAGAGCGACAAGACCACTCTCCTCGACCTTTACACCACGACCTTCGAGTATGACGCTCAGCAGAACCTGATCCGCCAGGTAGACCCCGGTGGCGACGCGACCCTTTTCGAATACGACACTTCGGGAAACCGAACGCGAAAAATCGTGTTACTCGACCCCACGGTGACCGACCCGGATCTCGCGCAAAATTCCGACAAGGTTCAGATCACTACCTACTCCTACGACGCCTTCGGGAACAACACCCTGGAGGTCGATGGTGCGGGCAGTCAAACCTTCAACGAGTACGACCATTTCGGAAATCTCACTCGCATCGTCGACTCCAATGGTGGGGTCACGAATCTGGCCTACGACTCCGACAACCGCCTTCTGTTGGTCACGAACCCCGAGGGTCATACCACGTCAAACGCCTACGACGCCGTCGGTAACAAGATCAGCATGACCGATGAGGCGGGCCACACTGTCACTCAGCTCTTCGACCGCAACAACCTGCTGCTGGTGACCCTGGACCCCTCGGAGACCGACTCGGACCACGATCGTCGCACCGAGTATCGCTATGACGTGGTGGGAAATCGCACGAGTGTGACCGATGCCGAAGGGCGTGAGACGCTCTATCACTTCGACGATCGCAACCAACTCGTCAGGGTCACGACGCCGGAGGTGACCGGGGCCGAAGGGAATCCGGTCCGGTATCAAACGAGTTTCGGCTACGACGCCGAGGCGAACCTGATTCGCTCCATCGACAATCGAGGGGCCGAGACCGACATCCTTTTGACCCCCAAGGGTCTGGTGCATCGCGAGACCGACACGACGGGTCATGTGACCCAATTCGACTACGACGCAAGCGGCAACATCGTCCGCATCACAGCGGGTATGGAGCTTCCCCCCGAGAAGCACCGGATTACCACCTTCCGATACGACGAGGAAGATCAACTCGTCTACGAGACGACGCCTCTGGGACATGCTCGAGCCTACTCGAATGAAGACGAGCACCGGGAGTGGCGGTTCCGCGAAGGCTACTACGAGGAATGGGATGCCGACATCTCGCCGCTTGGGGAGGTGGAGGAGATCCTCGACTACCACTCCGACAAGGTCCGCTATGACGCAGTGGGCAATGTCGCGAGCATGACTGACGACATCGGGTCGACTACCGACTACGAGTACGACGGTGCGAACCGTCGAGTGCGGGAGATCCTGCCCGAAGTCACGCTACCCATCACCGGGGGACAGGTTCGACACGAGCGGGTCTTCGCGTATGACGGCAATGGAAATCAGATCTCGATCCAGAATGAGAATGGCGAGATCACGACCTACGCCTACGACAAGCTGGACTCGACTGTTCTGATCACTGATCCCAATGGGGTCAAGACGGCCTTCGAATACGACAGTCGGAGAAACACGACCCGGCTTCTGATCGGGGTAGAAGCCCACATCGATGGCGCCGGGCAGCTGATTCTTGATTCCACGGATGGCGCTCAGGTGATGAGCCTCGTCTACGATGAATTCTCACGGAACATCTCCAAGACCGATGCCGTCGGAAATGCGTTGGCCACCAGCGATACTCCCTTCTATCGCGAGCTGAGGGACAAGCTCGGCTACCGGGAGGATGTCGACGATCTGTCGGACCGGCACAAGTCCGCGCTGCGAGAGCTCTATACCACGCATTTCACCTATGACCGCATGGGCAACCGGGTCGCTCTGACCAACGCGTTCAACGAAGTGACCGAGTACGAGTACGACGCTCTCGATCGTTTGACGCGAGAGGAGCTGCCTTCGGCGAAGATTATCGACCCAAACACCGGAAGGAAGAAGAACGTCTCGCCGACGACCCACACACGGTACGACGGAAACGGAAATGTGGTGTCGAGTACCGATGCCCTGGGACGCGTGACGACCTCTGCCTACGACCCCATGAATCGCCTGGTGGAGCAGACCGACTCGCTGGGAGTCAGCACGCGAACCGTCTACGACCCTTTTGGGAATCTCGTCGAGAGCACTGAGGCCTTCAACGTTACCCAGGAACAGCGTACGACCACCTTTGAGTGGGATCTCAATGATCGCTTGCTTTCGACCCGAACTCCCAAGGGGCTCACGAATACGACGGAGTACGACCCGGTTCGAAATCGGGTGGTGGAGACCGATGCCCGGGGCAATCAAAGCCAGCAACTCATGGATGCTCGTGGACGCGTCATCAAGAGAATCGATGCGCGCTCGTTCGCGACGACGTTTGAATACGACGGAGCCGGGAATCAAATCGCGATTCTGGACCCCAGGGGCAGTCAGACACGTTTCGAGTTCGATCCGGGAAACCGACTGCTTCAGTTCACCGATCCCGAAGGGCGAGTGACGCGTTTCGCTTACGACCGGCGCGGGAACACCATCGAACAAACGACGGGGGTTGACTCGCCTGGGGTGGGTTCCGAGGGTCCGGAGACCACACGCTACGAGTACGACGCTGAAAATCATCTGGTGGCAAGCGTGGACGCCCAAGGTGGACGGTCCGTCATGGAGTACGACCGCTCCTATAACGTGGTGAGCAGTACGAATGCCAACGGTCACACCACGAGCTTCGAATTCGATGCCCTCGAGCGGGAGATTCGCACCGTCGACCCTCTTGGCGGGACGGTGACCTACGGGTATGACGCTGTGGGCAACGTATTGACCCGAACCGATGAGGAGGGGCGCACCACAGACTACGCGTTCGACGAACTCGACCGGAACATCGTCGAAACGGATGCCAGCGGCGTCGAAACTCACTACGCCTACGATTCGGTGGACAACCAGGTGTCGATCACTCGAGCCGCCAACATCGCCGGCCAGGAGAAAACGACCACCTACACGTACGACAGCGACGATCGACTCGTTTCCATCCTCGACCCGATTGGAAACGAGGAACATTCACGAGCGGCCAGCGGTTCGTCGGCTCGCGCCGCCATCGCAGAGCACACCACAGAGTACGGGTACGACAAGAACGGGAACGTGACATCGGTCAAGAATCCCCTGGGACACGTGACGCGATACCAGTACGACGAGAACTCGAATCTCGTGTCCATGCAGTATCCAGAAGGCGGCCTGGAAACTTACGAATACGACGCAAATGGCAACCAGATCGCGAAGGTTGACCCCAATGGAAACCGAAGCCTCGCCTATTTCAATTCTGGCGACGAGGCGATTCTCGAAGTCGACCCGCTGGGATTCGCAACCAGCTACACCTACGACGTCAATGGAAACGTCGCTTCGCGCACTCGCCATGCAGATCCGATCCTGACAGAGCCCGACCGCAGTGACCCCCTGGCTTCGGTGTCCGGCAGTCTCTCGGATCGAACCCTCCGGTACGCATACGATTCTCTGAATCGCGTCACGCAGATTACCGATGCCATGGACGGACTCCAGGTGCTCACCTACGACTCCGCGGGAAATCTCGTGTCTGAAACCGACGCGAATGGACACACGACCACCTATCGATACGACGCCAACGATCGATTGGTCGAGACCACCGATCCCCTGGGAGGTCAGCGTTTCTTCTCCTATGACGAAGTTGGAAACATACTGAAGGCAACTGACGAACATGGCCGTCACACATACCTCGAGTACGACGCCAATGACCGATTGGTGCAGACCGAAGATCCTTTGCGCGGAGAGCGGTTTTTCACCTACGACGCCGTCGGGAATACGCTTTCGGAAACTGACGAGAACGGGAATCAACGGACATTCGGATACGACGCCAACGACCGCATGGTTCGATCGGTCGATCCCCTCGGTGGCGCGCGGACTTCGGTCTACGATGACGCGGGCAATCTGATCGCCGAAACCGACGCCAACGGACACCAGACAACCTACGGATACGATGGAAACAATCGGCGGATTCAGAGGGTCGATCCATTCGGTGGACAGTGGAGCTGGGTGTTCGACGCAGCTGGGAACATGGTTTCCGAGACCGACGCCAGAGGGAATGAGACGACACATGAATACGACGGGAACAATCGTCGGATTCAGACCTTCGATTCCCGCGGCGGTCAGTGGGACAAGGCCTACGACGCAGTCGGAAACGTGATTTCCGAGACGGATGCCAACCGGAACGAGACGACTACCGAATACGACGGAAACAATCGTCGGGTCCGAGTCGTCGACCCTCTGGGTGGAGAACAGGCCTTTGCCTACGACGCTGTGGGCAATCTGCGATCGAAAGTCGACGCCAACGGAAATCAGACCACCTTCGAATACGACGAGCTCGATCGAAGGATCCAGGAAAGCGACGCCGTCGGAGGGACCCGGATCTTCGTTTAC
This sequence comes from Myxococcota bacterium, assembly GCA_022447545.1. GTDB lineage: Bacteria > Myxococcota_A > UBA9160 > UBA9160 > SMWR01 > JAKVBI01. Next base: position 86,270 of record JAKVBI010000021.1, read on the forward strand.
GACAGCAAGGGGAATCTGTTGTCGGAAACCGACGAGAACGGACATACGACAACGTTCGAATACGACGCGAATGATCGGTTGGTGGAGCAGACCGATGCGTTCGGTGAAACGCGGAAACGGACCTACGACGACGTGGGCAATCTGCTTTCGGTAATGAACGAAAACCGAAACGAGACGGAATTCGAATACGACGCCAATGATCGGTTGGTTCAGAGGAAGAACGACCTCGGGGACGAACGGATTTTCACCTACGACGCCGTAGGCAACATGGTTACGGAAACCGATGAGAATGGAAATACGACAACCTTCGAATACGACGCCAACGACCGCCTGATTGGGCAGATGGATCCTTTGGGGGAAAAGACGCTTCGAGCTTACGACGCAGTGGGTAATGTGGCGTCCGAGACCGATGCCAATGGCAATGTGTCGACGTACGAATACGACGAAAACAATCGACAGATTTTAAGGGTGGACGCTCTCCATGGACGGTGGAGTACCGCCTATGACGCAGCCGGTAACGTGGTGTCCGAGACCGACGCCAATCTCAATGAAACTACGTATCAATACGACAAAAAGAACCGAAGAATTCGCGTGGTCGACCCCTTCGGCGAGGAGCAGGCATTCACCTACGACGGTGTGGGCAATGTCTTGTCGAAAACCGATGCCAATGGAAATCAGACGACCTTCCAGTATGACGATCTGAATCGAATGGTTCAGGCATCCGACCCCAGCGGTGGTAACCGGAGTTTAGGTTATGACAGCGTCGGAAACGTGCTGTCCGAAACCAACGAGAACGGCCACACAACGACATTCCAATACGACGCCAACGACAGGCTGGTGAAGACGACGGACGCCTTGGGAGGTGAGAGGTTCTTCAGCTACGACGACGTCGGAAATCTTCTCTCCGAAATCGACGAAAACGGGAACGAGACGAAGTTTCAATACGATGGCAACGACCGTAGGGTTCGCTCCATCGACCCAGTGAATGGTCATCGGGTCTTCGGCTACGACGCCGTTGGTAATTTGGTTTCCGAGGAAGATCCGAATGGTCATCGAACGGTCTACGAATACGACGAAAACAATCGTTTGGTGCGAACCGTCGATCCACTCGATGGATCGTGGGAAAGGTCCTACGACGCAGTCGGTAATGTGGTCTCAGAGGTAGATGCCAACGGCTACGAAACGATCTACGAATACGATGGGAACAATCGACGCATTGGAAGAATCGATCCCCTGAGTAGCGAGCGGGTGTTTGCCTACGATGCCGTGGGAAACGTGGTGTCCGAGACCGACGAGAACGGGTACACGACGTCGTTCGGATACGATGCCAACGATCGACTGATTGAACGCACCGATCCCCTGGGTTACCAGAGGCTCCAGACCTACGACGCCGTCGGGAATTTGGCCTCGCAAACCGACGAGAACGGCCACACGGCGTCGTTCAAATACGATTCCAACGACCGCCTGATCGAGCAGGCGGATCCTTTGGGTCATAGGAAGATCCAAACCTACGACGCCGTCGGCAATGTGATTTCCAGAACTGACGAGAACACTCATACGACGGAATTTCAATATGACGCCAACAACCGCCTGGTGAAGCAGACTGATGCTCAGGGCGGAACGAGCTTCGGTACTTATGACGGTGTGGGCAACCTGCTGTCACAGACCGACGAGAACGGAAATACGACCACGTTCCAATACGATGCCAATCATCGATGGATCGAGCGAACCAATGCTCTCGGTGGAACGCAGACCCGGAGTTATGACCTCGCGGGTAACGTGCTTTTGGAAACGAATGAAAACGGTAAGCGAAAGATCTCGGAGTACGACGCGAACAACAGGTTGGTACATACCATCGACTCCCTGGGCGGCGATCGGGACTTCACCTACGACGCCGTAGGTAACGTGGTTTCGGAGACCGACGAGAACGGCCACCAGACGACGTCGGAATACGACGAGAACAATCGACGCGTGCGCAGGGTCGACCCACTCGGCGGAGTATGGGAGATGGCCTACGACGCAGTTGGCAATCTGGCCTCCGAGACCGATGCCAATGGCAATGTGTCGACTTACGAATACGACGAAAACAATCGGCAGCTTCTGAGGGAAGACCCTCTCCATGGGCAGTGGAGCACCGCCTATGACGCAGCCGGCAACGTGGTGTCCGAGACCGATGCCAATGGGCATCAGATGTCTTTCGACTACGATGCCAAGAATCAGCGGGTCAAACGGACGATGCCGCTGGGTCATATCCGTGCGTACTCCAATGCTCCGGCGGATCGAGGCTGGCGGGTTCAGCAGGGCTACTACGAGAGCTGGGACCCGACGACCTCTCCGCTCGACCAGGTGGAACAGATTCTCGATCACTTTTCCCAGCAGACCACCTACGACGCCGTGGGCAATGTGGAATCGGAAACCGATGCCAACGGAAATCAGACGACCTTCCAGTATGACGAGCTCAACCGAATGGTTCAGGCAACTGGCCCCGGCGAGGGAAACCGGATCTTTGGTTATGACAGCGTCGGAAACATACTGTCCGAAACCGACGAGAACGGCCACACGACGACGTTCCACTACGACGTCAATGACCGGTTGGTGCAGGCGACGGACGACCTGGGCGGTCAAAAACTCTTTACCTATGACGATGTGGGAAACCAGATTTCGGAAACCGACGAAAACGGGAACGAGACAACATCGGAATACGACGCCAAAAACCAATTGGTGAAAGTGACAGATGCTCTGGGTAGCAAGCGGCGCTTCTTGTACGACGACGTGGGCAATCTGGTCTGGAAACTCGACGAAAATCTGTGGGAGACGGAATACAAATATGATGCCAACGATCGGCTCATCGAGCAGACCAATCCGCTGGGTCAAAAGAAATTCCGCACCTACGACGCCGTGGGCAACATGGTTTCCGAGACGGATGAGAACGGGAACGCGAGGTCGTTCAAATACGATGTCAATGATCGCGTAATTGAGCAGGTGGATCCTCTGGGTCAAACAAGGTTCCGGACCTACGACGCCGTGGGAAACTTGGTTTCGGAAACCGATGAGAACGCCCATACGACGAATTTCCAATACGACGCCAACGACCGTCTGATTCAGCAGGCCGATCCACTCGGTCAAACGAGGAACCGAGCCTATGACGCCGTAGGTAACCTGGTTTTAGAGGCCGACGAAAACGGGCATACGACAACGTTCCAATACGATGCGAAGAATCAGCGGGTCAAGAGGACGATGCCGCTGGGCCATATTCGTGCGTATTCCAATGAAGCTATGGATCGAGGCTGGCGGGTCCAGAACGGTTATTACGAGATCTGGGACTCCACGACCTCCCCGATGGACCAGGTGACACAGATCCTCGATGACTTTTCCGAAGAAACCACCTACGACGCCGTGGGGAATGTGGAATCGGAAACCGATGCCAACGGAAACCAGACGACCTTCCAGTATGACGAACTCAACCGAATGGTCCAGGCGACCGATCCCGCCGGTCGACACCGGTTCATTGGGTATGACGGCGCGGGAAACACACTGTTTAAAACGAACGAGAACGGCCGCACAACCACATTCGAATACGACGCCGCCGATCGATTGGTGACGGCAACGAACGCCCTGGGCGGACAGCGACACTTCACCTACGACGGTGTGGGGAACGTCGTTTCGCAAACCAATGAGAACGGGAACCAAATGAGGTTCCAATACGACGGAAACAGCCGTCTGGTTCGTTCCTTCGACCCGCTCAATGGTTACAGGGCCATCAGTTACGATGCTGCGGGCAATGTTCTCTCCGAAGAGGATCCCAACGGACATCGGACGAGATTCGAATACGACGAAAACAATCGACGAGTTCGAAGAGTTGACCCGCTGAATGGGGAGCAGGCGTATGCCTACGACGGCGTGGGCAACATGGTTTCCGAAACCAACGAAAACGGGGACACGACATCGTATCGATACGATGCGAACGACCAGCTTGTCGAGAGGACCGATCCGCTGGGTGGGAGTGCGCTCCGAAGCTACGACGCGGTGGGCAACATCGTCTTGGAAATCGACGAAAACAGGAATGCGACACAATACCAATACGACGCCAACGACCAGCTCGTCGAGCAGACCGATCCGCTGGGTCATAAGAAACTTCGAACCTACGACCCCGTGGGCAATCTGGTTTCCGAGACCGATGAAAACGGGAACACGAATTTATTCCAATACGACGCCCTCGACCGCTTGATTGAGCAGACGGATCCTCTGGGTAAATCGAGGCTCCGAAGCTATGACGCTGTCGGTAACGTGATTTCCGAAACCAACGAAAACGGAGAAACAACCGGATTCCAATACGATGCCAACGACCAGATGGTGGAACAGGTCGATGCTCAGGGTGGAAGGCGTCTGCAAACGTATGACGCTGTGGGAAACGTGCTGTTGGAAACCGACGAAAATGGAAACACGACGTCTTTCGAATACGACGCCAACAACCGCTGGATCGAGCAGCGGAATGCGTTGGGTGGGACACGGCTTCGTACCTATGACTCCGCGGGCAATGTCTTCAGGGAAACTGACGAGAACGGACACTGGAGGTTTTACGAGTATGACTCCAACGACCGCCTGGTGGAGACCGTAGACGCCCTGGGGGGCGAGCAGCGCTTCGCCTATGACGCCGTGGGTAACATGATCTCGGAAATCGACGAGAATGGGCACCAAACGAGTTCGGAGTACGACAAAAACAATCGGCGTGTTCGAATCACGGATCCCCTAGGCGAAGTGTGGGAGATGGCGTACGACCCAGTCGGCAATGTGATCTCCGAAACGGATGCCAATGGAAATCAGAAGAACTACGAATACGACGGAAACAATCGACGAGTTCTGGAGATCGACCCTCTGGGGGGACGTTGGAGCACCGGCTATGACGCCGCCGGCAACGTGGTCTCCGAAACGGACGCCAATGGATATCAAACGTCATTCCAATACGACGCCAATGATCGTCGGGTCGTGCGAACCGCGCCGCTGGGTCACGTCCGTGCGTACTCCAATGATTCGGCGGATCAAGACTGGCGAGTTCAGCAGGGCTACTACGAGAGCTGGGACCCGACTACCTCACCGCAAGACCAGGTGGAGCAGATTCTCGATCACTTCTCTAAGCAGTATGCCTATGACGACGTTGGCAACAGGGTTTCCAGCATCGATGAAAATGGACACGAAACTACGTTCGAATTCGACGAAAACAATCGTCTCATCCGTACGACCAATCCACGCGGTGCCCAGCAATCCTATGATTACGACGGCGTCGGCAATATCATTTCCGAAACCGACCCAAACGGAAACCTGACCACCTACCTGTACGATGCCAACTACAGGCTGATGAAAACGGTGGATGCCGGGCACGGCGAGACCACTTTGGTCCGCGATGCGGTTGGAAACATTGTGTCTGAGACGAACGCCAATGGGCATCAGGCGCTCTTCGAATACGATGCCAACAACCGGATGATACGCGGCACCGATCCGCTCGGAGGGATTCGCTCGCACTCATATGATGCGGTCGGAAACAAGTTGTCCGAAACCGACGCCTCCGAAAACGTCACCACATTCCGGTACGACGCGAACGATCGGCTCATCGAGACAACCGATCCTCTGGGCAACACCCAACTTCAAACCTACGACGCCGTGGGTAACCTTCTCTCGGAAACGGACAAGAACGGTAACACGACGTCATTCCAGTACGATGCCAACAACCGCGAGGTCACGCAGACAACGGCGATCGGCCACGCACGGGCCTATTCAAATGACGCGGTGAACCGAGACTGGAGGATCCAACAGGGTTACTACGAGCATTGGGATCCGGCGACCTCACCGTCTTCGGACGTGCTGGCGATTCTCGACGCGTTCTCCGAGCAGGTCACCTATGACGATGTAGGAAACCCGACTTCCAAACGTGACGCGAACGGAAACCTCAATACCCTCGTGTACGATGCCAGCAATCGCCTCATCGAAGTCATTGACGCACTCCATGGCGAGGACAGAATATCCTACGACGCTGCTGGAAATGTGAGTTCCAGGACAGATTCAAACGGAAATCGGACTCGTATCTATCGAAACGAGAATGACGAAACCATTCTTGAGATCGACCCGTTGGGTTTCGCAACGAGTTACACCTATGACCTGGTTGGAAACACCAAAACCAGAACTCGGCACGCAGTGGCCGTCGTCGGAGACCCGGACCCCGACATCCCGATGGGTTCTCTCGTTTCGGATCCCAGGGATCAAACACAGAGTTTTTCTCACGATGAACTGAATCGTCTTCAGAAAGCAACGGATCCCCTGGGCGGCGAGCGAAGATACGAATATGACGCAATCGGAAACGTCCTATCCGATACCGATGAAAATGGACACCAAACCACCTACGTATACGACAAAAAGAACCAACTGATAAAAACAACCAGTCCTTTGGGTAACGAGCTTGCTTCGGCCGCCGATCCTGAAGCCCAACAGGCGATCCTCGATGCATACACCCGATGTTATCAATACGATGCAATCGGTCACGTCACGCAGATGATCGATGAAAACGATCACGTAACCACCTACACCCGTCGTTTTGATGACAAAATTCTGACCCGAACGGATGCCCTCGGAAACGCACGGGCCGCTGAGCCAGGTCTCACTGCGGAAGAAATCGCGAAGGTGCTAGCGGAGCACACGAAGTCCTACACCTACGACGCTGTCGGAAACCTATTGACAGAAACCGACGAGGAAGGACGCGTTACCACGTTCGCGTACGACGAAAAGAATCAAGAGATTTCGGTCACGGAAAATTCCGGAAGAGTTCGTTCGTTCACCTACGATTCAGTCGGGAACATGACGACCGACGAAGATTCGGACGGTGTTGACAACACCTACTCGTACGATGAGCGAAATTTGCTCATCTCACGACAAGACTCAATTTCCGGTTCGTCACCTACGCGGTTGGCCTACGACCACGAAGGCAATCTACTGAGCGAAACCAACGAACGGGGAGGAAAGGTATCGTTCACCTACGACGCAAACAATCGTGTTCGGTCGAAGACTCACCCCGTTGGCAACGCGCTAGTGGAGTCCGATGATGCCCTGTATCGGCAGGATCGAAAAAATCTCGGATACGTAGATGCGGGGGGAAATGGAAAACGCATTGCCGATCTCACGGAAACCGAAAAGACGGAACTCCTCGAACTCCACACCGAGCACTACACCTATGATGCCTTCGGGAATCGAACCTCCATTATCGATTCCAAAGACAGTGTCAAAACCCTTGGGTATGACTTGCTCAATCGCCAAGTGTTCGAGATTGATGCGATCGGAAACGCCCTTGCCTCTGCGGCTGCATCTCCTGAAGAACAAGAAACGATTCTAGACCAGAACAAAAGAACATTTCGTTATGACAATGTCGGAAATCCGATTGAACAAACCCACGAACTAGGAACCACATTCAGAATCCAATACGACGCGAACGATCGAGTCATTTCTGAATTCACACAGCGAGGTGATCTCAAGGAATACGAATATGACCGCGTTGGAAACGAGATTCTACGAAGACAGTATACCGGTCGATACGCGCTCCAAGCCGGCGGAAGCATTCCCATCCCCGGGATCGGTGCGCTGAGCGAAGACACTGTTTACGCCTTCGATGAAAACGATCGATTGGTTTCCACGACGGATCCGAATGGCATCAAGACGGTTTTCGAATACGACAATTCAGGGATTCCGACGAAGCGAATAGAGGGCGTCGTGGAGACTGGGCCCGGCGAGCGAAGCTCATCGTCCAGCTCGTTGGTTCGGACCTCCACCAAAATTTATAAAAATGGGAAACTGCATCAGGTTTGGGACGCAGCGAATGTGGTGACCGAATTCGAATACGGGAGCGAACCACCGAACGAAAACAATGTAATAACCCGCAGAGAAGGCCTGACCGGCGTGATTATCACCGAAGCCGACTCTACGAAATTGACCCACCCGGGAGGGGGAAGACCGATTGAGGAGGGTATGGCTGTCACGGGTGACGGGATCTCCGGTGGAACAACGGTTGCTGAGGTCGTGAACGGCACAGTCTTTAAGTTGTCTTCGGATCAAGACATGCAGGACATCGCGAATTTGTTGGCGGATGGCAACGTCGTGAAACTGACGTTGTCGAACAGGGCCTCGGAGCGCAGGTTTACTTACACCTACGATGATTCGGGACGCGTTGTAACGGAAACCGATGCGGTTGGAAACGCGCTCGCCGAGTCGGATGATCCCATCTACGTGAACATGCGAAAGGATTTGGGATTCACTGAAGCCAACGGAGATGGAAAAACAGTGGCTGGTGGAAACCTATCAGGCCCTGAGAAAGACAAACTCCGCGATCATTACACCACGGCTTATACCTACTATAAATCTACGAAACTTGTATCCACGCGAACCCGTTCGCCCAATACCGTGCTCGAGCGCGTAGATGAGTTTCTATATGACACGGAAGGCAATCTAATTCAGCAGATAAATGGTGAAGGAGATGTGATTCGTTTTCTCGAGCACAACGATCAAGGTGTGCCCGGAATAACGGTTTCAGGACTCTCCGCCGTAGGTGGCGCGGTAGGAGGACGCTACGTAAATGTCGATCTCACCGATCCGAGCTATCGAGAGAACTATCGAGTGGAGGAAACTGAATGGATAGGGGTGGCCAAGGTCAAGGAAACCGATGGGGTCGGGACTGAAACACGTCATGAATACACCGGAGATCTAAAGGTTAAAACGGTCGTTACTTCGAAGGACAAGTTGAAGGAACGGCACACGCTCTTTCACCGTGACGAAGACACCGACTTGTCTGGGGAGACCAGTTCCCTTGGATGGGCGCGCGCATTCTCGAACGATGTGAAGCATCAAACATGGCGGTCTGAAAACAATTACTACGTATCCGCCCCCGATCCAGCCTCGGTTTCATTGAAACTGCCCCCCGACTATTCATCGATTGGAGTGTCGGATGATGTTCAGTACCAGGTGTCTAAGATCCTCAAGGATCACACCGAATCCTGGATCAACGAAGACGACGGGAACCGATCGACGATAACCGGCAGAAATGGGTCGATCACCAAAAACACATTCAAGAACAGTTTACTGATAGAGAATATCGTCGATGAACAGGGTACGCATGGTGGAATCAAGACGATCAACACACGGAATGCGTACGGAGAAGTAACAAGAACAGCGACATCGTTTAACCCGTTGAATGGGGGCGCGCCGCAGGATCTCAGGGAGACGAAGTATGTATATGATTCTCTGGGGAGAAAGACGCTGATCACCGATCCCGATGGCTTCAGTACGAGGATTGAGTACGACGAATACGGCAATGAAACGAGTATCGAGAATGGCCTCTATCTGGTTGAGGCAGGCGCCGCGACCTACGATTCCACTAAAAGCGCCAATGCGACAGCGCGGAAGACACTTTACGAATACGATGCCAACAACCGCCTCGTTACAGTGACGGATCCGTCCAATAATGTGATTTTGCTTACATATGATGCTCGTGGAAACCGAACCTCGAGGACGATCGGGGTTTCTGGTCGACCCGGCTACATTTCGAACGACCCCGCTCACCGATCGGCGATCCATTATACGTACGACCTTGCTGATCGTGAAATTGAGGTCTCGACCGATACTGGCGCGAGAACGCGCAAGACCTACGACGCATTTGGAAATGTAACTACAGTTGAAACACTGCAGAGCGTCGGTGATGCCCTTGATTTGTCGGGCGAACCGATTGAGCAGATTTGGAGCATCGAAAGATACACCTACGATCTATGTGGCCGAGAAAAATCCATCACTGATGCCCTGGGTACCATAACCGAATACGAGTACGACCTTATGGGTAACCGGATATCAACGACGATCAAGGACGACCAGAATGTGACCCTGCGGAGTTCTAGCGTCCAATATAACGAGGACAACCAGATCATCGTTGAAGTCGACGCTCTTGGGAACGAAACTCATTTCGAGCGCGATCGCGTGGGGAACAAAACGGTTCAAACCGATGCTAATGGGAACAAGACCTATTTTTATTATGATGGTCTAAACCAGCTGGTAGCTACCGTTGATCCCGAATCCTATCTGACCGAACAAACGTTTGATCCGATGGGTAACGTCCTTACCACTACGCTGTATATGCAGAAAGTTTCAATTCCAGCGGATGGAGCGCGTCCGGTACCAGGTGGATCGAATCCTTACGAAACAGAGACGACGACCTACAACGGGTCGGGAAAGAAAACCTCTGTGGTTTCAGCCGATCGTACGAGGGTCACGTACACATACGATTCCACGGGAAAACTTCTGAGTCAAACCACAAACATCGACGATGTGACTTCGCAAACACACACCCGGGATACGAGCGAAAGAACAATTCGCTGGGACTACGACTCGAGTGGACGCCTTGTGAGATTCCACAAGTTGGACGGGTCGAAAGAGGAATATACGTACGACGCGGCAAACAATAAGCTCACGCAGACGGTATACGACAACGTTGCCTCCCCCGATACCTCTAGCTGGACGACGACATATTCCTATGATGCGGACAATCGCCCGACAGGCCAGACCGACGGACCCACCGCCTCCGGTCGTGTTCAGACTATTGAGTATGACAGGGCTGGAAACGTAATTTTCAAGACTGACTATGGCCAGGCGACCGGGACGACCTACACCTACGACCTTGCCAATCAGGAACTCAGCGTCGAGAACCCACTAGGTCAAAAGGTTTTATATGCCTACGATGCTTTCGGGAATATAACTAAGGTCACCGACGCTAAGGGAAACGTAACAGATTTCACTTACGACGATCTTGATCGTGAGACCCAAACCCAATCTCCATCGGTACAGACCTATGTTGTCCCGACGACGGTCAAAGCGAAGTGCAACACCGTAGCGGATAATCCACTCGTATCCGTTGTTGTGGGTGGAGAAGAGATCGAATTGGGTATGCGTGTGACCGGTGGCGGGATCGCCGACTCATCCGACGTGACGGTTTTAAGCATCGACACCAACAGCGTGGGTGCCGTTGAAATCGGATTGTCCGTGGCTCCGGTGACGACCGATAACGATGTGAATTTCATCTTCTCCGCGGTCGGTTTCAAGACTCATCGCCCGACTTTAAAACGCTACTACGATAATGTCGGGAACGAGAAAACGATTGAATCTCCCAACGGAGTGAATACCGCGAACGACTCGAGCGACTTCAGAGAGACACGCTGGTATGACGGGAATGGACGGGTAAAAGCGGAGTTGAATGGAGATCGCGCGCTGCGTCATTTCACTTACGACGCCAAGGGTCAATTGGTCAACGAGAAACTCTTCGCTGATTTCATCCCCGTTTCTGGGACGCCGTCGCCACACGATAGGCCCAACCCACCGGACCCGGTAGATGCGCAAAACTATTCAGAAAAAGTTGGCTTATGGGATTCTTCGGGAAACCTGGTTTCATTGACCTATTCCCAGATTGAAGTGACGGAGCTCTCCTATACAAGCGGATCGGATCCTATCGGTACCCCAAGGTTCGAATCTCCCAGGGAGGAATGGAAATACGACGCGTGGGGAAAACTCGTAACATCTGTAGACCGAAACGGGGAAGAGGAACTCACGTATTTCGACGTGATGGGCCGGCCAATCATGACCGTGGATGAAGGCGGATATGTGGTCGAGTCGAAATATGATGGGCTGGATAATGTGGTTGAGCAAATAAAGTATGAGGGTCGGACTTCAGGCGCACAGCCTTCCAACCTCCCGGACACTTCTCTTCTGGGAAACGCTTACCGCGTGGAACTTCAATACGACGCGAACAACCGCAAGATCTCGGAGACCTCCCCAAAAGTGGGGACCAAGGGTACGCCGACTCGTGTCGAAACAAAATACTTCTACGACGATCGCGGCAACATGACGCAGAAGACTGTCGGCTCAGCAGGTTCGCCGGCATCGCATGAATACTACTGTTATGACGACGCGAATCAGCGGGTCGCCGTGGTCACGAATAACCGCGTTCTCAACGAGACCCAGTACGATAACAACGGAAATGTAACGAAACGAATACGCTACTTCGAAACAATTCCCGACAGCTATGACCTCGAGAGCTCCCGGATGGCGAATTCTCTGACCTTGGACGAGTTGTTTTCCCGAATTAGCGAGGATCCCGACAACGACCAACAGACCACCTACGAATGGAACGCGGTGGACCGGAGGACGAAAGAAACTGTTCACATGGTCGTGGCCGGATCGAACGCGGATATTGTCACGGAATTCGACTATGACCCGAACGGAAACCAGACCCGAAAGTGCGTGGATCCCTCCGGTCTTAATGAAGAGACGAAGTCCGCGTTCAACGCCGCGAACGAGCGCACGCTAGTCATATCCCCCAATAACGCTCACTCCTTCATCCAATACAACACGAGAGGGCAAGACGTCCTTGCCTGGACCAGTGGTTCGCCATACGCCAATGCACCACTCGCAGCGGATGTCGAAGTGTCTGTGAATGCGGGTGCTGATTCGATATTGACAATTTCATGGGATTATCCAGGAGAGGGCGTGAGTTCCTGGGTTGTCTGGGACGTAGAGAGCCGCCCGATCTCTGGAAGCGCGGCGCCCAGCGTTCTTCCAAGCACAACCACGAGTGGTGGTTACGAATTTTCCACGGGCGCAGCAACAGGAGACACCGTTCGTCATTCAGTGAGTCTTCCGGGGGTTACCTCGGGTGATGTCTACTTCCGTGTGATGACGATGGACACCGGTGGAAATCTCGCTTGGACTGTCGAAAGAAAGTTTACGCTTCCAACAACGGTCCGAAGCGTGGAGAGCAGCGAGAACGCTGGAGACTACACGTTGACTGTAGAGTTTACGGGCGTGGTGCAATCTCCGGCACTGAAGTGTGCTGCTCATCCCAACCTTGAATCCAATTTCAATTATTCTCAAAACAATGGCACATGGCATACCACGATTAACAGCACGCAAATAGCTGCGGCGGGCATTTCAGATCTTTCGAATCAAGACTTTCACTTCGAATACCGGGACGACGCGGGCGTCACGGCGTTTACGACGGCAGCAAAGAAATTGTTTGAGGCTCCTGGTAATCATCGGGAATTCGGAAACGACGGATGGGTCGCTTGGCCGATTCCCACAACTGATGGGCTTGGTCCCGTAGGCACAGATCAGTTGTTGATTTTCGATGGAATGGCGATTACCGACTCTGCTCGCCTCGACGTTGACGAACTCAGCACACAGTTGAAATTCGATCCACAGATCTCGAGTGCCGGGGTGATTAAGCCCTACGAGGTTTTCTATGGAGAGCGTCTGTCAGGTCGCCAAACGGTAGAGGTCTCTTTCGAAGGACAACAATTTGCTGATGTTGGTCAAGGCGTATGGGTTGAGGACTCAGATTTTGGTATCTCTGCGAAAATAAACGCGACCCTAAGTAATCTCCTATTGGATTTTGTGGACAACGGTTCTGTCGGACTCGACTACCGCGAGAAGGGTGGTGTCACCGTCACCCCGACGATTGTCCTCACCCGCGAGAGCAATGTCGTTTTCACGACAATTGATTCCCTGCTGGAAAACACCGAATACGAGATTAAGTTCTCCTACTTCGACGAATCCAACCAACAGCTACTTGGAGGAAATGAAAGTTGGATTGCATTCCGGACCCCAGACGACGACGAGTTTGAACCCTCGGCTGTTTCGGTGGAAGAAACCCGAACCAGCCCTGTAGGGAACCAGAAAGTCTTCGAGGTCAATGTTTCTACTCATGAAGTGACGGCCTCGTTTCACCACGAAAGTGAAATCAACTACTCATGGGAGGGGGCCACTTCACAGAATGGCACAGCGGTAGAACCACAGGGTGTTGTGACGATCTCGAGTGTTCCCAATAGTTCAACGGGGCAACCCGATACGCTCCTTACGACCTTCGAGGCAGAGCTCACTTCCGATCAGAAAACGGCTGTTGGTTCTGGCGCTGTCATGCTCGAGTATTACCCGACGTTCGAGGGGCCCGGTTCCACCGAAACGTTGCAAATGGTAGGACCTTCATCAGATGAAAATACATGGACGAAGGGCGTCGATCTCGCTTATGGAACTGAATACCAAGTAAAGGTCTCTTATGAGAACGCATCTTCCGCCGGCGAAGATGAGAACGAATCTTTCGTCGGCGAAAACGAGTGGAAGGTATTCGCAACCCCCAATTACTCTTTACAGGTGAGTAGCAACCAAACAATCGAAACGACCGTTAACGTCACATTGACGGAGTATGAAGACTCCGATGTTTCTGGAAGCGACGGTGTTGTTTTCGCCTACCGGAAAGCGAACAGTGCCGAAGGCTTCGTGCATTTGCCTATGGAAGCTGCGACCACCACGCAGGTCGATCTCGACCCAGATAGCGCTTACGACGTCAAGTTCTACTACACCAATACCAGCGGAAAGGAGGTCATTCTCGAGTGGCGGAGGATCGCAATTCTCGATGTACCGAATCGCTCTGTAGAAGAAGTCTTGGCGGAGCCAAGGGTTGAGGTGCAAGCGGCGGTGGCCTACCAGGGAAATTCTCTGACCGTCAACGCTCGCGAAAACGGCGGTCGCATCGAATCGTCACTCGCGAGTCAACCTTTGTTTACCGCATCCTGCAACACCACTGACCAAAGCAACACTGTGAGTTTTGCTGCGATTCAACCAGATATCAGGGCCGGGTTGGTTGTCCAAGGCAATGGGATTCCTACGGGCGCTTGGGTTACATCTGTTGGCAACTCGGTCGTGGTCAGTTGCACCCCAGTAGAGGGCGCTGCGAACAGTTACACCCTGGATTCTTCAGGAAATGGAATAGAGCCAGGGATGTTTGTCGAGGGCGAAGGCATTGCTCAGGGGACAACCGTTGCCAGCAGGACCCTAGGTGCCGGGCCGGAGGATTTTGGTTCGGTTGTGTTGTCACAATCTGTGATTGGTAACCCGCAAAATGTCGAATTGGCGTTTTACCGAAATGAATTTACATTGTCTGAATCGGCGACTCTGAGCCAAAGTTCAGATTTAACGTTTACCCCGATTGATCTGAATGTGCAGGAGGGCACATACGTCGGCCCTATCGAAGCGGGTCAATTCACTATCAATTCGGGTATCGCTTCAGGCGTCTGGCAGCTTCAAGTTACTGACGGCGAGTCTGGCGAGTCTTCAGTAGACAGCGCCAACGTTTCTAGTACCTATTACACGAGAACTGAATACGACAAGCTTGGGCATAAGATCGCAACCAACGAAGGAACGGGCTTGTGGCGCCGCTATGGTGTCGATGCGATGGGTAATGCTGTCGTGATCAAAAATTTCGGAACCGAAGACGCGGAAAATAATGGTCTTCCGAGTAACGACAGGTACAAGTCCTACGACAAGCGCGGCAATGTCACAGCTGATTGGGGACCAAGCGTTGATGCAAGTTTCAACATACAAGATGTATTGATTGTTTCGGGATCAAGTAAGGTAACTCGTGATTTGATTGGAAGTGAGATCACAGTTGGGATGAAGGTTACCGGAGATGGTATCCAACCCGATACAAGGGTTTCTTGGGTTCCGAATTCCATTACCAAAAATTGTACCATTGTTAAAGACTCTACTACGGTGACTTGTGATTCTGATTTAACCAACATCATCCAGCCGGGTTGGTATGTAAGGGGTTCGGGTTTTTCATCGGGTTCGGTGGTTCTTTCCGTGAGCTCTGGTTCGATTACGTTGAAAGATCCTGCCGAAGTGAGTGGGTCTGTCGATCTATGGTTTTCGCCCGATTACTTTCATTTGTCTACAACTCCAACAAAAACTGGGAGTTCGGATCTGACGTTCAAGACCTTGGCCACGCGTGCAGTCACACGGAAAACCTGGGACTACGCTGGCAATCTGCTGACGGAGAAAGACCCTGGATCCTCGGTCGAGACGAAATATGAATACGATGGGATTGGAAACATCACGCGAGAATTTTACGGCGACGGCGGGATCCATGTAGGGGGTGGCGTGATTGAGACGATCCGAAAACTCGCCTATGACGTTTTCGGAAACCTCGTCAGTGAAATCGACGAAAACGGGAACGAACAAATAAGCAAATACGGCGATCCCGACGACAGTGACCCCACTAAACGGGGGCGTTTGGTCAGTCATTATGTAAATGGGCTGAAAGACGAAGAGATAGAGCACACCTACGATGCATTCGGGCGCTGCAAGATGACCACCGACGGGCGCGACTACTCCGTGACACGAACATGGGATCAACGCGATCGCATGACTGCGTTTACGGATGCCATGGGGAACGCACTGGCGTCGAACGACTCATCCGATTACCAGGACCTGCGGGTCAAAAAGAATTACCCGCGAAATGTCGCGAATTTGACCACCGATCAGAAAACCGAACTCCGCGATCTCTACACCACCTACTACGTCTACGACAAGATGGACCGGCAGACCTGGACAAAGGATGCGAATGGGAATTTTTTCGGAAGGGCCTACAACAGTATCGGCCAGGCTACGAACGAATACAGTTTTCGCGAGTGGAGCGAATTTGAAAAGAAATGGGATGCACCGAGTTCGTTCGATGAGGCGAGAGATAAGGTACTAGCCGGGACTGTAAACTCGAATTCTCGCCTCGCCGTTGGACTGGTCAACGAACAAAAGCAATACGATCTATTCAACAATGTAGTCATGGAGATTGACGCAGAAGGAAGACAGACCTCGTTCGGCTATGGTCCTTTTGGTCGATTGATCTCGAAAACGGCGCCGGATCAGACGGTAACGACCTATGTCTACGATCGCTTCGGTAACCAGATCCAGCAGACGAGCAACAAGAGAGTCCGCGGGGGCGCGTATTGGTATCATTCTTGGAATTGGGATTTGGACAAACAGTTCATTACCCGCACGTACGATAACGCGGGCCGGCTGATTCGAGTGCAAGATACGGCGGTTGAAGTCGGCGGCGATTCAGGCAACATCGCCACGTATTACGGCTGGGGTCAAGATCGTGCTTCCTTAATTCTAGGTGTCGATGCATTTCTAGATATGAAAGGGCTCGATACCACTTACACCTACGACGCTGCTGGGCGCCGCACGAGTGAAATCGCGACGACCACAATCTCAGGGAGCTCTAATGGGCGACCTTTTGATCACGTGGATATGACTTATGAGTATTGGGGAAATGGATGGTTGAAGGGGTGGGTAGAGAATTCTCATGTGGGTCGGGGAAGGGTTGGCTTCTACCTCCGGGAGGAGGACGGCAGCTTTGTTGAATTCGTCTACGACTCCGACCGCGGTCTCTGGGTCAGTACCGATGGTGAGGGGGCCTACCCGACCGTCACTGAAATAAGCAATTCAACAAGGCAGTGGTATGAGCGCTACGAGGTCACCCGGGAAGATGGAAGCCGTCTGTTCTTCGATTTCGCCGGCAACCCCCTGAGGATCGTGTATCCAAACGGCTACACCGTCAATTTGGGATTCTGGAGCAACCAAAACTTGCGACTCATTCGCTTGGACGGCGCTCGGGTGGTAGCCACCGAAAGCATGGGTCTCAATTACGAATATGATCGTGTTGGGAACAAAATCGAAATCATCGGAACGGGAACCGACCACACCTATACGTACGACGCAGCGAATCGTATTGCGACATTCAGAGACGGCAACGCAAGAGATACACTTTACCAATACGACAATTCGGGAAATCGAATCTTTACAGTATTTCCTCAGGGTGATAGCGGTAATGACAGACATAACTATGAGTATGACGCGAACAACCGCATAACGCACTCGGGTGAGGGGGCGTCGAAATACTGGGAATACGACAATGTGGGAAATGTTTTGGAGCTTAGAGAGGGAAATGACACCACGAATAAAACCTACGATACCAACTATATGGAACTTGTGAGCGTAAAAGCAAAGGGGGGGACCGGCTACTGGAACACGAGGAACTGGACCTATACGGACGCTACCCTAGCGGGGAGAATTACGAAGACAATTGCAAGGGAAACTGAGGGTTGGAACGTAAAGGAATACACTTATTCCTACCTTTACGATCAAGGGTTGGAAGCCAATGGAGGCCTGTTGACTTCCATCAACGGAGATGGAACTGGAGACGTAGAAGGTACTTCGTGGTTCTGGTACGACTCGAACGGGAAAGTCGGTCACATGAACCAGGACCAATCGGATACACAAGAGGGCGACAAGAAAAAGACGTTCACATACAACGCGGACGGTCAGATCATCAGGCGTGTTATCGACACCGGGGAAAGGGAAGATTATCCCCAGAGGATCTCCCAAACTGGTTACATTTATGTAAATGAAAATCCGGTTGGTGAATACAACTACTTCGGTAGGCAAACTGGGACCGGATTTGATGCCGCTGGCACGAAACCGATACTTGCCACCCGTAGATACTCGGAATTCAAGGGGCTCCCCGGGGATTTGTTCGTGGACGATGAGTTTCCCGAATCCGCAGTTCGGGAGTGCACGGTCGAGCTGGGCGATACCCTTCGCTCCATAGCTGCAAAGTTTTACGGAAATCAGAATCTCTGGTTCGTTCTCGCAGAAGCCAACGGTCTTCTGGGAAATGAGGATCTCTCCAGGGGATCGCGGATCAAGGTTCCAAATACCGTACACAACGGACGGATGACCTATGACTCAAGTACGATCTACAACGAGGGTGAAATCGTAGGTTCGAAGGTTCCGGGGCTGAAAAGTCCGCCTCCGCCCAAGGGGAACAAGTGCAAACTCATTGTTGCGATCATCATTGTCGTGCTGATAGCGATCGTCTCCGTCATTGCGATCGCCGCAACTGCGGGGGGCGCCACACCCGCCGCCGTGGGAGCGTCTGCCAGCGCTGGAGCAGCAGCGGCTGGGGCTTCAGCATCAGTTGCTACCGCTGCGGGTATTGCGGCCACCGTTGCTGTCGGGGCGGCGTTTGGTGCTGCGATTGGATTCGCGGCGTCGGTTGCGACCCAGGGAGTCCTGGTCGGTTTTGGGTTGCAGAAAGAATTCGATTGGAAGCAGGTGGCAGCGGATGTTGCCGTCAGCGCGTTCAGTGGAGCGGCGGCACACCTCGGAGCAAGTGTTAAGAATGCACTGTTATTTAAAGATATAGGCACAAGAATGGCCATCGTTGTTCAGACGGTCGGTCAAACGGTTTTGGAGGTTGTGGGCGAGGTCGTGAGCCAGGCGATCTATTACGATGGGCGAGTTGAGAACGCGATGCACGTGGGTGTCGCAGCTGCTGGAGGACTTCTCGGCGGGATTGGGGACCACGCGGACGCCGCGTTGAAGGCCAGAAAGGCAGCGAAGAGAGCCAAGAAGATTGCAGATTCAGGGGTGCTAAAGGGAATCTTTGAAACGAAAACGGCGAAGCCGTCCATCCCGACGATCGACTTCGAGGCAGCGACCATCCAGAGCAGGACGATCGATGGCCTCCCAAGCTACAAGAAGGTTGCAGATTCAGGGGTGCTAAGGGGAATCTTTGAGAGGGAAACGTTGGTAGGAATGATGCCGTCCACCGCGATGGTCGACTTCGAGGTAGCGAAGAGAAGCAAGAAGATTGCAGATCCAGGGGTGCTAAAGGGAACCTTGGAAACGAAAACGGGGAATCCGTCCACCTCGATGATCGAAATCGCGTCGAAAGACGAGGGTATGGGGAAACTGTATAAAAGGCACCAGGCGTTTGAAGAAGTCGCGAGACAGGAAGCACAGCAAGCCGATTATGCCAAGATTCAGAAAGCAGCAGCGGAACACGCCGTGCAGAAGGAAAAGGCCCAACCCATTCAACACAAAGGGAAGGGTGCCGTGAGCAAGGCGGTTGGAAGCGTTGGGGCGTTTGTCGGGGACTCATTGGAAGAAGCGGGAGCCAGTGTCGAAGGAGTTCGGCATTTGATCATGTTGAAAAATTATGCATCAGAGTTTGGTGCTTTTGGTGCTGGTGTATTAGAGGATGTTTTTGATGGTTTGAAGAGTCTGACGAGTACTGCCAAGAAATCACCATTGGCTGGCGCTAAAAAAACCAGTCTCGGTACAGTGAATGTAAATCGCACCAATGACCTAATGAAGGGGTTGAATCTGGATCAGAATGTTTTTCTTGGACCTAAGAAAAAGGTGAGTATTGCTGTACCTGGGAGGAAACTGCCTAGCGATCCTAAGAAAAAGGTGAGTATTGCTGTACCTGGGAGGAAACTGCCTAGCGATCCCGGGGATGTCGATCCCTTCCCCATACTTGTGTCCCGCGTTAACAATGGTAAGGATTCAGTTCGTAAGCAGGTTGCTAAAAAAGTTCAGTCCTTGAAACCAAACATTGAGAAGGTGGAAGAGGTGGAGGTATTTGCTCTGAAACCGACTCCCGAAGCCATTGGTGCGACGCGAGTGGATCGATTCAAGGAGTTGACGGACATCATGAGTCCGAGAATTTGGTTGAGATCTAAGCTCCAGGCGACCCCGGATATGCGTGATCTGGAGAAATTGACGACAAAGGCAGGACGGCTGACAAGCGTGAAACGGAGCGCGATGGCTACCGCGGACGTGAAGGTCCAGACCTTCAAACTGGGCAAGATGCAAAAGCGGGAAAAAACAATCTACACGGCTAGGCTTGTTGATGCGGCTGAGCCTGAGGCTGTTGGCGTGGGCGCGTTTCGGAAACAATCCGTGGAGATAGATTCCGTGACGGTAGATTCCGGCTGGGAGATGCGTGATAGCTACGAAAGGGCTGCCGAGGTTTTCCCGTGGATCATGAGCCAATCCGATGAATCGATAGGGGTTCGCGTGGCACAGGCTGTCGTGGTGCAGGGAGTTTCTCCCAGTACATGGAAGTTCGCCGGAAGGTTCGGAACCCTCTGGTTTGATTGGGTTGGTGACGACTTGGAGAAAAGCGAGAACAAGAGCTTCATCTACAACGCAGCAACCGCACATCATGATTTCAGTTTGAAAGTCATTCTGCACCAACTCATTCAAAGCAAGAGGGAAGAGGGGGCATCGGTCCTGGATCTCGACTTGTATGGCGTGGCTAAAGACAATGCAATGGAGTACGTGGAATCAATTCAGCCCGTAGGAGGCGGAGGCGACGCGGTGGAGCCGGTCGCCGTGCCAGGCTGGATTTCTACGCTTGCAAGTAGCGTTGGGTCCGAGTTGTTTCCGCGTCGAATCGAAGGCAAGCGGGATCCTGTGCAGCCCATTGGATCCCTGAAGAAGTCCAGTAAAGAGTTCTTCAGCGGTGCGCAAGCCCGGGTCGAGCTCGAAACATCTTTCAAAGGTCAACATCGGTGGCAGCCTCTGCAATGGGATCAGATCGCGGCTAAGCTCGCGGTCCAGATCTACAGTTCAAATCCGAGGGACTGGGTAGCTGCTGACCCCGAGACCCTCCTCAACACGAACCGGTTGATCGCGGGCCAAGTCCACGGGTTCGCGGACGAGGTCGTTCTCGATTTCGCCGCAACAAGCCTGGGAGCGGTTGGGGCGAGTACCAGCACACCGAAGGTACCCCAGGCGTTACTGGATACGGGTTTGCCCAAACCCGCCCTGGGTTACGAGAAGATGGTTGAAACCCCGTCCTCGGTTGTGTCGCAATCCCCTTAAACCGTTGACCCCTTGGCTCGATGCTCAGGGACCGTCCCTATCTATATAAGGGCACTTCGAGCGATTGGAGCCCTCGTGTTTGGGCCTCGCAAAGCCCGGGGGAGGCCCGGGATCCGGCGAGTCCCCCGTGGGGTGATGCCTGGCCGCAGGACCGGGTTCGTATCGGTAGGTCGAAAGGTTCTCTCCGGGAACCAAAATCGATTGACGACCAAGTACCTCAGGTTTTCCAACGGGTTGGGTTGCGATTCCAGGCCTCACTTCGAGTGGAGCCGGGTTTTTATCGATTTCTCCTAAACACTCCAGCCAATTTCCGGATAACCCCTTCTGCGTCTTGCTGAGCTGGGGTCAGGTAGCGGGATCTCCACCGCGAACCAGACTGTAGAACCTGTGCTGGATCGAAGGGGGGCCGTTCAATGGCGATTGCAATCGGTGGTGATGGAAGCGGGATTCTCGACTCGAGCCTCCCGATTCTCGGAAGGAAGGACAAGCTTCACGCCGCAGAGGTGGGCCACGGCGAAGAGGTCTTCGTCAATGCCTCCAACGGAAATCTCGTCATCCAGCACCAGGATGCCTTCCTTCCCAGCCTGGGTCAGGACTACCGCCTGACCCGTACCTACAACTCGCGAGGCGACGGAACGGTCAACTCGACCGGGAAATGGTCGCTGTCCACGAGCGTCCGGCTCGAGGTCGTCTACCTGATGCCTCACCGTGTTTTCGAGCTCCGGATGGGCGATGGCAGCCTGCTTGAATTCTTCTACGACTCCGACCGCGGTCTCTGGGTCAGTACCGATGGTGAGGGGGCCTACCAGACCCTCACTGAAATCAGCAATTCATGGGACCTCTACGAGGCCCGCTACAAGATCACCCGGGAAGATGGAACCGCTCTGATCTTCGATTTCTTCGGCACCCTCCTGAGTTCCGTGGATCCAAACGGCGTCCGAATGGACTTCGTCTACGACCACCATACGTTGCTACTCAAGCGCGTGCTCGACGACCAGGGCCACGTGATTGACTATCACTACGACCCCGAAACCTGGCAACTCGAAAAGATCACGGATGAAACCGGGACGAAACTCGTCGACTACGAGTTCGATCCCTGGGGAAAATTGCTGTCCGTCACCGATCGAATGGGGCACGTCACCCGCTACGAATACCATCCTCAGGGAATGCTCACGAAGGTCATCCTTCCCAGTGAGCAGACCGTCAATGGAAAGCATGAAACTCATGCGAATCGCGAGATCGACATCGAGTATCAGATGCTCGACTGGCGACAAGCCGACCGCTGGGTGTCCTATGGCGTCACCAAGATCACCGATGCCGAAGGCGGTGTGACGACCTTTGACTATGAGTTCGACGTGAATCACGTCGACTCCAATCCCCGTCTCGTGCGAGGCCGACCCAACAGCCAGCTCCGCCCGAATGCGTGCACCCAGCCCGTAGTGATCGAAACCGGAGGAATGACGCGAGTGGTCGATGCTCGCGGTAATGCCCGAGCAACTTCCAACGAACAAAAACACGTCGAGTGGAGGGTCGAAAATGGTTTCTATGCCCAGTACGACCCGAGCAACACCGACACCTCTTTCCTGGGTCAGGTCGAATTCATTAGAGACCGCCACAGTCTCAACTACAAATATCGAGATGATGGATATCTAACCGAGGTCGAGGATCAAAGCGGGCACGTGACCCGCTACACCTACGATGAAGACGACAATCTCACCTCGGTCGTCGATCGCAATGGCTGGGCCGTTACGCACAGCAACGATTCTTACTATCGCGATCTTCGGGAGTCGCTTGGGTACTCACCTTCATTGTCGATGCTCAGCGCAGAAGATGCCGAAAACCTGGAGGCTCTGTATACACGAAGCTTCACCTATGACTCTCGTGGAAATCGCCTGACAAACGAGGACCACGAACACCATGTAACGTCCATGACCTACACGGATTTCAATGCCGTATCCAGCATCACCACTGCGGAAGGCCACGAAATCGCAACCAGCGATGCCGAGCACGTTCAGGACAATCGTGTCCGTTTGGGATTTTCGCGTCTGGCCAGTGACCTCACGGACGCCGAGAAATCCGAACTGCGAGAGATCTATACGACTCGGTACGAGTACGACGCCAACCAAAATCTCATATTGCAGACCGATCCAGGTGGCGACCTGATTCAATTCGAATACGACGAGTTCGGAAATCGAACTCGCCAAATCGTCTTTCTCGACTCGAGCGTGCTGGATCCCGACCTCGCCGAAAACGCAGACAAAGTCCAGATCACGACATACCACTACGACGCCTTCGGAAACAATACGTTGGAGGTGGATGGCGAAGGAAACCAGACATTCAGCGAGTACGATCACTTCGGAAATTTGACACGCATGATCGACCCCAAAGGTGGTGTCACGACCTTTGCGTACGATTCCGATAATCGCCTCGTTTCGATCACGAACCCGGAAGGTCAAACCACCATCAGCGCCTATGACTCGGTGGGAAACAAAATCAGCATGACCGACGCCGCCGGTCATGTCATCACTCAGATCTTCGACCGCACCAACCTGCTGCTCACTACTCTGAATCCCTCGGACAATGATCCGGACCAGGACCGGGTCACCGAGAAACGATACGACGTCGTCGGTAACCGAACTCGAATGACCGACGCCGCGGGAAACCAAACGCTGTACACCTTCGATGATCGCAACCAGTTGGTTCTGGTTACGACTTCCGAAGTCAAGAGCGAAGACGGAAATCCGACCACCCACGAGACAAGTTTCGGTTATGACGCAGAAGCCGCTTTGATTCGAACTACCGACCGCAGGGGGTTCGAGACTGATGTCATCCGAACACCCAAAGGGCTGGTGCATCGAGAGACCGATCCAACGGGACACATCACCGAAATCGATTACGACGCGAACCGGAATATCGTACGTCTGACCGAAGGATTGGAGTTGGAGTCGTGGTCAGACCGAAAAATTACCACCTATCGCTATGACGGAGATGGCGAGCTCATCCAACAGGTCACGCCGCTTGGAAACGCGCGGGCATTCTCGAATGAAGACGAGTACCAAGAATGGAGGGTGTCCGAAGGCTATTACGAGGAATGGAACCCAGCGACCAGTCCCACCTCCGAATTGCACGAGATCATCGGCTTCCATTCGGAGAAGATCACTTACGACGCTCCTGGAAACCTTGAAAGTGTGACCAACGACATCGGATCAACGACACGGTATGTGTACGATCTCGCCAATCGCCGTGTGACAGAAATTTTACCGGAGACCGATCAGCCCATCAGCGGTGGGAAGGTTACCCCCCAGCGCAGTTTCAGCTACGACGCCAATGGAAACCAGGTTTCAGTGGTCGACGAGAATGGAGCGGAGACTCGATACCATTTCGACGCTGACAACAAACTTGTCCTGATCATCGATCCGAACGGAATCAATACCGTCTTCGAGCACGATTCACGCGAATACACCACCCGCATGATGATCGGGGTCGACGCACACCTCGATATTCACGGGGATGTCGTCGTGGATTCGACGGATGAGGCGCAAGTTACCAGCTACGAATATGATGAATTCGGGCAGCTGGTTTCCCGCACTGATGGTCTGGGCAACGCACTGGCTGACAGCGATCTCACCTACTACAAGCAGCTTCGTGTGAAAAATGGGTATGCGGCCGACCAAAGCCAGTTGTCCGATGCGGACCGAAAAGCGCTTCGAGAACTCTACACCGAGCATTACCGATTCGATTTGAATGGAAACCGGGTTGCAATCGTCAACACCTCGGATGAGGTGACGGAATTCGAATTCGATGCGCTTGATCGTCTCGTCCGCGAGACTCTCCCTCAGGTTGAGGTCATCAATCCCCACACTCGAATTCCGGAGTTGGTCACACCTACGACCACGATGCTCTATGACGGTGAAGGAAACATCGCCTCTCGAATCGACTCTTTGGGGCGTGAGACAAGTTTCGAGTACGACGAGCTCGGGCGCCCCATTTCGACTCGTGATGCGTTGGATGTCCTTGATACGAAGGTCTACGACGCCTTCGGCAGATTGGTCAAAGAAACACTCGGGTCCAACCAGGGTTCCGAGAAGCGCGAGACGACACAAACTTGGGATTTGAACGATCGCTTGGTGGCGGTAAAAAGCCCCATGGGGTTTGTTCGAAAAACCGAGTACGACCCAATTCAAAACAAGATTGTTGAAATTGACGAATTGGGAAACAAAACCCACGAGTGGATGGATGCGCGTGGAAGGACCATCAAATCTGTCGATCCCAGGGGGTTTGAAACTCAATATGAGTTTGATGGGGCGGGAAACAAGATCGCGATTCTCGATTCCCGCGGGAGCAAAATTGGTTTCGAATTCGATCCTGGGAACCGTCGAATCGCCATGGTTGACCGAGAGGGACGAGAGACCCGTTACGAGTACGACCAGCGAAACAACCAGATCAAAGAGACGACGGGATTCGGAAGTGCTGGATCAGGATCCCAAGGAGCGGAAGTCACGACCTACGAATACGATGCCGACAATCAACTGGTCGCTGTCATTGATGCAGAAAACCACCGTCAAACATTTGAGTATGATCGATCGTACAATGTCACTCATTACACGGATAAGAATGGAAACAGCATCACCACAGAATTTGATGCGTTGGAAAGAGAAATAAAGGTCACTGATCCGAAAGGGAACGTGAAGACCATCGGTTACGATGCTGTCGGAAACTCGCTCCTCATGGTGGATTTGAGCGGTCGAACTACTTCGGTCACCTACGACGCGCGAGATCGCCGAATCGTCGAAAAAAATGACGATGGTGTAGAGACCCACTACGCGTACGATCACGCTGACAATCAGATTTCAGTCACGACTGCGGCGAACATTTCCGGAATGGCTCGAAAGTTGACGTACCAGTACGACCGTGATGATCGCCTCGTTGCGACCGTGAGCGCACTTGGAAACTACCTTGCTGACTCCACCAAACGTTTGGTTGACAAGAATGCGATCTTGGATTCGCATAAGACCCGTTTCAAATACAATGCGGACGGAAACATCCGTTTTGTGATCGATCCACTCGGCAACAAAGCTGAGTATCAGCATGACGATACCCAAAACATCGTTTACGTCAGGGATCCAGCAGGGGGCGTCGAAACCTTCGAGTACGATGGAAACGGAAATCGAATCGTCAAGACGGATGCGCGCGGAAACAAGACGCTCGACTATTTCAACGATGACGATCAGATGGTTCTGAGCATCGACCCTCTTGGCTACGCGACGAGCCACACCTACGATGCGAACGGAAACCTGGCCACTCGAACGCTTCATGCGACCGCGGTGATCGATGATCCCGACCGAAACGATCCGATGGCGTCGGTGATTGTTCACGCAGATGATCAAGTGACTTCGTACTTCTACGACGCGCTCAATCAATTGGTTCGCGTCGTTGACGCGCTGGGCGGAGAAACGGAATACCAATTCGACCCAGCGGGAAACGTCGTTGCTGAGATTGACCCCAATGGGCACAAAACGTCATTTGTATACGATCAACTGAATCGGGTGATCCAAAGAACCGTACCCATTGGTAATGAATTGGCTGCCGCGGTGGACCCTGAGCATCGGCAAGCAATCATCAATGACTACAGTGAGTATTTCGAATATGACCCGATTGGAAATCAAACAAAAAAGACGGACTTAAACGGCCACATCAATACCTATGCCTACGGGGTACACAACCGATTATTGAGCCGAACCGATGCAATCGGGAACGACGAAGCGATGGCGCCAGGGCTGACACCCGATGAGATTACTGTTGTACTAGCGGACCACACGGTGGTGTTCACCTACGACTCAGTAGGGAATCAGTTGACGGAAGCTGATCAGGACGGCCGGTTGACCACTTTCACGTACGACAGGGACGACCGTGAGCTCACCAAAGAAACGGGTTCCGGAAGCACCCGGCATTACACCTACGACGCGATCGGTAACCGGATCACCGAGAAAGATCCGAATGGAAACATCAATACTTTCGATTACGATGAAAAGGGTCGTCTCCTTTCGAGAAAAGACCCGATTGCGGGTTCATCGCTCCGGATTCTCACGTATGACGACGCGGACAACATCACCAGTGAAACCGACGAAGCGGGGCGCACAATCACGATGGGCTACGATTCGCGTAACCTTTTGGTTTCGAGAACGAATCCTTACGGGAACGCCCTTGCCGAATCCGATGGTGCTAGTTACGTCCAGGAGCGAAAGGATCTAGGTTTTACGGATGGTTCAGGGAATGGAAAGCTGGCTGCGGAGCTCACGGAATCAGAAAAAGCGGATCTCCGCGAACTACACACCGAGCATTACCGATACGATGCTTTCAAGAACCGAATCGAGACCATCGATGCCAACGATAACGTCACATCCGATGGGTACGATGCTCTCAACCGCCGGGTAACCGAAACCACTGCTCTGGGCAACGAACTTTCCAAGGAGGCTTCGACGGAAGCCGAGCGCCAGACCATCCTGTCGGAACATACAAAAACAACAGATTACGACCTGGTTGGAAACATCACGGGTGAAACCGATGCACTCGGGAATACCGTCTCGCGTGCCTACGACGCAAATGATCGCGTCGTCGCCGAATTGACTGCCGAAGGTCACCTCGAGCGTTATGAATACGATCAGGTAGGCAATCTCGTATTAAAACGCGAATACGTTGCTGAATACCATCTTCAGCCTGATGGAAGCATTCCTGTTCCCGATGGGGCTGATCTAAGCCGAGATACGATATATGAATACGATGAAAACGATCGATTGATTTCGGAAACTGACCCCCGGGGTCTTGCGACTCTCTACGAATACGACGGTGCCGGAAATCGCACGCAGACGACTCACGGAGTCGATTCCGCCGATACATCGGGAAGACGTGCCCTTTCACGCGAGAATCCGACGTTTTACGAATACCTCGATAGTGACGGACGAGTCTATCAACGGGAAGATGTGTCGGGCTTGGTCACCCATTTTTCGTATGACAATGCAGGCAATGTAATCACACGACTCGTAGCCTATGAGACGGCGAACGAACGGAAGACCACCTATGAATATGACGCCAATCATCGGATTACACGAGAAACGGATCCGGTTGGAAATGCTCTCGTAGAATCCGACAATGACCTCTATCGAGCAATGCGAAGGGATCTCGGATTTGAGGACGGGGGACGGGGAAAACTCGTTGCAGACCTGACGGCATCAGAAATCGAAATTCTCAAAAACTGGTATTCGACGGAGTATACGTACACCGAAGCAGATCAGTTGGCTACGAGAACGCGTTCGCCCGGGACTGCGTCGGAACGAGTCGAAAAGTTCGACTGGAACGCAAACGGAAAGATCGCGATGCAAACCAACGGGGAGAACGAAACCATTTCGTTCTTTTACGATGGGAACGAAAATCTGATTAAAACGATTGCAGCAGAAGGCACCGTATCCGAGCGCATTGATCTCTATGAATATGACGTAAACAATAATCTTATTGCTGAAACCGATGGTGATGGCGGGCGCACGGAGTATACCTACGACGCGGAAAACAAGAAGACTGAAACGATTCAGGCAGCGGGTACTGAGAATCAACGCAGAACGTTGTTCAAATACGACTCCGATGACCGTGTTTCTCGAGTCACGACGCCGGTCGGATCGGCGCGAACGTATTCAAATGAAAGCACCTACGTGACCTGGAGAACCTCCAAGGGATTTTATCCCACGTATAGTGAAGCTGTCTCGTCGGCTCAGGTTGAGGCGATCATCAACGCCCACTCTACGACCTACGAATATGATTCCAACGGAAACCGTGAAACGATCACAGATGCCAATGGTTCTGTGACGAAAAATACTTTTGATGCGAATGGCTGGATTCTGACGAACACTGTCGATGTCAATGGAGCCAAGGGCGGTATTAAGACTGAAAATACCTACAACGAATACGGGGAGATCATTCAAACCAAGAAGTCTTTCGGGGATGGTTCCGACCTTCGGGTGAATACCTACGAATACGATTCGATGGGTCGCCAGACGCTCATGACGGATGGAAGCGGATATAGCACGCAATTCACTTACGACGTGTTCGGGAACAATACGAAGATCGAGCATGGCTTGTATCTCGTCTCTTCGGACGACGCTTCTTACGACCAAGGTAAGAAGGATCTCACGTTTGTACAGTCGACGACCATGGAGTACGACGCGAACGATCGCCTTGTTTTTACGACGGATGGGGCGGGTAACCACGTTGAAAAAACATGGGATAGTCGTGGCAACAACCTAACGCTTCTGACGGGAATCGCGGGTTCGAGTAGCACGGATCCCGATCACCAATCGACGGTGAGCTTCCAATACGATCTCGCTGATCGCGTTGTGGAGAAGACGACGGGCACGGGTGGAGTTGTTCAGACGTCCTACGACGATGTCGGAAATCAGATCGAGATCCAGGTTCTGCAGAGCGGAACCGAGGCGACGGGGGACGCTAAGTGGAGTTCTACGACGTACTCGTACAATGATCGCGGTCGAGTAACAGCCAGTGTCGACCCACTCGGCATACGGACGGAGCATGTATACGACGAAACTGGAAACCTTTTGCTGCTGAGGGAAGCAGTTGGAACACCATCGGAGAGGTCCTCGGGTTTTGAGTATGACCTGGATGGAAACATCTCTGCGACCATCGATGCCATAGGAATTGTGGATGGATACAAGACTAGTTACGTGCGAGATGCAGTCGGCAACATCCTGTCGGAGACTGACGGTGGCGGACATACTTCCTATTTCTACTACGACGGAGCGAATCGACAGATCGCGAGTGTAGATCCTGAGTTGTTTTTCCGGGAGACCTCCTATGATTCCGAGGGAAATGCCATCGAACGCAAGGTCTACATGCAGAAGGTGGCCAGCGTACCTACGGATGGGTCCTTGCCGTCCCCTGTAGACTCGATTGACGTGCAGACTGAAACGGCATCCTTCAACGGAGCGAATAAACGAGTTCAAACTGTCACCGAAGACGGTACGGTTACGACCTATGCTTTTGACTCCGCTGGCAAGATGCGAAGCCAGACCAAGAACCCCAACACCCAATCAGACGCTCGAGCACGGACCGAAGATCTGACTCCCCGGACGATTTCATGGACTTGGGATGCAAGCGGGCGTTTGACATCTTTCGTAAATCTCGATGGAACGACGGAAACGTACAGCTACGATGCGGCAAACAACCGAATCTCAGAATCGGTTTCGAATTCTGCGGTGCTTGCAACCGGCGCGTCAGACAAAACGCGTTCAACGTCGTATACCTACGATCTCGACAACCGTGTGCTTTCGCAAACCGATGGCACTCGAATCCAGGCGTTTGGCTATGACAATCTCGGGAACGTCATTTCGAAGACAGATGACGGATTGACGTCATCTTCTCAATTCGACCTTTCAAATCAGTTGATCAGCACCACCAATCCCGAGGGAGAGACCACATCCTACGCCTACGATCGTTTCGGAAATCTTACGTCTGTGACGAACGCGAAGGGGCAGGTCACGGAGATCGAATACGACAACCTCGACCGGGAGATCGAAACACGTAGCTCCACCGTGACGATATACACGATTGAGGGCGGCGAACAGAACCTTAAGGCAACTACACGTAATGTCTATGACCGGGTCGGAAATCTGGTTTCGACGGAATCGCCCAACGGTGTGGCGACTTCCGGAGATTCGAGCGACTTCACCATAACGCGTTGGTTCAATGGAAATGGAAAGCTCATCGCGGAATTGAATGGTGATTTCGCGCTTCGTACATTCGAATACGACGCCCAGGGAATGGTGACGGAAACGAAGCTGTATCAGGATCCGATTTCACCAACCGGCGACCCACGCAGCCAGGAAAGCCCGCCATCCGGGAGCAGCGAATTTTCAGAAACACTGACTCAATACGATTTGGCAGGGAACGCGGTCAAAACTACGTACTCAGCCATTGAAGTCACGGCATTAACGAATACCAGTGGATCGAATCCCACTGCGGCTACGAGTGTGCAGACTCCCTCCGATGAGGCCCTGTACGACGCGTGGGGCAACCTAGTCAGTTCGATTGACCGAAACGGAGACAAGGTCTACGCCTATTACGATGTTTTGGATCGGCAGGTGATGACCGTAGACGATGATGGTTATGTGGTTCAATCGGCATACGACATGCTCGGGAACCTGGTTCTTCAAATGAAACACGAAGATGCAATTTCCGACATGTCAACGTTGACACCGAGCACGAAGCCCAGTGCTCCATCCGGAACGGTTCACCTCGTCGAGCGGGAATACGACGAGAACAACCGACTCATCTTTGAGACTTCTCCCACGGTTGGGACAAGCGGGTCGGGGACCCGCGTGACGACGGAATTCAACTATGACAACCGGGGAAACCTGACGGCGAAGGTGACCAATTTTGCCGAGTCGGACGGATTGGTCGGGTCATATGAATTCTATTACTTCGACGATGCGAATCGCGAAGTCGCGATCGTGACGAACAACCGTGTATTGAACGTCAAAGAATACGATGAGATTGGAAACATTTCGGCTCTTTATCGTTACATCGATGTGATTCCTGCGAGTATCGATCTTCAGGGCGCTAGCCTTTCGGACCTGCTCGGATCCGTGAATGAAAATGATGTCAACAACCAGAAGATTTCATTCGAATACAACACATTGGGACTCGTTTCGAAACAGACGGACCATATGGGAAGCGGAGCGGACGATGACATCGTCACCATTTTCGAGTACGACCCAAACGGAAACCTCACTCGCAAGACTCTCGACCCCAGTGGGAATTCGATTGTTACGGAAAATGCCTACAATGCCGCGAATGTGATCACCCAAACGATCACTCCCAATGGCGGATACAGTTACGTTCAATACAACACCGCCAACCAGAAGATTCAGTCGTGGATTGGTGGCGCTCCCGGCCTGCAGGCGCCCCTCGCTTCCAACGTAAGTACGGTGGTGAGCAATGGGAGTAGTCCCAACGTCACGATCAACTGGGATGTTTCAGGAGACGGCGTGACTTCCTGGGTCGCCTGGGATGAGAACTCCCATGAGAGTATCTCGGCTGGAAGCCCGCCAAGTAGTGCTCCCAGCGTGCCGGGAGTCTACGGCAACGCGACTGCGGCCGTGGGTACTGGGTCGGGCCAAGCGGTGACAGTTACGATGCCTGCAACGGCGGACGATGTCTACTTCAGAGTCGTCACTAAGGACAATGCTGGAAACCTCGCATGGACTTCGGAACGAAAGGTCTCCATACCGGATCGCGTCGAATCGCTTGACGTCAGAGAGGTTTCGGGAGACTTCCAAGTAACCGCGCAATTTACCGGGAGTGTGACAAGCCCGAAGGTGACCTCTGGAGGGCCGTCGTTTTCGATGAGCCACCAGGGTGGAAACCTCTGGTCTGGCACAGTGACGGGCTTGGCGGATCCCATTAACGCGAATCTGCAAATTGAATGGATGGATTCGGGTGTGAGCTATGCGACGAATGCCCAGGCGTTTCTCGCGGCCCCTGGCACGCACGAACCTCTCGGTTCAGACGGGTGGGTGACGTGGCCCATTCCGACCGAAGGGGGAAATCCCGTGGGTAGTCAGGAGTTGGTCGTATTCGACGGAATACCCGTTACAGACAGCTCTCGGTATTTGATCGACGGCTCTCGTTCGTCCTTTCAGTTCGACCCACAGATTGCGAGTGGTTCGACGAAGATTTACGACATTTTCTACGGCGATCAGTCGACTCAGGATCATTCGATGACCGTTTCGTACGCGGACACCCAGGTCTCGAACTGGTCGCTCGTGTCGTATCTCGACGAAGATGGAACGACCGTCGTGCCGGAGGAGGATGCGGAAAAGACGAAATGGAACAAAACGTGGGTGTCGAACAATGATAGTTTGATCGAAGCGACGGTTACGACCACGCTCACCGCGTCCGAGGCAGCGGCGATCAACGGAAATGTCAAGCTAGCCTACCGCTTGGCTCAAGGCGGCAATGATTTCTCAAATACTGTCGCGATGTCCGGAACGACAACCGCGGCGAAAATCGTGTCACTGGCGGTGAACCAGACATACGACCTCAAAATCTACTACGAAGACTCCAATGGAGATGAGGTCATCGTCGAATGGGTTCGGATTTCGACTCCTGAAGAATCGGCCTCGGTATTCGCTGGCAGCGTCGTTGTTTCTGGGACCAGTACTCCGGGTCTGGAGGTACGGACCATCAGCGTAGGCTCTGACGAGTCCTACAGCGGAAAATCGTTCACCGTGCACGCCCGAGAGAACGCTGGAACCATTGGTTCATCTTCCGGTGGAATCGTGAGCATTACCAAGGGCGTTTTTACCGGCGCAATTGCTGCTGATCAAATGCAAACCAGCCTTCCATTATCTGCAACTTCGGGGAGCGAGGCTGGCAATCTCTCGAGCAATGGCCTCGATTCGCTTAGCTATTACACCTACATCGAATACGACAAGCTCGGTCAAAAGATCGCGAC
Source organism: Myxococcota bacterium (assembly GCA_022447545.1). GTDB lineage: Bacteria > Myxococcota_A > UBA9160 > UBA9160 > SMWR01 > JAKVBI01. Next base: position 120,369 of record JAKVBI010000021.1, read on the forward strand.
GAACGAAGATTCAGGACTTTGGCGAACCTTCGGAGTCGATGCCATGGGGAATATCGTTGAGACGAAAATGTATGGAACGCGGGCTGCGGAAGCCAGTTCTCTTTCCAGCATTGATACCTACCATGCCTATGACGGCAGGGACAATGAGATCGCCGAATGGGGACCCAGTGTTTCCGGTACGCGTGCAGTCACACGAAAAACATGGAACTACAACAAACAGCTTGCGACTGAAACCAAACCAGGCGCCCAAGTCGATTTGGAGTATGAGTACGATGGCGTTGGAAACCTGACGAGAGAATCCTACAGCGGTGCTGGCGTTGATGTCGGATCAGTGAACATCACAACGATTCGAAGCCTCGTCTACGATGTATTCGGAAACATCGTCAGTGAAACCGACGGAAACGGGAACAATCGAATCAGCGTATACGGCGCTCCCAACAACAGTGACCCCACTAAACGGGGGCGTTTGATCAGTCATTATGTAAATGGGCTGAAAGACGAAGAGATAGAGCACACCTACGATGCCTTCGGGCGCTGCACAACGACGACCGACGGTCGAGAAAAGACTTTGACACGAACTTGGGACCAACACGATCGTTTGACACAGTTCGTAGATGCGGGGGGTGGCACCACGAAATACGAGTACGACAAGAGTGACCGTCATATTTGGACCAAGGACCCGAATGGAAACTTCTTCGGGCAGGCGTACGATGAGGTCGGACGAGTTACCAATGAGTACAGTTTCCGAGAAAAAAAAGGAATCCTGTCCATTGGGACAGCCCCCAGTTCGTTCCAAACAGCAAAGGAAGCGGTTTCAAACAATTCCCCGATGCTGGTCGAGAAAAAGACCTCCTACGATGTCTTCAATAACAAGATCTCGGAAACCGATCCGATGGGCCGACAGACGATCTATACCTATGGTGCCTTCGGTCGGATGTTGACTCAATCAGAACCGGGCCCGAAGACGACGACCTATACCTATGATCGATTCGGGAATCGAACGAACCAGATCAGTAATTTGGGTCAGAACATTGCAAAAGTCTACGATAACACCGGCCGCGTCACGCAAATTGACGACGTCGCGGTCATCGGAGACACATTGGGGAGCAGCGGGCTTCGCACCGTGTACACCTATGATATCGGCGGTCGGCGTACGGGTGAGGTTTTGGAGCGGCGCGATACCGGCGCCGACTTCTCGGAGCTGACCTACACCTACTATGATAATGGATGGCTGAAAAACTGGACGGATTTAACCTCCACAGATACCACCCTCAACTACGAGTACGACAAATCTGGAAATAAGACGAAAATCTCTGGATCCAATACGAATCACGTATATGCCTACGATGCTGCGAATCGGGTGGTTAGCTTCGTGGATGGCACTGCGACTCGGTCCTACACCTACGACGATTCGGGAAACAGGAAGAGTTCGACCGATTCTGGCGGAGTCACGAACTATTCCTATGACGACAACAATCGGGTCACGACAGCAACGGGCGCGAATACAATCGTTTGGGCCTATGACAATGCGGGCAATGTGACAGGAATTTCGCAGGGGGGTGAGTCCACCACCCATACCTACGATACCAACAACCTTAGTTACATCACACGAACGCTCGGCGGTGGTGACGATGGCGATGGGGACGACCTAACAATGTCCTACTTCGACCTTTCGGGACGTTTGTTATCGACCTTTGTTCAAGATGCTTCGGATTCAGATGATGTTAAGGCCTACACCTTCACTCACAACTATAATAACGAGGGTTTGCTGTTATCGGTTAGCGGCGGAGGCAGCGGAGATGTGTCCGGTACGTCGTATTCGGCTTACGACAGCAATCGAAGACTCCGATACATCGATCTTGCACAGACCGACGACCAGGAGAGCAAGCAGGAAAAGCATTTTGCATACAACGCCGATGGGAAAATCTTCCGCCGATACCACGATACCGGCGAGGAAGATGATGGGTCCGGTCAGGTCACCAAGACTCGGTTCATCTACGCGAATGGGAATCCAATCGGTGAATACAAAGAGGGAGCAAAGGGAAGCCCGACGCTTGATCAGGGAGAGTACGCGGAGCTCAAACAGATTTCCGAAGACTTTCCTGGTCTGGCGGTTCAAGATCACGTCGTAGAACGCGGAGAGAGCCTCCGATCCATTGCTATGGACCGGTATGGAAATCAGAGTCTCTGGTTCGTTTTGGCCGAGGCCAATGGAATCGTCGGGGATTCACCGATATCGGCAGGAACCCGCCTCACGGTTCCCAACACTGTCGAGAACGGGCGGATGACGCATGACTCCCATGCCGTCTACAACGAAGGCGAGATCGTGGGGTCGAAGATCCCCGGGTTGAAAAGCCCGCCACCGCCCAAGAAGAACAGTTGCGAGGTCATCGCTGCCATCATTCTCATCGTCGTAGTGGCCATCGTTGCCATCATCGTGACGGTCGTTACGGTCGGTGCCGCGGCCCCGGCTGCAGCTGCGGCGCTTGGCTTCACAGTGGGGAGTGTTGGGGCCATTCTCGTCGGTGTTGCGGTGGGCGCAGTGATCGGTGCAGCGGTTGCTTTCGCAGCTTCGGCGCTGACCCAGGGAATCCTCATTGGCTTCGGTCTGCAAGAGGAGTTCAGTTGGAAGCAAGTGGCTGCCGATACCATCGCTGGCGCATTTGGAGGCGCTGCGGCTGGGCTCGGCTTTGCGGTGCAGGCCGCCAAGTCCGCCTCGACCGCGCTCAAGGTATGGAACGTCGTGGGCCAGACGGCACTCGAAATCTCGGGTGAGGCCATTAGTCAAACGATTCAATACGATGGTCGAATCGAGCAACCCTGGGCGCTTGGGATCGCTGGAGCTGGTGGATTCTTCGGCGCAATTGCGGCGAATGGAGTTCGCACATCGAAAGTGGCAGCTCAAGCGGGTCGCGCGACCCGCGGTGGCGCGGGGCGTTTCGGTCGTCTCAACAAGGTGATTCGCCTCGGGGATTCTGGCAGCACACTCACGGCCATGAGGGCTAAAGCCTCGTCCATCGATGAGCTCGCGAGATTGAGGGCAGTGGATGATCATTTGCTGAAGGGGACGCGCATTGCTCGATTCAAAGCGGTCTTCAAGCGAGAGTGGAATAGCAGTATTGAGCCCATGGTCTCATTTTCCAGCAAGACGCGAAGTGCAGTGAAGAGCGCTCGAGAGTCACTCAAGATTCGAAACGTCGTAAGTTCCGCAACTTCGGCGATGCGAAAAATCAAGAGTGCGGGCCAAGCGGCTGTGAGGTCAGTGAGAGAGGCGCGGCTCGCCGGGACGGTCCAGAAGTTCAAGAACGTGAAGGTCGTCCGGAGTTTCAAGTATGGGGAGGACGGTACGAGGGTGGCGACCTACAGCCATCAGCTCAGAAAGAGCGTCGCTGGGACTAGCCGCCGAGCCCGACTCGAAAGGTTTGCGAAAAATCTGCGCTCGCACATGCCCTTTAGCAACAGCGCGAGCGTGAAGTTTTCTGAAGCCAATGGTGTGTTTACGACGACCCGGGTGTCGGGCGGAAAATCCTACAAGATTACCAAGGTCGACACGGTTTCCCTGGCCGGCGGAAAGTTGGAAAAAACGCTTGCACCGACCCGTTATGAAAAGATCTACAAGAACATCGGCATGTCGAAGTTCGCCCGCGTGAAACAGGCTTTCGAGGTCGGTGGAAACAGAGCAAAGCGCCTGTTCAACCCCGTGATTCCTGATTCTTGGCGAGCGAAAAAGGTGAAATACGTCGAAGTGGATCATGGAACCCATCTCGAACGAGTGAGGCAGGTGTACGACTATCCGAAGGTAGAAGTCTTGTTGGAGACGAATCGACGAACCGGAAGATTCACCTCCTACGTTGACGAGGTCGCCTTCGTAACCGAGAAATATGTACGTCGTTCGGTGGACCAGGCTGGGGCCGTGACCAGCGAAGTCTTCGAGATGACGTCGAGAGTCAAACAAACGAAATCGCTCACCAAGTTCTCGAGCTTTGCAGCGCACGTTTATGATGCTTACAGCTCGACCCAAACGGGTGGAAACCGTGCATGGAAAGCGATCAAGCGGGGCGCCATAAAATTCGCAGACTCTGCCGCGAGAGGTTTCGAGGCAAAAAAGAAGTCGGGAACTCTCGAGATGAAGTTGGGGCAAAGCGGTTCAATCGGTTCGGAGACCGTTGCATTCTTCTACGATGACTCCGTGGATCAAAAGAGTTTGTATCGAGCGGGCGATGCGCATCGAGGATTCATGACAGGAGGGCTGTTGAAAGAGGCTGTTAAGTCGAAGGTCGTGGACATGGTTCTCAAGGGATCCAAGACTCTAAAGGAGATGGCATTCCCGAGTACGCCTCAATCATCATCGGAGCGCGGTTCGGCGATGAGTATCGTTTCGAACATGGGTTTCGATTTTTATGTCAATAGGCTCGAATCGCGCGAGGAGAAGGCGGGAGTCTTCAACACGATCAACCAGGCATTCGTTCCCAACTTTGCCGACCTGAACGGTCGCTTGACGTTTGCGGATCAGCACTCACGGACGCACAGCTGGGAAGCGGTGAGATGGCAGGACGTTGCTGGGGACGCCACTACTCAGGTGTTCAGCTCGTTTGCCAATGACAGGGCTGATAACGTTGCGACTGCCCTTGTCTCCAATCGCATGATCGCGGGCCAGACTCAGGATTTCACCGCGGAAGCACTCTTGGCGTTTGCTGAAGCGAGTGTGGGAGCGGTGCAGGGCAACTTCGCGAACTCGAAGGTCGTTTTGACTCTTCTCGAAACGGGTTCGCCCGATGCCATGGCCTGATCCTTCGATCACCCGCAGTTTCTTTAAGATTCAGAAAGTCCCCCGATACGATCCTGTCAATGGGGGTCGCCAGTCACTCAATGCGCGCAGGCCATGCTGGAACGAACTCCGAACGTGATGTGCCTTGGACCTCAGCCTCCGGGATTTCCTCGTTCGTTCTGAATCCCCCCTGAAGCGTCGAGGGCCTCGGACACCCGTGTCTTCACGCCACCCTTCTCTTTAAAACTGTAAATAATACAAACAATTATCGATTTATTTGCACATCGGGATGGCCTCCGGGCAGAGCCTGGAGCCGGTCTGTTTCTCTGGATTCAAGCTCGTTTTCGTTTTGCCTAAACATTCCTCGAGTTTCCAGGATACCTGCTTAGGTTTTGCCTGTTGATAGGGGTTTTTGCGACCTCTGATCGGGAGAACTCCCAAGGCGGCTTTGGCCGAGGAGGCTCGGAGTATGGCAATTGCGATTGGTGGAGACGGCAGCGGACTGCTGGATACGAGTCTGGCCATTCTGAAACGGGGAGATCCGGTTCGGGCTGGCGAACCGGGCCACGGCGAGCAGCTCTACGTCAACACCAGCAACGGAAACCTGGTGGTCCAGCACGAGGACGCTTTCCTGCCGAGCCTCGGTGAGGACTACCGCCTGGTGCGGACCTACAACTCCCGCGGCGAAGGCGGAACCTTTGCGTCGGGCGAGTGGACCTTCTCCACGCATCTGAAGCTCGAAGTCACCTACCTCTTCCCCCACTCCTTGATCGAAGGCCGTCAGGGAGACGGGAGCTTGTTCGAGTTCCATTTTGATACGGGGCGCGGCCTGTGGGTGAGCACGGACGGGGATGGGGCCTACGAAACCATCGCCGAGATCAGCAACTCGTG